>NZ_CP025249.1:1885085-2513447 GCF_009930875.1 Actinomyces sp. 432
GCAGGCGCCGGACGGCGACATCCTGCGCAGCCGCTTGGCGGTCATGGACCCGCACCTGTCCAAGGGGCTGGAGTTCGACGTCGTGGTTCTGGTTGACCCTGCAGCCATCGGGGAGGTCAGCCCCGGCGACCTGTACGTGGCGATGACGCGGCCGACGCGCCGTCTGCGGGTGGTGTCCCGGCTGCCGCTGCCGGCCGGTGTCCCGGCTGCCGCTGCCGGCCGGCCTGTAACCGGCTCACGGGCAGTACCCAGGGGGATCCTCTAGCCTGCCGCCGATCGGACCCGAGGTGAGCGGCAGACCACAGGTCGCATGCGCGTCACGCACGCACGCTCCTACGCGACCGTAGGTTACGGTTGCGTAGGCTACGATCCTCGCCCGGTCGCCCGTCAGGCTCCGGCGGAATACTCGGGAAAGGCAACGATGAGCAGTTTCAACCAGGCCACTGACGCCGACCGCCAGTCCCGCACCCGGGGTGACTCCACCGATTACCAGCGCCCCCATTACGCCCCCGGCATCCCCAGCGTGATTGCGCCGGTAACCGAGCCGCTGTCCCGCATGCTCGACGACGCTACCCGCCGCTTCCCGGACCGGGTCGCCCTGGACTTCATGGGGCAGGCGACCACCTACCGGCAGCTGAGCGACCAGGTGGCAAGGGCAGCGGAGGCGCTGCGCCGCCTGGGCGTGGGCCGGGGCGACGTCGTCGGCGTGATCCTGCCCAACTGCCCCCAGCACGTCGTGATCGCCTACGCCGCCTGGCGGCTCGGGGCGATCGTGGCCGAGCACAATCCGCTGGCCCCCGCCGCGCAGATCCGCGAGCAGATCCAGATGCACCACGGCCGGGTGATCATCGCCTGGGAGAAGTCACTGGCGCGGATGGTGCAGGCCGTCGGCTCCCTGGACGCGGCAGGCATGGGCGGGGCGCGGGTGCTGTCCATGGACCTGTCCCGCGGGCTGCCGTGGACGAGCCGGCTGGCCCTGAGGCTTCCGGTGGCGGCCGCCCGCTCCCAGCGCAGCGAGCTGCGCGGCAAGGTGCCGGCCGGGGTGACCTCCTGGGACGACCTGGTCGCCACTACCCCGCCGCTGCCCTCGGGCCACCCGCTACCGGGCGTGGGCGACGTGGCCGTGCTGCTGTACACCGGCGGCACCACCGGCACCCCGAAGGCGGTCCAGTTGACTCATGCCAACGCCCGCGCCAACGCGGAGATGAGTCTGGCGTGGGCCTCCCAGACCTGCGAGGTCGGCCAGGAGACCTTCTACGCGGTGCTGCCCTTCTTCCACGCCTTCGGCTTGAGCCTGTCGCTGCTGTGCGCCGTCGGGCTGGCCGCCACACAGGTGGTGCTGCCCAAGTTCGGGGCCGACATGGTGCTGGCCGCCTGGAAGCGGCGCCCCGCCACCTTCTTCCCGGGGGTGCCGGTCATGTTCGACCGGATCGTCACCCGCGCGCAGGAGGTCGGCGCGGACCTGTCCAGCTGCAAGATCGCCGTCTGCGGAGCGGCACCCACCCCCAAGGCGGTGGCCGACGCCTGGGAGGAGGCCACCGGCGGTGCCATCATTGAGGGCTACGGCATGACGGAGACGGCACCCATCATCCTGGGCAACCCGATCTCCCCCGAGCGGCGCCCAGGTGCGCTGGGCGTGCCCTACCCGTCCACCGACGTGCGGGTGGTCGACCCCGACCACCCCGAGGTGGAGGTGGAGCCGGGCCAGGTCGGCGAGCTGGTGGTGCACGGCCCGCAGGTGTTCGCCGGCTATTGGGAGAACCCGGAGGAGACGGACGCCGTCATGCTGCCGGGCGGTTGGCTGCGCACCGGGGATCTGGTGCGCCAGGAGGAGGACGGCTTCTACGTGATGGCCGACCGACGCAAGGAACTGATCATCTCCGGCGGTTTCAACATCTACCCCAGCGAGGTGGAGGCGGCGGTGCGCTCCATGCCGCAGGTGGAGGAGGTCGCCGTCGTCGGGCTGCCGGCGGAGGCCGGTAACGAGTCCGTGGTGGCCGCCATTCTGCCCAAGGATGGGCAGACGGTCACGCTCGACCAGGTGCGCGCCTGGGCGGAGAAGACCCTGTCCCACTACGCGTTGCCCCGGCAGGTGGCGATCCTGACGGAGATGCCGCGCTCCCAGATCGGCAAGGTGCTGCGCCGGGTGGTGCGCGAGGAGCTGCTGGCGGCCCGGGAGGCAGCCGCGGGCGCGGCGGCGACGGCGGCCGCCGCCTCCCAGTCCGCCGCCACCGCCCTGGTGGAGCGCCTGGGTGAGGTCGGCCGCGGTGAGCCCGGGCAGGCCGCCGGCGCCGGGGAGCAGGCCCGGTGAGCGGTGAGGAGGACGCCGATCGGTACCGGCGCCCCCACTATCAGCCGAATATCCCAGCCGTCATTGACGTCCCGGAGGGACCCCTGGGAGAGCTGCTGTGCACCGCGGCCGAGTTCTACGGGGACCGGGTCGCACTGGACTTCATGGGGGCGACCCTGACCTACCGTGAGCTGCTGGAGGCCTCCGAGCGCGCCGCGGGCCTGCTGCGGCGGGCGGGCGTCCGGGCCGGGGACCGGGTTGCTCTGCTCATGCCGAACTGTCCGCAGCACGTGGTGGCGATCTACGGGGCGCTGCGCCTAGGGGCGATCGTCGCCGAGCACAACCCGCTCGCCCCCGCGCAGGAGATCCGCGCCCAGCTCGCCCACCACGGCGCGCGGGTGGTGATCGCCTGGGAGAAGGGCGTTGAGCTGGTGCTGAATCCGGCGTCGAGAGCCGGCGGCACGGATGAGGAGGCCGACCCGCTGGACGGGCGCACGGTGTTCAGCGTGGACCTATCCTCCGCCATGCCGGCCCGGTTGCGCGCCGCCCTGCGCCTGCCCGTGGCCAAGGCGCGTCGCACCCGCGCCTCCATGCGGGCCGAATCGCTACCCGCGGGCGTGCGCTCCTGGGACCGGGAGGTGGCGCGAGCCGAGCGGCTGGAGGCCTCCTGGCCGCATCCGGGCGGGGATGACCTGGCGGTGCTGCTGCACACGGGCGGCACCACCGGCATGCCCAAGGCGGCCATGCTCACGCACAAGAATCTGCGTACCAACGCGAACCAGGCGATCGCCTGGGTGCCGATGCTGCATGAGGGCGGGGAGACCTTCCTGGCGCTGTTGCCCTTCTTCCACGCCTTCGGGCTGACCTTCAACGTGTTCTGCGCGGTGCAGAAGGCGGCCACGCAGGTGATGCTGCCGAAGTTCTCGGTCAGCCAGGTGCTGGAGGCCCACCAGCGCCGCCCCTTCACGTTCTTCGTGGGGGTACCGGTGATGTTCGAACGGATTCTGCGCGGCGCCCAGAGGAAGGGCGTGTCCCTGAAGACCCTGCGCTACGGCGTGTGCGGGGCGGCCCCGATGCCACCGGCCGTGGGCGCGGAGTGGGAGGCCGCCACCGGCGGCTACTTCGTGGAGGGCTACGGCATGACCGAGACCAGTCCGATCGTCTCGGGCACGCCCATGGGGCCCAGCCGCCGCCTGGGGGCGCTGGGCCTGCCCTTCGCCTCCACTGACGTGCGGGTGGTTGACCCGGACGCCCCGGACCCCGAGCGGGAGGTGCCCGACGGCGAGCCGGGCGAACTGCTGGTGCGCGGGCCGCAGGTCTTCGCCGGCTACTGGGACGACCCGGAGGCGACGGCGGCCGCCATGCTGCCCGGCGGCTGGCTGCGCACCGGGGACATGGTGCGCCGGGAGGACTCCTTCTTGTGGATGGCCGACCGACGGCGCGAGCTGATCCTCACCGGCGGCTTCAACGTCTACCCCTCCCAGGTGGAGGCGGCGATCCTCACCATGGCGGGCGTGGCGGACGTCGCCGTCGTCGGGCTGCCGGGCGGGGCGAATGGGGAGCTGGTGTGCGCCGCGGTCGTCCTGGAGCTGGGTACGCCGGAGCACGCGATCACCCTGGAGGCGGTACGCGCACACGCCGAGCGGGTGCTCCCCCACTACGCCCTGCCGCGTCACCTGGAGATCATCGAGGAGATGCCCCGCTCCCAGATCGGCAAGATCCTGCGCCGCGTGGTGCGCGAGCAGGTCATCGGCCGCGCCAGCGCCGCCTGAGCGCGGCGTGCGGGGCCGACAGCGCCCGAGTCGGCGAGTTCATAGCAGCCCGGCGGCGGCGAGGCTGTCACGCAGGGCGGCGACCTCGGCGGCGGTGGCGCGCACCAGGGGCAGGCGCACGGTGGCGCTGGGGATACGGCCCTGCAGGGCCAGCGCCTCCTTGGCCATCACCGCGCCCTGACCGCCGCCCATAATGGCCCGCACCACCGGACGCATGCGCTGGGCGACGGCGCGGGCACCGGGCAGGTCGCCGGCGTCGACCTCGCGGATCATCTCCCGCCAGGAGTGGGCGTCGGCGTGGGCGACCACGGAGACGACGCCGCTGGCGCCGTGGGTGAGCCAGGCGAAGTTCAGCCCGTCGTCGCCGGAGTAGTACTCCAGGCCGGTGGCTTCCATGCGCTCGAAGCCCTGCTCGACGTCGCCGGTGGCGTCCTTGACCGCCAGCACCCGCTCGTGCGCGGCCAGGCGGGCAAGGGTGTCGTCGGTGATCTTCACGCCGGTACGACCGGGGATGTCGTAGACCATGACCGGCAGGTCGGTGGCCTCAACCACCGCCATGATGTGCTGGTAGACGCCCTCCTGGCTGGGGCGGTTGTAGTAGGGGGCGTTGATGAGCAGGCCCTGAGCGCCGGCCTCCTGGGAGCCCACCCCGATGCGTACCGCATGCGCGGTGTCGTTGGAGCCGGCCCCGGCCACGAGCATGGCCCGCCCGGCGAGTGCGTCCTTCACCTCACGCAGCAGGGTCTGCTTCTCCGGCAGGTGGGTGGTGGGGGCCTCGCCCGTGGTGCCGGCCAGCAGGATCATGTCGGCGCCGTCGTCGACCAGGGAGACGGCCAGCTTCTGGGCGGCCTCGACGTCGATCTCCCCCTCCGGGGTGAAGGGGGTGACCATGGCTACGCCGACGGAGCCGAAGGAGCGGCTGGGGAGAGTGCTCATAGTGAGCAGCGTAACGGCATTGCCGCACGCATGTGGCGGGCGATCACAGGGTGGGCACGCCATTTGCGGGCAGCGGCCGATTGAGGACGTCCGGACCCGGGCGAGGCACGCACGGTGAAGTCGTGGGGACGCATAGGCTCGGTCGCATGAACGACTTCCTCCGCCACAGCGACGATGCCCACGGTACGCCGCCCGCTTCGCAGACACCCACCCCCGGGGACTTCGTGCGTGAGGCCACCGCCGCGGACCTGGACGCGATCGGGCGGGTGCACGCCGCCGCCATGCTGGCCTCCCTGCGCGCCGCCCACGTCGCCGCTCATGAGGTGCCGCTGCCGGCGGGAGTGGAGGCGATGGTGGCGGCGCCGGTAATCGCGGCCGGCTGGGAGCAGGCCGTGGTTAGCCCGCCGTCACCAGCGCACCGCGTGCTCGTGGCCGTGGGTGAGGGCGGCGAGGTCGTGGGCCTCATCGGCGTTGCCCCCTCCCCCGACGGCGCGGCTACGACGAATGCCGCGGGCGAGACGAGCCAAGCCGACGACGATGCGGCGGCAGACGCGGACGCCGCGAGCGGGCGGGGCATGGAGATCACCGCGCTCGGTGTGGCCCCGGAGCGGCAGCGCCGCGGGCACGGTTCCCGGCTGTTGGCCGCCGCCTCGGAGCAGGCGCGTGCCCAGGGGGCCGACGTGCTGCTGGTGTGGGCGGTGCGCGGGGATGAGTCCCTGGCCGGGTTCCTGCGCGGCGCCGGCCTGAAGCGCACCGAGTCGTTCCGTCGGCTGCCGGTCGGGCAGGGCGTCATCGAGGACTGCTGGGCGGCCGTGCTGTAACCGCGTCGGACGACCGGGCCAACCCGGCACGCGTCGTCGTTGGTGCGCGCAATTGCCCCGAGTCGACGCGTGGCCGCCCGGGCAGGCCCGGGCGTCGTCAGAGGTCCAGCAGCTGGTCCAGGCCGATGGTCAGGCCCTCGCGTGCGCCCACCTCGCGCACGGCGAGCACCACGCCCGGCATGAAGCTGGCGCGGTCGAAGGAGTCGGTGCGGATGGTCAGCTGCTCGCCGGGGTTGCCAAGCACGACCTCCTCGTGGGCGGTGAGTCCGCGCAGGCGCACGGCGTGTACGTGCACGCCGTCGACCACTGCGCCGCGGGCGCCGTCCGGGTCGGTTTCGGTGGCGTCGGGAACCGGCCCCCGTCCCGCCTCGGCGCGGGCGGCGGCGATACCGCGGGCGGTGGCGATGGCGGTGCCGGAGGGAGCGTCGACCTTGTTGGGGTGGTGCAGTTCGATGACCTCGGCGGACTCGAAGTAGCGGGCGGCCTTCGCGGCGAAGGACATGGTCAGCACCGCCGACAGGGCGAAGTTCGGGGCGATGATGACGCTGCGGCCGGCCGCCTCCGGGCGGGCCAGGTGCTCGCGCACGCGCCCGTAGGCCTCGTCCGTCCAGCCGGTGGTGCCCACCACCACGTCCACGCCGGCGTCGATGAGGGCGTGGACGTTGTCCTCAGTGACGGCCGGATGGGTGAAGTCGACGGCCACCTGGGCGCCGGCCAGGTTCGCGGCGGTGAGCTCATCGCCGATGTCGAGGCGGGCGACGAGCGCGAGCCCGTCGGCGTCCTCGACGGCCTGGCAGACGGTGGACCCCATGCGCCCCGCGGCGCCGACTACGGCAACAGCAATACTCATGCGGGCACCCTAGCAGCCTGTCGCCGCGAGGCGGCCACATCTAGAAGTCGCCTCTGGTCAGTCTGCGGTGTCCCCACAGGAACAGGGGCAGACACCAGGCCACGGCCAGCAGCATCGTGGCCACTGGCTGCTCCAGCCACGAGGAGGCAGGCAACGCGGCTACACCCTGCAGCCTGGCAATGACCGCGTTGGGCATTACCACGTGCACCCAGTCGGGAAGCAGGACCGTCCAGGAACCCAGCGTTAGCAGTGCCGGAACCAGCATGGCCAGTATCTGGGCCGCCCCCACACCCAGTGCCAGAGTCATAACAGCAGTAGCTACCGAGCGCGTCCCCATCGCCACCAGGGCACCTGCAGCCGCGACTAAGGCCAGCACCAGCGCCGCGCGAACCACGGTTTCCAGACAAGCAGCCAGGTCGAACGGAACACCGCGGTAGTCCACGTAGGGCCTGGTCGTCAGAACGAGCCCCAGCATGAGCGCCAGCGCGGGAAGGGCCGTAACCACCGCGGCGCTGACCAGCTGCGCCCAGAACAGCCTGGAACGCCTGCCTACCGCCACCACTGTGGACATAATGGCACCGGAGGAGTACTCAGCACCAGCGGTCACCGCACCCGCCAGTCCGGCTGGCAGTGACGCGGCCTGAACCCCAGGGACTCCGACCACGGCGGAGAAGAAGACGACAAGGCAGAGCTCGAGGGCGATCAGGACCTGCACCGAACGCGTCCTCGCCGCCTTGCCGAACTCGCTGACCAGGACCCGGCGCCAGGTCACCTCCTGCTGTGCAGCGCGATCACCGGTCATGGTTCCTGCTCTCCTTCCAGCACGTGAAAGAACCAGCCCTCAAGGGATCGTTTCGCTTCGCGCATCTCAGTGAAGAGGACCCCCTCGTCGAAGAAGGCCCTCTGCACCTCCTCGATACCCGCGTCTATGAGTACCCCACCCTCGCTGTCACCTGGTCGTTCCGCGGCTTCCACCTGCCAGTTCCGCGAGTGTGCCAGGGCGACAACCTGGGCGGGATCATCGGCGCGAACGATGACTCCGCCGGGGCGCCGCACCTGGTCAACGGGAGCCTGGGCCAGCACCCTGCCCTCCTTGAGAACGACGACGCGATCCGCAATGTCCTCGACCTCTCCGAGCAGGTGGGAGGAGACCAGTACAGCCCTGCCCTCATCGGCCAGCCTTCGCAGCAGGGAGCGCAGCCACCGAACCCCCTCAGGGTCAAGACCGTTGAAGGGCTCGTCCAGGACCACGTTCTGCGGCTGGCCCAGCATCGCCGCCGCCAACGACAGGCGCTGGCGCATCCCCAGAGAAAAAGTCCTGACCTTGCGGTCCCCTACCGCCGCTATGCCTGTCTCTTCCAGGCACTGGCGCACGCGGACCTCCGGAATGCCGCTGGTGCGGGCAATACCCATGAGGCACTGGAACCCTGTTCGGGAGCCCACCCAGTGGTCTGCTCCCAGAACCAGCCCCAGGCGTCCCAGCGGGTATGGCGACCTCCCCGGTGCGGCGCCGTCAACCCGGACCTCGCCTCCATCAGGACGCACAAGCCCGCCGATCGCCTTCAGCGCCGTCGTCTTGCCAGCACCGTTCGCGCCGACTAGGCACGCGACGAGTCCGTTAGGCACCTCAAAAGAGGCAGAAGACAGCCCACGTACACCGCCGTAATCCTTACTCACCTCACTCAGCGAGATCATTGCGCGCCCTCACCTCCTCGTGGCATCGACGGCTGAGCCATCAACACAAGCACACCCTCGTAAGTTTACCACCCGCGAGCTCATAAACGGCATCAGCGCTCCTCAACGTAGAATCGCGATGTGTGGCACAGATAACCGGCGACCGGCTTTGCCGACACCCTGGGCGTCCACAAAGTCCTGCAACCCGGCCTGAAGCAACCGACGGAACACATCATCCTGAGCCAGGTCAGGGTCGGCCAGCACTTCCGCGATCAGCATGGACACGGCAGACTTGCTTGTTGGGCATCCTGGGTGAACCTTCCTAGTGAGTCTTGGTCGAGAATCTGGGCTCCCACGATGCCCCCTACCAGAGGGAACCCCTCGCGGGAATTGCCACCACACTGCGAGACCTACCCTTAGCGTTTGTGCCACCCCTCATATTCAAGGAAGCCTCCATGTCGCAGCTCGGCCATGACTCGTCATCCAGCGCATTCCAGGATCGGTCGCGCACGGGTCGGCAGATCGCACGCAGGCCGAGCGCCGTGTCATCGCTGTCTTTCGCCGCCGTCGCCGCCGTGTGTGCAGTTCTCATCCACCTGAACTGGGAGACCCCGCAGCGAGCACTCGCGATCGCCGTCGCAGTCTCCGCGACATGCACGGTACTGGCAGCCGTCACGGACCTTCGGATGCTGCGGATAATCGCCGCCGTGGCGCTCGGGGTCATGGCCACGATTGCCCTCACTCATCCCGCGGGTGCGTTAGGAGCGTGGGTCATCGGCGCGGTCCTCTGCTTCGTATTCGCCGTGCTTCGGCCCCATCGGTTTCGGATGAGGCAGCCGCAAGGTTAAAACCAGATGCTCGCCGTATCCTCACTCGCCGCGATCACGGTTGAGGTGAGGGCGTCGGCTGAATCTGTTTCAGGCACCCGGTCCGACCACTACGCGGCAGCGCTCCTGGGCGGCGAGCTGGGCGGCCAGTGCGCGCACGTCGTCGGCCGTGACCGCGTCCAGGCGCCGCAGGTTCTCCTCCATGGAGCGCAGGCGGCCGGTGACGACCTCGGCGCGGCCCAGCCGCCCCATGCGGGCCAGAGAGTCCTCTCCCCCGAGCACCATGGAGCCACGGATCTGCCCGCGGGCGCGCTCCAGCTCGCGCTCGGTTACGCCGTCGGCGGCCAGCGACTCGAACTCGCCGGCCATGACGGTCAGCACCTCATCGACGTCGCCCGGGGCGCAGCCGGCGTATAGACCGAAGGCGCCGGCTCCCGCGTAGGGCGTGTCGAATGCGTAGGTGGAGTACGCCAGGCCGCGCTTCTCGCGGATCTCCTGGAACAGGCGCGAGGACATGCCGCCGCCGAGGATGGTGGTGAGCACACTCATGGTCCAGCGGCGCTCGTCCAGCGCCGGAATGCCCTGGCAGGCAAGGTATACGTGGGACTGCTCGGCGTCGCGCTCCAACGTGATGTCGTGAACCGTCAGCTCTGCCGCGGGTTCCGTTTCGAAGCGGCGCGGGCGCGGGGCGACGACGCCGGTGGTGTCCCAGCCGGCGGCGGCCAGGTCGGCCGCGACCCGCTCGCAAATCTCGTCGTGGTCTACGGCGCCGGCGGCGGCGACCACGAGCGTGTCGGAGGCGTAGGTGCGCTGGTAGTGCTCCCAGACGGCGTCGCGGGGCACCGCCGACACGGTCGCGTAGGTGCCGCCGATGGGGCGCCCCAGCGGGGTGTCATCACCGAAGGTGGCGCGAGCGAAGGCCTCCTGGGCGATCTCGGCGGGGTCGTCGGCGGCGTCGGCCAGCTCAGAGACGATCACACCCCGCTCGGTCTCCACCTCTCCCGGGTCCAGGCGAGAGGAGGTGACCATGTCGGCGAGCACGTCCAGGGCGGTCAGGTCGTCCGGTCCCAGGACGCGGGCGTAGTAGGAGGTGTGCTCCTTGGCGGTGGCGGCGTTGGACTCGCCGCCGATCATGTCGAAGGCCTCGGCGATGTCGTGGGCGCTGCGCGTTGCGGTGCCCTTGAACAGCAGGTGCTCCAGGAAGTGGGTGGATCCCTCCTGACCGGTGCACTCATCGCGGCTGCCGACGCCGAACCACATGCCCAGCGAGGCCGAGCGCAGCGCCGGAACGTGCTCGGTGATCACGCGCACGCCTCCGGGGAGGATGGAGCGACGGATGGTGGCGCCGTCGTCGACGAGGCGGAGTTCGGTGCCGGGGGCGCCGGCGGGTGCGCGGTCGAGTGCGGCTTCGCCGAAGCTGGTTTCGGGGCCGGTCGGGGCGGGAGTGGTCACCGCACGAGCCTAAACGACTGGCCTCGATGCGTCATTTCCACCGGTTTCGACGCGTTACGAGTGCCGGTCTCGGCGTGTTACGAGTGCCGGTCTCGGTGAGAGGAGAGGGCCGGGCTCCGGTTGATCGTCGTGATCGCGCGGAGCCCGGCCCTCGGTTGTTACCGGGTCAACCGGATTGGTCACTCCTCCTCGGAGGACTCCACGGTGCGCATGCGGCGGCGGCGCGGGCGACGCTCACGGCGCTCGCCGTCCTCGTCGGTGCGCTCACGGCGGCGGCGCGGGCGGCGCTCACCGTCACCCTCACCGCGCTCGGCGCGGTGCGCCCTCGCCTCGTCCTCGGCGGCCTGCTGCTCCTCGTTGAGGACGGCGTGCAGGCTGAGCTTGCCGCGCTGGTCGATCTCGGCCAGCTCGACCTCGACCTTGTCGCCCACACCCAGCACGTCCTCCACGTTCTCCACGCGCTTACCGCCGACCAGCCGGCGGATCTGGGAGACGTGCAGCAGGCCGTCCTTGCCGGGGGTCAGCGACACGAAGGCGCCGAAGGTGGTGGTCTTGACCACGGTGCCGACGAAGCGCTCGCCGATCTCCGGCATCTGCGGGTTGGCGATGGCGTTGACGGCGTCACGGGCTGCCTCGGCCGACGGGCCGTCGGAGGCACCGATGTAGACCGTGCCGTCGTCCTCGACCGTCAGCTCGGCGCCGGTGTCCTCCTGGATCTGGTTGATCATCTTGCCCTTGGGGCCGATGACCTCACCGATCTTGTCCACGGGGATGTGCACGCTCAGCACGCGCGGGGCGGTCGGGGCCATCTCGTCGGGAGAGTCGATCGCCTGGGCGAGCACGTCCAGGATGAACAGGCGGGCGTCGCGGGCCTGGGCGAGGGCGCCGGCCAGCACGTCTGAGGGCAGACCGTCCAGCTTGGTGTCCAGCTGCAGGGCGGTGATGAAGTCACGGGTACCGGCGACCTTGAAGTCCATGTCGCCGAAGGCGTCCTCGCTGCCGAGGATGTCGGTGAGCGTGGCCCACTTGGTCTCGCCGTCGATCTCCTCGTGCATCAGGCCCATGGCGATGCCGGCCACCGGGGCGCGCAGCGGCACGCCGGCGTTGAGCAGCGACAGGGTGGAGGCGCACACCGAGCCCATGGAGGTCGACCCGTTGGAGCCGAGCGCCTCGGAGACCTGGCGGATGGCGTAGGGGAACTCGTCGCGGCTGGGCAGCACCGGCACCAGGGCGCGCTCGGCCAGGGCGCCGTGGCCGATCTCGCGGCGCTTGGGGGCGCCGACGCGGCCGGTCTCACCGGTGGAGAAGGGCGGGAAGACGTACTGGTGCATGTAGCGCTTGTGCTTGATCGGCGAAAGATCATCAACCTGCTGCTCCATGCGCAGCATGTTCAGGGTAGTAACGCCCATGATCTGGGTTTCGCCGCGCTCGAAGATGGCCGAGCCGTGCACGCGGGGCAGCACCTCGACCTCGGCGGCCAGGGTGCGGATGTCCTTCAGGCCGCGGCCGTCCATGCGCACGCCCTCGGTGAGGGTGCGGTGACGCACGAGCTTCTTGGTCACGGAGCGGAAGGCCGCCTTGAGGGCCTTGGCGTCCTCCTCGGCCGGGTAGGCCTCGGCCAGGTCGGCGAGCACCGCGTCGCGCACGGCGTCGGTGGCCTCGTCGCGGGCCTGCTTGCCCTCGGTGGCGATGGCGGCGGCCAGGTCGTGGGCCTCGGCGGCCTTCTCGACGGCGTCGTACTGCTCGTCGGTGTAGTCCAGGTAGAGCGGGAAGTCGGCGGTGGGCTTGGAGGCGTGCTTGGCGACCTCCAGCTGCGCCTCGCACAGAACCTTGATGTGCGGCTTGGCGGCCTCCAGGGCCTCGGCGACGACGGCTTCGGTGGGGGCGGTGGCGCCGGCGGCGATTAGGTCCCAGGCGTTCTCGGTGGCGCCGGCCTCGACCATCATGATGGCGACATCGCCGTCCTCCAGCACGCGTCCGGCCACCACCATGTTGAAGGTGGCGCGCTCGAGCTCGGAGTAGCGGGGGAAGGCCACCCAGTGCCCGTCGATAAGGGCCAGGCGGGTGCCGGCGACGGGGCCGGCGAAGGGCAGGCCCGCGATCTGGGTGGACATGGAGGCCGCGTTGATGGCCAGGACGTCGTAGGCGTCGTCGGGGTGGATGGACAGGACGGTCTCAACCACCTGCACCTCGTTGCGCAGGCCCTTGACGAAGGAGGGGCGCAGCGGGCGGTCGATCAGGCGGCAGGCGAGGATGGCGGAGGTGCCGGCGCGGCCCTCCCGGCGGAAGAAGGAGCCGGGGATGCGGCCGGCGGCGTACTGGCGCTCCTCCACGTCAACAGTGAGCGGGAAGAAGTCGAACTGATCCTTGGGGTGCTTGCCGACGGTGGTGGCCGACAGGACGGTGGTCTCCCCGTCCAGGTAGGCCATGGCGCTGCCGGCGGCCTGCTTGGCCAGGCGCCCGGTCTCGAAGCGGACCACGCGCTTGCCGAAGGGGCCGTTGTCGATCACGGCCTCGGCGGCCGTGACCTCGGGGTCGTCAAGGAACATATTTAGCGTGTCTCTTTCTATGTCGATCGTCAGGCCGGCCGTGGCCTTCGATCGAGGCCCACGGAGCTGCGCACGCGCTGGTCCGGAGGCCACCACCGAAAACCGACGGGCCGTGCCGTCCGGTTACCGGGTCTGTCCCGGCCACCGGGTCCACTCCCCTGTAGCTGCCATCCCGGGCCGACGACGCCGCTGCAGGCGCGTCCGCATCCGGTAGCGCGGGCTGTTCCCGGAGCCGATCCGGGAGGGCGTGTTCAGCAGGGCACCTGTCGGCACCCGGGAAACGCACTGCCACTGCCACTAGCTTGAGGATGAACGGCTTGATCCTACCGTGGCGCCCGCGAGCGCGGGGGTCACGGAACGACCGGGAGACGTGAAATAGGACGCGCCCACCGGCTCGGGACCTTCGGGCCTTCCGCATGAGAACAACCTCATGAAATCGTTTCAAGCACGGGGTTGGCCCACGGCGGACCACCCACAGAACTCGCCATGCCAAGCTGCACCAAGGGAGCGCACTCAATGACCTACCGCATGATCTTCAACCAGACCGGCTACTTCGGACGCGGCGCCATCGCCAACATCCCCACCGAGATCACGGCCCGCGGCCTGAGCAAGGCGTTCATCGTCACCGACCCGGTCCTGGCGGACAACGGCACCGCCGCACGCATCACCGACCTGCTCGACAGCGCCGGCATCGCCTGGGAGATCTTCTCCGACGTCGTACCCAACCCGCCGGTAGAGAAGGTGCAGGCCGGCCTGGCCGCCTTCCGCAACTCGGGCGCCGACATCCTCATCGGCCTGGGTGGCGGCAGCCCGCAGGACACCTGCAAGGCGATCTCGGTGATCGCCACCAACCCCGAGTTCGAGGACGTGCTCAGCCTGGAGGGGGCCTCCCCACGAAGAACCCGGGCACCCCCATCATCGGCGTGCCCACCACCGCGGGCACCGCCTCGGAGACCACCATCAACTACGTCATCACCGACACCGCCAACCAGCGCAAGTTCGTGTGCGTGGACCCGCACGACATCCCGGTGATCGCCGTGGTGGACCCCGACCTGATGGACGGCATGCCGCGGGGGCTGAAGGTCGCCACCGGCCTGGACGCGCTCACCCACGCCATCGAGGGGTACATCACCCCCGGCGCCTGGGAGCTGTCCGACGCCCTGTGCCTGCGCTCCATCCAGATGATCGCCAAGAACCTGCGTAAGGCGGCCGAGGGCGACGCCGACGCCGTGGAGCAGATGGGACTGGCCGCCTACATCAACGGCATGGCCTACTCCAACGTGGGCCTGGGCCTGGTGCACGGCATGGCGCACCCGCTGGGCGGGCGCTACAACGCCCCGCACGGGGTGGCCAACGGCATCCTGCTGGCTCCGATCATGGCCTTCAATGCCGAGTACACCGGTGAGAAGTACCGCGACATCGCCGAGGCCTTCGGGGTGGCCGACGCCCAGGCCATGCCGCTGGACCAGGCGCGCCAGGCCGCCGTCGACGCCGTCGCCCAGCTGACCCGCGACCTGGGCAACCCCACGCGCATCAGCGAGGTGGGCGTGGATGAGTCCGGGATCGCCGCACTGACCGAGGACGCCTTCGCCGACGTGTGCACGCCGGGCAACCCCCGCCCGGCCACCCGGGAGGACATTGAGGCGCTGTACCGCTCGCTGCTGTGATCTGCCCCGGCGCGCCGATGCCGCCTGGTGGACGTCGGCGCGCCCCGCGGCAGTGGGTAGTGCCGAACCGTCGGGAAAATGTGCGAGCCGTCGGCCTGGAAGTACGAACTGTCAGGTGAAGGTACGCACCCACAGTTCCCCGCCCCACCGTAGTGGGCACCGCGGGTGCTAGGTGCGGGATCAATTCGCCCGGGATCCGGCAACGTATGGCCAGACAACCACCACGTGCAGGGCCCGGCCTCCAATTCTGGAGGCCGGGGCCCGGACTTACGCGCAACTGGCGCTGTCGCTCAGCGGCGGATGCCGAGGCGGGCGATCAGCTTGCGGTAGCGCGTGATGTCCTCACGCTCGAGGTAGTCCAGCAGGCGGCGGCGCTTACCGATCAGCAGGTACAGGCCGCGGCGCGAGTGGTGGTCGTGCGCGTGGGACTTGAAGTGCTCGGTCAGGTTGGAGATCCGCTCGGACAGAATGGCGACCTGGACCTCCGGGGAGCCGGTGTCGCCCTCGTGGGTGGCGTACTCGGCAATGAGCTCCTGCTTGCGCTCGGGGAAATCGACACGATGACTCCTGATTCTCGTTGCGCGGAGCGCCGGGGCTGGTTCTCCCGGGCTTGACACATCCGCGGCCGATCGACGGCTGGGCAACACTATCAGCCGATATGGCCCGGGTTCTCCCGTGGCCGGTGGCATCGGGCACATGTTTCAGCCCGTCGGCGGCGCGCGGCTGCTACGCTGCTGTTACTCAGCTCACTCGCACCACCTATCGCCTCCGGCTTCCCTTCCAGTGTCCATCCGCCCTCCGGCTTCCCCAATCGGTCTTCACCAAGGAGTCCCAATGTCCCGCCCTGAGCCCCCTGCATCAGCGTCCCCGCGTAAGCGGCTACTCACCCTCGCCTGCCTGCTGACCGCCGGGCTCACGGCGCTCGCATCCTTCACCATCACCGGATGCGGTTCCCGGCAGTCCGCGCCGAGCTCAACCAACTCCGCGGTCCCGGTGTGCGCCCGCACGCTGTCCGGCACCCAGACCGTCGAGGTCGCCTTCGACGGCGAGACGTACCCGGTGCGGGTGCACGTGCCCGAGGGCGCCGATGCCACCACGCCGGCGGCGCTGGTACTCGATCTTCACGGCTCGAATTCCAATGGCACTGCCCAGGCAGGGATCAGCGGCCTGGACGCCGTAGCCGACGCCGACGCGGAGGGCTTCGTCGTCGCCGAGCCCACCGCCGCTATCGCCCTGGACACCGACGATCCGCTGCCTGACGGGAACTGGGCGTGGAACGTGCCCGGAGTGCCGACCACGGCGGGCGAGTACCCCGCCGACGATGCCCGGGATGACATCGCCTTCCTGACGGCGGTCATCGACACCCTGACCGAGCAGGCGTGTGTGGACCCCACCCGCGTGTACGCCACCGGGTACTCCGGCGGTGGTCGTATGGCCAGCGCCCTCGCCTGCGAGCGCCCCGACCTGATCGCAGCGATCGCGCCCGTGGCAGGGCTACGCGCCGGCAGGGCCGCCGCCGGTGACGTGGCCTCACTCGATCCCTCGACCTGCACCCCGGCGCAGCCGGTATCCGTGCTGACGTTCCACGGCACCGACGACGTGGTCAACCCCTACGACGGCAACGACGACCCGCGCTGGGGGTACGGCGTGGAGGCGGCCGTGAGCGCCTGGGCGCAGCTGGACGGCTGCAGCGCCGAAGCGACCACCGAGCAGGTGAGCGACCACGTGTCCCTGACCCGCTACGGCTCCTGCGAGGGCGGCACCGAGGTGGAGCTGTACACGGTGGATGCCGGCGGTCACACCTGGCCGGGCACCAGCGCCGACCTGTCCGCCCTGGGCACAGTCACTCAGGAGATCAACGCCTCGCAGCTGATGTGGGAGTTCTTCTCCGCCCACCCGCGGCAGTGACCCCCCGCACGGAACGGCATACATAGCCGGGTGTCCCCGCCCTGAGGACGTCACCGGGCGGTGACGTCCTCAGGGCGGATAGGCTCGGGCACGGGCACGTTCAGCACCGCGGCGGTGTCGACCACGTCCTGACGCATCTGCACCAGCAGCGGCTCCAGGCCGTCGAAGGCGAGCATGGGGCGCAGCCGCTCCACCAGCTCGATCACCACGACCTCCCCATACAGGTTCAGGTCCGCGCGTCCCAGGACGTGCGCCTCCACGGTGCGGTCTGGCACGTCGTCGAAGGTCGGATTGGTCCCGATCGAGATCGCGGCGGGCAGGCGCTCCTCCCCCGGCCCTCCGGCCACCCCAGCCTGTGGGGAGCGCACCAGCCAGCCCGCATAGACGCCGTCGGGCGGGACCACGCCGGCAGTGGCGGCGTCCAGGTTCGCGGTGGGGAAGCCGAGTTCGCGGCCACGGCGGTGCCCATGGATGACCGTGCCGCGCAGCCGGTGGACGTGGCCGAGGACCTCGGCCGCACCGCGCATGTCGCCGTCCTCCAGCAGTTCACGCACCCAGGTGGAGGACCAGCGGCGGCCGCTGGAGGCGACGACGTCGGCGACGATCTCCACGTCAATGCCATCGGCGTGCCCGATCCGGCGCAGGGTGGCGGCATCGCCGCTATTGCCGCGTCCGAAGCGCACGTCGTCACCTACCACAATCGCACGCGCCCCGAGCACGCCCTCAAGCCAGTCGCGCACGAACTCCTCCGGCCCCTGGTCGGCGAAGTCGAGGGTGTAGTGGACCACGAGCACCGCGTCCAAACCGGTGTCCGCCAGGGACTCCATCCGGTCTGCCAGCGAGGTGATCATGGGCAGCCGCGCCTCGGGGCGGTGCACCGCCACCGGGTGCGGGTCGAAGGTCAGTGCGATCGCGCGTGGCCGGCGTCCGTCGGGGGTGGCCGCATGGTGGGCGCGCTCAACAACCCGGGCGAGGATCGCCTGGTGACCGCGGTGCACGCCGTCGAACACGCCAACCGTGACGATGCTCCCGGGCCCGGATGGATCCCTCAGGGCTGCGGGCACCTGCTCGGCGCCGTACCAGATCTTCACGGTGCGCCGCCTCAATCCGCGTCGCCGAGTTGCCACGGAATGCGGGCGATCGTGGTCTGGCTCAAAGGTGTCTCCTGGTTTGAAGGTGTCCGGGCGGGCTCGGGGCTACCCAATCAGTTCGGCAGTACGAGCACGGGGCGGGTGTCCCCTCCCTTGTGGGTCAACAGTGCCACGAGCCCGCCCGCAGGGTCGAAACCGGCGGCCACGCCCGGCGCGGCGGCCTTGGGGATAACCGGATGCTCCGGGGCCTGTGCCCGGTCTAGCACCGCGGCGGGCAGGCGCTGACCGTAGCGCAGTGCACGTGCCTCGGCCTCGTCCAGGTCCACGGCGGGAAAGCAGCGGCGGGCCACGGCGGCCAGAGGCAGCACGGGCAGGGCCTGCCCGGCGGCGACCACGGCGGACAGGGAGGCGATGGTGGCGGCATCGTCGACTGTGAAGGGGCCTGCCCCGGTGCGGCGCAGGGAGGTCAGGTGGGCCCCGCAGCCCAGGGCGGCACCGAGGTCACGAGCCAGGGCGCGCACGTAGGTGCCCGAGGAGCAGTGCACCCTCAGGTCGAGGTCAACCAGGGCGGTGCCGTCAGCGGCAGTGGAGGGGCGTATCTCGCCTACTCGTGTCAGGGCGTGAATAGTCACCGGACGTGCCGGCAGGGCAACGTCCTCACCGCTGCGCACGCGCGCGTAGGAGCGCACGCCGTCGATCTTGATGGCGGAGACCGCGGAGGGCACCTGCATGACTTCCCCCGTGAGTCCGGTTAGCACCGTATCGACGCGGGCGGCCAGGTCGGCATCAGCCGTGCACCCGGGGGCGGCGGTCACCTCGCCGTCGGCATCCTCCGTGAGCGTGGTCTGGCCCAGGCGGGCCGTGGCCGAGTAGTTCTTGTCCGCGCCCACCAGATAGGTCAAGAACCGGGTGGCCCGACCGATGCCGAGCAGCAGTACCCCGGTAGCCATGGGGTCCAGGGTGCCGGCGTGGCCTACCTTGCGGGTAGCCGCCATGCGTCTGGTCATGGCTACGACGTCGTGACTGGTCACACCGGCAGGCTTGTCCACAATCAGCAGGCCATCCGGGGAGGTGACGGAGCCGCGGGGAACGTCGATGCGGCGTCCGGCGGGTTGACCAGTGGTCACGCCCCGGTCTCCTCCTCGTCGACGTCGGCCTCGTACGGCTCGTAGTCATCGTCGTCTACGGCCTCGTAGTCGTCCTCGTCCTCGTCGTCGTGGCGGTAGGGGTCGGCGTCGCCGGCGTAGCTGGCCCCAGCATAGGTGCGCGCTATCTCCTCGTCCCGGGCACGCGCCTGTGCCAGGGCGTCCTCAATGGCCTGCGCCTGGGTGGGCAGGGAGTCCAACTGGAAGGTGATCGACGGGGTTAGCCGGATGCCGAGTGCCCGGCCGACTTCCGAGCGGATCAAGCCGGTGGCAGAGCGCAGCGCGGCGGCGGTGTCCTGGCGCTCCTCATCGGTTCCGTAGACGGTGTAGAAGACGGTTGCCTGCTGCAAGTCGCCGGTCACGCGCACGTCCGTGATAGTGATGAAGCCGATGCGGGGGTCCTTGATTCTTCCCTGCAGGAGGCGGGCGACGGTCTCCTGGATGTGGTCGGCGACCTTGCGGACGCGGGCGGCGTCGGCCATTGGGGCTCCTTGCGAATCGAGTACTGCGAGTGTCAGTGGATGAGTGTCAGTGGATGCTAGCGCGGCACGCGGAGGGTGACCGCAGCCGCAACCGGCGGACGGATTATTGTGCACCACCACCCGCGCAATCGCCAGGGGCAGGGCGGCGTCCCTTACCAGCGCCCGTGTCGCCTACACCAGTGCGGGCAGCCCGCCGGTGTTCGGCCCGGGCGGCCTCCCGGCGCGGGTGCCCGCCGCTGACGCGTGTTCATGATGCGCTGCGCGCTAACGTTCATGCCGATAACTCGACTCCTGCGGGTGCCGCTGCCGCGCGATCAGTGCGCGTGCACGCTGCCTTCCGCCGACTATGAAAGCCGCACGTGACTGACTCCGTCTCCCCCGCCCCCGAGTCCCGCGCCGTCGGCGCGGCGACGCCCGCTCCGGCGCGAACTGCCGCCAGCACCGGTGATGCCCCGGGTGTGGCCATGGTGCTCTCCTGCTACTTGCTGTGGGGCCTGTTCCCGCTGTACTTCCACCTGCTGCACGCCGCCGGCAGCGTGGAGATCATCGGACACCGCCTGGTATGGACCCTGGTTACCTGCCTGGGGCTCACCGCTGTGCGCCGCTCCTGGCCCGCGCTGCGCGCAACCGTGACCACGCCGCGACTCTGCGGCACGCTAGCGGTCAGCGGTCTGCTGGTGTCGGTGAATTGGTTGGTGTACGTCTACGCGGTCAACTCCGGCCGCACCGCGGACGCGGCCCTGGGCTACTTCATCAACCCGCTGGTAACGGTGGTGCTCGCGGCGATATTCCTGGGTGAGCGGCTGCGCCGCGCCCAGGGTATCGCCGTCGGTATTGCGGTGGTGGCCATCATCGTGCTGGTGGTGGCTCAGGGGTCACTGCCGTGGATCTCGCTGTCACTGGCCCTGTCATTCGGCCTGTACGGGCTGGTGAAGAAGCGCGTGGGCGCACAGGTGGATGCGCTCACCGGACTCACGGTGGAGAGCGGCTGCATGACGCCGGTAGCGCTGGCCTATTTCGCCTGGCTTTACGCCGGCGGGCACGGGGCGCTTCAGGGGGAGACGGCGTCTACGGGCCTGGCGGTGGGACTGGTACTGGCGGGCCCGGTGACGGCGACGCCGCTGCTGCTGTTCGCCGCGGGCACGCGCCGGGTGCCGCTGTCTATCGTGGGGCTCAGCCAGTACATCACCCCGGTCATACAGTTCCTGCTTGCCTGGGCCGTGTTCCGCGAAGAGATCTCGCCGGCACGCTGGGTGTCGACGGCGCTCGTGTGGGTGGCAGTGGTCGTATTCGTCACCGACCTGCTGTGGCAGCTGGCGCGCCGACCGCGCCCGGCCAAGCACTGAGGCTTCGCGTAGGACCGACTGCGCCTGGTCCCGACCGATCAGGTCGAAGGCTCCACCGCAGGCCTCGGAGCACTTCACAACGTTCATTCCCCGGCGAATCGTGCCCTCCGGGTCATGCGCTCGTGTGGCGGTTCGTACCTTCGCGCGACGATACGTACCTTCCGGTCAACGATTCGTACTCTCCTGCGACGGTACGTACCTGTGAGTGCCGAACCGTCGCAAGAAAGTACGAATCGCCGGTGCAAAGGTACGAACCGTCGGCCCCAGCGCATACGGCCCCGGACGCATGCTTGCCCCGCAGCACACCGGAATCCAACACATGCGCATAGACAGCCCAGTCACTCTGGCCCACCCCGGCGCCCGGGTGCCAAATGACGTCGGCGCTGCCGCCCCGAGGGGAGCAGCGGCGCCGACGTCAGTTCTGGCGGTCACGGCGCGTCACAGGTGCCGGTTTCGGTGCGCGACGGCGCCACCGGCATCTGCGCGCAATGACGAGTCAGTCGCGGGGCTTCTCGCGCATCTCCCAGGTTTCGATGACATCGCCCTCGGCAATGTCACGGAAGCTGAGGTTGATACCGCATTCGTAGCCCTCACGGACCTCGGTGACATCGTCCTTCTCGCGGCGCAGTGTCTCGACCGTGAGGTCTCCGGCCACCACGACGCCATCGCGCACCAGCCGTGCCTTGGCACCGCGCTTGATGACGCCCGAGCGGACGATCGAGCCGGCGATCGAGCCGAACTTCGAGGAGCGGAAGATCTGCCGGATCTCTGCCGTACCCAGCTCGACCTCCTCATAGATCGGCTTGAGCATGCCCTTCATGGCTGCCTCGACGTCCTCGATGGCGTTGTAGATGACGGTGTAGAACTTCATGTCCACGCCCTCGCGATCGGCCAACTCGGCAACCCGCACCGCGGGTCGTACGTTGAAGCCGATGATCACGGCGGAGTCCACCGTCGCCAAGTCGACGTCGCTCTGCGTGACCGCGCCTACGCCGCGGTGGATGACCCGCAGGGCCACCTCGTCGCCGACGTCGATCTTGAGCAGCGAGTCCTCCAGCGCCTCGACCGCACCGGAGCTGTCACCCTTGAGGATGAGGTTGAGGGTGTCAACCTTGCCTTCCTTGAGGACATCGGAGAGGTTCTCAAGAGACACGCGCTTACGGCGCTTGGCCAGCTCCGCAGCCCGCCCCGCGGCCTCGCGCCGGTCGGCAATCTGCCTGGCGGTGCGGTCGTCAGGGGCGACGATGAAGGAGTCGCCCGCACTGGGGACACTGGTCAGACCAAGCACCTGGGCCGGCCGGGCCGGGCCGGCCTCCTCCAGCGCATTGCCGTGCTCATCGAACATGGCACGCACGCGCCCGTAGGCGCTGCCGGCGACGATCGGGTCCCCGACGTGGAGCGTGCCGCGCTCCACCAGGACCGTGGCGACGGCGCCGCGACCACGGTCCAGCTTCGCCTCCACGGTGACGCCACGGGCGTCCGTACTCGGGTTGGCGCGCAGGTCCAGCGCCGCATCAGCGGTCAGCAGGACCGCCTCCAGCAGGCCGTCGATGTTGGTGCGCTGCTTGGCGGAGATGTCAACGAACATCGTCTCGCCGCCGTACTCCTCGGGCACCAGACCGTACTCGGTGAGCTGGCCGCGGATCTTCTCCGGGTTGGCGCCCTCCTTGTCGATCTTGTTCACGGCGACCACGATCGGCACGCCGGCCGCCTGGGCGTGGTTGAGCGCCTCAACGGTCTGCGGCATCACGCCGTCGTCCGCGGCAACCACCAGGATGGCGATATCGGTCACCTCGGCACCACGGGCACGCATGGCGGTGAAGGCCTCGTGACCGGGGGTGTCGATGAACGTAATCGGGCGCGTTTCGTCGCCTAGGTTCACGCGCACCTGATAGGCGCCGATCGACTGGGTGATACCGCCGGCCTCGCCCGCAACCACGTCGGTGGAGCGGATGGCGTCCAGCAGCTTGGTCTTACCGTGGTCGACGTGGCCCATCACGGTTACCACCGGCGGACGCGGCAGCAGCTCGGCGTCGTCCTCGCCGGCCTCCTCGGCCTCCAGGTCAATGTCGAAGGACTCCAGCAGCTCGCGGTCCTCGTCCTCCGGAGAGACGATCTGCACGTCGTAGCCGAGCTCCGCGCCCAGCAGGGCGAAGGTGTCCTCGTCCAGCGACTGGGTGGCGGTGGCCATCTCACCCAGGTGGAAGAGAACGGTCACCAGCGCCGCCGGGTTGGCGTTGATCTTCTCGGCCAGGTCGGTCAGCGTGGCGCCCTGGCGCACGCGTACCGGGGTGGAACCGTCACCGCGGGGGACGACGACGCCGCCGATCGTCGGCGCGCTCTGCTGCTCGAACTCCTGGCGCTTGGCCCGACGCGACTTGCGTCCGCGGGGAGCACCGCCGCCGCGCCCGAAGGCGCCCTGCGTCGAGCCGCGGCCGCCACGGCCCCCACGGGGACCGCCGAAGCCGCCACGCGGGCCGCCACCGCCGGTACCTCCACGGCCTCCAGAACCGGGGCGTCCGCCTCGGCCTCCCTGACCGCCGCGGGCCGGAGCGCCGGGCCGCGCAACTGAGGAGCGGCCGGGCATCATGCCCGGGTTCGGCCGGGGTCCTGCGGAGCCGCCGGGACGCGGCCCCGGGCGCGGACCGCCCTGACCTGAGCGGGCTCCCTGCGGACGCGTACCACCGGAGCCGCCGGGACGCGGCCCCGGGCGCGGACCGCCCTGACCTGGACGGGCTCCCTGCGGACGCTGGCCGCCGGAGCCGCCCGGCCGGGGCATCCCCTGCGAAGTGGCGTAGGGATTGTTTCCCGGACGCGGCGCACCCGGACGCGGCCCCTTGCCGCGACCGCGGCCGCCGGAACCGCCCGGCCGGGGCATGCCCTGCGAAGTGGCGTAGGGATTGTTTCCCGGACGCGGCGCACCCGGACGGGGCCCGGGTGTGGGGGCGGCGGGGCGCGGTCCCGGAGTCGGTGCGGCCGGGCGGGGCTGCTGGTCGGCGCCGGGCGCCTGCGTGGGTGCAGGAGCGGGCGTAGGCCGCGACGGCTTGGGCCCGGCAGGCTTGGGTGCGGCTGCCGGCTTGGGTGCGGTGCCCTGCGGCTTCGGGGCCGCAGCCCTCGGCGTAGGCGCGGCTGGGCGCGCCCCCGGCTTGGGCGCCGCCGGCGTCGGCTTCGGTGCGGCGCTGGAGGCGGGAGCGGTTGGCTTCGCCGCTGGCTTGGGCGCCTTGGCCTCGCCCTGGGCGGCGAAGTGCTCGCGTACCCGGCGAGCAACGGGGGGCTCAACGGTGGAGGATGCCGCCTTGACGAACTCCCCCTGATCCTTGAGCCAGGCCAGAATCACCTTGGAGGTGATCTTCTTGCCAGTGGGGTCGAGCTCCTTCGCGAGCTCATGAACGCGTGGTTTTGCCACTTTTCTCCTGTCCGGTTGCCCACCCCGAACAGGGTGGGCGCTAGTAGAGGCAGCTCATCGCCGGGTACTCATCGGGTGCCCATCAGCTTCCTACCCGCCTTTGCTATCGGTCTGCCGTTCCCCGGTCGGGGACGGTGTGCACGCGCGACCGCTGTCCGCCCTGTGAAGGCGAACCCAGTCGCGCACGCGGGTCACCTCGGGTGATCCGCGCATGCGTAGGGCGCGCCCGAAGGCGCGCCTGCGCTCGGCGAGGTCGACGCACTCAGGGTCCGGGTGGATCCATGCGCCCCGCCCAGGCATGATGGCCCGGGCGTCGACGGCCAGCTCACCACTGTCCGTCAGGACCAGGCGCAGCAACTGCGCCCGGGGGGCCTTGCCACGGCAGCCGATGCAGGTGCGTTCGGACACGTGGGGGATACTGACCACCGGCTGGACGCGTCCTTCCGCTCGCTGTCGCCTACCGCCGCGAGTCACCGGGCGGAGGCCCGGTGCATGCCCGCAGGCAGGCCGAGGTCCAGTGTAGCGGGGTTGGCGGTCAGTCCTCAGCGCCGGGTGCTGAGGGACCAGTCACGTCGTCGGCGCGGGAATCGCGCCCGGGGGTGACGTCACCGGACTCGGTGTCTGCGTGGATGTCGATCTTCCAACCTGTCAGCCTGGCCGCCAGGCGTGCGTTCTGCCCCTCCTTGCCGATCGCAAGCGAGAGCTGGAAGTCCGGGACGATGGCACGGGCGGAACGCTCATCGGCGTCGAGCACCGTTACGGAGGCGACACGAGCCGGCGAAAGGGCGTTGGCGACGAAGCGGGCTGGATCCTCCGAGTAGTCGACGATGTCGATCTTCTCCCCGCCCAGCTCCGCCATGACCGCGCGCACCCGCTGCCCCATGGGGCCGATGCAGGCACCCTTCGCATTGACGCCGCGCACGCGTGCGCTGACCGCGACCTTGGTGCGGTGCCCGGCCTCGCGCGCTACCGAGACGACCTCGACGTCGCCGGCGGCGATCTCCGGCACTTCGCGCTCGAACAGCTTGCGCACCAGGCCCGGGTGGGTGCGGGACAGGATGATCTGGGCGCCCTTGGGGCCGCGGGACACCTCGGTGACGTAGGCGCGAATGCGGTCACCGTGCTTGTAGTGCTCACCGGGGACCTGCTCGTGCGGAGGCATGATCCCCTCGTGCTCGTCATCCAGGCGCACGTAAACCAGGCGCGGGTCGCGCCCCTGCTCGACGGTTCCGGAGATGAGCTCGCCGGCCTTGTCCTTGAAGGCACCCAGGACCTCGAAGTCGCGACGGTCCTGGATGCGCTGCACGATCACCGAGCGGGCAGTGGCCTGGGCGATGCGGCCGAAGTCCTCGGGGGTGTCGTCGAAGTACTCGCCGGTGGGCTCGTCGTTCTCGTCGACCTCCGGGGCAAGCACTGTCATGTGTCCGCTGCGGCGGTCGATCTCCACGTGCGCGCCGCGGATGGCGCCGGGGACCTTGCTGTAGGCGCCCAGGATGGCGTCCTCGATGGCGGGCAGCAGATTGTCCAGGTCGATGCCCAGCTCGTCGGCTGCACCGCGCAGCTCCGGCATGTTGATGTCCATGATTCCTAGATTCCTAATTCCCTTGTCTCGTCTGGGTGCGGTCGGCGTCGCCGGCTGGGTCCGGGCGGGGCGCCGGGGCGGGGCTGGGGCCGCTTACATGCTCACGACCATACGGGCGGCGGTGATGTCAGCGAGCGCGATGGTGCGGGGCGAGTCGTCGACGGAAAGGGTCACGGTGTCGGCGTCGGCGGCGGTGACCTCGCCCTGCAGCGTCTGCTCCTCGGCGGTGGTGATTACCGCGCTGTGGCCGACGGCGCGGCGGAAGTGGCGGGGCGTGTGCAGTTCCCGCTCGGCGCCGGGGGTTGTCACCTCCAGCGTGTACTGGCCGGCCACCGGGTCTGCTGCGTCGACGGCGTCGGAAATGGACTGGGTGACCTCGCCGAGGGTCTCCAGGTCGAGGTCACCGGGGCCGTCGGCGAGGTCTACAACTACCCGCAGCGTGGTGTACTTGCCGGCGCGGGCCAGGCGCACGTCCTCCAGGAAGAGCCCGCTCTGCTCGACGATGGGGGCGAGCAGCTGGCGCAGGCCGGGCTCCTGGCTCCGGACGGAGGCGTCGGTCATGTGGAGGTTCCTCCCGTAGTGGGCCCGGTGAGGGCGGATTGTGTCTGAGTTCTTCAAGTCGGATCGGTTGATCGCCACCATGCTACCCGCCCGTGCGAGGATGGCCAGGTGACACCGACGCCCGCCATCGTTTCTGCCGCGCCCTCCCCAAAGCCTGACCAGTGCCGCGCTGCCCGCGACGGCGGGGCGCATCGGCCCGGATCGGCTGCGGCGGGGGCACTCCCCCGCAGGGTGCTGCTGCGACGGGCGGGCGCGCTGGCGGCGGCCGTTGCCGTGACCGCCGCCTGCGGGGTCCGCTTGGGCGAGGGCTCGCCGGCCTCGTTGCCGACGGTGCCGGCGCAGGAGTCCATGCGGGACGCACTGGCGCGGCAGGCGACACTGATCGGCTCGACCGCGGAGGTGATCGCCCGCTCCGGCGTGCCGCAGTCCGCCCAGGCGGACGTGATCGCCACGGCCGCTCAAAACCAGCTGGAAGCCCTGGGCGGAGTGTGGGACCCGTGGGCGACGCCGGTGCCCACCACCTATGAGACGGTCCCCCCGGTGCCCTCTGCCGCCGCAGACGCCGACGCCGCCGATCTGGTGGCGGTCCTGGCCGACGGGGCCACGATGGCGCGCGATGCGGCTGCGTCTTGTGATGACGCCGTCTCGGCCCGCCTGTACGCCTCCCTCGCGGTGGCCTGGTCACTGGCGGCCTTGCGGCTGGACGAAACCGCGGTGGCCTCCTCCGGACGGGATGCGACCGCAGTGTCCGAGGCGCTACCCGGTGAGTTGCTGGCCGCCTACGACGCGGTCCGCTACGCGCTGGAGGAGGTGGGTGCGCGCTCGACGGATGCGGCCCGCGCCCGCGCTGAAGCTGATGTGGCCTATGCCAAGGCGGTCATCAGCGCATCCCTGGCGTTGGGCGGGGAGGACACCCGCCTGGCGGCCTACGCCGCACCGACCGAGGCGGCGGACTCGGCCACCTCCCTGGACGTCACCTGGGCCAGGCAGGCGTGGCTGCGGGTGGAGGAGGTTGAGTTGGTGCAGGTCGCCGCTGCAGGCGGTGAGGCCACCGAGATGGCGATCGCCGCGGCCCTGTATGCGGCCGAGCGCGCCCGCGCCTGGGGCGCGGATGTGGACGCCCCCTTGCCCGGTTACGCCGACTGAGCGGCTCGATTCCTGCCAGGTGGGCTATCGTCCCGCCGACAGGTCGCGAGCTGAGACAACTAAGGATGTCTGTTCCCCTGGTCGGTAAGACTCAGGGTTATGTTAACGTCCCCCTTGTCTGCCGCGTACTTGATGATATTGACGGTGGCCTCCCGCAGCACGAGCCCGAGCAGTTCATCATCGGTAGCGGCGGATCGCTCCTCGCTAACCGTTTTCTCGGTCTCTATATCAACGTCAAACCCATGCGCACGCAGTAGTTCTGCGCATTCATCCGCCGCCGCCCGTAGATCTCGCCGCAGGGACTTGTCAGTTGCGGGCCGCAGCACGGCTACGACAGTACGAACGTGTTGCAACGCCACACGGGCATCATTCTCGATCTCTGACATGACCGCCGCGGATGACTGCCTGTTTCCTGCAGCAATTTGGCACCGCAGTACGATTTGCGTCAGATCGGTAGCTACCGTGTCATGCAAATCGGCGCCAAGCGTCGCTCGTATCCTGGATTCAGCGAGTTGTTGTTCGAGCTCGAGCACGTGTACACGCTGCGCCATTCGGTCCCCACGACGCTGGTATTCGCCAATGAGGTAACCGGATGTTCCGCAAAGAAGTACGGTAATCAACGCGCTCTCAACAAATGCTGACACGCTCGGAAACGAGGCGAACACGGCGCCCCGCAGAACCATAACACCCGTACCGAACAGCAGGCACCGCCTCCTGGACGCCCACAGAGCCAACACCAAATAGCCCAATTTTAGAATGGCCCTCGAATCCGCGATTTGCTCCGGCAGAAGCTGAACCAGCCCACACGTGGCCACGAGTAGCCCTCCGCCGATTCCCGGACATATTCCCGCTGCCACCCCGAGAAGCGCCAGGAGAATTGTGCTCCACAACGCGGATGTCAGCCCGCGCTCGAGTGTCACGGACACGAAATCGAGTATTGAAAGGAAGGCTGTGGCGGCCAGGAAAAACCAAAACTGCCCGGACAGGTTGGGCACGCGAGACCGCAGTTCCAGCATATTCACCTGCGCAGCCATGGCATTATGTAGCACACAGGCACGCTTCCACTATACGAGAGAACGGGCGCACCAGGCTTTCTGCGGGACCGCCACAGGCCAACCCAGTTGCCGTCGCAGCTGCGGCCAGTGTTGTCACAGCACGTCGACCTTACGAGAGACATACACCCCGGCACCCGCCGAGCCCTAAGTCCAAGGAATTACTTGGGCGCGGGAGCAGTACCTCGCATTCCCGCCGACACGCCACGATCGTAGGCACGATATACCGCCACCGTGGCCCCAATTGCGACCACTAAGCTGAGCAGGAACCACCAGGCCTCCCACGACACCAGCAAGTTATTACTCGCAGCACCGGGATTAAGATCGGCTTCGTACCCGAACGCGACCATCGCGCCGACGGAACCGGCAAGCGAGAGAAAAGCAAGCACTAGAATCATCAAGCGGGAGAGGAAACTAGCGAACATATCTATCCAATCTACATTCAGTTGCATCGAGATGCCACATTACGGCGTGGGAACCACAATTATGACGTGCGCGGCATTCTAAGGCCCTGAGTCATTGTTCGGCTCCTTCACCAGGGATCAGATGGCCTGCGATGTTGGCCACTACGATTCTAAGGGGAAGCCGCAGTAACCTCAAGGGGTGTCAACATATGTCGACACCTCCGACGCGATGCGACACCTGCGCCTCAGACGCCTCGTTCGTCTCCGTCCAAGGCGGTGAGAGCTGCGCGCACGGCCTCCACAACCTGCCCGGCAGCGTCGGCGACCGGCACCGAAACCCGTTCGCCGCTGCGGCGGTCACGGATCTCCACGGTGCCATCCTTGGCCAGGTCGCGGCCAACCACCACCGTGTAGGGCATGCCGAGCAGCTCGGCATCCTTGAACTTTACACCGGCACTGACCTTGCGGCGGTCGTCGTACAGGACCTCCACCCCGGCCGCGTCCAGCGCACCGGCCAGCTCGGCGGCGGCCTCGAAGACGGCGTCGTCCTTGCCGGTTGCCAGGACCTGCACCTGGTAGGGAGCCACCTGGATGGGCCAGGCCAGTCCCTGCTCGTCGTGGTTGGACTCGGCCAGGGCCGCCAGTGCGCGGGTGACGCCGATGCCATAGGAACCCATCGTGACGATACGGGACTTGCCGTTCTCGTCCAGGACGGTAAGGCCCAGGGCGCGCGCGTACTTGCGTCCCAGGGCGAAGATGTGCCCGAGCTCGATGCCGCGAGCCAGGTGCAGGGGGCCGGAGCCGTCGGGGGCGGGGTCGCCCTCGCGGATCTCCGCCGCCTCAATGGTGCCGTCGGCGGTGAAGTCGCGTCCGGCCACCAGGTCAAGTACGTGCCGCTGGGGGGCGTTGGCACCGGTGACCCAGGCGGTGCCGGGCACCACCCGCGGGTCGAGGAGGTAGCGCACCGAGCCGGTGAGCACCTCATTGCCCTCTGCGTCCCGCTCCACGCGGCGCTTCGGCGAGTTGGGGCCGATGACGGCGGGGCCGATGTAGCCGCGCACCAGCTCGGGGTGGGCGGCGAAGTCGGAGTCGGTGGCAATCTCCACCTCGGCGGGGGCGACGGCGGCCTCCAGGCGCCGCATGTCGACGTCGCGGTCTCCGGGAATTCCGACGACCAACAGCTCGCGCTCACCGTCGGGATGAGTCAGGGCGACGACGACGTTCTTGAGCGTGTCCGCAGCGGTCCAGGCGCGCCCGTCGGAACGCGGGTGGACAGCATTGATGAAGTCCACCAGGGTCTCGATGGTGGGAGCGTCGGGCGTGTCCACCTCCCGGGCCGGGCCGACCCCGGAGGCGTCGACATCGGCGGGAACGGGAGTGGTTACCGCCTCCGCGTTGGCGGCATAACCGCCGTCGGTGCGCACGAAGGTGTCCTCGCCGATGGGCGAGGGGTGCAGGAACTCCTCGGAGTGGGAGCCGCCCATGGCACCACTCATGGCGTTGACGATCACGTACTCCAGACCCAGCCGCTTGAAGATGCGCTGGTAGACGGCGCGGTGCGCCTGGTAGGAGGCCTCCAGGCCGGCGTCGTCGATGTCGAAGGAGTAGGAGTCCTTCATGACGAACTCGCGGCCGCGGATTACGCCGGCGCGCGGGCGGGCCTCGTCGCGGTACTTGGTCTGGATCTGGTAGATGGACACCGGCAAGTCCTTGTAGGAGGAGTACAGGTCCTTGACCAGGAGGGTGAACATCTCCTCGTGGGTAGGCGCCAGCAGGTAGTCCGCGTCCTTGCGGTCGGTCAGCTTGAACAGGGTGGGCCCGTAGTCGTCCCAACGGCCGGTGGCCTTGTAGGGCTCCGCAGGCAACAGCGCCGGGAATAGCACCTCCTGGGAGATGGCGTCCATCTCCTCGCGGACGATCGCCTCGACCTTGCGCAGGGTGCGCAGTCCCAGCGGCAGCCAGGTGTAGACGCCGGGTGCGGTGCGGCGGATGTAGCCGGCGCGCACCAGCAGCTTGTGGCTGGCGACCTCGGCGTCGGCGGGGTCCTCGCGCAGAGTACGGATGAAGGCCTGGGACATCGTCTGAAGCACGGAGTGATCTTACGTGCTGCCGGCCCATGCGCGCGTCCGGCGGCCGTGGTCCGAACACCACATGGTTTGCACAACAAACTAGTTGGTGTAGACTGGTCGTATCGGTTTGTTCAACAAACTACTTTGAACCGAAAGAGGATGAGGTCATGTCCCCCGCAGCGCCACCTCCCGCAGACAACACCAGCCACTTCAATGCCGCCGACGCGCTGGCCGCCATCAGGGAGCAGCAATACACCTATCGGCGTCGCATAGAGGTCCGCTCCGCACCCCTCTACACCGCCTGGGGCCTGGCCTGGCTGATCGGGTACGGCGTTTGCGGCCTCAGCGTCGGCGGCGACTATGCGCTGGCGCTCGGACCGTTTCTGGTCTTCATGGGCTGCCTCGTGGCCGCCGCCGTCTTTACCTGCGTATACATCGCCCGGCGCTCACGTGGGCTGCGTGGCCGCAGCACCTGGGTCGGCACACTGTACGGGCTGGCCTGGGCGGGCGGCATGATCCTGGCTTTCACCACCTCCTCCCGGGTGGGCGCCTTCCTGAGCGAGCTGGGCACCGCCCAGGCGACGAACATGGGCGCGATCCTCTCTAACGCCCTGCCGTGCCTGGTGGTCGGGGTGCTGTTCCTGGCCGGGGCCGCCATCTGGGAGGAGACCTCGCTGGCCGTCACCGGCGGCTGGGTCCTCGTGACCACCCTGGCGGCTACCATCGTCGGCGGACACGCGCTGTGGGCCATCATGGCGCTTGCCGGCGGAGGCGGCCTGCTGGCGGCAGGGATCACGACGGCGCTGCTTGGCCGCCGCCAGAGCGCACCCGTGCGGGACTGACGATGCCCAGCACCAGCGAACCGCTCGACCCGGTCATTCACGCCCAGTCCCGCCTGCGGATCATGGCCACCCTGGCCGCGGTCCCCCGGGGAGACGCCCTGGTCTTCCCCCGTCTGCGCGAGCTGCTGGGCATGACGGCGGGCAACCTGTCCACCCACCTGTCACGGCTGGAGGAGGCGGGTTACGTGGAGCAGAACAAGACCTTCTCCGGACGCATGCCCGCCACCTACGTCTCGCTCACGCCTCGAGGCCGCGCGGCCTTCACCGAATACACCCGGCAACTACGCGCCTTGCTGGATGCCGAGTGACGGCGACGCCCGCTATGAGTGCGCCAGACTCCTGGTGGCGGATCTGACGCGTCAACTCGAGCCCGAGCCACCCCTAGAGATCGATCCGGAGACCGGTATTCCGGCTCTTCCAGTTTGGGATGTGGTGGTTCGTCGGGTGGTGTGACGCGTATCTGGAGTGGAGGGTGCCTGGGTTGGAGGACGCCTAGGTTGGAGGGTGCCTGCATGGCTGGGCTCGGCGGGTTGGCCGCTGAGACCGGCACTTGTAACACGCTGAGACCGGCACTTGTAACACGCTGAGACCGGCACTTGTAACACGCTGAGACCGGCACAAGTAACGCACCGAGGTAGGTAGACGTTACCGGTGCCTAGTGTTTGAGGGCGTGTTGGCCTCGGGGTTCGTGTGTTGCCGTGACCGCGTGGGCGTGACGGTTCGTACCTTCGTGTCAGGGTTCGTATGTTCTGGTCGGCGATTCGTACCTTCTTGTGACGGTTCGGCACCTAGGGGTACGTACCGTCGTAGGAAGTGCCGAAGCGTTGATGCCAAGTGCCGAACCGTCATCGGAAGTGCCGAACCGTCACCCCGGGGTACGCGGGCGCACACGCCAGACCAGCGCCCTGGCCGTCATGCCTGCACCCTGGGCGGTTATGTCTTGACCCCGGGGGGTGTTGAGTAGGGGTCAAGATCACCGGTGTGCGTTGTCGATGGTCGCGGTCCCGTTCCGGCGCCCAGATGCTCCCAACGGTCCTGACGAGTCGTCCCCGCGAGCCAACAACGGCCCGCCCGAGAACGACCTCACCCGCCTGAGAACGACGCTGGTTCAGTGAGTACGTGCTCGTACGTCCGAGAACGACCCTGGTTCGGCGAGAACGTCCTTATCAGCCCCAGACGCTCTCGAACGTGGAGGGCGTGGGGATCACGCGGTCGTACTCGCCAGATCGGCACCCACCGACAACAACCACCCGCACCCTCAAAACAGAAGAGCCCTTATCCGCGAACGTGTTATTTTCATCGGCATCATTGTTGGAACCTGAACGCTCTTGAGCATTGCTCGGTCACTAAGTGAAATGGCGCGCATGCTGCTGCATCAGGACGAGTCAAATAGATCGAGGCGCCAGCAGACTCGTTACCAGCGATGAGCCGCGGCTCCCGCGCAGAGACACACGCACGCGCTTGTTAGCGCTCACAGTAGCACAGTGGCGTAGGTGCCTACGCGGCTGAAGCCCAGGCTGCGGTACAGGCCCAGACCCGCTGCGTTGAAGGAGTTCACATACAGGCTCACATACCCATCGGCGCCCACGTGGTCGCGCCGCACCGCATCCACCACGGCCGCGAGCGCCACCGAGCCGATGCCGCGCCCGCGCACATCCGGGCGGGTCCATACGCCGGTCAGCTGCGCCACCGAGCCGCCCGGACGCAGCCACAAGGAGCCCACGTCAACCTTGAAAGCCACAGCCACTCCCCAGAGGCGGCCGCACCCGGAGCGGACGGACCGCCGGCGCCGTCGTCGAGCAGCACATAGCTGCGACCGGAGGCGACCAGCCAGTTCACGTGCCGGGCGTAGGAGGAGCCGGAGGTGGTCGGGTCGTAGCCGAGCTCGCCAGTAAACATGTCCACGCTGGCCGGCAGCACCAGTGCCTCCTCCTCAGGGGTCGCGAGGTGCACGCCCGCAGCCGCCCAGGCCAGTCCGGGACGCCGTGACAGCGCCGCGCCGGCCAGCGTGCCGCCGTCGCTCTGCGGCGCCACCAGCAGGGGCTGCTCCCAGCGCTCCTCACGCGAGTGCATGCCGACCGCGGCCAAGTGCTCCCAGACGGCCTCCACATCCTGCGCCGGTCCCGCGACTGAGCCGTGGCTGGTCAACCGCTTGTAGGTGTGCTCCGCAAGCGCGTGGGCGACGTAGTCACCTGCACCGGGGTGTCCCAGTGCTGGTCGGGGCGCCAGGCCAAAGGGCATCAGTGAACCAGTAGCCCACGCGCCTGCCGCCGGGCGCCACCGGTCGTCTGCGACTACATCCCCCCGGGCCCATGCCGGCCAGCGCAGTACCTGATGCGCCAGGGAAACACCCGCGACGGGATCGATGGCGCACAGTTGCAGCAGCCCGCTCAACTGGCTCGGGTCAAGCGCGGTGAGCGGAGGCGGCAGGCGGCGGCCAAGTAGGTTCACGGGCAAGAAGCGTTCATCCAGCGGACGTGGTGCCTACCGCCCTCAGGCGGAGGCGACCACGCTCGGGGAAGTGCCGGCCAGGGCCTCCTCCCCGAACTCCGAGCGCATCTGCTCGGCCATGTCCTGGGCGTACTCCAGCAGCGTCTCAACCACCTGGTCCTCGGGAACAGTCTTGACCACCTTGCCGCGCACGAAGATCTGGCCCTTGCCGTTGCCCGAAGCACAGCCGAGGTCGGCCTCACGGGCCTCCCCGGGGCCATTGACCACGCATCCCATGACGGCCACGCGCAACGGAGCCGTCAGGTCCTTCAGGCCGTCCTCCACGGACTCGGCCAGCGACCACACGTCCACCTGGGCGCGCCCACACGACGGACAGGAGACGATCTCCAGCTTGCGCTCGCGCAGCCCCATGAACTCCAGCAGCTTGGTGCCGACCTTGACCTCCTCCACCGGCGGAGCGGACAGGGAGACGCGGATAGTGTCGCCGATGCCCTGCGCGAGCAGGGTCCCGAAGGCGGCGCAGGACTTGATGGTGCCCTGGAACGCGGGGCCGGCCTCGGTCACACCCAGGTGCAGTGGCCAGTCCCCCCGCTCGCTGAGCAGCTGGTAGGCCTGCACCATGGTGACCACGTCGTGGTGCTTAACGGAGATCTTGAAGTCGTGGAAGCCGCACTCCTCGAACAGGCTCGCCTCCCACACGGCGGACTCCACCAGCGCCTCGGGGGTGGCCTTGCCGTACTTCTTCAGCAGGCGCGGGTCCAGGGAGCCGGCGTTCACACCGATGCGCAGGGAGGTGCCGTGGTCAGAGGCGGCCTTGCAGATCTCGGCGACCTTGTCATCGAACTTGCGAATGTTGCCGGGGTTTACGCGCACGGCCCCACAGCCGGCCTCGATCGCGGCAAACACGTACTTGGGGTTGAAGTGGATATCGGCAATCACGGGGATGCGCGACTGCTTGGCGATCACCGGCAGGGCGGCGGCATCCTTGTCCGTGGGGCAGGCCACTCGCACGATGTCACAGCCGGCCGCGGTCAGTTCCGCGATCTGCTGCAAGGTGGCGCCGATGTCGTGGGTTTTGGTGGTGGTCATCGACTGCACCGAGATCGGGGCATCACCTCCGACATCGATATCACCGACACGGATCTTGCGAGTGGGCTTGCGCGGGGCCAGGACCGCGGGCTCCTCACGCACGGTCGGCATACCAAGGGAGATCGCTTCTGTCACGGCCCCAGTATGGCACCGGTGGCGCCTGGACGCCGTGCCGGTCGGATCACAGCGGTGCGCGCCCCGGGGTCGTCCGCTCCCCGCGGAAACTGCGCCGCCACCTAGATGGGCGCAACGATGTCCACCCAAATCAGGACCACCGCCATGACGATCAGCAGGTAGAAGACCACCTGCCCCACCGGCAGCATCCTGGCGGTATCGGCATAGCCGGGATCGGGGTTGCCGCGGGCACGGGCCCACAGCCGGCGAAGGCCCTCCCAGCAGGCGCCGGCGACGTGCCCGCCGTCCAGCGGCAGCAGCGGTACGAGGTTGAAGGCGAACAGGGCCAGGTTCAGCGATCCGAGCAGGCTCAGCATGTAGAACAGGCGCATCGAGAAGGGCAGGCCCGCGTCCGTACCGGTGCCTGCGCTGGATACCTCCCCGGCGATGCGCCCCACCCCGACCAGGCTGACCAGTCCCTCGGCGTTGCGTTCCTCCAGGCCAAGTCCGGCGGCGACGGCGTGGTACAGGCCCGCCGGCAGGGTGGCAATCGCCTTCAGCGTCAGGCCGACGGCGGATCCCACCACCTGCGGGATCTCGCCCGGCGGCGTGCGCACCGTTCCCAATGCGGGGCCGATGCCCACGTAGGGGCGCAGCTGCTTGACAACCTCGCCCTCGGCATCGGTGGCGGGGACGCCGTCGGCGTTATAGACGGTGCGGGGCACCTCTACGGCGGTGACGGTCAGGGTCAGCTCCTCCCCGTCCCGCTTCACGACGACGACGGCGGGCTCGGTTCCGGCAGCACCAATGGCGGTCTGCACATCCGCCCAGGTGGAGGTGGTCTCGCCGTCCCAGGAGACGATCGTGTCTCCGGCCCGGAGCCCCGCTGCGGCTGCCGGGGAGGCGGGGTCGGCGTCGGTGCATGCGGCGCCGGCGTCGATGTCTGAGGATACGCACTCGGCCACCGAGGTAAGGGTGGAGGTGAGGGCGGGCTGGCCGATCACTCCCAGGGCGAGTGTCAGGCAGATGATGCCCAGGGCGAGGTTGGTGAGGATGCCGCCGGCCATGACCAGCAGCTTGCGGGGCGTGCTCAGGCGGTAGAAGGCGCGATCCTGCTCGTCGGGGCCGAGCTCGGCCAGGGATTCCGCACGGGCCTCGGCAACCATGGAGCCCGGCTTGTCCGGGTGGCCGGGCCGGGCGGGAGGCAGCATGCCCAGCAGCCGCACGTAGCCACCCAGCCAGATGGCCTTGATGCCGTACTCGGTCTCGCCGCGTCGGGTAGACCACAGCCTCGGGCCGAAGCCGATGAAGTACTCGGGCACCTTCACGCCGAAGTGCTTGGCGGGCAGCATGTGGCCCAGCTCGTGCAGGGCGACGGACAGGCCGATGCCGATGATGAGTATGACGATGCCCAGGATGTAGGCGAGGGTGTGGCTCAAGGGGTCTCCTGGTCGGCGGGTACGGTCAGCGGGTGCGGGCGGCGATCAGCTCGTCGGCGCGGGCGCGCGCCCAGGCGTCGGCGGCCAGCACGTCATCGAGTCCGGGCTCGGGCTGCCCGCAGTGGGCCTCCAGCACGGCGGCGTCGATGGCGACGATGTCCAGCCAGCGCAGGCGCCCGTCGAGGAAGGCGGCGACGGCCTGTTCGTTGGCGGCGTTCAGCACGGCGGGGTGAGTGGCGGAGGCGGCCACGGCCGCACGGGCGAGATCCACGGCCAGGAAGGTTTCGGCGTCCAGCGGCTCGAAGGCCCAGGCGGTGGGCTCAGACCACGCTTGGGGGGTCACCAGGCCGGCCAGGTCGGGGCGGTGGGGCCAGGTCAGCCCCAGGGCGATGGGCAGCCGCATGTCCGGCGGGGAGGCTTGGGCGATGGTGGCGCCGTCAATGAACTCCACCATGGAGTGGACCACGGACTGGGGGTGCACCACCACGGTGATGTCTGCGGGGTGGACGTCGAACAGCAGGTGCGCTTCGATCAGTTCCAGGCCCTTGTTGACCAGGGTGGAGGAGTTGACGGTAACCACCGGGCCCATCGCCCACGTGGGGTGGGCCAGTGCCTGGGCGGCAGTGACGTCCGCGAGTTCGGCGCGGCGGCGGCCGCGGAAGGGCCCGCCGGAGGCGGTCAGGATAAGGCGCCGCACCTCACTGCGGCCGGTGAGGATGGGGCTGGTCAAGCCCTTCTCGTGCACGCCGGAGCGCAGTGCCTGCGCGATGGCCGAGTGCTCGGAGTCGACGGGCACGACCTGCCCGGGGCGGCGCAGGGCCCGTTTTACCAGGGCGCCGCCCACCACCAGGGACTCCTTGTTGGCCAGGGCCAGGGTGGCGCCGGAGCGCAGGGCGGCCAGGGTGGGGGCTAGGCCCACCGAGCCGGTGATGCCGTTGAGGACCACGTCCCCCTCCCCCACGCCTGCGGCGGCGATCAGGTCGGTGGCGGCATCGGGGCCGGTCAGGATCTCGGTGACGGGGTCGGGGCGGCCCGCGCGGGCGGCGGCGTCGGCCAGGGCGGCGCGCAGGCGGGGTATGACGTCGGTGCCGGCGGCGGAGACGGCTAGGCGGGGCACGGCGTGCGTGACGGCCTGCGCGGCAAGCAGATCCAGGCGGCCGCCGCCCGCAGCCAGGCCGACCACGCGGGGCGTCGGCACCCGGCCGGGCTCGCCCGGGGCCCCGGGGTGGGCTCCCAGGTGGGCGATCACGTCCAGCGCCTGGGTGCCGATGGAGCCGGTGGAACCGAGTACGACTACGGCGCCGGAGCCCGCAGCTGTGACAGTCACGCGCCCCTCACTCCACCGACAACAGGACCTCGACGGCCCGGGCGAGGAAACGGTCCACACTGGCCTCGTCGTAGGCCTTGTCCCCACGCGCTGCGGGGAACACGGCGGCACGCACCTGAGTGGAGGTCAGGGTGCCGTCGGAGTCGAAGTAGGCGGCGATGCGGTCCATGAGCGCGTCCACGGCCTGCTTGTCATACCCCTGCCTGGTGGCCGACGCGAAGCGCTCACCGGCCGGGCGCAACAGCCGCGGGTACAGGGTGGTGGCCAGCTGCGCCACCTGGTCCATCCAGGCCTTGCGGCCGTTGGCGGCCACGTACTCGGCACGGCGGCGCTGCAGGAAGGCGGCCTCGAGGCGGTCCAGGGCAGCGTCGACGGCATCGGGCCGGTAACCGCCGTGGACGATGTCGAAGGCGACCGTGCGCACCCCCTCGGAGTCCATCTCAGCCAGTTCGCCGGCGTCGTAGATCTCGTGGGCGGTCTCGAAGTAGCCGTCCACCTGCTCTACGCGGTAACCCTGCTTAAGCAGGCCGACCTTGGGGAACATGTCGCTCATCGGGTGTGCGCCGCCCTTTCCTGGTTGAGCGCCTCGGTGGCCAGCTGGCCGCAGGCGCCGTCAATATCGCTGCCACGAGTATCCCGCACCGTGGTGGTGATGCCGGCGCGCCGGAGCGTGTCGACGAAGAGGTCCTGGACCTGCGGCTCGGAGCAGGTCCAGATGGAGCCGGGCGTCGGGTTCAGGGGGATGGGGTTCACGTGCGCCCAGCCGCGACCGCGGCGGTTGAGCTCATCGGCAAGCAGCTGGGCCCGCCAGGCGTGGTCGTTCATGTCCTTGATCAGGGCGTACTCGATGGACACGCGCCGTCCGGTGGCCTCGAAGTAGTCGTGGGCGGCGTCCAGTAGCTGCCCGACCTTCCACTTGGAGTTGACAGGAATGAGGGCGTCGCGCAGTTCGTCGTCGGGGGCGTGCAGGGACACGGCCAGGGTGACCGGCAGGCCCTCGCCCGCAAGCTTGCGGATCAGCGGTACCAGGCCCACGGTGGAGACGGTGACACCGCGGGCGGACAGACCGAAGCCCTCCGGGGCGGGGTCGATGATCCGGTGCAGCGCCGCCACCACGTTCTTGTAGTTGACCATGGGTTCACCCATGCCCATGAAGACGATATTGGACAGGCGCGCGGGGCCACCGGTCAGGCCGCCCGCCTGTGACAGCGCCGCGGCGTGGCGGATCTGCTCCACGATCTCGCCGGTGGAAAGGTTCCGGGTCAGGCCCATCTGGCCAGTGGCACAGAAGGGGCAGGCCATGCCGCAGCCGGCCTGGGAGGAGACGCACAGCGTGGTGCGGTCCCGGTAGCGCATAAGCACGGACTCCACGCGCACGCCGTCGTGGAGGGCCCACAGGTGCTTGATCGTACGGCCACCGTCGGCGCGCAGGGCGCGCACCTCGTGGATCAGGTCGGGCAGCAGCTCGCCGCACAGCTGCTCGCGCTGGGCTGCGGGCAGGTCCGTCATGTCAGCGGGTTCGCGCGTGAAGTGCGTGAAGTAGTGGCGCGAGAGCTGGTCGGCGCGAAAGGCGGGCAGGCCGACCTCGCGCAGGGCCTGCTTGCGGCCCGCCAGGTCCAGGTCGGCCAGGTGCCGGGGGGCCTTGCCGCGGGCCGGGGGAACGGCGAAGGACAGGCGGGGGCGGGCGTCAGGGCTGGTGGCGCCCTCGGGCGGCTGGTCGGTGGGCAGCACCTGGACGCGGCCACGGTCCGCAGGGCCGGGCGGGACCGGCGGGCGGGCGGGCGCGCGGCGGCGGTCATGTGCACCTTGGGCATCATGGATGGTGCGCACTGCGACCATGATCCTGTCTGTGCTCCTCTCCGTGATCCTTACTCAACCTTACTGGGCTCTGCTGTGTTTTTACTGTGACCCGCGCCGCGGAACAGGCGGCCGCTGGGGCAGCGTACTCGCGCCCGCTCACCGGTGCCACGGCGCTAGTCACAGTTCAAGACCGTGGTCGGCACCTGGGATGCGGCTACCTCACCCCACGAGCAGGCTGAACACGTAGACCACCGGCGCCGCCACCAGGATGGAGTCGAGCCGATCCATCAGGCCGCCATGCCCAGGCAGAAGGGTGCCCATGTCCTTCAGCCCAAGGTCGCGCTTGAGCAGGGACTCCCCAGGTCGCCCAGGGTGGAGACCACCACGACGGTGGCGCCCAGCGCCGCGCCGGCCGCCGGCGGCCCTCCCAGCGCCCACAGGCAGGCCACACCAGCACCAACCGCGGCAACCAGTGAACCGGCAAAGCCCTCCCATGACTTCTTCGGCGACACGCGGGGCGCCATCGGGTGCTTGCCGAAGTTAATGCCGGCCAGCCAGCCTCCAGTGTCATTCGCGGCCGGCAGGGCAATCAGTGTGAGGACCTTGCCGACCCCGTGCGGCTGGGCCGCCAGCAGTACCGCGAATCCCGCCAAGAAGGGCAGGTACGTGGCGGCGAACACGGAGGCGGAGGCGTTAACGGAGCGGGAGCGGCGTACGGCGTCGTGTGCCTCCGTGCGCAGCACGTCATGTCCGGACTCCTCCAGGACTGTGCCGGACTCCGCCTCGGCCTGGTCCAGGAAGCACCACAGCACACAGGCGCCGGCAGTGGCGATATACGCCCCCAGGGCAACTTCCGCACCCGCATTCCAGGCGCTCACCGCGACCCCGAGCGTGCCGATCCACAAGGGTGCGAGTGGCAAGCGGATCCCCTTGCGCGCGAAGGCCCCTGCCAGTTCCCACAGGGCCCCGCACACCGCCAGGACCACCACGCCCACAAAGGCGGCCTTGTTGAAGACCAGCGACGCCAGGACCGCCCCTACCAGGACGACGGCGACCCGATGGCGGCGGGCAGATTACGCCCGGCCCTGCCGGTGGCGGGCAGGGGGGCGCGGTTGCGCGTAGGCGGCGGGCTGAGCAGGTTGGAAAGCAGACTCACGGTTGGGGTTGGGTCACTGGGGAGGGCGGAATCAGACCTCGAGGAGCTCAGACTCCTTCGCTGCCAGGGCGGCGTCGATCTGCTCCACGTAGCGCTTGGTCAGGCCGTCCAGCTCCCCCTCGGCGCGCTTGACGTCATCCTCGCCGGCCTCGCCGTCGCGCTTGATGGCCTCCAGCTCCTTCTTGGCCTTGGCACGCACACCACGAACCTGCACCCGGGACTCCTCGGCGCGGGAGCGGGCGAGCTTGACGTAGTCGCGGCGGCGCTCCTCCGTCAGCACTGGCAGGGTCACGCGGATAACAGTGCCGTCGTCGGTGGGGTTGACACCCAGGTCGGACTCGCGGATCGCGGTGACGATCTCCTTCATGGCGCCGCGGTCGTACGGGCTGACGATCACTGAGCGGGCCTCGGGGATAGTGATGGAGGCGAGCTGCTGCAGGGGTGTGGGAGCCCCGTAGTAGTCGACCATGATCCCGTTGAACATGGACGGGTTGGCGCGGCCGGTGCGGATGGCGGCGAGCTCGTGCTTGCCGGCCTCCAGGGCCTTGTCCATCTTGTCCTCGGCATCAAGCATGACATCGTCGATCATGGTGGGTTCCTTCGGTAATTCGCAGAAGTTGTTTGCAGATCTTGTTCGCAGAAGTTGTTTGCGGAGGCTGTTGCGGCGCCTTGCTGCGAGGCGCTCGAGCGCGTCGGCAACGGTGCCGACGCCCCAGCGGCTCAGTCGAGAGTGACGAGGGTGCCGATATCCTCCCCCATCAGGGCGCGGGTGATGTTTCCCGACTCGCCCATGCCGAACACGCGCATCGTCAGCGCATTATCACGGCTGAGCGCAAAGGCCGAGGCGTCGGCCACTTGCAGCCCGTCGGCCAGGGCGCGACCGTAGGTGAGCCGGTCTAGCTTGACGGCGTTGGGATCGCGGCGCGGATCGGCGGTGTACACGCCGTCGACCCCGTTCTTACCAACCAGCAGCTCGTCGCAGTGGGTCTCCAGTGCGCGCTGGGCGGCGACGGTGTCAGTTGAGAAGTAGGGCATGCCCGCTCCGGCTCCGAACACCACAGCACGGCCCTTCTCCATGTGGCGGATGGCGCGCAGCGGGATGTAAGGCTCGGCCACCTGGGTCATGGTGATCGCTGACTGCACGCGCGCCGGCACTCCGGCCTTCTCGATGAAGTCCTGCAGCGCCAGGGCGTTCATCACCGTCCCGAGCATGCCCATGTAGTCGGCACGGGCGCGGTCCATGCCACGGGCGGACAGTTCCGCGCCGCGGAAGAAGTTCCCGCCGCCGACGACGATTGCCACCTGCACGCCCTGCTTGATGGCGGTGGCGATCTGCCCGGCGGCGTCGGCGACGACATCGGCGTCCAGGCCCACCGATCCTCCGCCGAACACCTCGCCGGAGAGCTTGAGCAGCACCCGACGGGGGTGCGTGCCGTGAGCGATGCGATCGTCGCGTTCTGGGGACTCACTCATGCGTATTGCCTCCTGGCGGGGTGCGGACGGTTCGGCGGCTCGCGCGTCAGCGCTCGGCACAGCCTACCGTGCCGTAGCCGTCCTCCGTCGGCGATGAGCGGACCGGGTCGCACGTCAGCCTCGGAGAACAGCGGTGGGGCCCGTGAGCGCAGTGCTCACGGGCCCCACCGCACGCACCCCGCAGCGTGCGGGAGTGCCGGGGATTGTCGCCTTAAGACTCAGGCGCCGACGCGGAAGCGGACGAAGCCGGTCAGCTTGCCGCCGGTAGCCGCGATGACCTTGCCGACCGTGGTCTTGGGGTCCTTGGCGTAGGCCTGGTCCACCAGGCAGTTCTCCTTGTAGAAGCCGTTCATGCGGCCCTCGACGATCTTCGGGATGGCCTTCTCCGGCTTGCCCTCGGCGCGAGTGGTCTCCTCGGCGATGGCACGCTCCTTGTCCACGACCTCGGCCGGGACGGAGTCGCGGTCCAGGTACAGCGGGGAGTAGGCGGCCACGTGCATGGCGACGTCGTGGGCGACCTCGCCGGCCGCGGCGTCGGTACCGACCAGCACACCCACCTGCGCGGGCAGGTCGGGGTTGGTGCGGTGCAGGTACAGCTCGACGTGGTCGGCGGCCAGGCGGCCGACGCGGCGCACGACGATCTTCTCGCCGATGACGGCCTGCATGGAGTCGGTGAGCTCCTTGACAGTGGTGCCGTCGACGGCGACCTCGGCCAGCGCCTCGGCGGTCTCGGCGCCGGAGTCTATGGCGGCGGAGAGGACCTTCTCGGCGAAGTCGAGGAACTTCTCGTTCTTGGCCACGAAGTCGGTCTCGGCGTTGATCTCCACCAGGACGCCCACCTGGGCCCCGTCGGCGTCGACCACCTTGGCGGCGATCAGGCCGGCGGAGGCGGAACGACCCTCGCGCTTGGCGATGCCCTTCAGGCCCTTGACGCGAATGATCTCGATGGCCTTCTCGGCGTCACCGTTCGCCTCGTCGAGCGCCTTCTTGACGTCGAGCATGCCGGCGCCGGTCTTCTCGCGCAGCGCCTTGATGTCAGCGGTGGTGTAGTTGGGCATGGATATCTCCTGAAATTGCTGAGATTGGAGTGAACGGGCGGCTACTGGAATCAGGCCTGCTCGGCGGGAGCAGGCTCGCTATCCGAGGGAGCCGCCGGGGCTTCACTCACGGTGGCCGCGGCAGGCTCCTCGCTCGCGGCGGCGTCGGCGTTCTCGGCGCCGGCCAGCAGCTGCGCCTCCCACTCGGGCAGCGGCTCCGCCTCGGCGGCGGGAACCTCGGCCTCCTCACCGGTGCGGGCGCGGCCGGCGGACCGGGAGACCAGCCCCTCCGCGACGGCATCGGCCATGATGCGGGTCAGCAGGGTGACGGAGCGGATGGCGTCGTCATTGCCGGGGACGGCGTAGGTGACCTCGTCGGGGTCGCAGTTGGTGTCAAGCACGGCTACCACGGGGATGCCCAGCTTCTGCGCCTCGGAGATGGCCAGGTGCTCCTTCTTGGTGTCCACCACCCAGATGGCGGCCGGCGGCTTGGCCATGTCGCGGATGCCGCCGAGGGTCTTGACGAGCTTGTCCTTCTCGCGGCGCATCATGAGCAGTTCCTTCTTGGTGCGGCCGGAGCCGGCCACGTCGTCGAAGTCGATCTGCTCGAGTTCCTTCATACGGTCCAGGCGCCCGCGCACGGTGGCGAAGTTGGTGAGCATGCCGCCCAGCCAGCGCTGGTTGACGTAGGGCATGCCGACACGCTGCGCCTGCTCGGCCACGGCGGCCTGCGCCTGGGTCTTGGTGCCGACGAACAGGATGTTGCCGCCGCGGGCGACAGTCTCCTTGATGAAGTCGTAGGCGGTGTTGATGCCGTCAACCGACTGCTGCAGGTCGATGATGTAGATGCCGTTGCGCTCCGTGAGGATGAACCGCTTCATCTTGGGGTTCCAACGGCGAGTCTGGTGGCCGAAGTGGACACCGTTCTCAAGCAGCTGGCGCATGGTCACAATCGCCATGAGGGTCCTTTCAGGCGCGCCCGGCGGGCGCGCAGGTCTGGGGACGCCCGCGGCTCGGCCGGGTCGCCCGTTTATGGTTGGTTGCTCCCCGTTGACCGGAGGCCCCGTGGGCGGGGCGCGGCTGCCCGGAGCCCGGGCATGGGGCCTGGTGCCCGCGGCGCCCGGCCACCTGCAGTGCTTGCGCAGTGCGGGACCTCGGCCATGGCGCCCGAAAGGACGTTCCCGCCCCACCGATGGCGGAGCGGGCGCGGACACGCGAAGTCAGCCTCGCACCGGCCCGGCAGAATGCTCCGAGCCCGCGCAGGGCTGCGGGCGCGAGGTTATCACAGCACCACTGCAGCGCCAGCGGGTATCTGACCCCCGCCGCTCCCAAGCCCCCGGCCGACCTAGTGCAGCCATGGCCGACTCGTCGGCGGGGGCAGCGCACCGGTGTCCACAGGCCCGGTTGGAAGCAGGCAACCAGGCCAGTTATTCACAGGCGGACGGTCGCGCAGATGCGCTCCGCCGCGCACCGACGCACCCTGAGGTCATGAGCAACTTCACAGCAACCGCCCCCGGCGCCAACGACTCCACTCCACGCGTCCCCACCGCAGCCGCCGACCCGGAAGGCAGCAGCGAGCGCGCTACCACCCGGCCCGATGGCGCCACTGTGGACGCCCGCTCCCGCCGTGAGACGGGGCTTCCGCGCCCGGGCGGGTGGCGCCGGTCGGCCCGGAGCCTGGCCGTGGCCGTCGCCACAACGGCCGTTGGCACCGCCCTGGCCCTGGCGCCGACGCCAGCCGCACCCGCGGCAGCAGCCGGGGCCGCACCACGGCCAGTGGTCATGGCCTGGCGGGGCGGCGACCCGAAGCCGCCGCAGGCCTTTGCGGCCGGGACCGCGGCGGAACCCGCGGGGCCGCTGCTCGGGGTCGTGGCCACAAGGGTGCGCTACGCCTGGCCGACGGGCATGGCGACGACGGTGCTGGCCGACTTCGATCCGCCGGCAGTGGTATGGGGCTCCGGGCACCGGGGCGTGGACCTGGCGCTGGCGGCGGGATCGCAGGTGCTGGCGGCCGCGGACGGGACGGTCGCCTTCGCGGGGATGGTGGCCGGACGGCCGGTGGTGTCCATCGACCACGCCGACGGCATCCGCACCACCTATGAGCCGGTGGACCCCTGCGTCAAGGCCGGCGAGGCCGTAGCGCGCGGCCAAGTGATCGGCACGCTGCAGCCCGGTCACCGCGCCGACGGCGCCGATGCCCTGCACTGGGGTGCCCGCACCGGCCCGAAGACCTACGTCAACCCGCTGCGCCTGCTTCAGCCCGCGGTGATACGCCTGAAGCCGCTGAGCTGATTGCAGCCCGACCCGCCGCCCCTCCCGGAACTCTGTCGGCCGGGGTCGGCCTCGCCGGCTCGGTGGGCTCTGCCGTCAGGCCCGCGGGAAGGCCTGGGCGTAGGCGGCGCGCAGGCGCTCGGCGGATACGTGCGTGTAGCGCTGGGTGGTGGCCAGCGAGGAGTGCCCCAGCAGTTCCTGCACGCTGCGCAGGTCCGCTCCCCCGCTGAGCACGTGGGTGGCCGCGGAGTGGCGCAGACCGTGGGGGCCCAGGTCCGGCACGCCGGCGCTGGCGGCCGTGCGGTGGACAATCTCGCGTACGGCCCGCGGCCCGATGCGGCGACCGCGGGCGCCCAGGAACAGGGCCGCCCCGGCGTCGGCGGCGGCTACGGCAGGCCGCACGTCCGCCCAGTCCTCCAGGGCCGCGGCGGCGGGCCCGCCGTAGGGCACCGTGCGCTCCTTGTCGCCCTTGCCCAAGACCCGCATGGTGCGACGCGCGGCGTCCACGTCCCCCAGGTTCAGGGCGCACAGTTCGGAAACACGCACGCCGGTGGCGTACAGCACCTCCAGAATCGCCCGGTCGCGCAGTGCCAGCGCCCTGGCCATGCCGGCATCGGCGTCGTCGCCGGCTGTGTCCCCGGCTGCGGCGACGGCGTCGGCCGCCGCATCCAGCAGGGCGGCGGCCTGCGCGGGGGTGAGCACGGCGGGCAGGCGAGCGTCGGCGCGGGGCGAGCGCAGGCGGGCGGCGACGTCGGCCTGCAGCAGTCCGCTGCGGTAGGCCCAGTTGGAGAAGGTGCGGCAGGCGGCGGCGCGGCGGGCCAGGGTGGCGCGGGCCGCGCCGTCGGCGGACATGGTGGCCAGCCAGGCGCGCAGGTCCGGCAGGTCCAGGGTGCCGAGGGCGGGTCCCACGGGTTCGTCGTCTTCCTCGCCGACGCCCAGGAAGGTCAGCAGCTCCGCCAGGTCACCGAGGTAGGCGCGCACCGTGTGCACCGACAGGCCACGCTGCAGGTCCAGGTAGCGGGCGAATGCGTCCAGCAGCTCGGCTCGGGTGGCGCACCCACTCGCGGCCTCCGACCTCATCTGCCGCCCCACCGCCCCGGGCGCAGAGGATGCCTGACCAGCCTGGGAATCCGCGCGCACGTCACCAGTCTAGTGACTCTTCTGGTTTGAGGATGTGGGTGGGACGCGGCTCGGTCCGCGAGAGCGGTGCCGCGACCGGCATTGTCACTATTGGGGGCAAATGGCCTTGGAACACCGGCCCTCGATTTCTGAGTCGTTGGAATCATGCGGCTTCAAGATTGGCGACTGGACCGGCGGCAGGCGTTTGTCCCGGATTCGGACATTTTTCTCCCCTGACAAGCCGGGGAACACGTGAACAGGCCCGGTGTCCGGCTCACGGACCGGCCTTGCCCCTGCCATATTGCCTCCGTAGCGTACTTGTACGTGCACCCCCGCCGGGTGCCGAATGGGCACACGCCATCGGCTCGGGAGGACTCATGTCGGCAGTTGTTGCTACCCATGCGCTACACAAGCGGTTCGGGGACGTGCACGCGGTGCGGGGGATCGATCTACAGGTGGAGCGCGGCTGCGTGTACGGATTGATCGGTCCCAATGGGGCGGGGAAGACCACGGTGCTGCGCATGCTGCTCGGCATCATGCGCCCCACCAGTGGCACTATCTCGGTGCTCGGTGCCTCGCCCGCCACCGACCGCCCACAGTTGCGCCGCCGGATCGGCTTCCTGCCGGGCGAGCTCAACCTCGGCGAGCGCACCAGCGGCGCCGCACTACTGCGCCACCTGGCCGAGCTCAGTGGTCCGGTCGCCCCAGGTCGGATCGAGGGCCTGGCCGAACGCCTCGACCTTGACCTGAGTCGTCCGGTGCGGTCACTTTCTAAGGGAAACCGGCAGAAGCTCGGGCTGATCCAGGCGTTCATGCACTCCCCCGAGCTGTTAATCCTCGATGAGCCGACCGGCGGCCTGGACCCGCTCATGCAGCGCGAGTTCCTGGGCCTGGTGCGCGAGGCGCGCGACGCCGGGCGAACCGTGCTGCTCAGCTCTCATATCCTCAGCGAGATCCAGCATGCCGCGGATGCGGCCGCCGTGCTGTCCCGCGGGAGCATTGTGGCCGAGGGCGAGGTCTCCACCCTGCGTCCGGCGGCCGTGTCCCGAGTGCGCGCGGTGCTCAGTGAGGTGACCGCGCAGGAGATTCGCGTCGGCCTGGCAGATCCCGGGATCTTGAGTGATCTGCAGATTGAGCCGGCACCGGGCAATCAGTTGCGCATTCAGGGAACGTTCCGCGGACCGGCGGACGAGCTCGTCAAGGGCCTGTCACGATTCACGGTTCAGGAGCTCACGATCGAAGAACCCGATCTGGAGGAGTCGATCCTCAACCTGTACGCCCAAGAGGACCCCGCATGATCCCCTCCCGACCGGCGGCCTCCCGACCCCGCGCCACCGCGCCGATACTGCGTCGGCACCTCGCCGAGGGCGCCCGCTCGCTGCTCGGCTGGAGCGTTGCACTCGCGGCGGTGCTGGCGCTGTACCTGCCGGTCTACCCGTCGTTGCAGACGCCCGAACTCGCGGACATCCTCGACGCCTTGCCCGCAGAGCTCGTGTCCGTCCTGGGATACGACCAGATCGCCACGGGTGCGGGCTATGCCCAGGCGACCTTCTTCGGTCTGCTCGGATTCGTCCTTGCAGCCATCGCCGCCACCGCCTGGGGCGCGCACCTCATCGCGGGCGCGGAGGAGAGCGGACGCCTGGAGCTCACGCTCGCCCACGCCGTGGGCCGCGTGCAGTACGCGGCCCAGACCGCAGCCGCACTGGTTCTACGGGTGCTCGGGCTCTCCTTCGTCACAGTGGCTGTGCTGCTGGCGCTCAACCCAGTCGCAGAGCTGGGGCTGTCCACCGCCAATGTGCTGGCTGCTACCGCCTCCTGGGCGGGTCTCGCCGTGCTCTGTGGAACTTCCGCGCTGGCGGTCGGCGCGCTGACGGGACGGAGTGCCTGGTCGCTCGGTGCCGGCGCCACGGTGGCTGCGCTCGGCTATGCACTAAACGCAGTCTCCGGCATGTCCACCGGTCTGGACTGGCTTGCGCACCTGTCACCCTATTACTGGGCATTCGGCGACCGCCCTCTGAGCAATGGCTTTGACTGGGGCGGCCTGGCACTACTGTGGGGGCTCAGCGCCCTGCTGGTAGCAGTTGCCTGTATGGCCCTGTCGCGCCGCGACATCGGCCGTTGAGACAGGGGAGCATCCGGTTACCACTGCGCGCCGCGGCGCCTAGGACCAGGGCGGAGCCCACGGGCGGGCGGAGTCGGCGGTGGCCTGCTTGCGCCGCACGGGCAGATCCGGCCCGGCACGAGCACGCGCCGCACGCTCACTCCGAGTACGCTTCCACAGAAACGGCGTAATCACGCGGAAAGCGCACAAGCCGAGAACCAGCCCAACCACCTCCAGCGTGCCGCAACCCCCGCGGCGCACGCTGGAGCTGGCCAACCCCCACCAACCCAAAACCAAGAACACCGAAATACCAAGCAAAACCGGCTGTTCGCGTTTGGGGGTTTGGTGGGTGGATCGGCAGCGGTTCGGCGAGTGGTGTATGGCGTGCGTGTCCCGGCGGCGCGGCGGGTGGGGAGTGTGGTGTGGCGATCGCGCTCGAGGGTCGTTCTCGGGCTGATGGGGACGTTCTCGGGCTGGCGAGGTCGTTTTCGCCGCGCGGAGGTCGTTTTGGGGCCCACGAGGACGTATTCGCCACCGGGGGACGTTCTCGGGTTGGTGAGGTCGTATTCGGCCGGGCGCAGCGGGTCGTTTCGGGGATGACGAGGTCGTTTTCGGGCGTGTGAGGTCGTAGTCGACCACCCGACGCCGACCGAATACGACCTCATTCGCCCCACACCCTCCACATCGTGGAGGGTTTCGGGCCCACGAGGACGTTTTCGCCACACGGAGGACGTTCTCGGGCCGACGAGGTCATACTCGACCGGGCGCAGCGGGTCGTTTCGGGGCTAATGAGGACGTTCTCGGGCTGGTGAGGACGTTTTCGCCGCGTGGGGGACGTTCTCGGGCTGGCGAGGTCGTACTCGACCGGGCGCAGCGGGTCGTTTCGGGGATGACGAGGTCGTTCTCGGGCGTGTGAGGTCGTACTCGACTAACCCGCGCTGGCCGAATACGACCTCATTCGCCCCACACCCTCCACATCGTGGAGGGTTTCGGGCGCACGAGGACGTTTGGAATGCTGGGTGTTTTTGGACACGGTGTTGTTGTGTGTTTGTCAGGCTGCTTTCGGGGTGGCGGCCTGCTGTAGCTCGCGTTCGAACTGGTTGGGTGTGCGGTACCCGATCCCCGAGTGCAAACGTCTTTGATTATAGGTCAATTCAATCCACGCCGCCACATCCCTTATCGCCTTATCCCGCGTGGGGTAGACCATACGATACACGCGCTCATTCTTCAATGTCGCGTTGAACGACTCCGCCCACGCGTTGTCCCAACACACCCCCGTACGCCCCACCGACGGCCGAATCCCATAAGAGGCCAGGTGGTCGGCGAAGGCCTGGGAGGTGTACTGCGACCCGCGGTCAGAATGGAAGATCGTCACCCCACGGGTCGGCTTGCAGTTGCGGGCCGCCATATCAATCGCCTCACAGACCAGTTCGGTGCGCATATGATCCGCCAACGCATACCCCACCACCTTCTTTGTGCAACAGTCCAATACCGTCGCCAGGTACACGAACCCCGCCCAAGTAGGAATGTAGGTGATATCCCCACACCACTTGACCCCCGGAGCGGGCGCGGTGAAGTCACGGCACACCAGATCAGGCCGCTCATCCAGGTCCTCCGCTGGAACCGTAGTACGGACCTTCCGGCGCGGCCGCGCGGCCCTCAAGCCCAGCTCCCGCATGATCGACCTGACCGTGCCGGGGTCGGCCGGCACCCCCTGCCAGTCCAGGGTGGCAACCACCCGACGGTACCCGTAGGTACCACCGGACTCGGCGAAGATCTTCTCAACAAGCACACCGAGCTCCTTTCTGCGGATCGCGGTGGCCGATTCGGGCCTGCTCAGCCAGTTGTAGTAACCGGACTTGGAGACCTTCGCCCACTGGCACATCCAGGCGACCGGGTAGTTGCCTTCCTCGCTGTGGATGAACTCGTAGATGCGAGTCACTCTTGCTCCTTCGCGAAGAAGGCCGCCGCTTTTTTTAGGAACTCATTCTCCATCCGAAGCTTATAGTTCTCCGCCTTCAGCCGGGCCAACTCCTCCGCATCCGTGGCTTCCTTCTGCTCCCGGGCGCCGGCGTGCTGCTTTCTGTATTTAGCGACCCAGTTGCCCACGGTCTGCGCCACCAAACCATAAGAGGCCGCGACCGACGCGATCGACCGCTCCTTATCCACCACCTCGCGAGCAACCTGCTCACGAAACTCCTCGGAGTACTTCGCCTTAGTCACATCCACCATCCTAACTATCAGATCACGGGGAACGACAGCCATCCCCCAAGTCCGAAAACAACCCTCCAGTCCAGTTTTCGCCGCGCTGGGGACGTTTTCGGGTTGGCGAGGACGTTTTCGCCGCGCGGGGGTCGTTCTCGGGCTGACGAGGACGACCTCCTACACCCGAACACAACCACCTGATGGGCCGGTTCTCGTCAAACAGGGCCCCGAGCACAACCAACACCGACAGCCCCAGCTCAAACCCCCACACCCACAAACACGAAAAGCCGCACAGGCCCTCCGCTTAATCCAGGTTGCGTGGTTCTGTCCCGCTGCGGCGCCGGGCGCTGAGGCATATCGGAGCAAGGCCTGGGGCAGGCGCGCGCAATCGGCTCGACGCCCGATGCAAACGGGCACCGCACTCACCGGCGCCCGCGGGCGCGGCGCCAGGCGGCACCACGGCGCTCCACCCGGCCTTCGAGCTCCAGCAGTCCCAGGGCGGCGATGGTCTCGTGCTCGCTCAGCCCCGCCGCACGCGCGACCGATTCCACGCTGGCATCGGCGCGGGCCGGCAGCGCATCCATGACTACAGCCGCAGGCCCATCCAGGCCATCGAGCAGCCCGGATCCCGCATTGGCCGGGTCCTCGGCCTTGCAGCCGTCGGGGTCGGTGGTCCCCAGGGGTGCGACCAGCTCCAGTGCCTCGTCAGCATCGGTGACACAGACGGCCCCCTGGCGCAGCAGCCGATGGCAGCCCACCGAGGCCATCGAGGTCACCGGTCCCGGCACGGCCCCCACCGGTCTGCCTACCTCCATGGCGTGGTGGGCGGTGGACAGGGCTCCGGAACGCCAGGCGGCCTCCACGATGACCGTGGCGTCGCTCATGGCGGCAATCAACCGGTTGCGAGTCAGGAAGCGGTGGCGGCCGGGCTGGCAGCCGGGCGGTACCTCCGCCACCAGGGCCCCATTGGCTATGACCTCCTCCAGCACGTCGGCGTTGCCGGCCGGGTAGAGACGATCCACTCCCCCGGCGGACACGGACACGGTGGCGCCGGTACGCAGGGCACCACGGTGGGCGGCGGCGTCAATGCCGAAGGCGCCCCCGGAGACGACCACGACTCCCCCTGCCGCCAGGCCACTGGCCATATCGGTGGTCACGCGCTCGCCGTAGTCGGTGGAGGCGCGCGCCCCGACCAGGGCGAGTGCGCGCCCCGTGCCCGGCCCGGCGGGCACCAGGTCCTCACGCATTCGTGGTGTGTCAAGAGCAACGTCGCCAACCTGCTCGGTACTACAGCGGGAAACGAGCAGGGCGGGATCGCCGCGGACCCACAGGCAGTGGGGTGGGCGCTCCAGGTCGTTCAGCCCCGTCGGCCACCACGGGTCGCCGGGCAGAATCAGGCTACCGCCCAAGCGTTCCAGCACGTCCAACTCGCGGCGGATGTCCAGGCCCCGCAGGCGCGGCGCCCAGCGGCCGGCGGCCACGGCCCAGTCGGCGCTGGCACGGCCGGCATCCCCACGGGGCGGCAGCGGCGGACGCGGTGCGGGCCGGGGTCGGCCGTCGGCATCCAGCGCCTCCTGAGTGAGCCAGGCCAGCGCCCCGGTCGCGCCGAGGCCGCCAACCAGGGCGCAGGCGTGGGCGTCAGCGGGCTCGGCCAGCCGCGACCAGGTCGCCCGGGCTAAGGTCTCGGCCTGCCCGGCGGCGGTACCGGGCAGCGGGCGAGTGCCTGTGCCGGGGTCCGCTGCGGACTCCACCGTGGGCGCCGAGTCGGATACGGGTACGGGCTCGCTCATGGACGTGCTCCTCTCGTGCGCAGTGCCAGGGCGGCACCGATGTCTGTGGGGGTGGGGGCGGGACGGGAACCGAGGTCGGCCAGGGTCCAGGCCAGCCGCAGCACGCGGTCCACGCCCCGCAGGGACAGGTCACCGCGGTCCAGGGCGGTCATAAGCGGGGCGAGCAGGGAGGGGTCGGTTCCGGATGCGGGCGACCGCAGCCAGCCGCCGGGCACCTCCCCCATCAGGCGCCACGGCGTGTCCGCCAGCCGCCGAGCAGCCCGTGCCCGAGCCTCGGCGACGCGACCGGCAACCACGGCACTGGACTCACCAGTTCCCGTGGCGGCAAGCTCATCGGCGGTAACCGCCGCAACCTCCACTTGAATGTCCACCCGGTCCAGCAGAGGGCCGGACAGGCGGGAGAAGTAGCGGCGCCGTTGCAAGGAGGTGCAGGTGCACTCCAGGCCGCGGCCGGTGGCGCGCCCGCAGGGACAGGGATTGGCGGCCAACACCAGCTGGAAGGCCGCCGGGTAGGTGGCGCGTCCCCCAACCCGGTCGATCGTGACATAGCCAGACTCCAGGGGCTGACGCAGGCAGTCGAGCACACCGGCAGGAAACTCGGGGGCCTCATCCAGGAACAGCACGCCACGGTGTGCCAACGAGACGTCTCCCGGGCGGGGGACCCCGGAGCCTCCACCGACCACCGCCGCCCGGGTGGCGGTGTGATGGGGCGCCCGCAGCGGCGGGCGGGCGAGCAGCCCGGCGTCGGCGTTGAAGGTACCGGCCAGCGAGTGGATCGAGGTGACGGTGACAGCGTCCTCAGGGTCAAGGGGCGGGAGGATGGAGGGCAGGCGCTCGGCAAGCATGGTCTTGCCTGCCCCGGGCGGGCCTACCAGCAGGAGGTGGTGCCCGCCGGCAGCCGCCACCTCCAAGGCACGGCGCGCCTGCGTCTGACCGACGACATCGGCCAGATCCGGTTCCCGCATCGGCACGGGTGCATCTGGCGGCCGGTGGGCCTGCGCAGCTGCCTGCCGATGGGCGCGGCGCATGAGCTCCCGGGACCTTCCGTGCAGCTTCCCGCCGTAGCGTTCCAGCAGCTCGCCGATATGGCTGACGGCGGTGACATCCACGCCCGGCACCAGGGCCGCCTCCCTGCCTGCGCCGGCGGCGACCACCACCTCGGTCACCCCGGCGTCGGCGGCGGCGCGAACAGCCGGCAGGATGCCACGCACCGGATGAACGGATCCGTCCAGTCCGAGTTCCCCGATGTATACGGTGCGAGCCATGTGGTTCACGGCGCGCTCGGGCAATTGACCGCGCGCGCCCAGTACCGCCAGGGCCAGAGCCAGGTCGAATCCGGTACCGGACTTGGGTAGGTCGGCCGGGGAGAGATTCACCGTGAGACGGTGCTCACCCCAGGTAACACCGCACGTGGACAAGGCTGCGCGGACACGTTCACGCGATTCGCGCACGGCTGTATCAGGCAATCCAACAAGCGTGAACCCGGGCAGGCCATGGGCGGAATGAGCCTCAACCTCCACCAGGTGCCCCGCCAGTCCGGTCAGGGTGACTGCGAGGGCGCGTGCCAGTCCCATCAGTCCCCCACCCCACGATGGTGCCGCAGCAGGGCCGGACGGCCAGCGCGCAACTCGACGGAGACCACATCCAGGCGCAGGGCCGAATGCGGTACGGAGTGTGCGGCAGCGCAGGCAACGGCAAGCGAGCGCAGGCGAAGCAGCTTCAGCGGGCCGACGGCGGCCGCGGGCGGACCGGCCACGGCAGAGGTACGGGTCTTGACCTCCACGATCACGAGTACACCGGGTCCCGTCGGCCGTGGCTCCAGGGCGACGACGTCGATCTCGCCGCGCAGACCCGGGCCGGGCCTCCAGTTGCGATCCAGGATGCGCCAGCCCAAGTCAGTGAGGTAGCGGGCCGCGATGGCCTCTCCACGCTGGCCGATCAGACGGCGGGAGTCAGTCCCGGGCGACCCTTCGGAGCCTGGATCGTCCGGCGGGGCAACCGCCGCGGATGGCAGTGCGGCGGCCGGGGACGGCGGGGCGGTCGGCATCACGGGTCCGCCAAAGTATTCGGCTTGGGACTGTGCGGCGTTCGGTGCGGTTGACATGGCTTAACCTCCGACACCAGCGTGCCCGCGCGGCGTGACGGGGGCCAGCGGGCGGTTTGAGCCCTGTGGACTGGGGGTGCGCGAACAGTGCCTGTGGACGCCGGTGAAGTCCCGGCTGAGTGAGCGCACCGCTAAGTACGCGCGGCCTGATGCACGGTGACCGCCTCCGCGCCCCCTGACTTACGTCTCCCGCCAAGGCTCCCGCCCCAGGCACGTGTTTTCGAGTCTTCAGCGGAGTCGGCGCGGGGAAAGCTCCAGGACGCGTCGTCGGAGGCGAACGCGTACGCAAGGGACGAGCACACGCCTCGGCGGAGCCGGGCAATGGGGTGTGGCGGCGGCTACAGACGGCAGCTCGCAGGCCCACGTCTCGCGGATGATCAGCCGAGGCCGACAGCGTCAGGAGGGGACGTCGATCTCCGGCTTGGTCAGCTCCTCAACATTGACGTCCTTGAAGGTGACCACGTGCACGGACTTCACGAAGCGGCTGGCGCGATAGATGTCCCAGACCCAGGCGTCCTCAAGGGTCAGCTCGAAGAACACCTCCCCGCCGTTGGTGCGCACCTGCACGTCCACGGCGTTGGCCAGGTAGAAGCGGCGCTCCGTCTCGACGACATAGGAGAACAGGGAGATGACGTCGCGGTACTCGCGGTACAGGTCGAGCTCCAAGTCGTTCTCATACGACTCCAGATCTTCAGCACTCACCCGGTCATCATGCCCAATGGGCGTCCCATCCGACAGGAAGCGCAAAGGGCGCGTCGGCCACAGCCGGGGATCGGCCCGCGCGCTAGCAGACGCGTAGGAGGCGCTCGCACTCACCGCCTGATACCCATCGGCTCGGGCACCCCACCTACCCGGCGGTGAAGCGCTCCAGTCCGGGCAGGCGCCAGGAGCGGCGGTGCAAGTCGCTGGCGCCCAGCCGGGCCAGTGCCTCGATGTGGGCGGGTGAGGCGTAGCCCTTATTGCGCGCCCAGTCGTAGCCGGGGTCGGGCAGGGCGGTCATGAGCGCATCACGCTCAACCTTCGCCATTACCGAGGCCGCTGCGACGACGGCGCAGTGGGCGTCCGCTTTGGCCCGAGTGTGCACCTCCGGCAGCGGGGCCGCCTCCTTCTCCCCGGCGCAGGCCGGTGCGGCCGGGCGGGATTGGCCGCGCAGCCAGTCAACAGTGCCGTCCAGGATGAGGGCGCCGGGCAGGTGACCTCGTGCCTCCACTTGCGCCAGGGCTCTTTGCCCGGCCAGGCGCAGGGCGCCGAGGATACCCAACGCGTCTATCTCCGCCGGAGCTGCATGGGCGACGGCGTAGTCGGCCACCCAGCCGCGGCAGGGCGCCACAAGCGCCTCCCGACGTCGGGGCGTCAGCTGCTTGGAATCGGCCAGCCCCGGGGGAAATACGGGAGCCGTATCGCGGGAGACGATGGCCAGGCCGACGCTGACGGGCCCGGCCAGGGACCCGCGCCCCACCTCATCCATGCCGCCGACCAGCTCGAACTCGGCCAGGAGCCGGGCCTCCAGCTCACGATCCGGGAGGATACGGACGGGGCTCACGGCTGGGCGCCGGTGCTAGTGGTGGCATCGGGCACGGCGTCGAAGGCACCGCCGTCGGAGAGGGTGGACCAGCGCGAGGAGGGCCAGAGCACGATCTTGGCGATCCCGGCCACGTCATCCAGGGGGACGAACCCGCCGTTAACGTCGTCCTGGTGGAAGCGGGAGTCGGCCGAGTTGGAGCGGTTGTCCCCCATTACCCACACGTAGCCCTCGGGGACAGTGACATCGAAGGCGACATCGGAGGCGGAGCGGCCAGGTTTCAGGTAGGGCTCGTCGACCTCGACGCCGTTGATCGACAATGAGCCGTTGCCGTCGGCCACAATGTGGTCCCCGCCCACGCCGATGACGCGCTTGATCAGGTAGTGGCCGGTATTCTCGGGCAGCAGGTGCAGGAAGATGAGCGTGTCCTGTACCAATCCCCGCAGACCGGTGGGCTCGGTGACCGTGAGCCAGTTGTCCGGGTCGGAGAAGACTACGATGTCGCCGCGGTCGACGTCGCCGGAGTCGTACATGGTCACGGCCACCCGGTCGCCCTCCCGCAGGGTGTCCTCCATCGAGCCGGAGGGGATCCCGAAGATCTGGACCACGAAGGTCTTGACCAGGGCGACTACGACCAGTACCGCCAGCACGATCAGCAGGGTTGAGCCGCGGCGCCGCGGCTCGGCGGGCTCAGCACCTGCGCGTGCGGGCGCGGCCAGGGGCTTGGGCCGGCGCACCGGCCGGTAGGAGGGCGGCAGCGCGCCGGCGTCGGCATCATCCGGTGTCTCGGCGCTGTCCACCCCGCGGGTGCGTTCCTCGGAAGCCACCGGGACAGGGGTGCTGGCGTCAGGCAGCTCGACGGCGTCTTCCTGCGGTGCTGTCACCGTTTCCCTCTCGCATTAGTGGCTGGACGGTTTCAGAGTCGGGACGGGGATAAGCCGGTGCCCGGGACCCGCAGGCCCCGGGCACCAGGGCTCGGAGAAGGCCGAGCCGTCAGTTGGCGCGGTACTCCTTGATCTTCGCAGCCTTGCCGTGCAGGTTGCGCAGGTAGTACAGCTTGGCCCGGCGCACGTCTCCGCGCGTGACGACCTCGATCTTCTCAATGGTCGGCGTGTTCACCGGGAAGGTGCGCTCCACGCCAACACCGAAGGAGACCTTGCGGATCGTGAAGGTCTCCGACACGCCGGAGCCCTTGCGGGCGATCACCACGCCCTGGAAGACCTGGACGCGGGTGCGGGAGCCCTCTACGACTCGCACGTGGACCCTGAGGGTGTCACCGGCCCGGAACTTCGGGATGTCGTCGCGCACAGAGGCGGCGTTGATCTGGTCGATCAGGTTGGTCATTGATTCTCTCCACGTCCGTGCCACTGGTCAGCGGGCGCTTAACAGGCGGACCCGCCCGACCGGGGTACCGGCCGACGACGAATGCCGCGTTCTGGCGCCTCCGGGTCCTGCTCCTGGCCGCCTCCCCAGTGGCAGAGGCGGTTCGAGGCCCGAGGCCGGTCCAGTCTGCCACAGGCGTTGCTCCGCTATACAGGCGAACCGGGTCACGTGCTGGATTTCACGCGCGCCGCACCGCGCGGGTCCAGGGCCATGACCACGTCGCGGCAGCGGCTGCCGCCTACCTGGTAGGTGCGCGTGCCCACCTTGCGGAAGCCGGCGCGCCGGTACGCCTTCTGGGCGCGCCGGTTAGCGTCATTGGTGCCCAGCCACAAGGTGGTGGCGCCCATGGTGTCCGCGTCGCAAATGCACTCGGCGAGTAGGGCGGCCGCTATCCCGGAGGCGCGCAGGCCTGCATCCACGTACACCTTGGACAGCTCCGCGGCCATACCGTCGGTGCCGTCGGCGCCGGCCGGGACGGTCACGGACGGTGGACGCGGATCGAGGCCGACCGGGAGGGCGCCGTCGGCGTCAGGGACCTCGGCCACCACGGCGCTGTAGCCGACCAGGGCTCCGGCCGGCAGCGGTGCGCGGCCCGCGCTGTCGGCCGCCCCTGGCGGCAGGCCGTCCGGCAGCTCGGCGACCGTGAGCACCACCCGTGGATCCGCGAGCCATTCCGCCAGGCGCCGCGGTGAGAGGTTGACGGCGATATGAGCGGCGATCTGCGCGTCGGTAAGGAAGCTCGGGCAGGCATCGGGGAAGGTACTCGCGGCCAACTCCGCCAGCGGCTCCAGGTCGTCCTCCAAGGCCGGGCGAATCACCAGCGGTACCGGCCTGGTGGCCCCGGCCGGGGCGACCCAGCCGTTACGCACCAGGGCTACGCGGTCGCCGGCGTCCAGCAGGGCAGGATCGGCGCGCGCGATCAGGTCGGGGCGGCGAGCCGCCGTGCGGGCAATCGCCTGGTCACGCCGGTGGCGGGCGACACGGGCGTGATCCCCGGAGAGGAGCTCCGGCTCGGTGGCCGCCAGGTCCAGGCCGCGCCAGGCGACTGGCCTGGCGTAGACGGGATACTCCAGCAGGCCGGCTCCGGTATGCGATTCCTCGACGACGGACTCTGGGTTGCCCAGCACGCCGGGCCGCAGACGGGCGATGGCCTCGATCATGACCAGCGCAGCGGCCTCCCCGCCGTTGAGCACGTAGTCGCCAATCGACACCTCGCACACCTCCAGGCCGTTCGCTGCATAGTGCTGGGCCACACGGGCGTCGATGCCCTCATAGCGTCCGCAGGCGAATACGAGCTGGTCCGCGTCGGCCAGGTCCTCTGCGGTGCGCTGGGTGAACAGGGCACCGGAGGGGGTGGGGATCACTAGGACGCGACGGGGCGTGCGCGTGCCCACGGCGCTGGTACCCGCTGTGGGAGCGGCAACTGCTGCTCCCGTTCCCGGCGTGTCAGTGGGCAGGGCGGCGGCGAGGACGTCGTCCAGGGCTGCGCCCCACACGTCGGGCTTCATCACCATGCCCGCTCCCCCGCCGACCGGGGTGTCGTCCACGGTGCGGTGGCGGTCATGGGTCCAGTCGCGCAGGTCGTGTACGTACAGGTCCAGTAGGCCCCCGGCATTGGCACGCCCAATCAGGGACAGGTCCAGCACCCGCAGGTATTCAGGGAAGATCGTCACCACATCCAGCCGTAGGGATGCCGGGGCAGGCGGGCGTGCCTGCGGCCCGGCTGCGGCTGCAGGGCGGCTCACCGGTCCTCCTCGGCCTCACCCACACCGGGAAACAGGCCACCGGGCGGGTCGATGGTCACGGTGCCGGCGTCTGGGTCGATCTCCGGGACCAGTTCCTCCACGAAGGGCACGGCCACCTCCTGCCCGTCGGGGGTGCGCACCAGCAGCCGGTCCTGGGCTACGCCCGGTTCCAGGCCGCTGACCTCGCCGAGCTCCCGCACGGTGTGGTCGGGCAGGAGCTCGATGGCCCGGAGTCCGGTCAGCTCGTGGGCGTACCAGGCGTCGTCGTCCTCCTCCGGCTCCTCGGCGTCGGTCTCCACCAGCAGCTTGACGCCGCGCAGTGCCTCGGCTCCGGTGCGGTCGCGGGCCTCGGCGAAGGCGGCGAACCAGCGGGATCCGTCGAAGCGCAGGCGGGATACGGTCAGGTACCCCGCGGCGGCCGGCCCGGCCGCGGGTTCGGCCGGCAGCACGCTGCCGGGGGCGAGCCGCCCCTCGGGGTCGTCGGTGCGGATCTCCAGGCGGACCTCGCCCTTGAGCGCATGGGCGGGACCAATGACGGCAACGGTTAGCAGCACGGGCCTAAACCTACCGCGTGTGCCCCTGCCGCGCGCATCCCCATCGCAGGCACCACACGGCCTCAGGCCGCGTTCCACGACCTTGGTGTGTGTTCCACGACCACCCCGGGGTCGTGCAACACACACCAAGGTCGTGCAGTGCCGCCCAGGGTCGTGCAACAGTGCCGCCGCCCGCACCCCGAGGTGGGATGCGGGCGGCGGCACTAGTAGAACTTCGCGCCGACGTCAGCGGCGGTCCGTGTCAACGACGTCCACACGTACCGGCGAGTCCGCCAGGGCGCCGACTACGGTGCGCAGGGCGCGCGCAGTGCGTCCCGACCGGCCGATCACGCGGCCGAGGTCGTCGGGGTTGACCCGTACCTCGAGCAGGTCGCCGCGTCGCAGCGTCCGGGCCGTGACGGTGACGTCGTCGGGGTTGTCGACGATGCCGCGCACGAGGTGTTCGAGTGCGTCGGCGAGCACGTCAGGCCTCCTCGGCCGGGGCCTCGGCCGTCTCCTCGGCGGCGGCCGCCTGTGCCTCAGCCTGCTTGGCGGCGGCGTCAGCCTTGCGCTTCTCGGCATCGTCGGCAACGGCCTTGACGGCAGCCTGCTTCGCGGCGGCATCGGCCTCGGCGTCCTTGACCTTCAGGCGGGGCTTGACTCCCTTGAGACCCTTGAAGGTGTGGTAGTCGCCGGTGATCTTGAGCAGGTTGAAGACGGCGTCGGAGGGCTGCGCGCCTACGCCGAGCCAGTACTGGGCCCGCTCGGAGTCGATGCGAATGAGCGAGGGCTCCTGCATCGGGTCGTAAACGCCGATCTCCTCGATGACACGACCATCGCGCTTCTTGCGGGAATCGACGACGACCACCCGGTAGAAGGGGGCGAACTTCTTGCCGAGGCGCTTGAGGCGAATCTTAACTGCCACTTGGGTGAAACTCCTGGTTCTCGATGGTTTGGCCCATGCCGACTCCCGGTGGGGTTACAGCAGCGGAGGCCGGTTAAGGCGAGACGCGATCGCACCGGGAGAGGGACCGGGAACGGTCGAGTACAGCCGTGCATTCTGCCAGAGCAACGCCGCCGTGTGCCAGCCGCATGCCGCCTGCGCTGCACGGATTACGTGCGATATCGCCCACAGCGCCCGCACCGACCCGCCATGCCCTGCCCCGGCGGCGCCTTACTGCCCCGCCGGAAGCGGGCTCGCGCTCAAATCTCTTCGTGGAGGCTCTCCTGGCGCAGGACGGCCCGGTCCGCGGTCCACACGTCGCCGTCCAGCTCACCGGGCAGCAGCGGGTTCCCGGGAGCGACGAACACCGGCTCGGCGACTCCCGTGCGCAGCTGCGCGTCGTAGTCCTTGAGCGCGGCCAGTACCCACCGCGACAGCCACAGCACGGCGACCAGGTTCAGGATCGTCATCAGCGCCAGGGCGACGTCGGCCAGCACCCAGGCCAGTTCCAGTGCGGCGAGTGCGCCCAGACCGGTGGCGACGGTCATGGCCAGCCGCAGTGCGACGCCCGCCCCTCGCCCACCGCCGAGGTAGCTGACATTGATCTCGGCGAAGGCCGAGTACCCCAGGACCGAGGAGTAGGCGAAGGTGAGCACCACGAAGCTCATGAACCAGATGACCCAGTTGCCGGGCACGGCGTCGGCCAGCGCATGCTGGACGAGGGTGGTCTTGGCCCACTGGGGCTGTATCCCGGGGGTATAGACGGACGGGGAGGCCAGCAGGATCGTGAGCCCCGTGGCCGTGCAGATCAGCAGGGTGTCCACGCACACGCCCAGCGCCTGGATCAGGCCCTGGGTGACGGGATGGGCGACGTCGGCGGTGGCGGCACCGTTCGGGAGGAGCCCTGGCCGGCCTCGTTGGAGAACAGTCCCCGCTTGGTGCCGTTGAGGAAGGTGGCAAAGATGCCTCCGCCGGTTCCGGCCAGCCCCGAGCGCAGGTTGAAGGCTCCGGCGAAGATGTCGGCGAACACACCGGGAACCCGGTCGATCGAGACGATGATGACCACCAGCACCACCACCAGGTAGGCCAGGGCCATCAGCGGGACTAGCCACTCAGTCACCTTGGCCACTACGCGCATGCCAGCCAGGAGGATCGGCGCGGTGAGCACCATCAGCACGACAGCCGTGACTGAGGTGCTCACGCCGTGGGCCTCGGCCAGGGTCAGGGCGATGGTGTTGGACTGCACCATGGGGAAGATGAGCCCGTAGGAGAACACCAGCATCACGGCGAACGCGATGCCCATACCCCCGCCCAGGGCGCCGCGGCCGATGCCCCGCTGCATGTAGTAGGCGGGCCCACCGCGGAAGATGCCGTCGGCATTGCGGACCTTGAAGACCTGGGCGAGGGTCGACTCGGCGAAGCTGGTGGCCATACCGAGAATCGCCACCACCCACATCCACAGCAGGGCGCCGGGGCCGCCAAGGGTCACGGCCAGGGCCACGCCGGCGATATTGCCGGTGCCCACGCGCCCGCCCAGGCCGATCACGAAGGCCTGGAAGCTGGACAGGGAGCCGCGCTGGTGGCGGGAGTGCGCGACCAGACGCACGGCGCGCAAGAACAGGCGCAGCTGGACTGCGCGAGTGCTTATGGTCAGGTACAGGCCGGTACCTAGAAGTATCCAGACCAGGATGTTGCCGGAGACAAAGCTCTCGAAGCCGGACAGGGCCTCGGTAAGTGCAGCGGACACGCTTGATTCCGTCCGTCGGGGATGGCGGGGCGGGTGTGAGAGTACCCCAGGCGGCGACGGCGGGTGACCCGTGCACAAGAATTGGACACAACCCTCCCAGGTTTTCAATTCCGAGACTGCACACCACCCCGGTTGACCGTACCGTAATGTTCGGGGCATGAGCCTGTTCTCCCGTCGCAGCATCCAGCCACCCGGGCCCCCTCCTCCATCCGGCCACCGCGTGAGCTGATCGGCTCCAGTCCCGTGCGGCCCTCCACCGCCAACGGCGCGTCCTCCCGTTCAGCGCCGCCGAAAGCTTCGACCAGCAACCTGCCGCGTCCTGGCAACACGCAGCCGCGCAGGCCGCTCGGCCCATCGCGGGCATTCGGAAGCGGGTCGCCACGCGGCTCGGGCAAACGCAAGCCACAAGGTCCGAAGGACATCGGGATGCGCCGAGCACTCACCGCAGTTACAGCCGCCGTCCTGGTAATCATCTGCGCCAGCGCCCTCTCAGGGCGACTCGGACTCACGGATGACACCAGCATCTCTGCTGGCTCCGCATCCCCAACGGTACGCACCGTTAACCCCGTGGTGGAGCCGCCCGCACAAACCGGCTGCTCGACGACGACCGTCTTAGACACTCCCGCACTCCCAACCGGCTGGGCGGAGAAGTGGCGCCTGGACAGCGGTCGGGGCGAACTGCGCAACACTCCCAGTTGGTGGGCGTTCTCCGCCGGAGACTGCCTGGTGATCGCCTCCAACCGATACCTGGACACGCCCGCGCAGGTCACCGGCTACCGCCTCACCGACGCGGGTCCCGTGCAGCTTTGGACCAGGTCCGGCGACGACTACGACGGAGAAGACATCAGCCGGCTGTATTTTGACGATTACAGCCAGTGGTGGGGCGGATACTTGGTGGCCAGACGCCTGCTGCTCGACCCGTCTACCGGCGACCTGACACAAGCTCCCTGGGCCGGGAAAAGCGGCAACGTCACCTCCGTCGCGGAAGAAGTGGCCGTCGTCTGCCGCAGCGCATATGGCGCAGCCAGAGACACCACGTGCTCCGCCTGGGACTGGAATGGCGGCGCCCCCTCGCAACGGTGGGAGCGGAGCTACGAGGAGGACTCGGTCTATCCGATCCCCGGCTACGGTCCCGGCGGCAACACCGAAGACGGATTGCTGCTGGCCCAGGTGAACATCGAGTCCAGAAGCACCCGTGCCCACGCCCTGCTGTCTCTGGCGGACGGCTCGCTTCACGGCAACTGGCCCGCCAGTTCATCAAGCGCCGAGGTCCCCTCCGTATTCATTCCGGCGCGCGACGGCTGGTTGCGCCTGTCCGACTCCAGGGATCAAGCCACCCTGATTACCTCCAGCGGGCAGGAGGGCGAGCCCTTCCCCGTCATCAACGAGCCTCCCACTGTGGTGCTCGCCAATGATGGGTTGCCAATGCTCGCGCAGCTGCGCGCGGCCTACCGCGACGGAGACTTCGAGTGGGCGGATGTGATCCTGCAGTGCCGAAGCACCTCTGCATGCATATTGAACGACAACGAGATCGACCTGCCCGATGGTGTGCTCATGGATGATTATCTCCAAGGCGCCTCCTACCAGGTCCTGTCAATGCTGACCGCCGATGGAGGCAGCCTGTTGATCCGCTCACGACCAGTGGTGAGCGCGTGGGCCGTTGTGCTCGACACCGAGTCGGGACAGGCCCTGGTCCCGGAGCGCTCACGGGCTAGCCGCGGGAATCGGGGCCTGGCGCGAATGAGCGATGATCTAATCCTCGTCCTCGTGGGCTCCGATGTTGTCGCCTACATGCCCGCACAGTGAGCCCCACAGAGGCGACCGGGGAAGTCACCGACGTGCCCGGCAAGAGCTGGGGCTCCGCGATCAGGTCGGTGCTCCTCAGCCCAGGCCCAGGTGACGGCGCAGGTCCTCCGGCAGGGCGGCCATGGCATCGGCAACCTCGTCTTCGCCCGGCTGCGGCTGCGACTGCGCCGCGGTTGCCGCTCCCTGTCCCGGCATGATGCCGTAGCTGGGCGCCGCGGCGGCGGACTGGCCCAGGCCAAAGGCGGAGCCCGCCGGTGCGGGTGCGGGTGATTCGGTGACGTCCTTTTGGGCTCGGGCGGCGGCCGCCTCCCGAGCCTGCCGAGCGGCCTTGGCGGGGTTGCCGGAGCGCCCCTTCTTGCCACCCTTGCGCTTCTTGCCCTTCGGCGCCTGGCGGGCCTTCGAACGCTTGCCCATTGACGGCAGCGAGCCCATGCCGGGCATGCCACCGGGACCGCCCAGCGCACTCGGGCCGCCTGCGGCCATGGCCTCCATCATCTTCTTGGCGGCCTCGAAGCGGTTGACCAGCTCGTTAACGGCCTGCACGGTGGTGCCGGAGCCCTTGGCGATGCGGGAGCGGCGCGAGCCGTTGAGAATGGACAGGTCGCGGCGCTCGGCCGGGGTCATGGAGCAGACGATCGCCTCGATGCGGTCGACCTCCCGCTCGTCGAAGTTCTCCAGGGCCTCGCGCATCTGCCCCATGCCGGGCATCATGCCCAGCAGCTTCTTCATCGATCCCATCTTGCGGAGCTGGCGCAGCTGGGACAGGAAGTCGTCCAGGGTGAAGGTGCCGGAGGCGAGCTTCGCCGCGGCGTCCTCGGCCTCCTTCTCATCGAAGGCGCGTTCGGCCTGCTCGATCAGGGTGAGCAGGTCACCCATGTCCAGGATGCGGGAGGCCATGCGGTCGGCGTGGAAGCGCTCGAAGTCGTCCAGCCCCTCGCCGGTGGAAGAGAACAGCACTGGCGCACCGGTGACCCCGCGCACGGACAGGGCGGCACCACCGCGGGCGTCGCCGTCGAGCTTGGACAGCACCACGCCGGTGAAACCCACGCCGTCGCGGAAGGCCACGGAGGTGTTGACGGCGTCCTGACCGACCATGGCATCCAGCACGAACAGGATCTCGTTAGGGGACACCGCGTCGCGGATGCGGATGGCCTGATCCATCATCTCCGCGTCCACACCCAGGCGGCCGGCGGTGTCGATGACGACGACGTCGTAGCCGTGCGCCCGCCCCTGCTCGACGCCGCTGCGGGCCACCGCAACCGGGTCGCCCACGCCATTGCCCGGCTCAGGGGCCCATACGTCCACCCCGGCGCGCTCGGCCACCACGCTGAGCTGGGTGACGGCGTTGGGGCGCTGCAGGTCAGAGGCGACCAGGAGGGTGCGCTTGTGCTCCTGCTTGAGCCAGCGGCCGAGCTTGCCCGCCAGTGTGGTCTTACCGGCACCCTGCAGACCGGCCAGCATGATGATGGTGGGACCGCGGTCGGCCCAGTTCAGCTCCCGGGACTCACCGCCCAGGACCTCGATGAGCTCGTCGTTGACGATGCGCACGACCTGCTGGGCCGGGTTCAGGGCCTGCGAGCGGGCGGCATCCTTGGCCTTCTCGCGCACGGCGGCAGTGAAGGAGCGCACCACCGGCAGGGCGACGTCAGCCTCGAGGAGGGCGCGGCGGATCTCGGAGACGGTGGCGTCAACGTCCGCTTCGCTCAGGCGGCCCTTGCCGCGCAGCGAGTTGAACGAGGCGGTGAGCCGGTCGGAGAGGTTGCCGAACACGCGGTGTCCTTCCTTGGCGCGATGGCGCAGGTGGTTGGAGGGTCTGGCTGATGTGCGCGTCGCCACCCGGTCGGCGCAACGCGGCGCACGCTTCAGGATAGCGGCGAGGGCCCGCGCCGTCCCACCCTAGGGGACGTGCGGGCCCTCACGCACAGTGCAGGCATACAGGAGGCCGCAGGCACCGCGAACGCGCGGCAGGCGGTCAGCCGAGCAGGGCGTCTACGAAGCCCTCCGGGTCGAAGGGCGCCAAGTCGTCAGCACCCTCACCCAGGCCGACCAGCTTGACGGGCACGCCCAGCTCCTTCTGCACAGTGACCACGATGCCGCCCTTGGCCGTGCCGTCCAGCTTGGTCAGCACGATGCCGGTGATGCCGACGGCCTCGGAGAATACCTGCGCCTGGCGCATGCCGTTCTGCCCGGTGGTGGCGTCCAGCACCAGCAGCACCTCCCCCACGGGTGCGACCTTCTCCATGACCCGCTTGATCTTGCCCAGCTCATCCATGAGCCCGGCCTTGTTCTGCAGGCGCCCGGCGGTGTCTACCACCACCACGTCCACGCCGTCGCGGGCGGCCGCGCGGGTGGCGTCATAGGCGACCGAGGCGGGATCGGCCCCCTCCCGCTCGGAGCGGACGACCTCGACGCCGACCCGCTCACCCCAGGTGGTCAACTGATCGGCGGCGGCGGCACGGAAGGTGTCGGCTGCGCCCATGACGACGCTCTTGTCCTCCGCAACGAGCACACGGGCAAGCTTGCCGCAGGTTGTGGTCTTGCCGGTGCCGTTGACGCCGACCATGAGCACGGCGGCGGCCGGCTCGCCGTCGGCGCCGTTCCAGCCCTCGGCAGGGGCGGGCTTGTCCAGGTTCAGGGAGCGGTCCATGCCGGGACCTACCAGCTTCAGCAGCTCCTGGCGCAGCACGGCGCGGATGGCGGCGGGATCGGAGGTGTCCAGCACCTTGGCCTGGGTGCGCAACTCATCCATGAGGGACGTAGTGACCTCGAGTCCCAGGTCGGAGGTCAGCAGCGTGTCCTCGATCTCCTCCCAGTCGGCCTCGGTGAGGTCCCCGCGGGACAGGACTGCGAGGATGGCCCGGCCGAAGCCGCCGGCGCCGGCCAGGCGCGAGCGCAGTCGCTGCATGCGTCCGGGAATGGACTCGGGGCGCTCCAGGGTGGCCTGCGTGCCCGCCACCACGGGCTCGAGTGCCGCTTCCGCCGGGGCCGGGCCGGGACGGGCCTCGGCCTCGACGGTCTGCTCCTGCGGCGGGGCGAGCAGGACGTCGTCGGCGCTGGTGGGCTTGTGAGCGCTGACCTCCGGCGGCACCTCACCGCCACGGTTGCGGCCCGCGTAGAACCAGATTCCGCCGGCCACGGCGAGCACGATGACGACTATGAGGACGATCAGCAAGAGATCCATGGACCCATCATGCCTGATCGCCCACGGGGGCGGGCAAGTGTGGACGCCCCACGCCGGGGGCCGACAGGGCGGTTAGTGCTGTGCAGCAGTCTCCCGGGCGCGTCGGGCCACAGCGGCGTCCTTGCTGCGACGCACCTCGGCGGCCTTGGACTCGGCGGTGTCCATAGCCTTCTCCACGACGTCCACCAGTCCGGAGAAGGAATCCGTGCCGACGTAGACGGCGGAGTCGTCCCGGGTCATCAGGTCCTCCAGCCGAGCCTCCTGCGGCACCACGGTTACGTGCTCCTCCTTCTCCCTGGCCACCCCGACCAGGTCGCGCAGCCGGTCGCGCCAGGTGTCGACCGGGTAGCGCTCGGCGACGACCAGGCCGAGCACGATCAGAGCGGCGACTAGGACGACGACGAGGGGAAGGATCATGGAACCCATGGGCATAATTGTGCCTTCCGTTGGTCACGGCTCCACCGAGCAGGGGGCGCCGTGTCGCCCACCAGACAGCGCCGTGTTCATCACAGTTCGCCCGCTATGCTCCAATGCCTCACTGGGTGGCGGATGAGAGCCGCTGGGAGACCGCCTGGGTGACGCCGTCACGCATGGTGATGCCGTACAGGGCGTCGGCGATCTCCATGGTGCGCTTCTGGTGGGTGATGATGATCAGCTGGCTGGAGGCCCGCAGCTCGGTGAAGATGTCCAGCAGCCGCCCCAGGTTGGTGTCGTCCAGGGCCGCCTCCACCTCATCCATGACGTAAAACGGAGAGGGGCGGGCACGGAAGATCGCCACCAGCAGCGCCACCGCGGCCAGCGAGCGCTCCCCGCCGGACAGCAGGGACAGGCGCTTGACCTTCTTGCCCGCGGGCCGGGCCTCAATGTCGATGCCAGTGGTGAGCATGTCGTCGGGGTCGGTTAGTACCAGGCGCCCCTCGCCGCCGGGGAAGAGCCGGTCGAAGACGATCGCGAACTCGCGGGCGGTGTCCGCGTAGGCCTGGGTGAACACCTCCTGCACGCGCTGATCCACGTCTTCGACAATGCGCATTAGGTCGGCGCGGGACTGCTTGAGGTCGGCGAGCTGCTCGGCCAGGAAGCGGTGGCGCTCCTCCAGGGCCGCGTGCTCCTCCAGGGCCAGCGGGTTGACCTTGCCCAAGCGCGCCAAGTCCCGGTTCGCCCGCGCCAGGCGCTTCTCCTGCTCGGCACGCACATAGGGCCGGCCGGTCTGGTGCGCGGCGGGCTCTATCTGCGCGCCCTGAGCCTGCTCCTCAACGTCGGCCGCGTCGGCGGCCCCGTCCCGATCGGCAGCGGCTTCGGCCGCGGCGGCTTCCGCCTCCGCGTCCGGCACGAGCATGTGGGGCCCGTACTCCTCCACCAAGGGGTCCAGTTCCAGGCCCAGCTCATTCATGGCGCGCTCGGCCAGATTCTCCAGCCGCATGCTCTGCTCGGCACGGGCGATCTCGTCGCGGTGGGCGGCGTCAGACAGCGCGGACATTTCAGCAGCCAGGGCGTCCAGTTGCCTGCGGACATCGGCGACCGCCGCCGCGGCGCCGGCGCGTTCGGCCTCGATACGGGCGCGCTCCCCCTGCGCCTGCTCCACCCAGGTGCGGCCGGTCTCCGCGGCGGTGCGGGCCTGGTCCCGCACCTGCGCAGCCGTTGCCAGCCGCGCCTTGCGGGCCTGCTCCGCGCGGGCGGCGGCAGCCCGCTGCTGCCGCTCGCGGCGGGCGGCAGCCCGCAGGGAGTCGGCCCGGCCGCGGACGCTGCGCTCCCGCTCCTCGGCGGTGCGCAGGGCCAGGCGCGCCTCCGTCTCGGCGGCCCGGGCCGCGGTGGCCGCCTGCGCGGTGGCCTCGCGGGTGGCGCGGGCGGCGTCGATGGCGGTATCAAGGTCGCTCTCCCCAGCGGGTGCGGTACTGCCTCCGGGCGGGGCCGCGGCGACCGGCACCTGATTCTCGACCGCGGCGAGGGCCGCCTGGGCGGTGGCGAGCTCGGCGGCGCGCTGGGCGGCCTCCGCCTCGGCGCGCTCCAGGGCGCGGCGGGCGCGTCCGGTCTCCTCACGGGCGGCGCGGGCGGCGGAGTTCAGGCGCGCACGGTTCTCGGCCACGCGAGCGGCCTCGGCGTCGGCCGCACGCAGTTTCTCCAGCGCCTCGGCTACGGCGGCGCGGGCGATGGACTCAGCCTGGCGGGCATCGGTCAGCGCGGTGTCGGCCGCGTGCTCCGCGGCGGCGGCGGCGGTTGCGCGAGTGGCGGCCTCCTCGTGCGCGGCGGCCAGGGCGAGCACCGAGGCGGCGCCCTCGCCGGCGCCGGTGGCCCACGTGGGGGCGAGAACGTCGCCGTCACGGGTGGCTACCACGGCGCCGGGGACGGCGGCGCGCATAGCCTGGGCAGTGGCCAGGTCGGGGACCACCCAGGCGTCGGCCAGCAAACCGCTGAGAGTACGGGCGAGCGCGGCGGATTCGGCGCCGATGAGCGCGGCGGCTCGCTGAGCATCCGCAGGAACGCTATCGGGAACCGAGGGCTCGGCGGCGGGCGGGCGGTCCGCCGCGCCGTCGGCGCTGGAAATGACCAGGCGCAGCCCGCCACCGTCTTGGCTGCGGGCGTGGGCCAGGGCCGCGACGGCGGCGTCGGTGTCGGCAACCACCGCAGCCCCGGCCAGCTCACCGAGCAGCCCGGCCAACGCCTCTTCCCAACCGGCTTCTACCGTGACGGCCCCGGCGAGCGGGCCGAGGATGCCGGGCAGTCCGGCGTCGGCGAGCTCGGCGGTGGCGTCCTGCGCACGCAGGGACAGGGCGAGGGCGTCACGGCGGGCGGTCCAGGTGGCCAGTTCGGCGGCGGCCTCGCGACGGGTGTCGGTGGTGGCGACGACTGCGTCGCGGGCCGCATTGAGCTCGGCGGTGGCCGCCTCGTGGGCGGCGGCGGCACGGGTCTGCTCACCGGCCGCGGCGTCGGAACTGTCGGTGCCGACGGGAGCGTCCGGGTCGCCGGCGGTGGCCGCCTCCAGTGCCCGGGCGGCGGCCGTGTCGCGCTCCTGGGCGGAGGCCAGGGATGCCCGAGCCAGTTCGACGGCGGCGCGGGCGGCCTCGTGGCGGGAGCGTGCGGAGGCCACGCGGCCCCCGGCACGGGCCAGCAGCTCGCGGTGCTCGGCGCGCCGGGTCTGCAAGGCCGCGAGCGCCTGCTCGGCGGTGGTGGCGGCGGCCTCGGCGTCGACGCGTTCGGCGGTGGCGTCCGTCAGCGCGGTGCGGGCGGCCTCAATGGCGGCGGCAAGCTCAGCCTCCTGGGCGGCGGCCTCCTGGGCGCGCCGCTCCAGTTCCTCGGGGTCGGTTCCGGCCTCGGGGCGCGGGGCGCCCGCCAGGCCGCGTACCCGTTCCGCCGCCACGTCCGCCAGCGCCGACAGGGACTGAACGGCTGCCGACAGCTCCTCCCAGGTGGTGGTGGCGCGGGCCAGCCGCTGCCCGGACGTGGACTCCAGGGTCGTCAGCTCCTCCAGCCGGGCGCGGGCGAGGCGCTCGGACTCATCCAGCTCGGCCCGGCGGCCGGCTAGGCGGGCCTGGTCCTCCTGTCCGGCCTCCAGCAGGGACTGGACCTGCACGACGTCGTCGGCCAGCAGCCGAGCGGTGGCGTCACGAACCTCGGCCTGGATGACATGGGCGCGGCGGGCGACGGCGGCCTGCCGCGCGAGCGGGCCGAGCTGGCGGTGCAGCTCGGCGGTGAGGTCGGTGAGCCGGGTCAGGTCGGCGGCCATGGAGTCGAGCTTGCGCAGAGCCCGTTCCTTGCGCCGCCGGTGCTTGAGGACGCCGGCGGCCTCCTCGATGAAGCCGCGCCGCTCCTCCGGGGTGGCGGTGAGCACCGCATCGAGCTGCCCCTGGCCTACCACCACGTGCATCTGCCGGCCCATGCCCGTGTCGGACAGTAGCTCCTGCACGTCCAGCAGGCGGCAGGTGGCGCCGTTTATCTGGTACTCGCTGCCGCCGCCGCGGAACAGGGTGCGGGTGATGGTCACCTCGCTGTAGTCGATCGGCAGGGCGCCGTCGGCGTTGTCGATCGTCAGGGAGACCTCGGCGCGCCCCAGGGCGGGACGCGAGCCGGCGCCGGCGAAGATGACGTCGGCCATGGAGCCGCCGCGCAGGTTCTTGGCGCCCTGCTCCCCCATCACCCAGGTCAGGGCGTCCACCACGTTGGACTTGCCCGAGCCGTTCGGGCCGACCACGGCGGTGATGCCCGGCTCCAGGCGCAGGGTGGTTGACGAGGCGAAGGACTTGAACCCCTTCATCGTCAACGTCTTCAGGTGCACGCGTCAACGATAGCGGGAAGCGGGAGGAAACCGGTGATCCGCCAGCGAGACCGGTGCGGGAAGCGGGAGGAAACCGGTAGACGGACCCGTAGCGCATCCCGCGGGCGGGTGGCACGACACCGACACACCGGAAAGCTACCTTGACATTACGGGCACAACGAATCAAGCTTCTCAAGTCAAGCGGACTTACCACAGCCGATCCCGATTGGAGTCCTCATGCTCGACATCGTCAACCTGTCCAAACGCTTCGGGAGCCTGCAAGCGCTCGATGACCTGTCCCTGCGCCTGGGCGATGGGGAAATCGTAGGCTTCGTGGGCGCCAACGGAGCGGGCAAGTCCACCACCATGCGCATCGTCATGGGGGTACTCACCGCAGATGCCGGCACCGTGACCTGGGACGGCACGCCGGTGGGCGCCGCTGAGCGGCGTCGCATCGGCTACATGCCCGAGGAGCGCGGCCTGTACCCCAAGATGAGGGTCGGCGAGCAGCTGACCTACCTGGCCCGCCTGCACGGGTTGCCGACCGCGGCGGCCCGGCGGGCGAGCGAGCAGTGGACCGAGCGGCTGGACATCGCCGCCCGCCGCGAGGACGAGGTGCAGAAGCTCTCCCTGGGCAACCAGCAGCGCGTCCAACTGGCCGCAGCCCTGGTCTCCGACCCCGATCTGCTGATTCTGGACGAGCCCTTCTCCGGCCTGGACCCGGTGGCGGTCGATGTTATGAGCCAGGTGCTGCGCGAGCGGGCCGCGGCCGGGGTGCCCACGCTGTTCTCCTCTCACCAGCTCGACGTCGTGCAACGACTGTGCGACCGGGTAGTCATCATCCAGGCGGGCCGACTGGTTGCCGACGGCACCGTGGCCGAGCTGCAGTCGGGTGCCGAGCCGCGCTGGCGCGCCGTCGTCGAGGTCGCGGGCCGGCCCGACGCAGCCGTCAACGCCGCCACCGCCATGCTTGCCGGAACCCCTGGAGTGGAGGCGAGTGCCGAGCCCATTGCTGAGGGTGCGCGGGTGACCGTGGTGGTCGGCGGAGCCGACGAGCAGCGATTGCTGGAGGCCGCGGGGCGTCTGGGACGGCTGCGCGAACTCGGCCCCGTCACCCGCCCGCTGACCGACATCTTCCGCGACGTGCTCGCCGCCCCCACCGCATCCCCCGCCCCCACGACCGGACAGGAGGCCTAAGCCGTGTCCACCAGCCCCCAAGCCATTTCCCGCTCCCAGGAGATCCGGCTGGTTGCCGGCCGCGAGCTACGCGCCCAGCTGTTCAAGCGCTCAGCGGTCATCTCCACACTCGTCATGCTGGTCCTCGCCGTCGGCGGGATTCTCGTGGTCGCCCATCTGACCGGCGGCGAGGACGAGCCCTACCGGCTGGGCGTGTCAGCCCCCGCCGACGCCGTCGCACTCAGGCCCGCCCTGGAGCAGATCACCGGCACCAACGGTCTGCCCATCGAGGTCACTACCGACGTCTCCGACGCCGAGGCCGCCCTGGGAGTCAGCGGCGACATCGACGAGGACGCGACGCTAGACATGGTCCTCGACCTGAACGGCGCCTCCCCCGCGCTGAAAGTGACCGAGGAGGGCCGCGCCGACCAGGCGGTGGTCGCATCCGTAACCAATGTGCTCCAGCAGGCGGCCCTATCGGATGAGATCAGCGCCCTGGGCGGCGATCCCACCCAGGTGGCGGCGTCACTGGCGGGGGCCGTGCCCCAGGTGGAGGCGCTCGACCCGCCCGACCAGGACTCCGCCGACTTCGGGGCCCGCTACACCGTGCTCCTGATCGTCGACATTCTGCTGTTCATCATCGTCATGGGTGGTGGGCAGACGATCGCGATGGGGGTAGTGGAGGAGAAGTCCAGCCGCATCGTGGAGATCCTGCTGGCCTGCGTGCGGCCCACCTCCCTGCTGGCCGGCAAGGTGATCGGCACCGGCACTGCCGTACTGGTCTCCTACGGGCTGATAGGTATCTTCGCCGGCGTGACGGCCAAGCTCAGCGGCGTACTGCCCGAGGGCGCCGTCGACATCGATACCGTGCTGGTCGCCATGATCGTGTGGATGATCGTCGGCTACGCGATCTACGCGGTCGGCTACGCCGCCGCCGGCGCGCTGGTCAGTCGTCAGGAGGACGTGGCCAGTGCGGTCATGCCGCTGACGATGACGCTGATGATCCCCTACGTGCTCTCCTTCGTGATGGCGCTGGGCGACGCCTCATCCCCGCTTTACCGCGTGCTGGCCTACCTGCCGCCCTTCGCGCCCTTCCTAATGCCGGCACGGCTCGTGCTCGGCGTCTCGTCGTGGGGTGAGCAGCTGGCGGCGCTGGTGCTAGCGCTGGTGTTCATCCCGGTCTTCGTGTGGCTGTCGGCGCGGGTCTACACGCGGGCCGTCACCCGCACCGGCGCCCGGGTCCCGCTCAAGGAGGTCCTGGGACGCCGCCCCGCCTGACAGCGAGCCCGTTCCCGGCCCCTATCCGCCTCGCCCCCTCGCCGAGGTCGGTAGACGTTACCTGCCGAGATCGGTCTGAACGGCATGTGGGGTCGCCACCGCACTGGTGGCGACCCCACATGTTTTCCCGCTGCGTCAGCAGCTCGGCTCAATCCGCCAGCTCGGGGAACCAGATACCGATCTCGCGCTGCGCGGAGGCGGGCGAATCCGATCCGTGCACCAGGTTCTGGATGGCGCTAGTACCCCAGTCGCGGCCGAGGTCACCGCGGATGGTGCCGGGAGCGGCCGCCGTCGGGTCGGTTGCGCCCATCAGTGAGCGAACCCCCTCCACAACTCGCTGTCCCTCCACGACGACGGCGACTACGGGACCGCGAGTCATGTACTCCACGACGCCCGGGTAGAAGGGCTTGTCAAGATGCTCGGCGTAGTGGGCAGCCAGGACCTCGGTGGTGGGGAGCACCAGCTTCAGAGCGACGATGCCGTAGCCCTTGGCCTCGATGCGCCGCAGGATCTCGCCGGTCAGGCGGCGCTCCACGGCGTCGGGCTTGAGCAGGACGAGGATGCGTTCGGGGGCGTCAGTCATGACGTTCCTTCCGTCGGGGCGGGGACTGGAGAGCGTCCGCAGGTTCAAAAACCGGCGGCCCGACCGAGTGTAAACGACAGCCCCACACCGGCGGCGCAGCCGCATCTGCCGGTCTCGGCACGTTACTGGTGCCGGTCTCGGCACGTTACTGGTGCCGGTCTCGGGAGTCAGGGCCTGCCGAACAGGGCGCGCGCCTGCGCGGCCAGCACCACGGAACCGACCACGAGCACGCCCGAGGCGGTAAGCGGAGCGTCGAAGCCCTCCGACAGGCTCACCGCCTGCTCCACGCCGGCCACCAGCGTGGGCGCCACCACCACCCGGTCCGCACCGAATACCTCGCGCGCCACCGCGCCCAAGTCCTCAGCATCCATGGCACGTGGAGAGTCGACCGGAACACACACGACGGCGTCGCAGACCGGCTCCAGTACCGACAGAATGCCCTCCGCGTCCTTGTCCCCCATGAGGCCGACGACGGCAACCAGGTGCTGGAAGCCGAAGGCCTCCTCCACCGCCCCGGAAAGGGCGGTAACGCCGTGGGGGTTGTGGCCGGCGTCGACGATAACCGTCGGGCTGGAGCGCAGCACCTCCAGGCGGCCGGGGCTGGTCACGGAGGCGAATCCGTCCTCAACGATCTTCGCGGGAAGCTGCCTACCGCCGAAGACGGCCTCCGCAGCGGCCAGTGCCAGCAAGGCGTTATGCGCCTGGTAGTCGCCGTACAGCGGCACGAACACGTCCTCGTACACGCCCGCGGCGGTGGCGAAGGTAGCCATCTGCCCGCCAACGCCCAAGGTGCGGTCCACCACCCGGAGCACGCCGGCGTCGGGGGCCCCGGGATCCTCCTCCGGGTCGAGCTCCCGCCGCCATATGACCTGATGCTCGACGGCGGCTGCGGCGATTACCGCCTGCACCGACTCCGGCTGCGCGGCGGTAACCAGCGTGGCGCCGTCCTTGATGATGCCGGCCTTATTGGCGGCGACCTCCTCAACCGTGGCGCCCAGCCACGCGGCGTGGTCGAGCCCGATCGGAGTGATGACCTCCACGTCGCCGGGCACCACGTTGGTGGAGTCCCAAGTACCGCCCATGCCGGTCTCGATCACCGCCACGTCCACGGGATGGTCGGCGAAGGCCGCCAGCGCCATCACCGTGAGTACCTCGAAGAAGCTCAGCCGCGGGCCCCCGGCGGCCTGGGAGCGGGCGTCTGCCATCTCGACGTAGGGGGCGACGTCCTCCCAGGCGGCGATGAATCCCTCCTCGCTGATGGGCTCACCGTCCAGGGCGATGCGCTCGCGGATGGTGGCCAGGTGGGGGCTGGTGAAGCGCCCGGTGCGCATGCCGGTGGCGGCCAGCAGGCGCTCAGTCATGCGAGCGGTGGAGGTCTTGCCGTTAGTGCCCGCCACGTGCACGATCCGGTAGTTGCGCTCGGGGTTGCCCAGGATGTCGAGCACGGCCTCAACGCGTTCCAGGGAGGGCTGCACCTGGTGCTCGGGAGCGCGGGAGAGGATCTCCGCCTCGACCTCGCGCATGCGCGCAGACACCTCGACGGCGCGGGCGGCTGCGGTCAGCTCGGCGCGGTGGCGCTCGGCGTCAGCCCCGGGATTGTCTTCCGCGGAACCATTCCCGGCGACGTCGGGCAGTACCGGTTCCCAGTCCTCCCAGTCGTCGGATTCATCGGCGTCGACCTCGGCCAGCAGGGCGTCCAGGCGCTCCAGGTCGCCGCCGGGCACCATATTGGCGGCGACGAGCTCGCGCAGGGCCGCCAGGTCCTCCGCCTCGGCCTGCTCGCGGCTGCGCTCGGCAGCGGCGTCGTCCTCGGCGGCCTGGGCCAGGGACTTGCCCTCGGACGAGTCGGCGGCTTCCAGGTACGGCAGCAGCTCGGGATCGATGCCGGAGTGCGTGCCGCCGGGCCCGTAGACGGCGTCTACTACGTCTTCGCCACTGGCACCGGCGGGAATGCCGAAGGCCGCACCGGGATGCGACTCGGTCTGACCGCTGGCGTGGGCGTCCCGATCGCGCTGCTTGCTGCTCATGTGCTGGTGTTCCTGCTTCCTGCTCGACGACGCGGCCAGCCTAGATGATCGGCTCCGGGGAGGGCGGGGCAGGTGCTGACGCCGTGGGCGGAACCATATCTACATCTACCGACCTCGGCACGTGACAACGACCGATCTCGGTGGTTATTTCGACCGAACTCGGCGAGAGGGGGTGGCACCGGACACCCCGGCCATCCCGGTCACTCAGCGCTCGGCCTCGACCAGTTCGATGAGCTCGCCGATGCCCTCATGGATGCCGAAGGGGCGGAAGGGGAAGGCCTCGACCTGCTCCAGCGTGGTGGAGCCGGACAGCACCAGGTGTGTACGCAGGCCCGCCTCAACCCCCGCCTGGATGTCGGTGTCCATGCGGTCCCCCACCATGGCGGCCGCCTCGGAGTGGGCCCCGATCTTGTTCAGCCCGGCCCGGATCATCACCGGGTTCGGCTTGCCGACGAAGTAGGGGGACCGGCCGGTGGCCGCCTGGATCATGGCCGCCACGGCACCGGTGGCCGGCAGTGTGCCCTCGTCCGAGGGGCCGTTGACGTCGGGGTTCGTGGCGATGAACTTCGCCCCGCCCTCGATCAGCCGGATGGCGCGGGTGATGGCATTGAAGTCGTACGTGCGGGTCTCCCCCAGGATCACATACTCCGGGTCCTGGTCGGTCATGACGTAACCGGCGCCGTGCAGCGCCGTGGTCAGACCGGCCTCACCGATCACGTATGCGGTGGAGGCCGGGGACTGCTGGGTCAGGAAGGCCGCCGTGGCGTTGGCGGAGGTCCAGATGCGCTCCTCCGGGACTGTGAGCCCGGAGCGGGCCAGCCGGGCGGACAGGTCCCGGTTGGTGAAGATGGAGTTGTTGGTCAGCACTAGGAAGGGCATGCCCTTACGCTCCAGAGCGTCCAGGAACTGCTGCGCGCCGGGCAGGGCGCGGTTCTCCCGCACCAGGACGCCGTCCATATCCGACAACCAGGCGGTGACCGGGGGCATTTCACCCAACGGCAGCGGAGCGGTGGTTGCGGCGCCGGTGGGAAGCGTAGGTGAGGCCATGGGTTAATCCTGCCATCACGTCCCGCCGGCGTGCGTGCCGCCGAGGAGAGTCAGTAGCGTTCCTCTGCGGCCATCGCGGCTGGCCACCCGCTTTGGGAGCGCTTGGCGTCCCGTGCGCGGATCGCACCGAGTTCCTCGTCGCTGAGCCGGAAGTCGAAGACGCTGAGGTCGAGGTGGTCCAGCCCAGCAGCTGCCGGGGACTCCGGCCCCGCGCACGAAGCTGTCTGCGAACCCACCCGGGCGCGAGTTCCCTACTTGGACCGCGTTCCAGCGCATGGACCGCGTTCCGTCACCTGGCCGCGTTTCTGCGCTTAGACCGTCCGGGAGCGCGCCGATTCGCCACGGTGCAGTGAGCACGCGGCCGGGAGGTATCAACCGAGGCTCCACTCCCCCTCGGGGGTGCGGTCCAGACGGTCCAGGATGCCGGCGTCGCGGAAGGCGCGCAGCGTGGCGCCGGGCCCATCGGTGAAGTGCTCCCAGCCAGTCTGGTGGGCGACGACGACGTGCCGCGCCCCCAGCACCTGCGCGGCTGCGCTAGCCCGCTCGGCGGACAGGCTCAGGGGCCGCCCCGCGAACTTGGCGGGCACGGTCGCCCGGCCGGCGTTCAGCACAGCGTGGTCGATACTGCCGAAGCGCTCCCTGACCCGAGCTATCAGCTCCAGGGAGGCATTGTCCCCGGTGCAATAGATCGTGCTGCCGGCGGCCTGGATGACGAAGCCGGTCACCTCGCAGTTGACAAATCCGGCGGCGTCGGTCTCGCCGTCGGCGGGACCGTGCTGGGCGGGCACGGCGGTGACCGTGGCGCCGTCACCCACCGCGGTCGACTCCCACGGGGCCAGGCCCTCGGCGCCAGCCCCGAGCCGGCGGGCCGAGCCTGGGTTTGTCAGCAGGCGCGGGGCAGCCAGGGCGAAGGCGCGTCCGGCGACGTCGAGGTTGTCCGCATGGTCGGCGTGGCTGACCAGCACCACGTCGGCATCCGCGAGCGACTGTGCGTCCACAGCCGGGCCACGGATCTTGCGCAGGGCACCGAAGTCGGTGGGCGGATCGAAGGTGGGATCGATCACCAGGCGCACGCCTGCGATGTCAATGGCGACGGTGGGACCGCCGACCACCAGGAAGCCGAGAGCTTGGCGCGGCAGTGGCTCAGTCATGGATTCTCCTCGGGCAGGTTGCAGATCATGTTATCCGCAGGCCGCCGCAGCGGTGGACGTGCGCCCTACTCCGACCCCTCCCGCGCCAGCACCACCTTGACGGTCCGGCACAGGATCTTCAGATCCAGCAGCAGCGTCCAGTTGTCCAGATAGTGCAGGTCGAGACGTATGGCCTCCTCCCACGGCAGGGAGGAGCGCCCGCTGACCTGCCACAGGCCGGTCATTCCCGGCTTGGCCTGAAGTCGGCGGGCGGCGACGGCGTCGTACATCGCGACTTCCCTGGGCACCTGCGGCCGGGGACCCACCAGGCTCATAGACCCCCGCAAAACATTGAACAGCTGGGGCAGCTCGTCGATGGAGGTGCGCCGCAGCACGCCGCCCAGCCGGGTGATACGCGGGTCGTTCTCGACCTTGAACAAGGGCTTGTCGAGCCGGTTCTGCTCTCGCAGTAGGCTTTCCAGCTCAGCGTCGGCATTAACGCGCATGGTCCGGAACTTCCACATCTGAAAGTCCTTGCCCTCCAGTCCCACCCTGGTCTGCTTGAACAGAGCGGGGCCGCCGTCCTGCCGATGCACTAGCAGGGGCACTACGAGCCACACCGGCGCCAGCACCACGATGAGCAGCGCGGACCCGGTGATGTCGACGGCGCGCTTGGCCGCCGAGGTGGCGACGGCTGGAAGAGACTGCGAGGACGGTTCAGAGCGCCGCCCGAGCAGGAATCTCCTGAGCCCGGAGCGCGGAGTTGATGAAGCCAGGGGAACGGGTGGTTGAATCATGGAGCATCCAGGAGGCTTAGGTGGTGGTTCAGGGGTGGTGGGAGTCAGCGGGGGTGGTGCCGGGTTCCTGGCCGGTGCGGCCCCCGGCGGCCGCACCTCGGCGTGCGGCCCCCATTGCTCCGGCTAGTAGGAGTAGTGCGTACACGAGCGCGGGCACCGCGACGGCCCCGGCTGCGACGGCGCGGAAGGCCGATGGCGAGTGGGACACGTCGTCCAGTTCGGCCGAGGACATCAGCACCACTTCCGCCGGGTACTGCGCCCCCTCAAGGTTCTCCAGCTCCACAGCGGCCTGCCCGACCGCGGCGTCGGCGACTTGCCTGGCCTCGGCGGCCGAGCCTGCCCGCGCCGTGACCTCCAGCATGTGGGTGCCCTCCACGTGCTTGGCGGAGAATGTGTCCGCAAGCGCCGCCGGAGGTGCGTCAATACCGAGGCTTCGGGCAACGGCTTGCGCTACCACGGGAGACGTGACTACCGGGACGAGTGACTCCGCCTGGCTTACGGCCAGCTGCTCGGCCGCGTACTGCGAGGAGGAGCCGTTCTGGTCGCCGACGACCTCAACGCGCACATAGGCTATGGCGGTGGCCGCGTAGGTGACCGGAGTGAGCCGCACCAGGGCGTAGCCCGCTCCCGCGCCCACGAGCGCGGCGACAAGCAGGCCTGCGGCCCAGCGCCGGGTCAGTACGAGAATATCTGCCAACGTCATACTCGCTCACCACCAGGATGCGCAGCAGGCGCGGTGTTCTCAGGGTGCTCCCGGGAACGGGAGCGGGCGTGGCGCGGGCGTATGGATGCGGTCATGGTGGTCTCCTGTTCTTTGCTCATTTGAACGCTGGCTGGGCTGGCTACTCGGCTGGCGCTGGGGACTCGCCTGCGTCCGCAGCGGGTTGGCGGGCATCACTTCATGGCATTGATCTCCCGCAGCGAGGTGGCTAGGGAACGCCGGTTCAGCAGGAGGATGGCAGCGGAGACCGCGCACAGCACGGCCACCGCGATGCCGAGCACCGGGACCCCAAGCGCGTGCAGGACCGCCCGCAGCCCCTGCCCGGCCAGGGCGACGGCGGCGGCGGTCAGGGCGAAACGGCCAAGCGTGCGGGCGTCAAAGGCAGAGGCGAATCCGCCGTCGATCTCCTTCAGGCTGAGCCGCAGCAGCACGCAGGTCATGGCCAGGTTGACGCCGACGGAGGCCACCGCCGGCCCGACGAAGCCGAGCAGCGCGTACATGGCCGGGCAGGCCACGATATTGGCCGCCACCGCGGCCAGCGACACGGCCATGAGTGTGCGGGTGCGCCCGGCCGCGCTGAGGATGAGCGACAGGCCGGCGAAGCGGACCATCGTGGTGATCAGGTAGAGGCGGAACACTGCCAGCCCGCCCAGGTAGCGCGCACCGTACAGCACCTGAATAACCTCGGGGGCGACCACCATGGTGGCGACGCAGAAGGTCACCGTCGTCAGGTAGCCGACGGCGAGGTAGTGGTGGAACAGGCGTCGTACCAGGTCCTTGCGGCCGGCGCCCAGGTAACGGGTGACGATGGGGATGATGACGGTCAGGAAGGAGTTGGGGATAACGTCCAGGGGTAGCACCGTGGAGGCGTTGGCGTAGACCGCGTACCGCTCGGTGGTCTCATACATGCCGATCACGAGGGCCCCGACCTGCCGCATGACGGAGGAGGTCATCACGTACACGCCCATGGGCAGGGCGAATGCGAGGATGTCCCGCACCAGGAGCCAGCGGGGCAGGGCCGGAAGCAGGAGATACTGCCAGCGCCGGAAGCAGTCCCAGAACCACAGCACCGACGCCAGGTCGAGCGCGAGCAGCATGACGAACAGCACCGCAATGGAGGAAGTCACCAGGGCCGTGATCAGCACGGCGGTGAGCTTCAGGGCGGAGAAGGCCAGGTTGCGCACGGCGATGGCCCGGGCCCGCCCGATCGACACGACGAGCACTTGCAGCATGCTCATCATGTTGGTGAGCATCGGCCGCAGGGCGAGCAGGACGATCAGCGGCTCCAGCAGCGGGTTGGAGAAGTAGCCTCCGATCGCGCCCCGCGCCACCACCAGGACAATCGCCGTGACCAGGCCAATGACCGTCTGCAGGCCCAGGATGGTGCGCACGTACTCGCGTGCGGAGGCATTCCTGCCGCCCCGGTTGAAGAAGTAGTTGACGGCGTCGACCATCCCCAGGATTGTCCCGTCGGAGCACACGGCCACCAGCAGCACCCCCTGCGCGTAGGTGCCGTAGGCCGTCAGGGACAGGCTGTGGGACAGGATCATCGTGTTGACCATGGCGGAGGCGAGCGTGACTACCTTGACGCTGGCCAGCAGCAGTGAATCCGTCGAGGTCCCCGACTTGATCCCCGGACGGCGCAATTTGACTAATAGCGAGCGAATACTCACCGAGCCCCTTCCCGCCGCGTTCTGCGCCGCCCGTCAGCTGTTCGGCCCGGGCGGCCAGGAAGGGGATCAGGTAGAACAGCGCCATATTATACGTGTAGATCTCGGTGACCATCATGACCGACATAGCGGCATACACCGCAACAAATGCAGCGCGAGCACGGGGGTCCACGCCGGAGCAGTCGACGCTGCTGCTCGCCAACCACAGCATTGCGAGGAACAGGAGTACGGCAGCTAATCCGCCGTCGTACATGAGCTGGAGGTACTGATTGTGAGCCTGCCAGGTCAGCCCGTTGGCGCCGGGGATGAACGCACCGAACTCATAGTTGATGCCGTGGCCGAGCAGGGGCGATTCTGCCAGGATCGGATAAGCGGCGTCCCATAGGTCGGTGCGGCCAGTAAGGCTTGCCGACTTGCCGAACAAGTGGCCGAGCGCGGTTGTGAAATAGAGCTGGACACGCGCTCCGACCACCAGCAGGTTGACCAATAGCCCGAATACGGTCACGCCGCGCATGGAGAATACTGTGCGAATGGCCCCGTCCCGCACACGCGCACCGAAGTAGAAAACCGCCGCGATGCCCGCCCCCACAGCTGCGGTGGCCACCTGTAGGGAGATGATTTGTAGTGCACCCAGGGCCAGCGCCAAAATGGTTCGCCAGCCGTACCTCCGCGGCGATACGGAATCGTAGAGCAGCGACACCAGAGCCGCGGTGAAGATGCAGTCAGTGACACGAGTGCGGATGCCCAGCAGGTACGAGGGTTGAGCGAACTGCCCATCCATGGTGAAGGTCCGGTGGGTGCCGGTCAGGATCATCAGGTAGTTGATCACCAGGTAGGCCAGCAGCAGGTCCGCAATGACGCGCAGCAGTCGGCGACGCGCGTCCGGGCCGGCGTCTGCCTGCAGTTCAATGAGTAGTAGCAGGGAGACTTGGGCGACACTGGCGTACCCCCAATTGAGTATGTCACCGCCGTGGTAGAGAGTCGGCGGAAGAAAGGCCAGTCGGTAGAAGACGAAGACGAGGAAGACAGGCGACAGGGGCACGCGCCGCGCCAGGTGCATCAGGCACAGCACCGTGAAGACCGCCGCAGTGGCGGCCTTCACCATCGGGGCCAGGAGCGCATCCTGGTCCACCAGGATGGGCTTCATGAGGATCAGGCACGCCGTCAGCAGCCCCAGGTAGCGCAGGGGATAGCAGCGGTCGGCCAGGCGAGCTGGCACTACCCGGGCGGGCAGGGGCGGGGCAGAGAAGGTCTCAGCGGTAGAGCTCAAGGTACTTCTCCGTCATGGTGCGGACCGAGTGCTCCCCAGCCGTGCGTACCGCGCCGGCGCTGAGCCGGACATACCTTTCCGGATCGTTCCAGATGGCGTGGATGGCCGTTGCCGCCTGCTGCGGGTCAGGTGGCACCAGGACCCCGTTGGCATCATCGACGACGATGTCGGGAACCCCGCCCGCCGGCGTCGCCACGGCCGGCAGGCCGGCCGCCATCGCCTCAATGAGGCTCATCGGCTGTCCCTCGTAGTCCGACAGCAGCACGAATATGTCGGATTCCCTGAAGAACGCGACCGGGTCGCGCTGCAGCCCGGCGAAGTGGACGCGGCCGACCAGTCCCAGGTCACGGGTCTGCGCCTCCAGTTGCGGGCGCAGGGGCCCGTCTCCAACCAGCGTGAGCGAGGCATCAGCGCCAAGCCGCACGATCTCAGCCAGGGTCTCCAGCAGCAGGGACAGGTTCTTGGCCGGCACCATCCGTGCCACGCACAGCAGCCGCACCGGGCCTCCGCGCCCGGTACGCGGCTCGCACCGGAAGTGACCGACGTCGACGCCGTTGCCCACGATCGGAACGGCCTTCGGCTCCAGCGCGTACTCGCGGCACACCGAGTCGCGAACTTGCCCGGTCAGTGCGACCGGCACCACCCCGTGGGTGAAGGCCAGGTGGTTGAAGCGCCGCAGGCCGCGGCGCCGCGTCTCCTTCGTGGCCAGGTTGTGGACCGTGTGGATGATGCGGGCTCCACTGCCGGACATGCGTACCGCGGGCACCACGTACTGAAGTACCGGCAGGTGGGAGTGCACGACCGTGGGGGCGAATTCCCGGATCTGCCGCCGCAGCGCTAGGACCGTGCGGGGATCTGGGCCCGAGGCCTTGTTGAGGGCGACGACGTCGATGCCGGCCTGCCGCATGCGCTCTCCCACGTCGGTGTCCGCCCCGTGCAGACTGACCACCCGCACCGGGATCTGCGCCGCGACCAGCTCGCGGGCAAGGCCCAGAACCATGGTTTCGGCGCCGCCAGTGCTCAGCCCGTGTATAACCAGTAGCACCCGCATCCCGTCGGCCGGAGCCCGCCGTTCGGCGCTGAGTCGTGGGGCACCGGCGTCGAGTGTGCGGATGATCTGCGCAACCACCTCCTGGGAGGAGTAGTTGGCGGCGCGGGCGTGGATGCCCCGGCGCATGGCTCCCACCTCGGCCGTGGGCAGCGCGAGGAATCGGCTCAGCGCCTCGCGCAACTGGCCCGGCTGGTCGTAGTCGTAGCTCAGCCCGGTGACACCGTCTTGCAGCATTTCGCTGTAATACGGCCACCTGCTGGCCACCACCGGCAGGCCCGCGGCCATGGCGTCGATAATGGTTCCGGGCACGCCCTCACCGGGCCACTGCGTTGGGAAGAGCAGTGCGTAGTAATCGCGCAGAATTCTGGCTCCCTGGTCGGGGGCCGCCTGGCCCGCGTAGCGGACGCACGGATGAGCATTGACGAGCCTGCGGAACTCTTCCGCATAGTCGGGGTCCAGCGGCCCGTAGATGTCCAGGACGGCCTTGTCCTCGCCGGCGTCGGCGTTGATGGCGCAGACCGCCTGGATTGCGTTCGTAATGCCTTTCAGGGGCGTGACACGGCTGAAGGTGCACAGCCGCACCGGGTGGTCGTCCGGTACGGGGGACGCGCTTGGCGGGATGCTCAGGTCCTTGAAGTTGGGGAGGTAGACCGCGTTGATGACGCCGAGCTCACGCAGCCTGTCCGCCAGGGCGCGGCTCTCAACCCAGTTAACGGCGAAGCTGTTGAGCTGCTTGACCAGCCTGCCACCGCCGTCCCTTGCGACGTCAGCGGCAAGCCTGCCTCCGATGAGACTGTGGTAAATGCGCTTGCCGCGCAGCCGCGCGGCAGCCGCGAGAATCGGGAACAGGGCGCGTCGGCCGCCGGCAGACAGGAGCACGACGACGTCATCGCAGTTTCGCAGGCACCGCGCCAGCTCCCGGGCGACCTGGGGAGCACGGCGGCGATAGTCGCGAGTATCTACCGTCAGGATGCTCTCAGCACCGTAGTGGGACACCAGGTGGCGGTAGAGGGTACGGGTCTTGACGGTCTGGCCGTCTAGTAGCGCGCCGGAGGGGTCGACGCGCCCGACTACCCCGATCTTCCTTGTGCGCATCACAGCATCACGCCCCGGAACGGCTGCCTCGCCGGAAGAGTGATGCGGCTGCCCAGCTCCGCGTCGTAGGCCGCCGGGGCCAAGCGGGGCAACCCGTTGGAACTGGTGAAGGTGACCTCGCCGACATAGAGGCGGCCGGCGACCTCATAGAAGTCGACCCGCGCCAGGGAGAACCCGCGGGAGAGCTCTGTGGTGATGGCGAGCATCTCCTCCAGGCGCTTCGGGCGGGGCAGCACGTCCTCGGCTACGCCGTCGTCGTAGCGAGAGTTGTAGCGGAACGGAGCCTTGCTCCAGTCAGGCAGGAAGGTGAGCATGCGCTCGCCGGTGAAACGGCCGTCAACGGTAATGGCGAACTGGACCTCGCCATCGAAGGCCACGAACTTGTAGTCGCGCAGGCCCCCGCTCTCATCCTGCAGGAACTGCTCGGCAACGATACGTGGCTCGCAGTACTCGTAGTGCAGCTCGAAACCGCCCGTCATGGCCATGCGCCGCCCCAGCCAGCGGGCCAGCTGACGCCGTGAGCGGGCCTCATGCAGCCGCCGCTTATCAGGCACGACGATGTTCCAGCCGGAACCGTGGGTAGCCTTGATCACGTACCTGTCGGGCAGCGCATCGAAGTCGATATCGTCAGCCGACTCCCAGACCCCGAGCAGCGGCACCAGGTACTCTCCGCCAATTTTGGCTGCGACGACTTCTCGCATAAGGAATTTGTCCGCCAGCCGCCCCTTGACGGGCGTCGAGTCATACAGCTTCAGCCACTGCGCCTTTTCCGTAAAGGTGTGCGGATCATCCAGGTCGCAGGTACGGCCGGTCGAAAGCCGGTACCAACGCTCAAGGGCCTGCCGGTACTGCCGCGGCTCCAGGCGGCAGTTACGCCGGTAGACGGCGTCGCGCAGAATGTCTTGTGCAGCGCCGGGAAGTAGATTCCGGGCCAAGTCCTTCACAGTCACTACAGCATTACCCCCCGAAACGGCTTCTTATCAGGCAGCACGATACGGTCGCCCAGCTCCACGTTGTAGCGCTTGGGCGCGAACCAAGTCAGGCCATTAGAATCGGTGAAGGTAATCTCGCCCAGATACACATGCCCCTCCACCTCGTAGAAATCCACCCGTGCCAGGGCGAAGTCGCCCCCGATTGCGCTGGCGATCTCAAGCATCTGCGCCAAGCCCGCAGGCTTCTCAAGCGACTGCGCGGGCCCCGGGTCTCCCCCGTAATGAAAGGGCGCCCTGCTCCAGTCCGGAAGGTAGGTGCGTATGCTCGGCGTGGGGGTGAAGCGGCCAGAGACGCAGACAATGAACTGCACCTTGCCGTTGAAGGTCATCACCTTGTAGTCGCGCAGGCCTCCGCTGTCGTCTCGCAGCAGCGGTTCGCAGACGACGCGTGGTTGGCAGTACTCGTAGTGCAGCTCGAAGCCGCCGGTCATGGCGGCACGGGTGCGCAGCCACGCCGCCAGGCGGCGTCTGGCCGCGACCGTATCCAGCTTGCGTGCGTCCGGCACCACGATGTTCCACCGGGTGCCGTGCGTCGCCTTCAGCACGAAGGCGCGTGGCAGGGCGGCGAAGTCGATCTGCTCGGCGCGTTCCCACACCCCCAGCAACGGGACGAGGTACTCGGAGCCCACGCGCTGGGCAGACCACTCGCGCATGAGGAACTTGTCCGCCAGCCGCCCCTTCAGCGGCGTGGAGTCGTACAGCTTCAGCCACTGGATCTTCTCGCCGACTGTGCGCGGATCGTCCAGGTTGCAACGATGCCCGGTCGACAACAGGTACCACCGCTCCAGCTCTGCGCGGTAACGCCTCAGCGGCAGAGCGCAGTTGTGGCGGTAGATCCTCTGCCGCAGCCCCGCCTCCGCCCGGCCGGACAGCAGCGACTGGGTCATTTCCTTGACAGTCACTTGCCTTTTCTCCTCTTCAGCGCGGCATGAAACAGCTGCCATGACAGGCAGTAGGCCGCGTAACTGCGGGAGATACCCTCTACATTGCGGTAGAGGTTCCAGGTTCTTTTTACCGCCTTCACCTTGTCGCTGGACAAGGACCCGGCGGTCTTGCGGTATTTCGCCAGGCACTCGTCCAGCCCGTAGATCCGGTACCCGCGCTTCATTACCTGCAGCCACGTAGCGGCGTCCTGGCCGCGGCGCAGGTCAGGCATTACGAGCAGGCCGGGATCCACGCGCTCGGTGTCGAACAGGATGGTGAGCGTGCAGGTGAGCGTATTCTTCAGAAATTCGCTGTAACCGATCGACTCTGGAACGTGCACGTAGTTGCGGTGCGCGCCGTCCTCCTCGATCGTCTCGTAGGAGGCGATACAGGCCGCCAGCCCGCGCGCAGACATGAACGCAATCTGGCGCTCGAGCTTGCGGGGAGCCCACTGGTCGTCCGCGTCCAGATACGCGATGTACCGGCCGCGCGCCCGGGCAAGAGCCAGGTTGCGGGCCTGGGCCACCCCCCGGTTGGCGGGCTGCGCGAGCACCTGCACCCGGGGATCTGCGGCGGCACGCTCCTGGGCCAGCGCAAGCGTGCGGTCCCGGGAGGCGTCATCGACCACCAGCACCTCAAGGTCCGGCATGCTTTGGGCCAGGACGGAGTCCAGCGCCTGGTTGATATGCCGCTCGGAGTTGAACGCGGGCACAATCACCGAGACAAGCGGCTTGCGCTCGTCGTTGAGCTTTTTTTCTTCGGCTGGGACGATGCTATGGCGCAACGGCGGGCTTTTGCGAGTCACCGATTCCTCCACATTTAAATGGAACAACCTTGACGGGCGGCAGCCCGGCAGGGAATGAGAATCCCTGGCAGATACGTGTTGGGAGAATCGGGTCAGGGATGAGGCGTCGCGTCAGGGCCTGGCGGACACTTCTTTTCTCGGGTGCGATCTGTTCGCAGTACAGAGGCTAGCGTGCTTGTATAGCGATTTCATAGGCAGACCGGTCACGGTTCCACCCCTAAAAAAGCAACCCCTAAGTCACTAATTAAGGATTACCAATATATACAGGCATAATTCATAGGCGCGATCCAATAGTCGCCTGGTCTATGCCTGCTGCCGCTCGCACCGCGGCGGGGGCAGCGGCTGCGGTCTCCCTTGCAGCCGCTGCCCCCGCCGCGGGCGAGGCGCGCCTCAGGCTCGCGCCACGGTGGCGCTGGGGGCGTCGACGTCGGCGGTAACCACCTGCAGCTCCACGCAGCTGACCTCCCGCTTGATCAGGTCCAGGTGGGCGCCGGTCCAGGCCTGCTTGTCCGCCGGCACAGTCAGCGTCGCGCGCGCCGGCTCGCCGATGTTCAGCCCGGCAGCCTTGCGCTCGTCCATGAGCAGCCGGACCAGGTCACGGGCCCAGCCCTCGGCCTCCAGGTCGGCGTCGAGCGCGGTGTCCAGCACCACGAAGGCGCCCGAGGGCAGCACCGTGGCGGACAGGGCGTCGTCGCTGACCTCGATCCGCGTGGACAGGGTGAAGGTCGAGTCCTCGGCCTCCAGGATCACCGGGACGCCGTCGAGCAGGACCGTGCCGAAGCGCACGTCGCCGTCCGCGGTGACCTCCCACTCCCCCGCCTTGACCGCGGCGAAGAGCTTGGAGGTCAGCTTGCGGACCTGCGGCGCGAAGGCGCGCGGGTTGAGGGCCAGTTCCTCGGTCAGCTCGTAGCCGGCGTCGGTGGCGTCCACCACCCGCACCTGCTTGACGTTGACCTCGTCAGCAATCAGCCCCGCGAAGGGCGCCAGGCCGGCCGGGTCGGCGGTGGCAATGGTGAGGGTTCGCAGGGGCTGGCGCACGCGCAGCTTCTCGGCCTTGCGCAGGCTCAGCGCCGCAGAGACCGCATCGCGTGCCTCGTCCATCGCGCTGACGAGCGCGGGATCGGCCACGTGCTCGGGCAGGACCGGCCAGTCCGCCAGGTGCACGGAGCGCTCCCCGGTCAGCCCGCGGTAGATCTCCTCCGCCAGCAACGGGGCCAGCGGTGCGATCACCTGCATGAGCACACGCAGCACGGTGGCAAGCGTGTCGAATGCCGGGCGGGACGCACTAGCCGATGCACTCGTGAAGCGGACGCGGGAGGTGCGCAGGTACCAGTTGGTCAGCACGTCGATGAACTCACGCACCGTGTGAGTTGCACCGGTGACGTCGTAGGCATCCATCTGCGCCGCCACGGTGATCGCCAGATCCCTGGTGCGGGCCAGGACATAGCGGTCCATCACGTCTAGGGATCCCTTGGGACCGAACAGCGAGGGATCAGCCAGGTCCACGCCCTCGGTGAGGTAACAGGCGCCATCCTCCCCGGCCTGGGCGGCGTACAGGCTGAAGAAGTACCAGGTGTTCCATAGCGGCAGCATCACCTGGCGTACCGTGTCGCGGATGGCCTTGTTGGTGACGGACAGGTTGCCGCCGCGCACCACCGGGGAGGACAGCAGGAACCAGCGCATCGCGTCGGCCCCGTCGCGGTCGAAGACCTGCTGGACGTCGGGGTAGTTGCGCAGGGACTTGCTCATCTTCGCCCCGTCGTTGCCCAGCAGGATGCCGTGGGAGACGCAGGTGGTGAAGGCGGGGCGGTCGAACAGGGCGGTGGCCAGCACGTGCAGCGTGTAGAACCAGCCGCGGGTCTGCCCGACGTACTCCACGATGAAGTCGCCCGGGTTGTGGGACTCGAACCAGTCCACGTTCTCGAACGGGTAGTGCACCTGGGCGAAGGGCATGGACCCGGACTCGAACCAGCAGTCCAGCACGTCGGGGATGCGGCGCATCATGGACCTGCCGGTGGGGTCATCCGGGTTGGGTCGCACCAGCGTGTCAATGAAGGGCCGGTGCAGGTCCTTGACCTCCACGCCGAAGTCGCGCTCCAGCTCCGCGAAGGACCCGTAGACGTCGGTGCGCGGGTAGGCCGGGTCGTCGCTCACCCACACGGGGATGGGCGATCCCCAGAAGCGGTTGCGGGAGATGGACCAGTCGCGGGCGCCGGTCAGCCAGTTGCCGAAGATGCCGTCCTTGACGTGCCCGGGCACCCAGGTGATCTCCTGGTTGAGCTCGACCATACGGTCGCGGATGGCGGTGACCTTCACGAACCAGCTGGAGACGGCCTTGTACATCAGCGGCTTGCGGCAGCGCCAGCAGTGCGGGTAGGAGTGCACGTAGGACTGTTGACGCACCAGCACGGCGCGCACGGCCGCCTCGCGGCGGGCCAGTGGGCCGGTGCCATCGCGCAGGTCGGCGATGATCGGCTTGTTGGCGTCGAAGATGTGCCTGCCGGCGTAATCGGGGACCTCGGAGGTGAACAGGCCGCCGTCGTCGACGGGGATGACCGTGCCGATGCCGTAGGGCTGGCAGGAGTACATGTCATCCTCACCGAAGGCGGGTGCCAGGTGCACCAGGCCGGTGCCCTCGGTGGTGGTGACGTAGTCGGCGGTGATGATCTGCCAGGCCGCCGCCCCGGGGGCGGCTCCCTCCGCACGGTGGGCGGCGTCGTCGTAGTAGTCGTAGATGGGCACGTAGCGCACGCCGACCAGGTCGGTCCCCTTGTAGGTGGCCAGCACCTGCGGGTCCTCACCCAGCTCACGGGCGTAGGTTCCCAGCAGGTCGCGGGCGAGCAGCACATCCTGCCCGGCGACCGGGGAGTCGAGGTCGGCGTCCACGCGGACGGTCACGTAGTCGACGTCGGGGCCGACGGCGACGGCGGAGTTGGACGGCAGGGTCCACGGAGTGGTGGTCCAGATCAGAGCCAGCTCCGGGGCGGCGTCGGGGTGGGCAGCATCCAGGCGCCGCTCCAGGCGCAGGCCCACCGTGACGGTGTTGTCCTGACGGTCCTGGTAGACGTCGTCATCCATCTTGAGCTCGTGGTTGCTCAGTGGCGTGCGGTCGTGCCAGCAGTAGGGCAGCACCCGGTAGCCCTGGTAGGCCAGGCCCTTGTCATACAGGGTCTTGAAGGCCCACATGACCGACTCCATGTAAGTGGGGTCGAGGGTCTTGTAGTCGTTTTCGAAGTCCACCCAGCGGGCCTGGCGGGTGACGTAGTCCTCCCACTCCTTGGTGTAGCGCAGCACCGACGTGCGGCAGGCCTCGTTGAACTTCTCGATGCCCAGGCCGCCGGGGCGGGTGATCTCGGTGACGTCGTCGATGCCGAGCTCGCGCTGAGCCTCCAGCTCGGCGGGCAGGCCGTGCGTGTCCCAACCGAAGCGGCGCTCCACGCGGCGGCCCTGCTGGGTCTGATAGCGGCCGACCGCGTCCTTGACGTAGCCGGTCAGCAGGTGCCCGTAGTGGGGCAGGCCGTTGGCGAAGGGCGGGCCGTCGTAGAAGACGAACTCATTGGAGTGGCCGTTGTCATCCAGCGCGGGGCGGGCGTCGATGGAGGCCTGGAAGGTGCCGTCCTGCTTCCAGTAGTCCAGGACGTCCTCCTCGATCGCCGGGAAGGAGGGGGACGGCTCGACCTTCTGGCCGGGGCGGTGCAGGGGTAGAAAGCGGCGCCCGGGTGCTGGGCGGCGGTGGGCTCTTCGGCCATTTGTCTTGCCTCGCGTCTCACTCGTAGTCGTTTGCGCCACTGGGCGCGGGATCCACGAGGACGACGCCGCTCCGACCGCCGGTACCCGGCGGTGGTGCCGCACCGCGGTACCACCTCGCTTGCCCGCTCCGGCAGCGCCGGGGCGGACCGCTTGATTCGCAGCTGTGACGGGCTGTCCCGTCCGGTTCTACTGGGGGCCGCGTACACAATGTGAACGCAGCCCGGTTCTTCCGGAGGCTCGCCGGTGATGGCCGGGTCGGCGCCTGTGGCGGTGAGTGTAACCGCGCGGTGCCCGCACGACCATCCCCGGAGGCCTCCAGACGGAGTCGTGCTGGCCACACCGGCGTCAGGCGCAGGCGACAGGGACGCCCGCGGACCGTGGGACGGGGAGGCGGAGGACCTGTCTCGTCGGTTAATCCGTTGGGAAGCGGGACCCGGCCCCTCACGCCCCCTCGCGCGCCACCAGCGTGTTGGAGGCCTGGGCCCGGGGCCGTACCACCATGGAGTCGATGTTGACGTGGGAGGGCAGCTCCAGCGTCCAGGCGATGCACTCGGCCACGTCCTGCGCGGTCAGCGGCTGGGCCACCCCGGCATAGACCTGGCGCGCCGCTTGGACGTCGCCGTGGAACCGGTTGAGGGAGAACTCCTCGGTGGCAACCATGCCCGGAGCTATCTCAATGACGCGCACCGGCTCTCCCACCAGCTCCAGGCGCAGAGTGTTGGCGATGACCCGCTCGGCGTGTTTGGCCGCGACATACCCGGCCCCTCCGGGGTAGGTGTCATGGGCGGCGGTGGAGGTGAGAAAGACCAGGTCCCCGCCACGCTCGCGCAGACCCGGCAGGAAGACCTGGCTCACCCGCAGCGCCGCCAGCGCATTGCGCTCGTACATGGTCGCCCACTCCTGCGGGTCGCCCTGGGCCACGGGGTCGACGCCCAGCGCTCCACCGGCGTTGTTGACCACGGCGTCTACCGGCCCGTCAGCCAGAACCTCGCGGGCGAGGCGGTCGACGTCATCGGGCACCTGGAGGTCGGCCGCCACCCAGGCGCAGCCGGTCTCCTCCGCCAGCGCCTCCAGCCGCTTCGCGCGCCGGGCGGTGGCCACCACCTGCCAGCCGTTGGAGCGCAGCCGCCTGACGGTGGCGGCGCCGATACCGGTGGAGGCGCCGGTAATCACGGCCCTGCGTGTGGATGGGGCAGTACTCGTGCTCATGCCCCAATGATGCAACAGGCGGCGTACCCGTGCGGTCGGCTGAGAAGCGAGCCTTGTGAGCAGGGCTCCCGGAAACGCCCGCCGTCCTCCGAGGCGCCTTTTTGTGGGTGATGAGCCGCGGCTTCGAGGCGTGCCCGCCATTCTCCGTGCTTGCGGTGTGCGGGTGTGGTGCGCCTGGTGGGTGTTGTGTGCCCGGGCGCTCCCGCCGTGGGTCGGAATGTCCGGATTCGGCACAAAGGCCGCCGACGACCCCCAGGCCGGATTTGAAAACCGCATGATTGCAAGGTTCTGCCCACGGCCGACGGCGACGTCGGAGTCGTTTATGCCGATCCTGGACACTTTGGGCCGCCACGCACCGGAACGAGCAGCAACGGAGAGCCGCCGCGGGCAGGCCTACCCCAAGCACTCGGGGGTACGCCAATGCCAGAACCGTCATCGCCGACGTCGTCTCACTATCCGGCCGCACGGTTGTGTCCCCCTCCGCCGCGCCCCTAAGGTGCACGGCATGACCCAAGCGCATCCCCTGCTCGCCGCCGCGGAGTCCCGCGGGGCGTTGCTGCGCTCCACTCGAGTCATGTGCTGTCAGGCCCGCTAAGCGCCTGACCACTGCGGCTTCGCCGCACACGGAATCCGGCGCACTGAGGCGTCCGGAGCCGCGCGGCAGCAAGTGGACCAATTCCCGGCCAATAACCGGCAGTCACTTGTAGACACCGATCCGGAGCGAGTCCCCGAACCAATGACTCCGGACGCTCATGCACCACCAGCCTGGAGGAGACATGAGCACGATCAAGGACCCGTCCGCAAGCGACACCCCCGCCGGCCGCGCCATCCGCCCGCCGCGCGCCGGCCGCTCCAACGGCCAGTGGCGCATCGACGGCCGCAAGCCCCTGAACCCCAATGAGGTCGTCAAGCAGGACGGCGATCCGCTCGGCGCGCACGACCGCATCCTGTCCTCCTATGGCGCAGCCGGGTTCGACGCCATCCCGGACGACGACCTCCACACCCGCTTTCGCTGGTGGGGCCTGTACACGCAGCGCAAGCAGGGCATCGACGGAGGCCGTACCGCCCAGCTCAGCCCCGCCGAGCTGTCCGACCGGTACTTCATGCAGCGGGTGCGGATGGACGGCCAATCCCTGTCCGTGCGGCAGATGCGCGTCCTCGGCCAGGCCGCCAACGACTTCGCCCGCGGCACCCTGGACGTCACCGACCGGCAGAACCTCCAGATGCACTGGATCCAGATCGAGTCCGTACCCGAGCTGTGGCGCCGACTGGAGGAGGTCGGCCTGACCACCATCGAGGCGTGCGGCGACACCCCGCGCGGCTTCCTCGTCTCCCCCGTGGCCGGGATCGACCCCGACGAGATCATCGACCCCTCCGCCGCCGCGGCCGAGATCCGCGACACCTTCCTCGGCAACCCCGACATTGCCAACCTGCCTCGCAAGTTCAAGACAGCCTTCACCGGTTCCCCCACGCTGGACATCCTCCACGAGATCAACGACATCGCCTACGTGGGCGTGGAGCACCCCGAGCTCGGTCCCGGCTACGACCTGTGGATCGCCGGAGCCCTGTCGACCGCACCCTTCCTCGGACAGCGCCTGGGCACATTCGTGCGGCCCGACCAGGTCACCGACGTGTGGTGGGCCACCATCCGGCTCTTCCGCGACTACGGCTACCGCCGCCTGCGTAACAAGGCCCGGTTGAAGTTCCTCATGGCCGAGTGGGGCCCGAAGAAGTTCCGTCAGGTCCTGCAGGACGAGTACCTGGGCTACGAGCTGGCGGACGGCCCCGCCCCCGCGCCGCCGGTGGGCGAGGCGGACCACATCGGTGTCCACCGGCAGAAGGACGGGCGCTACTGGATCGGCGGCAAGCCTCCGGTCGGGCGCCTGTCCGGGGACACCATGCTGGGGCTGGCCGACCTCGCCGAGGCGGTCGGTTCCGATCGTGTACGTACAACGCCGCTGCAGAACATCCTGCTGCTGGACGTGCCCGCGCAGCGCGTGGACGAGGCCGTAGCCGGCCTGCGGAAACTCGGCATCAACCCGGATCCGGGGCCGTTGACCCGCTCGCTGCTGGCCTGCACCGGCCTGGAGTTCTGCAAGTTCGCAATCGTGGAGACCAAGTCCCTGGCGGCGCGGGTGAGCGCCGAGCTCGACACGCGCCTGGCGGACCTCGACCTCGACCGCCGTATCTCCATCAGCGTCAACGGCTGCCCCAACTCCTGCGTCCGCATCCAGATCGCCGACATCGGGCTCAAGGGCCAGATCATCAGCGTCGACGGTCAGCAGGTACCCGGCTTCCAGGTGCACCTGGGAGGCGGCCTGGCCTCCGCCGGCCACAACGAGGCCGAGCTGGGACGCACCGTGCGCGGCCTGAAGGTGGCCGCCACCGACTTGACCGACTACATCGAACGCGTCGTGCGCCGCTACGCGGCCGCACGCGCCCCGGAGGAGAGCTTCTCCCAGTGGGCACAGCGGGCACCGCAGGAGGAACTGGTATGACCACCGACAGCATCGCGCCCCTGGCCGGGCTGCGCACGGCCGCCATCCCCACCCTGACCGCCAACGCCGCCCCGGCGACCGCCCCCACGGCAGCCCCGGCGGCCGTCAATCCCTACGGCCGACTCGTCGCGCGCGGCGCCAACCGCCCACGCTCCGCCCAGGCTCCCCGCCGCAGCGAAGCCGAGCTGCGCCGCATCGCGGCGGACGGCGCCGCACGGCTGGGCCCGAATGCCTCGGCCGAGGCAGTCATCACCTGGGCGGCCGAAACCTTCCCCGACTCGCTGGCCGTCGCCTGCTCCATGGCGGACGCCGTACTGCCACATGTGGTGGCCGCCCACATGCCTGGCGTCGACACGCTGTTCCTGGAGACCGGTTTCCACTTCCCCCAGACCGAGCAGACCCGTGACGCAGTCGCCCGCACCATGGACGTCACCGTCATAGACGTCCTGCCCGAACTCACCATCGCCCAACAGGATGCCGAGTACGGGCCGCGCCTGTACGAGCGGGAGCCCACCAAGTGCTGCTACCTGCGCAAGGTGGCACCCCTGGCACGCGCCCTGTCCGGCTATGAGGCCTGGGCCACCGGCCTGCGCCGGGAGGACTCCCCCACCCGCGCCGACGCCCCGCTGGTCGCCTTCGATGAGACCCACCGGATCGTCAAGCTCAACCCGCTGGCGGCCTGGAGCTTCGAGGATCTGCTGGAGTACGCGACCGCGCACGACGTCGTCGTCAACCCGCTGCTGGCGGACGGCTACCCGTCGATCGGCTGCCAGACCTGCACCCGGCGCGTCGCCCCGGGAGAGGATCCCCGCTCCGGACGCTGGGCCGGATTCACCAAGACCGAGTGCGGCATCCACCTGTGAGGCCCCGTCCGCACGCCCCTGCACACCAAGCCGCGAAACCGATTGGAGAGCCACATGAGCACAGCCACTGACAGCATTACCAGCGTTACCGCCGCCCCTGCGGATCATCTCGACGCCCTCGAGTCCGAGGCGATCGGGATCATCCGGGAGGTGGTCGCCGAATGCCGGCGCCCGGTGCTGCTGTTCTCGGGCGGTAAGGACTCCGTGGTCATCCTGCACCTGGCCCGCAAGGCCTTCTGGCCGGCACCGCTGCCCTTCCCCTGCTGCACGTGGACACCGGCCACAACTTCCCCGAGGTGCTCGCCTACCGGGACGAGACCGTCGCCGCCGCCGGAGCGCGCCTGCTCGTCACCCGGGTGCAGGACTACATCGACGACGGCCGCCTGCGCGAACGCCCGGACGGTACCCGCAACCCGCTGCAGACCCGCCCGCTGCTGGACACCATCCAGTCCGAGGGCTTCGACGGCGTCATCGGCGGTGCCCGCCGCGACGAGGAGCGGTCGCGCGCCAAGGAGCGCATCGTCTCGCTGCGGGATGAGTTCGGGCAGTGGGACCCCCGCAACCAGCGTCCCGAGCTGTGGCGGTTGCTCAACCTGCGGCACTCCCCCGGCGAGCACCTGCGCGTCTTCCCCCTGTCCGACTGGACCGAGCTGGACGTGTGGCGCTACATCGAGCGCGAGGACATCGCCCTGCCGAGCCTGTACTACGCCCACCGGCGTGAGGTCTTCTCACGTGACGGCATGTGGCTGGCCGTCACCCCGGTAACCCGGCCGCGCGAGGGCGAAACAGTCACCACCCGCACCGTGCGCTACCGCACCGTCGGCGACATGTCCTGCACCGGCGCCGTGGACTCCACGGCGGCCAACAACCACGAGATCGCCGTCGAGGTGGCTGCCTCCACACTCACCGAGCGCGGCGCCACCCGGGCGGACGACCGCCTGTCGGAGTCCGCCATGGAGGACCGCAAGCGCGAAGGCTACTTCTGATTCCTGTTCCAGCTCCCGCTCCGACGCCCATCCCACCCCATACACCCGCCGCCACACACCCCTGGAGAAACCCATGACCGTCACTCCTACCGAGTCCGCCCCCACCGCAGCGGACCAAACCACCCCGCGACCGTCCAAGACCACGGGGCTGCTGCGCCTGGCCACCGCCGGCAGCGTCGACGACGGCAAGTCGACCCTGGTCGGCAGGCTGCTGGTCGACTCCAAGTCGGTGTTGCGCGATCAGCTCGCCGCCGTCGAGCAGGTGAGCCTGGACCGCGGCCTGACCCACGCCGACCTGGCCCTACTCACCGACGGCCTGCGCGCGGAGCGTGAACAGGGCATCACCATCGACGTCGCCTACCGCTACTTCGCCACCCCCCGCCGCTCCTTCATCCTGGCCGACTGCCCCGGCCACGTGCAGTACACGCGCAACACGGTCACCGGCTCATCGACCGCCGACGTGGTGGTGCTGCTCGTCGACGCCCGTCACGGCGTGGTGGAGCAGACCCGTCGGCACCTGGCGGTGGCGGCGCTCCTGAACGTCCCACATGTGGTGGTCGCCGTCAACAAGATCGACCTGGTGGAGTTCTCCGCCGACGTCTACAACGCGATCGTCACCGAGTTGAGCGCCGCGGGCGCCGAACTGGGGGTCACGGACCTGCGGGCACTGCCGACCTGCGCCCTGGAGGGGGACAACGTGGTGCGCCGCTCCTCGCGAACCCCCTTCTACCGCGGACCCGCCCTCCTGGAACTGCTGGAAACCATCCCGGCCGACACCACGCCGACGGACGGGGCCTTCCGGCTGCCCGTGCAGCTGGTCATCCGGCCGCAAGGAGCCGCGGCGGAGGGCCTGTCCGACTACCGCGGTTACGCCGGGCGGATCGCCGCGGGATCGGTGCGCGTGGGCGAGGAGATCGTGGTTCTCCCCTCGCGGCGCCGCAGCCGAGTCGCCGCCATCGACCTCGCAAACACCGCCCTGGCCGAGGCGCACGCCGGCCAGTCGGTGACCCTGCGACTGGACGATGACATCGACATCACGCGCGGTGATCTCCTCGCCGCCGCCACCGACCCGCCGCAGCTGCGCCGGGACCTGGCCGCCCGCGTCGCCTGGCTGTCCGAGCGGCCCGCCAGGTCGGGCGACCGGGTACTCCTCAAGCACGGGACGCGTACCGTCCAGGCGATCATCACTGCAGTCGAGGGCGTCCTCGATCTCGACGACCTCACCGCCGCGCCCGCGCAGGCCCTGGCCCTCAATGACATCGGCTCCGTCCGCCTGCGCCTGTCCGAGCCGCTTCCCGTCGCCGACTACGCCCATTCCCGCAGCGACGGCGCCTTCCTGCTCGTAGACCCCTTCGACGGCTGGACACTCGCGGCGGGCATGGTGCGCCTGGAGGACGAGCGGGCGTTTGCACCGCTGGCGGCATGAACCGGGCGAGTACAGCCGCGGGCACAGCCGGGCCGCTCGCGCCGGAAGTTGAAAGAGTCCCGGATACCGACCGTCCCGGCACCGGCTGGGTGGCGCTCATCGGCGCCGGCCCCGGAGACCCGGAACTGATCACGGTGCGTGGGCTGGACCTGCTGCGACGGGCCGACGTCATCGTCATCGATCGTCTCGCCCCGCGCCGGCTGTTGGACGCCGCCGGCCCCGGCGCCGAGGTGATCGACGTGGGCAAGCGCCCGGGTCATCACCTGCTGCCGCAGGAGCAGATCGACGCGGTGCTGGTGGACCGGGCCCGCGCCGGGCAGCGCGTAGCGCGGGTGAAGGGCGGCGACCCGTATGTGCTGGGCCGCGGCGGTGAGGAGGCGGCGGCCTGCCGGGCGGCCGGCATCATCGTCGAGATCGTCCCCGGAGTCACGTCTGCCATTGCCGTGCCTGCCGCCGCGGGTATCCCGGTGACCCACCGAGGCCTGGCCCGGGGGTTCTCCGTGGTCACCGCTCACGAGGAACTGGTATCCACGGTGCCGGCCCGGCGCGACCACACGCTGATCCTCCTGATGGGTGTGGCGCACCTTAGTCGCTCGACCACGATCCTCCTGGAGGCGGGGGCCGATCCCGACACCCCGGCCGCCGTCGTCGAACGCGGCTTCATACCCGATCAGCGAGTAACCACCACCGTGCTGCGATGTCTGCCCGACGTCGCCGTCAGCGTCGGTGTCACCGCTCCGGCGGTCATCGTCATCGGCGACGTCGTCACCGTCAGCCCCGCATGGAACACGCGGATCGTCCCCGGGTAATGCGCCCGGCGACGACCCCCGACGGCCCTGAAGGATCATCATGTTCGCACTCATCCTCCTCGCCCTGGTCGGGCTGGTCGCACAACTCGTGGATGGAACCCTGGGCATGGGCTACGGCGTCACCAGCTCCTCGCTGTTGCTCGCCGTAGGCCTGAGCCCGGCGCTGGCCAGCGCCAGCGTTCACCTATCCCAGATCGGGACCACGCTCATGTCCGGCGTCTCCCATCTACGTCTTGGCAACACCGACCGGGCGCTGGTGGCTCGCCTCGCCGTCCCCGGCGCCGTCGGCGCCTTCCTGGGCGCGACCGTCCTGTCCCGGCTGACCACGGCCGCGGTGACGCCCGTGACCGCCACCATCCTGCTGGTGCTGGGCGTTTACGTGCTGGTGCGCTTCGCCGTCCGGCCGTCAACCGGCGCCGCCGCGCGCACCAGCCCCCACACCTTGCGGCTGCTGGCGCCGCTCGGCCTGATCGGCGGTTTCATAGACGCCACCGGCGGCGGAGGCTGGGGGCCGGTGGTCACCACCACCCTGCTGTCGCGTGGGCGCACCGCCCCGCGCACCGTGGTGGGCAGTGTGGACACCGCCGAGTTCATCGTGAGCGTGACGGCGTCATTGGGCTTCCTCCTCGGTCTGGGGACGGCCGGAATCGACGTCGGCATTGTGATCGCCCTGCTGGGCGGCGGCGTGCTGGCCGCCCCATTGGCCGCCTGGGCGGTGTCCCGGATGCCGGGCGCCACCCTGGGAACCGCCGTCGGCGGCCTGATCGTGGTGACGAATACGGTGACGGTTCTGGAGGCACTCGGTCTGAGTGCCCCGGCCACCGCCTGGACGGTGTCGGCGCTGGTTGCGGCCCTGCTTCCGCTTATCGCCTTCACGGTGCGCCGGGCTCGCCACCTCACCGTCATCCCGGAGGTGCAGGCCGCATGAACGCGCGTCCCCTGGTGATTTTGGCGCACGGCACCCGCGCACCCGGCGCGCGCCCGGTCCTCGAACGGGTCAGCGCGCAGGTGGCCGCCCTCCTGCCGGGAGTCGTCGTGCGCCACGGCTACGTGGAATTCCAAGCCCCAACGGCCCGTCAGGCCTTTTCGGGGCTGCACGATCCCGTCGTGGTCCCCTTCTTCCTGGGCGGGGGCTACCACGTCCTGCATGACCTGCCGGGCCTGCTCGCCGAGCACGGGTCCGGCACCGCCACCCGGCATCTGGGCCCCGAACCCGCGATCGTCAAGGTCGTGGCCGACCGGCTCCGCTGGGCGGCGGCGGGCCACGGGCATGGCACCGCCGGCCTGGACGGCGTCGTGCTGGCCGGCTCGGGCTCATTCAGGCGTCGGCCCGTGCGGGAGACCGAGCAGGCGGCGGCGCTACTGTCGCAGGAACTCGGGCTTCCCGTCCGGCCCGCGTACCTGGCCAAGACCTCTCCCGCGGCCCATGAGGCGGTGGCCTCCTGGCGGCAGGAGGGCGCGCGAACCATTGCCGTGGCTCCCTACCTGCTGGCCGAGGGCAAGTTCTCCCGCGCGCTGCACCGGAGTGAGGCCGGCTTCGTCGCCGCACCCATCGGCGCCCACCCGGCGGTCGCCCGCATAGTCGCGCGGCGCTACCGGGAGGCCGTCGACAGTCAACTCGACAGTCGACTCGGCAGTGGAGTCGACTTTGAACTCGGGGGTGAAGCACGCGGTCCGGCTGATCGGCACGTCGTCGACTGCATCCCGAGTTCGTAGACCTGGTTGCTGAGCCGCCGACTACGCCGGAAGGCGTCGGTCCCACGAGCGCAGTCGCGATCTCAGCATCGTCGTCACTACAGTGTGGGCGCATAGGCTTATGCCACCTGGCCTCCCGGGCCATCCAGACCACGACCGAGGAGATCACACCGTGGCCGCCTCTCAGCCGCCTCGCCGACGCGAGTATGCGAACGTGCCGAAGTATCAGGAGATCTATGAGTTCCTGCGCGGCCGGATAGAGGACGGCAGCTTTCCCTTCCGTTCCTTCCTGCCCAGCGAGAATCAGTTGAGTGCAGACTTCGGCACCACCCGCCCCACGGTACGAAAGGCGATGCAGTATCTGGGCTCGCAGGGTTATGTTCAGCCCATTCACGGCAAGGGCATCCAGGTGATCTACCGGCCGCGCTCGGCCTCACTGTTCTTCCTGTCGGGCATTGAGTCCCTGGCCGAGGCCGGCCGCCGCATCGGCACGACTGTGCGCACCGTGTTGCTCTCCTCCACCGTCGAGACCGTCTCGGAGTCTGCCGCCGAGGCCTCGGGGCTGGTCGCGGGTGCGCAGGTGCTGTACCTGCGTCGGCTGCGCCTGCTGAACGACCGGCCCGCCATCATCGACCACAACCGCTTCCTGCGCTCGGTGGTGCCCGATATTCCCCGCGACGCCGCGGAGACATCCATCTATACCTACCTTGAGAACGAGCTGGGGGTGCATATCACCACCGCCTCGCGCATGGTCACTATTGAGGCTGCGGACGAGCTGGACCGTCGTCACCTGGACCTGGGCGGTCTGGACTGCGTGGGCGTCATGGAGTCCCTCGGCTTCGACGCCTCCGGGGCACCGTTCGAGTACACCCGCTCCCACCACGTGCCGGGGACTTTCGGCTTCGTCTCGGCCGCCCAGCGCCTGCCCTCCCAGCGGTGACAAGACTGAAGGACCGGCCCGGTCGGAGCAGGTGCTTGACTGCGCTCCGACCGGGCCGGTCCAGGAGATGCGTCTCCGGAGCCCTCAGCGGGCCACCGGTTCGCGGTTGCCCAGTCGTACCTTCTCCACCGTGCGCTCGGTCTCGAAGTCAGACTCCTTGAAACCGAAGAAGTAGGTGGCCAGGAAGGATACGGCCAGGGTCACGATCGAGGCGATCCAGAAGCCGGTGAAGGATCCGTCGAGGCCCTCTGGGTTGACGAAGGACGGGAAGCCGACGAAGGCGCCGGTGAAGCCCCACATGTTGACGTCGAACAGGCCAGTGAGCAGGCCGCCCACGGCGCCACCGATGGAGGCGGTGATGAACACGCGCCCGTACTTCAGGTTCAGGCCGTACATGGCGGGCTCGGTGACCCCGCACAGCGCTGAGATCGTGGCCGGGCCGGCCAGCTGCTTGATACGGGGGCTCTTGGCCTTGACCCACAGGGCGAGCGCGCCACCGCCCTGGGCGATCATCGAGGCGGAGACAATGGCGTTGAGCGGGGAGTACCCGGGGTCGGCGATCTGCTGGGAGATGATAGGGATGACCGCCCAGTGCAGTCCGAAGATGACCAGGCACTGGTAGAAGCCGCCGATGAGGAGGCCTGCCACCGGATACGAAAGGCCCAGTACCCAGCTGACGCCCTGGGCAATACCGCCGGAAATCGTCATGACGATCGGGCCGAATACCACCAGCACCAGGGTGGAGACAATGAAGATCTCCAGCAGCGGCGCGAAGATGGAGCGCACGACCGCCGGGATCCACTTCTTCAGCCACGGCTCGATCTTTGAGGCCAGCCAGGCGGCCACGATGATCGGGAAGATCGAGTACGCATAGGCGTTGCCCTCGGGCAGGGAGACGGGGATGCCGAAGAAGTCGGAGTTGAACACCGTCCGCCCGATGCGGGCGATTACGTGGTAGTCCTCGGCAGAGGAGTCGGCCATGGAGACCACGGACGGGAAGGTCAGCACACCACCAATGATGGCCACGATGATCGGGTCCGCACCGAGCCTGCGGGCGGAGGTGAAGCCGATGATGATCGGCAGGAAGAAGAACATCGACGAGGCCATGGCGTCAATGAAGGTGTACGTGGAGGTGCCGGTGTCAACCACGTTGAACTGGGTGAGCAGCGCCAGGATCCCCTTGAGAATGCCGGAGGCGGCCAGCACGCCGATCACGGGGATCATGGATCCCGTGATCACGCCGATCAGGGAGGAGAAGCCGTACTTGACCCAGCCGATGGGCGTGGTGGGCTTCGGGGCCGCCGGGGCCGCCTCCGCCTCGTCGGTGCCCTCGGCCAGGCGGGGGACCTGCTTGATGACGGCGTCGTACACGTCACCGACAGCGGCGCCGATGACCACCTGGTACTGGCCGCCCGCGCGGGCGACGTCGATCACGCCGTCGGCGCTGGTGACTGCGGCGTCATCAGCCAGGGACTCGTCCTTTAGGTAGAAGCGCACCCGGGTGATGCAGTGGATGACGGAGCGAATATTGTCGGCCCCGCCCACCCCGGCGATGATGTCGCGGGCAGTGGCATCAAAGCCGGTCAGGCCGTCGTCGGCCTTGGCTGCTCTGGGCGAGGCGGAGCCCGCCTCGGCACGCTTGAGCACGGCGGTGGCCACGCTCGCACCGGCCCGCGTCTGCCCCGCGGCGATACTGAGCCCGGCCAGGGCCTTGGCAGAATTGGTCACGGCAACGATCGTGGTGGTGTCCTTGCCGGCCGCGGTGATGGCCGCCAGGTCCATGGTGCCCAGGGCCTGACCGGAGCGGACTTCCTGGCCAACCACGGCGGTCAGGTGGAAGGGACGCCCCTCCAGCTCGACGGTATCCACTCCCAGGTGCAGGAGTACCTCCAGGCCGTCGGGGGTGGCGATGCCGACGGCATGTCCGGTCTCCGCCACCATGGTGATGGTTCCGGACGCCGGAGCGACCACATCACCGGAGGTCGGGGCCACGCCGAAGCCCTCCCCGAGGGCCCCAGAAGAGAAGACCGGATCGGGTACGTCGGTGAGGGCGATTACCTTGCCGGATACGGGCGCTACCAGCGCCGTACCCGAGGCTGATACTGAGGACATATGCACAGCTCCTCTCAGAGCCTGGTCGTAGTGCGGACGATGATGGCCAGTGCCTCGTACGGGAGCAGAGTCATGACGGGGCTCAGTGGCCGGGTGGGGTAGTTCCCGATGAGTACGTCTCCGGTGAGGAACTCATCGGGAATCTCGACCGTGGTCGGATGACCACGGAAGCTGGTGAGGACGAGCAGGCGGGTGGTGCCGGCGTCGTCATGGGCGGGATCCTCGGCAGCGGGGGAGGTAGCGGGCCCGGAGGCGGGGAGCTTGCGGATGTAGGCGAACACGTCGGGGCTCTCGAGCCCCCAGGGGGTGTAGTCGCCCTCTGCGATCACCGGCTCGGTCTTGCGCAGCTCCACCAGGCGGCGGTAGTAGGGCAGGATGCGCCCACCTGCCTCCTCGGCAGCGACGTTGACCGCAGCGGCGTTGGTTGGCTGCAGCCAGGGCGTGCCGGTGGTGAAGCCGGCACCCGCGCCGGCGTCCCACTGCATGGGGGTGCGGGCGTTGTCACGGGCCTTGGCGTGGACGATCGCGAAGGCGTCCGCCTCGCTGTGCCCGGCGGCCACCAGTTCGGCGTAGGCATTGCGGGCCTCGACGTCCACGTAGTCCTCGATGCGGGTGTAGTCGGGATCGGTCATGCCGATCTCCTCCCCCATGTAGATGTATGGGGTGCCGCGCAGCAGGTGGATGGCGGTGGCGAGCATGGTGGCGGACTCGTAGTGGTAATGCTCCGGGTCACCGAAGCGGTTGATGGCCCGGGGCTGGTCGTGGTTGTTCCAGAACAGGGCGTTCCAGCCGCCGCCCGCCTGGAGGCCGAGGGCCCAGTCGTTGAGGATGCGTTTGAGGGCGGGGATGTCCGGAGCTGCAAGGGTCCACTTCTGGCCATCGGCGTAGTCGACCTTGAGGTGGTGGAAGTTGAATACCATTGACAGCTCCCGGCGCGCCGGGTTGGTGTAGTCCACGCAGGCGGCGATGGAGGTGGAGGACATCTCCCCCACGGTCACGGAGTCCGGGTCCCGGCCGAAGCTGTCCCGGCTCAGCTCTTGCAGGTAGTCGTGCACCAGCGGACCGTCGGTGTAGACCAGGCGGTCATCGGTGCCGGCGGGGGCGTCCGCCAGGGGCTCGGTCTTGCCGATCAGGTTGATCACGTCGAACCGGAAGGCCCGCACGCCGTGGGCGCGCCAGAAGTTGATGACCTCCGCGGCCCGCGCGCGCACCTCGGGGTTGTGCCAGTCCAGGTCGGCCTGGCCGGGGTCGAACAGGTGCAGGTAGTACTCCCCGCCCAGCGGGCGGCCGGAGTCGTCCACGGGGCCGAAGGGCGCCCACGCGGGGCCGCCGAACTTGGAGACCCAGTTGGTGGGTAGGACCGGCTCTCCCGCAGGCCCCTCGCCGCGGGCGGGGCGGAGGTAGAAGTAGTCGCGGTAGCGCTGCTCGCCGGCCAGGGCCCGCTGAAACCACTCGTGCTCGGTGGACACGTGGTTGAGCACCATGTCCAGCATGGGGCTGATGCCGTGCTCGGCCAGGGCGGCGACGAGCTCGTCGAAGTCCTCCATCGTGCCCATGGCGGGGTCTACCGCGCAGTAGTCGGCCACGTCATAGCCGTTGTCCCGGCCCGGCGAGGGGTAGAAGGGGTTGAGCCAGACGTAGTCCACACCCAGGGAGGCGATGTAGGGGACCTTCTCGATGATGCCGCGCAGGTCGCCGACACCGTTGCCGGTAGTGTCCTTGAAGGACTTCGGATAGACCTGGTAGACGACGGCGTCGCGAAAGCTCATTTGGCGCTCCGAGGTGACTCACGCTGCCGCACCCGCGCGGCAACTTGTATACACAAGTAGACACTCTGAGTGCGGGTGTGGCAAGCCACCACACGCAGGTGTGACGCACACCGCCTTGCCGTCCATCCGTATCAATATGCGAGAGGCGCCGCCTCACCGTGAATGCGTCGCACCGTACCGCTGTCACGGAATGCACCACTTTTGCGGTTGCAACCGCTGCCCTGAGACATAGAACCGCGCAATCATGCGAATCTTGCGCAGACTCCAAGACCGTCGCGAGTGAAAGTGGTGCAATCCGTGCCACGGCCCGCTGGCAGCGCGACTCGCCAAGCCACAAACGGCGAAGAGCGAACCGGCAGAGAGCGGTCGAGCCGCGTCCACGTAGGCCTGAGTCAGGCCGAGGTGCCCTCCTGCAGCACGCCGGCGCTGCCGCCATCCTCGGAGGTGGTGCCATCGCCGCCGCTGCCGTCGCGGTCAGGAGTCGTCCGGCCGGCACCGCCGGAACCGCCTTCCGTCTGCCCTGAGTCGCCGTAGGGCGGCTGTCCCCCGTCCGGCATACCTCCGCCCCGGCCTGGCGCCTGCCCGCCCGGACCGCCCGACCCCGGCGCAAACTCACCCTGTTCAACGTCGGCCGGAGCAGTACCGGAAAGCAGCTCGTTGACGCCCCAGCCAGCACCGAAGGAGGCCGCCATGAGGGCGATCACAGCAGCTGCGGCGAGCCAGCCACGCCGGTACCAGGGGCGTCCCCGCCTATCCCCGGTGCCGGCGCCAGGCGTGGATACCGGCGAAGCGCCGGCCGGCACCGCAGCCTGAGGCTCGGGGTCATCCGCCGGCGGAGTGCTCTGGCCGCCGACCTCGGGCGATGCACAGCGGTCTGTCAGTCCGGCATCTGCACCCACCGGTGCCGAGGCGGCACCGGCGCGCGAGGCGCCGGGGGCGTCCTCGGCCGGAATTCGGGCAGTGACATCGAAGTCGTCGGGCCTCGGCTCGGTCATGTAAGCAGTCCTCTGCGCTCTCGTGTGCTCTCGGCATGTTGTCGCCTACCCCGTGGTGTCAGGGCGAGGCTGAAGCTACGGCCACCACCTGGAAGGCCCACGTGCCGGCACTGTGGCCGGGCTGTGTCTCACCGTTCAGGCGCGTGCGCCGGGTATCACCCGGCACCACCAGCCACCGAGCATCATGGGCCGGCGTGCGCGACGGCCCGGGCGGCCGTCCGGGCCGCCAGTTCCAGGGCCACCGCCGGCTCAAGTCCATCCGCGAGCGCGGCCATGACGGCGGCTGTGTGAGCGTCACCGGCGCCGTCTGTGTCCACCACCTGCACAGGCACGGCAGCGGCGTGCACGGGCGGACCGCCGTTGGCGGGCAGCCAGGTCGCACCTGCGGCTCCCCGCCGCAGCACCACGTCACAGCGGTGCTGGAGCGCCCACTCGGCCAGGGGACTGTCCGGCCCAGCCGCGCTCCCCTCCCGGTGCCACGAGTGGAGTTCGGCGTCCATCAGGGCCGCCGCCTCCCGGCCGTTGAGGGTCAGCAGGTCACAACGATCCCTCAGCGCCCGCCAGGCGGGCAGGCGCACCAGCTCGGCGCAGCGGGCGCCGGGATCTAGCACCAGGAGGGCATCGGAGCGCAGCCCTGATGCCCAGTCGGCCAGGTGCCCGCCGGCAGCCAGCAGCTGGAAGCCGGAGGCGTACACGACGGCACCCGCGGGTACGTCCAGGGTAGCCACACGCGTTCTCGACCAGTCGGTCTCGCACCCCGGAGCGGTCAGGAACGTACGCTCGCCGTCCGGGGTGATCAGGGTGAGGCAGGTGCCGTTGTCCCGCGCGTGGGCCGGGAGAACGCTGCGAAGCCCAAGGGCGGACAGCAGCTCCGCGACGCGGGCGGCCGCCGGCCCGGTACCGACGGTGAGCGCCGGGATCGGGGAGCGGCCCAGCCCCACCAGGTTGCGCAACACGTTCATGGCGGAGCCGCCCACGGTGGAGGCGACCGGCTGCATCCACATATGCCCGCCGCGCCGCGGTAGATCGGGAACGGCGCACACCTCCTCCGCCAGGGCGGCGCCGACCACGAACAGCGCCCGCCCCCGGGTAACGCCGTCTGCGGATGCAGCCGGACCGGACGAGTCCTTCGAGGGCGCAGACGAGGTGGTGGGCACGCCGCGAGACTACCCTGGGGCATGACGGTCTACGGCTTCATCGGTGCGGGCAACATGGCGGGCGCGATCGTGCGGGGAACCATCGCGGCGGGAACTCCCGCCACCGACCTGCTACTGACTAGCGCCCACGATTCCGCCGCCCACCTGGCCCAGGCCACCGGGGCGCGGCATGCGAAGGCGGCCGCAGACCTGGTGGCGGCCAGTGACGTGGTGGTGCTCGCCGTCAAACCACACATGGTGCCGGCCGTGCTCGCCCCCCTGTCCGATGCGCTGGCGCAGCACCGTCCCCTGGTGCTCTCGATCGCCGCGGGGCTCACCACCGAGCGCCTGGCGGAGATGCTGCCGCCGGGCGCCCGAGTGGTTCGGGCCATGCCGAATATGGCGGCCGCCGTACGCCAGTCCATGACGGCCCTGGCTGCGGGCGCCGCAGCCACCGACACTGACCTGGAGACGGCTCGCACCCTGCTGGCGAGTGTGGGCCGCACCCTGCTGCTGGCCGAGCGCGACTTCTCGGCATTCACCGCCCTGGCGGGCTCCTCCCCCGCCTTCGTGTTCCAGTTCATCGATGCCCTGGCGCGCGGCGGCGTGGCGGCTGGCCTGCCTAAGGCGCAGGCCGTGGAGATCGTCACGCAGGCGGTGCTGGGCTCGGCGCTGACCATACAGGCGGAGGCCGCGAAGACAGCACGTTCCGGCGGCGAGCGCGGCCGTAGCCCCGCGGACCTGATTGACGCCGTTTCCTCCCCCGGCGGGACGACGGTGGCCGGCCTGGTGGCGCTCGAACGGGCCGGATTCTCCGCCGCCGTGGTCGACGGCGTAGAGGCGACCATCGCCCGGGACCAGGCGCTGGGCGCTTAATCTCTCACAGATGCGCCGTGCGCGCACCCCACATAACGGCTAGGCTTGTCGCGTACCTGTTCCTGACCGTTACCTTCTGCTGCACCTGTTCCTGACCACCTAGCGCTCGGGATTCCTCCTGAGACGCCTCCTGACACCTGCCGCTCCTGACCAGTTTCCTGAGAACTACTTCCTGAGCAGCCTCCCGTGCGCCACGCCCGGTGAAGCCGCTGAAAGGGGAAAACCATGGCAAACCAGGCGACCCTGAACACCTGGAGTCATCCCAAGACCTTTTACGCCCGCCACGGCAAGCGCGCGCTCGACGTAACCGCGGCCCTGGCCGTCATGCCGCTCCTAGGGGTGCTGACGGTGGGCGTGGGCGCCGCCATCAAGCTCGACGACGGCGGCCCCGTCTTCTACCGGCAGGAGCGCTGGGGCGGCAGGGACGCCCATTCCGGATCTTCAAGTTCCGCTCCATGTCCGTAGGTGCCCCGGACATCCGCAATGCCGACTCCTCGTCCGTCGCCTCCCGCAACGACGCACGGGTCACCCGGGTCGGCCGCTTCCTGCGCAGCACCTCGATCGACGAGGTCCCCCAGTTCCTGAACGTCCTGAACGGCACCATGAGCCTGATCGGCCCGCGCCCCAACCTGGCCACCAAGCCCCTGGACCAAATGGGAGACGACGAGCGGCGGCGCCTGACGGTGCGCCCGGGCATCACCGGGTACAACCAGGCCTTCTACCGCAACTCCACGACTCTGCCCGAGCGCTACGCGGCCGACTGCTACTACGTGGATCACGTGTCCCTCGGCCTGGACGTGCGCATCGTGCTCAAGACCATTCAGACCGTGCTGACGGGTAAGTCGGTGTACTCAGACGCCAAGGGCGGCTCCGGGACCAGGCAAGCCGAGCAGCCCCAGCCCGAGCAGGCACCTGCTCCCGCCTCACGTTGAACCGCCCAGGTTCCCGTCCCCTATAACCAGCCACTGACAGGAGACTCCAGTCCATGCCCTCCCCTGAGCCCCTCTCCGCCCCCGCGCCGCAGGCAGACCCCGCCGGCACCACCAACTCCCGGGATGCCCGCCCACCGGTGCTGATTCTGGGCGGGTCCCCGCTCCAAGTACCCATGATCCGCAAAGCCCGCAGCCTGGGCATGCGCACGCTTGTCGTCGACGCCAACCCGAACGTTCCCGGCGCCGCCCTCGCCGACGAGTTCGCCGCCGTTTCCACCACCGACGTCGAGGGGCTGCTGGCCCTGACGCGTGAGCGTGAGCTGGCAGGCGTCACCTCCGTGGGCACGGACCGGCCGGTGCGGGCGATCGCCGCCGTCGCCCAGGCGCACGGACTGCCCGCGGTCTCACCGGAGACGGCCGCCGCCTGCACTGACAAGGCCCTCATGCTGCAGGCCATCGCGCGGGCCGGCGTGCCCCACCCGCGCTTCGCCCTGGCCACCAACCTCGATGAGCTGCGTGCAGCCGTGGCCCACGTGGGCCTGCCCTGCATCGTCAAGCCCTGGACTCCTCCGGCTCCCGCGGCGTGGTACAGGTCAATGACGAGGCCGATCTGCCCGGTGCGCTCGAGTACGCCCTGGCGCCCTCCAAGGAACCGGCCGTGATCGTCGAAGAACTGCTGGTGGGCCGGGAGATCAGCTGCGAGGTGCTGTGCGTGGACGGCGATTACCACGTGCTAGCCACCACGGACAAGGACACCACCGGCAGCCCGCACTTCATTGAGACTGGGCACACCCAGCCCGCGGACCTCGACGCCGATACCCTCGCCGCGGCGCACTCCCTGGTGGCCCAGTGCCTGGCCGCCGTGGACATGCACTTCGGACCCGCCCACGTGGAGATGATGCTGACCGATTCCGGGCCGGTGCTCATCGAGTTCGGCTCACGGATGGCCGGGGACTTCGTCTCCTCCCACCTGGTGCCCGGGTCCACTGGCATCGACTTCATTGGCCTGGTGCTGCGGCAGGCCTGCGGTGAGAGCATCGAGGTGCCGGCCAGTTCCGGACGCGCTGCCGCTATTCGCTTCCTGACCGCCCCCGAGGGCGTGCTGCGTGCCTTCTCCGGCATTGAAGCCGCGCGCACCGTGCCGGGGGTGGAAGCCGTCATTACCCTGGCCGAGCCAGGCGAGCAGATTACCCCGCTGCACTCGAGCACGGATCGCCTGGGCGTGGTCGTCGCCTCCGGCCCCGACCGCGCCACCGCCGTCGCCGCCTGTGAGCAGGCGCGCGACCTGATCCGTATCGAGGTCGATCCTGCGGCGCCGTCCGCCGTGTCCGCCGCGGCGCCGGAGGCGGGCCAGCTGCCGGCCCGCGGGCGGCGCGTACTGATCATCGGGGCCGGGCGCGGCCAGCTCGGGCTGATCCGTGCTGTTAAGCGCCTGGGCGCTACCGCCGTCGTCGCCAGCCTTACCGCCGGCCCGCCGCCCGGCCTGAAGGAGGCCGACGAGGCCATTGATGTGGACCTGCTGGACCCGGACGCGGTTGCCCGCGAGGCCCGCATGGCCGGCGTCGACGCCGTCGCCACCAGCTGCCTGGACACCGGCCTGGAGGCGCTGGGAGCGGTGGTGGACGAGCTGGGGCTGCGCGGGCTCAGCCGCGCGGCCGCCCGCCTGTGTATGGACAAGCTAGCCATGAAGCGCCGCCTGGCGGAGCAAGGCGTGCCCACCGCCCCCTTCAGGGAGGTATCAGCGCCGGAGGAGCTCGCCGCCGCGCTGGACGCCGTCGGGCTGCCCGCGATGGTCAAGGCCGCAGACCTGCAGGGCTCCGCCGGCGTATTCAAGGTCGGCTCCGCCGCCCAGGCACGCGCCGCCTTCGACCGTGCCCAGTCCCTCAGTCGGCACGGCACGGTGATCGTGGAACGCTTCCTGGACGGCCGCGAGTTCGGCGCACAGGCACTCGTCCACAATGGTGAGGTCCTGCATGTAACCGTTCACGGCGACGACCTGGCCGACGGCGGCCTGCCGATCCCCATCGGCCACCACGTGCCGCTCGACGACTCCGAGCTGGCCTCCCAGGCGCGCAGCGTCACCGCTGCGGCGATCAGCGCGCTCGAGCTGGAGGACTGCGCCGTCAACATTGACCTGATGGCCTGCGACTCCCAGGTCTACGTCATTGAGCTGACGGGTCGGGCGGGTGCCAACGGCCTGCCAGAGCTGATGAGCGCCGTGCACGGGCTGGACTACTACGAGCTGGTCGCCCGGGAGGCCCTGGACCTGGCCGTGCCGGAGGCCTGGGCCCGGCGCGAGCCCTGGCCCGGCGCCGCCCTGGCACTGATGCTCACCGATCCCGACGCCCACGGCACGGTCACTGCGGTGTCCGTCCCGGGAGACCTGCCCGACTGGGTCCAGGACCTATCCCTTTTCCGCGGCCCCGGTGACCACCTGAACGGCTTCACCTCCTCCAACGACTGCCTGGGCCAGGTGGTGGTGCGCGGCCAGGACCTGCCGCAGTGCCAGCAAAGGGCGGCCACCCTGGCCGCCCAGGTGTCCTTCAATCTGCAGGAGGCGCGATGAAGCGGCTAGTCATCCTCGCCAATGCCTTCCCCTTCGGGAACTGGGAGCCCTTCCTGACCACCGAGCTGGAGTACGTAACGGGTTTCGACCGCGTGGACATCATGTCCTTATCGGTACGCGCAGACCAGCGGGCCACGGTGCGGCCGCTGCCGGAGGGTATGCACGCGCACCCGATTCCCTTCCGCTCCCGCCTGTTCTACCTGCTGGGCTCCCTGCGGGTACTGGGCGATGCCAACCTGTACCGGGAGCTGGCTGACCTGGCCCGCCGACGGCGGCTGGCGCCCGCCCAGGTGGTGACCCTGTTCATATTCCTGAGCCGGGCCCGCCACGAGGCCGGCCAGATCGACCGGATCCTGGATTCGGTGGGTGCGGCTGCGGACGATGAGGTGGTCTTCTACTCCTACCGCTTCGCCTACCAGCCCTATATGGCTGCCAGGCTGCGCCGTCGCTTCCGCCGCTCCGTCTCCGTGGCTCGCGCTCACCGTGCCGACCTGTACGAGGAGCACTCCCCGCGCGGCTACCTGCCCCTGCGCGAGCAGACCGTGGCAGGCCTGGACCGTATCTACCTGGTTGCCGATCACGGTCTGCGCTACCTTCTGGGACGGCACCCCCAGGCAGCGGGCAAGGCGGTTGTCTCCCGCCTGGGAACCACTGATCACGGGGTCCCCGCTGCCGTGCCGAGGCGCGCGGACGGGCTGCGGATCGTCTCCTGCTCCACGATCGTGCCCGTCAAGCGTCTCGACCTGCTCGTCGACGCGCTGGCGGGCAGCTCCCGGCCGATCCAATGGGATCACTTCGGCGAGGGTGAGCTCCGTGAGCAGATCGAGGCGCGTGCCGCCCAGAAACTGGGTGACAATGTGACGCTCACGTGGCGGGGCTTTGTGCGCAACGCCGACCTGGTCGAGGAATACGTGCGCGCCCCGCGCCACCTGCTCGTCAATGTCTCCGCCTCCGAGGGCGTGCCCGTGTCCATCATGGAGGCGCTGTCCGCGGGTATACCGGTGGTCGCCACCGACGTAGGCGGCACCGGCGAGTTGGTACGCACCGGGGTCAACGGCATCCTGCTGCCCGCAGATCCGACGCCGGAGCAGGTGCGCAGCGCCGTTGAGGAGATCGCGGGCCTGGACGAGGACGCCTACGCCGAGCTGCGCACCGGCGCCCGGCGGACCTGGGAGGAACGCTGCGACGCGGGCACCCTGTACACCGCTTTCGCGAACGAGCTGGCGGGCCTGCTCGGAGCCGCGCCTGCCGGCCCCGTGAAACCGCGCGGCCTCGGCCAGGGGCGGGCATGAGCACGCAGATGAGGGCGGCGAACGGTGCCGTGGCGGCTGCGGACGCAGCGGCCGGTGGCGGCAGTATGCCCGCCGGCACCGCAGGCGGGGGACGACGGCGGTCTAGGCGCCGCGCCGTCCCTGCCCGGCGGCGGCCCGGGATCGTGGTGGTCGGGGCGCTCAGCAACCTGGTGGTAGTGGCCCTGGCGCTGTCGACGCAGGCCTCCGTGGCCTGGACGCTGATCCTGCTGCTGTGGCTGAATGCGTTCCTGTTCGCCGCCGCCAGGATGGCCAGTCGCACCATCTTGGCGGCCTTCCTGGTCTCCTTCTTCCTGCTGCTGCTGGGACGCGAGATCACGATCGACTTCTTCCGGTATGAGACCACCCAGGCGCCGCCGGGGCAGACCGAGCACCTGCAACTGTGCCTGGCACTGAGCCTGCTGGGCATCATGCTGGGTGCAACGGCCACGGAGGCATGGCGCGGGCGCGCACGGCACCTGTTCCGCAGTGACGAGTCTGCACCCGGCCCCGATGAGCCCACAGATTCCGTTGGCGGCCGCGCAGGCGCGGCCCTGGACGCCCGCGGAGCCACGGTGCTGGCTGACCCGTCGATTGTGCGTTTCCTGTTCTGGGCCACGCTCGTGCTGTCGCTGATCTCAGTGGGGCTGCGGGCCCGCTACGTGCTGGCCAACGGCTACCTGTCCTACTACACCGAGTTCTCCGATCTGGAGGACGCCTCCGGATCCATGTATGGACTGCGCCGCATTGAGGTGATGCTGCCCCTGATGCTGGCGATTCACCTGGGGGTGTTCCCGCCGCGACGCGAAGTGACGGCTGCAGTTACCGGCTGGGCGGCTTACCTGTTCCTCAGTCTGCTGACCGGCCAGCGCGGCACATTTGTCGGCGGCCTGGTTATCATCCTCGCCTACTGGATAGTGCGCGCCCGCCAAGATTCGTCGGGCACCTGGCGTGTAGGCGCGATCGGCCGGATCGCCGGAGCCGTCGCGGTGCCGCTGGTCGCAGTCGTGCTGACCGCCGTGGAGTCGGCGCGGGGTGTGGGCGCGGTCGCCTCTGACACCGCGGGCCGCAACCCGGTTCTGCAGCTCTTGTACGGCCAGGGGGTGAGCTCTACGGTGGTGCGCAACGCGTACACCTACGCGGATTTCATTCCCAGGGACTGGTACACGGGAGAATTCCTGCACTCCGGGCTGCCCGCCCGGCTGCTGGGGTACCAGGTCTACCACGGCAACACCGTGGAGCACGCCCTGAACGGCGGGTCCTTCACTCATGCCTTCGCCTACACGCTGCTGGGACCGCAGTACCTGACCGGCCGGGGCACCGGCAGCTCTTTCATCGCCGAGCTGTTCTACGACTACGGCTACGCGGGCGTGCTGCTGGGCGGCGCCGTGTACGGAGCGGTATGTATCTGGGCGTGCAACCTGATCAAGGGACAGCCGCTGCGTAACGGATTGAAGCTCATGATCGTGCCGACCCTGTTGTGGGCACCCCGGGGCAGCGCGACCGGATTCCTGGCCAGCTGGCTAACGCCCAGCGTAGTGGTGGCGCTTGGAGCGGTGACGACGTTGTCCCTGGCCGCCGCACTCCTACGCGAGACCGAGTTAGCGGCCCGCCGGGGCCGGCAGGGGCCGACTGCGGTCGGCGAGCCTTCTTCCCTGCGAGCGGCACCAAGCGGCAGGTAGGCGCATCCCGGGGTGCACCGCGACCCGCGCCAGGCACCGCCGCCTCCACTCCCGCAAATCCGGAAGGGCCCATTTTCACCATAACAATAGGCTTGCCCCCTGTGCGGCAAGGAACGTCCTCATCCTCATCGGCCCCAGAACGCCCTCCGGCACGGCGAAGACGACCCCATCAGCCCGAGAACGACCTCATCAGCCCCAAAACGACCTCCTGCGCCCGGCCGAGTACGACCTCACCAACCCGAGAACGTCCCCCACGCGGCGAATACGACCTCGCCAGCCCCAAGACGACCTCCGCGCGGCGAAAACGTCCTCGTGGGCCCGAAACCCTCCACGATGTGGAGGGTGTGGGGCGAATGAGGTCGTATTCGGCCAGCGCGGGTTAGTCGAGTACGACCTCGCACGCCCGAAAACGTCCTCATCAGCCCCAAAACGACCCCCTGCGCCCGGCCGAGTACGACCTCACCAACCCGAGAACGTCCCCCACGCGGCGAATACGACCTCGCCAGCCCCAAGACGACCTCCGCGCGGCGAAAACGTCCTCGTGGGCCCGAAACCCTCCACGATGTGGAGGGTGTGGGGCGAATGAGGTCGTATTCGGCCAGCGCGGGTTAGTCGAGTACGACCTCGCACGCCCGAAAACGACCTCATCCGCCCCAAAACGACCCCCGAGCACGATCGCCACAACCCAAAACCTTAAGACCCGCCAACGCGCAGGCACCCCCGCAACGATCAACGTACCGACGTCCCAGAAGAACCCACGAGCCCCAACCGCCCCGCAAACCACAGGACTCAACAACCCCGGAAGCAGGAAGAAACACAGTCCCGGCAGTACTCGCTAACCAGCGACGTGCCTACCGCGACGCCGCGAACCCGAACCCGGCAGAGCATCGCGGTGCACGTATCCATACAGCCCCAGGGTGGCGTATACCGCCAGCAGCCCCACAGGCGTACCGCCAGTAGCCACCACCGCCAGGAATACCGCGCACACCAGCAGCTCGGTAAGGGTGTCGGCGAGGATTGGCACCCGGATCAGGCGGTTGATCAGCACCTCCGAGGCGATCGAGCGGACCGCCGATACCACAGCGATCAAGAACACGGCAGCCGTGACTGAGCCCCACAGGTAGACCGTCCACCACGTGCCGATCACGGCCAGGCCCAGGCAAACGACGTTGATCAGCGCCATCAGCCGCTCCCGGCGCATGACCTTGAGGAACACCACCGACAGTCCCCGGCTCTTGGTCTCGTACACGCTCAGCGGGAACAGCAGCGCCAGGAAGAAAATCGCCTGCGAATAGTTGGGCAGCCATTGGCGCAGCACCCAGGCCAGCGGGAAGTACAGGCCGAGCATGAGCACCAGCGGCGTGACGAACCGCGAGCGCAGAGCCGCATAAGCACCCGCGTAGTGGGTGCGGTCAAGGTTGCTCAGTTGCGGGTACACGGAGATGGAGACCGAGTTGACCAGCACCATGAACATGGTGGTGAACTGGAAGGCCAGGGACACCTGCGCGAACATCTCGATGCCCCAGTGGTCCTCCACCGCCCAGCGCACCACGAAGGTGATCAGCGCCGCCGCCAGGTTGGACACCAGCACGAACATGCCTGCCCCGCAGTCCGCCAGGAACTCCCGCGTGGCCTGCCAGCTCAGGTCGGGCCGCGTCAGGAACACCCCGCGTGCGATCAGCACCGCGATCACCAGTCCCATGGCCTTACCCAGTGCGTCGAAGACGATGAACACGATCACCTCGCGCACACCTACCAGCAGCGCACCGCCGACGCCGATGAAAGTCACCAGCCGCTCCACTACCGTCCCGAGTGCGAATGCGCGCGCCCTGCCGGCGATCTGCAAGATCACGGTCACCAGAGTGCGCGGCACGTAGAACAGGGCGCCCAGACCGGCCAGCAACAGGATCACGGCCCGCTGCTGCTCCGGAGCGGAGGCCCACACCCAAGCCGCCAGGCCGATGCAGGCCGCCAGGTCCATCAGGAAGAGCCTGATCAGGCCCGCAGACAGGCGCGGGCCGGGCATGTCCGCCCACCGCCTGCCGCCGAGCCGCAGGTAGACGCCGTCGGTGTAGCCGAAGGTCACGTAGCCGAAGTACATGACATACAGCTGGTAGAGCTGCCACAGCCCATAATCGGCCACGGAGATGATGCGCGGCAGCACCAGCGTCAGCAGTGCCGCGGAGAGCATGTACAGGACGTTTCCGACCAGCACCCAGGGCAGGCCCCGGGTCAGGTTACGTCCGGCCGGAGAGGCGGTAGACACAGAGATTCTCCTCACGTGTTATCGCTGCAGGGCGCAGACGGGTTCAGGGCGCCAGTCTGCGATGACCTGGCTCCATGCTGACCTGTGCGAGCCGTGTCCGTCAAACGATTGGCGTTTGACCCCCGCCGCTTTTACGTCTTAAATGTTATCGGCCCTCGTTCCGCTTCCCTGACGTCGACGCTGTGCCGGAATCGCCTTAGCTCCGCGGGTTCGACGTTGCCGCAGTCGCGAGGGTGCCGCCCTGAGCCCTGGGTCGGTCTCCAGCCGAGAGGTACGTGACCATTCATGCGACCGAACACACCATCCTCTGAACGCCAACCCCTGTTCCTACCCATCATCGACACGCTTTTCTGGCTGCTCGCCGCGTTCGTGGCCTTCCGGCTGCACGGTGATGCCCTTGCCTCAACCGCCGCGCTAAGCCTGCTGGCCCTCGCCGCGCTCGCCGGTGCGGTCAGCCTGTGCCTGGGCTACCTGTGGTTGCTTACGTATCGACGCCGTTACCCTGCCGGCTCCTTCGAAGAGGCCACTGCCGTAGCAACACAGTTTGGTGTATCCGCCCTGGTCATGCTGGTGGTGGCCGCCTGCTGGGCCGCAGCCACCGCCACTCCCCTGCGCACGCTCACGCTGGCCGCGACCTTCGCCCTGGCGCTGCTGGCGGCTCTCACGGTGCGCTTCGCCATGCGGCTGATGACGACGTACCAGGCTTCCCAGTACTACCAGCGCGTCGCCCGCGACCAGGCCCCGATCATCGTCGTCGGCGCGGGCCGAGTCGGTGAGCAGATCATCCACCTGACCAAGTTCGACGCCGCCTCCCCCTTCACCCCCGTGGGCCTGGTCGACGACGATCCCACCAAGCGCAACCTGCGGATCCTGGGCGTCCCGGTGCGCGGAACCGTTGACGACCTCATCAGCGTCTGCGCGGAGCTGTCAGCCGCGACCGTGGTGATCGCTGTGGCGGACTTCCCCGCCGACCGGCTCAAGCAGGTAACCACGAGCTGTGCTGAGCACGGCATCCGCGTGATGACGATCGTGCCAGTGCGCCAGCTGACCAACCGCACCCTGCAGATCTCTGACATCCGGGAGATCGACCTGGCCGAGGTACTCGGCCGCCGTGAGATCCACACCGATGTCTCCCAGATCGCCGGCTACCTCTCCGGTCGCACCGTGCTGGTTACCGGTGCCGGCGGCTCCATCGGTTCCGAGATCGCCCGGCAGATTCACCGCTTCGGCCCCAAGGAGCTGCTGCTGCTGGACCGGGACGAGTCGGCGCTGCACGCGGTGCAGCTGGATATCTACGGCAAGGGCCTGCTCGACACCCGTGACATGGTCCTGTGCGATATCCGCGACCGGGACGCGCTCGAGGCGGTCTTCGCCGAGCACCGCCCGCAGGTCGTCTTCCACGCCGCGGCCCTCAAGCACCTGCCGATGCTGGAGATGTACCCGGAGGAGGGCTGGAAGACCAACGTGCTGGGATCGCGCAACGTCATCGAGCTGTCCCTGAAGTATGACGTGCAGACGCTGGTCAACATCTCCACCGACAAGGCGGCCGACCCCACTTCGGTGCTGGGCCGCACCAAGCTCCTCGCCGAGCGCATGACCACGGCTACCGCGCTGGAGTGCGGCAGGCGCTTCGTGTCGGTGCGCTTCGGCAACGTGCTCGGGTCGCGCGGCTCAATGCTGTGGACCTTTAAGCGCCAGATCGAGGAGGGCGGTCCGATCACCGTCACCCACCCGGATGTGGAGCGGTTCTTCATGACGATCCCGGAGGCCTGCCAGCTGGTGCTGCAGGCGGGATCATTCGGGCGCCCCGGCGACACGATGGTGCTGGACATGGGTGAGCCGGTCAAGATCGTCGACGTCGCCCAGCGGCTGATCGCCCAGTCCGGTAAGGATGTCCAGATCGAGTTCACCGGGCTCCGCCCGGGCGAGAAGCTCTCCGAGGACCTGGTTGCCCACTCCGAGCACGGCGAGCGCCCCTTCCACCCGCTCGTCAGCCATGTGCGTGTGCAGCAGGAGGCGACGCAGGCGGTAGAGGAGATGCACGCCTGGGCGGTGGGAGAGGACCCACTGGATGAAGCGCCACAGGCGGCATCCCATGGCTCTGCCGCGGTCGGCCTGCGCGTCCCCGACTCCGCGGAGGCTCTGCGATGATTCCCTTCTCCCCGCCCACGCTGACTGAAGATGACATCAACGCCGTGGTTGAGGTGCTGCGCTCGGGCTGGATCACCTCCGGGCCCGTGGGCCGCCGCTTCGAGGAGCGGCTGGCCCAGGTCAGCGGCACCGACGGCGCGGTGGCGCTGAGCTCCGCCACCGCCGCACTGGAGCTGGCGCTGCGCGCGGCGGGCGCCGGCCCGGGCGATGAGGTGGTCGTCCCCGCCTACACCTACACGGCGTCCGCATCCGTGATCGCTCACGTAGGCGCGCAGATCGTCATGGTCGACTCCGAGCCCGGCTCACCGTTCCCCAGCGTGGAGCGCATCGCCGCTGCGGTTACGCCACGCACCCGGGCCGTGATCACGGTCGACCTGGCTGGAATCCCCTTCGACTCCCGCCCGCTGGCCGCGCTGCTGGCCGGCAGGGGGCGCATCGACACCGGGCTGGGTGCCGCCCTGGGGCGCCCGGTGATCATCTCCGACTCGGCGCACTCACTGGGCGCCAGCCTGGACTCCCTTCCCGTCGGCTCTCTGGCGGACCTGACCGCGTTCTCCTTCCACGCGGTCAAGAACCTCACGACGGCGGAGGGCGGAGCACTTACCTGGCGCCGTGACCTGCCCACTGACCAGGAGGCGCTCGAGCGCTGGGTGCGCACCTACTCGCTGCACGGCCAGACGAAGGATGCCCTGGCCAAGTCGCGGGGCGCCTCCTGGGAGTACGACGTGATCGCCCCCGCCTACAAGTGCAATCTCCCGGACACGCTGGCGGCGCTAGGGCTGTCCCAGCTGGACCGCTACGCCCACAGCCTGGAGCGCCGGCGTGAGCTGCTCGCGCTCTACGCCGAGGGGCTGGCGGGCACCGGTGTGACACTGCTGGACCACGCCGGGGACGGTGCGGTCTCCAGCGCCCACCTGGCAATCGCCACGCTGCCGGTGGCCGGGGTGGAACAACGCAACCGGGTCATCTCGGACCTGTACGAGGCGGGCGTATCCGCCAACGTCCACTACAAGCCGTTGCCGCTGCTGACGGCCTACCGCGACCTGGGCTTCGACGTGGCGGACTTCCCCAACGCCTTCGCCTTCTACTCCACGGAGCTGACGCTGCCTCTGCACCTGGCGCTCAGCGACGCGGATGCGGCGCAGGTGTGCGCGGCCCTCGCCTCCGCGCTGCAGTCCCCTGCTGCGCGCAACTCGGTCTCGGCCGCCTGAGGCCCCACCGCAGCTGAACCATCGACCATCGCAAAGGATCTGAAAGCAATGCAGGAACTGCTGACCCTCGTGCGCCGAGGCCTGGCCTGGATTATCGCCCTGGCGGTGGTCGGCGGGGTTGCGGGGGGCGTGCTGGCGGCCACCACCGACCCCACCTACACCGCCACTTCGATGGCCTACGTGCAGGTGCAGGTAGACCCCGAGGAGGGCATGAGTGGCTACTCCTACGCCGCCACCGTCGCCGACTCCGCCACCGATGGCTTCCTGCCGGTAATCACCTCACCTGCCGTGGCCCAGGAGGTTATTGAGGAGCTCGGGCTGACCCAGACGCCGACCGAGGTGGCCGCCTGGATCTCGGCGACGCGGGTCACCCAGTCCCCGGCCATCGAGATCCAGGTGTCCGCGCCCTCCTCGGAGGTTGCTATCGCCGTGGCCGATGCCGTCGTCGCGCACGCCTCCAGCGACCTGGGAGCGCTGGAGGGTGACAACTACCCGGTGAGCCTGGCCCTGCTCAGCCCGGCCCAGGACGGGGCGGTGACGCAGGCCCCCTCAACCTTCCGCTATGCGGCTGCGGGGGCTGTTGTGGGTGCGGTCATCGGCATCATCGTGGCCTTCATGCTCGCCACCGCTCGTCCCGCACAGTCCCGGGCAGCCCAGCCAGCCGCTCACGGCGGCCGCGCGGTCCCCCCGGCTCCCGCACCTGGTCCCGACGACGTCCGGTAGCGCCCCGGATCCGCCGCCGGGCCTCAGTGTGCAGCCGCGAGGGCCTGGTCGCCGCCCGCGCCGTCATCCACCGGGTCCGCGGCGCGCTCGGCCAGGGCCAGCCACGCTGCCGCCAGGAGCGCCCCGTCGGAGCCGCTCAGCTCCACTACGTCCAGCCGCGCGTGAGCCAGTTCCTCCGCATCCAGGGTGGCTCGGCTGGGCGCGCCGCCGTGCGGTGTACTGTCCGCGCCGAAAGTGCACAGGATGACGTGGGGTCCGGCGCTGGCAGCGGCGCGGAGCTGCGCTGTCAGCGCCTGCGGGGAGCGCACGCCGTCGTCTACAACCAGCACGGTGTCCGCCCACGGCTGCTGCGCGTGTCGGCCAGCGGCCGGTGTGGCCGATGCCGTCGCTGCGAGAGGGCTGCCGGAGGACCTGCCGTGGGGGCCGTCATGGCCGCCCGCCGTCATCCGCACCCGCGGGTCCACGCCCAGGCGCCTGAGGATCGCGACCGCGTCCATCACGGTACCGCGGACCCGCTCGGAGGCCAGCTCGCCGCCGTGCCATAACACGTTGAAGGTGTCCCCAGTCGCTGCTCCTGCGCCCGGCATATGGCGGCTACTCATTTTCTTCCCAATACCCATCCGGCTAGTGCTGTGGCGTCTTCCGCTGGATCGGCGGTTGCCTGCGCGATCCGGTGGATCATGCTGCCATCGGACGTCAGCGCGAATCGGTGCGGGAAGTTTCTGTCGCCGTGCTGACGTGGTGTTGAGTCCCGCTCGCAACGTCCTTGCAGCGTCACTGTGTCGCCGGTTGCCCACCTCACACGCGCACGGGCGGTGCTGGCAGGAGCAGGCCCGACCGGCCGTGACAGAATCGGTTCCATGTCTGAGTCCGCCGCCCAGTCCGCTGCGCCCACACCCTCCGTCCCGCCCCGGGCCGCTTCCTGCCCTCCGAGCTCCACTCCCCCGACGTGCCCGAGAGGGTCAGCACCGACGGCCTGGAGGAATCCTGGAAGGAGCGCTGGGAGCGAGACGACGTCTATGCCTTCGACCGTAGCGCGCAGCGTCACGAGGTCTTCTCCATCGACACCCCTCCGCCGACCGTCTCCGGCTCCCTGCACGTGGGGCACGTGTTCTCCTACACCCACACTGACACCCTCGCCCGCTTCCAGCGCATGCGCGGCAAGGCTGTCTTCTACCCCATGGGCTGGGACGACAACGGCCTGCCCACCGAGCGGCGCGTGCAGAACTACTTCGGGGTGCGCTGCGACCCCTCGCTTCCCTACGACCCGGACTTCACTCCCCCGCACGCCGGCGGGGAGGGAAAGTCGATCAAGGCCCGCGACCAGGTGCCGATCTCGCGGCGCAACTTCGTGGAGCTGTGCGAGCGCCTGACCGCCCTGGACGAGGCACAGTTCGAGGCCCTGTGGCGTCACCTGGGGCTGAGCGTGGACTGGAAGCAGAACTACCAGACCATCGGCACGCGCGCCCGCAAGGTCGCCCAGACCGCGTTCCTGCGCAACCTGGCGCGCGGCGAGGCCTACCAGGCGCAGGCGCCGGGACTGTGGGACGTCACCTTCGGCACAGCAGTCGCCCAGGCGGAGATCGAGTCGCGCGAGTACCCGGGCTTCTACCACCGCCTGGCCTTCCACGTCGTTGACCCCGAGGCTGCGGCCACTGCTGCCGCGGCGGGCGCCCCCATCGAGACCGGCCCGGGCGGCACCGCCGACGTGTGCATCGAGACCACGCGCCCGGAGCTGCTGGCCGCCTGCGTGGCGCTGGTGGCCCACCCCGACGACGAGCGCTACCAGCCCCTGTTCGGCACCACCGTGGCCTCCCCCGTGTTCGGGGTCGAGGTTCCCGTGCTGCCGCACCCCGAGGCGGAGATGGACAAGGGCGCCGGCATTGCCATGTGCTGCACCTTCGGTGACACCACCGACATTGACTGGTGGCGCGACCTGAACCTTCCGCTGCGGGCCATCCTGCGCAAGGACGGGCGCATCGAGACTGAGACGCCGGCCTGGATCACCACCGACGCCGGCCGCAAGGCGTATGCGGACATGGCGGGTAAGACCACCTACTCGGCCCGCCAGGTGATGGTGGAGGCCCTGGCCGCCTCCGGCGAGATGCGCGGGGAGCCCACCAAGACGGTGCGGCAGACCAACTTCTTCGAGAAGGGCGACAAGCCGCTGGAGATCGTCACCTCCCGCCAGTGGTACATCCGCAACGGCGGCAAGGCCTGGACCAACCCCGCCTCCGGGAAGGACCTGTCGGACGAGCTGCTTGAGCGCGGCAAGGAGCTGAACTTCTACCCCGACTTCATGCGGGTGCGCTACGAGAACTGGGTGGGGGGCCTCAACAACGACTGGCTGATCTCCCGCCAGCGCTTCTTCGGCGTGCCCTTCCCGCTGTGGTACCGGGTGGGCGAGGACGGCGAGGTGGACTACGACGCCGTCATCACCCCTGACGAGTCCGCCCTGCCGGTGGACCCCTCCAGTGACGTGCCCGTCGGCTACACCGAGGACCAGCGCGGCAAGCCCGGCGGCTTCGTCGGTGAGCTGGACATCATGGACACCTGGGCCACCTCCTCCCTGTCCCCGCAGCTGGCCTCCGGCTGGCTCACCGACGAGGACCTGTTCGGCCGCGTCTACCCCATGGACCTGCGCCCCCAGGGCCAGGACATCATCCGCACCTGGCTGTTCACCTCGGTGGTGCGCGCCAACCTGGAGTTCGGCGCCCTGCCGTGGGCTAACGCGGGACTGTCCGGCTGGATCCTGGACTCCGACCACAAGAAGATGTCCAAGTCGAAGGGCAACGTGGTCACCCCCATGGGCCTGCTGGAGAAGTACGGCTCGGACGCCGTGCGCTACTGGGCAGCCTCTGCCCGGCTGGGCCTGGATGCCGCCTTCGAGGAGACGCAGATCAAGATCGGGCGCCGCCTGGCCATCAAGCTGCTTAACGCCTCCAAGTTCGCCCTGTCCATGGGCATTCCCTGGGATGCAGACGCTGCCACCAGGGCGGCTGCCCCCGCCCCGAGCCTGGACGCGGCCGAGGTGACCGAGCCCATCGACCGGGCGCTGCTGGCGGCGCTGGCGGATGTGGTGGACGCGGCCACCACTGCCTTCGAGGGCTTCGAGCACTCCCGGGCCCTGGAGGCCACCGAGTCGCTGTTCTGGACCTTCTGCGACGACTACATCGAGCTGGTCAAGGACCGCGCCAACGACTTAGGCGGCTCCCACGACCCGGCCGCGGTGCGCAGTGCCCGCACCACTTTGGCCATTGCTGTGGACACCTTCGTGCGCCTGTTCGCGCCCTTCCTGCCCTTCGCCGCCGAGGAGGTGTGGAGCTGGTACCGCACCGGCTCCGTGCACCGGGCTGCCTGGCCCGAGGCCGCGCCGCTGCGCGAGGCTGCCGGTGGAGCCGACGCCGATCTCGTCGCTCGCGCCGGGGCCGCCCTCGCGGCTCTGCGCAAGGTGAAGTCGGAGGCCAAGACCAGCCAGAAGACGCCGATCCTGGCGGTGACGCTGGCGGCTACGGAGCAGGCCGCATCAGCCATCGAGCTGGTGCGTGCCGACCTGCTGGAGGCCGCCAAGGTCACCGGGGAGATGACGCTCAACGCCGCTGCACCGGAGGCGAGCACGCCAGAGGTGCGGGTGAGCGCCGTCGAGCTGGGAGAGCCGCCGGCCAAGCCGGCCAAGCGCCGCTGAGGGGTGCTCAGGGTTTCGCCCGGCGGCTGGGCCCGCTCCGCCGCCGGGCAGACCGCACGGGACCGTATGCGGTAGGGCGCATGCCCGTGCTCGGTCCGCCACTAAACCGTCTCTGACCTGCGGCTACGGTAACCGCCCGGCGGTAGGTGGAAGAGGTAGGGTAAGGCTGGCATCACCACGGCGGGGCGTACGCGCCTGCGCCAGTGCCGACCAAAAGCGCCGGCCCAGGAAGAAGAGATCATGACCTCCACCTCCGCGGACTCCGCGGCGTCCTCTACCGCAGCAGCATCCTCCAGCACCTCGGCGCGCAGCGTTACCCCGCCCGGCGACCGCCCGGTGGGAGCCCTGCAGTGGCAGGCTCCCACGCTCATCCGCATCGATGAGCACACCACCATTCCCTCCATGCTTGAGGACCGCGTGCGGCGCTCGGCCGGCCGCCCGCTGATCGCGCGCAAGCAGGAGATCGGTGAGGCCTGGCAGACAGTGACCGCCCAGGCGTTCTACGACGAGGTCCAGCGCGTTGCATCCGGGCTCATCGGTATGGGGCTTGAGGCCGGCGCGCGGGTGGCGATTATGTCGCGCACCCGCTACGAGTGGACGCTGCTGGACTTCGCCTGCTGGACCGCCGGGCTCGTGCCCGTTCCCATCTATGAGACGAGCTCGGCCGAGCAGATCGCCTATGTGCTCAGCGATACGGAAGCGCGCCTGGTGGTCGCCGAGTCCATCACCACGGCGGAACTGGTGCGCGCGGCCGCAGCCTCGTTGGAGCGCCCGCCGGAACATGTCGCGCTTACGGTTCTGTCGCTTGACACCGGTGCGCTGCACACCATCACCGAGGCCGGCGTCGGCGTGCCCCGCGAGCAGGTGGCCGCACGTACGGCCGCCCTGACGACCTCGTCCACCGCCACGATTGTGTACACCTCCGGCACCACCGGCTCGCCCAAGGGCACGGTACTGTCGCACGGCAACTTCACTGACCTGTGCTCCAACGCCCACCTGTGGATGCCCGAGATCGCGATGGGGCGGGACTCGCGGCTGCTGCTGTTCCTGCCGCTGGCGCACGTGTTCGCCCGCTTCCTGGAGGTATTCCAGATCTCCGGCGAGGGCGTCATGGGGCACGTGCCCGATACGAAGAACCTGTTGTCGGACCTGGCCTCCTTCCACCCCTCCTACCTGCTGGTGGTGCCCCGGGTGCTGGAGAAGATCTACAACTCGGCGGACGCCCGGGCCGGCAACGGCGCCGCCGGACGAGTCTTCCGTTGGGCGGCGAAGGTCGCCGTCGACTACTCCCGGGCGCTGGACACTCCGGCCGGGCCATCCCGCGCCCTGCGTGCCCAGCGTGCCGCCGCGGACCGGCTCGTCTACCAGCGCATCCGTGCCCTGGTGGGAGACAACGCCGACTGGATCATCTCCGGGGGCGCCCCGCTGTCGCCGCGCCTAGCGCACTTCTACCGGGGCCTGGGCATACCGGTGCTGGAGGGCTACGGTCTTACCGAGACCGTCGGCCCGATCGCAGTGAACACGCCGCGCTTGTCGAAGATCGGCACCGTCGGCCCGCCGCTGCCGCCCATGGCGGTGCGCATCTCTGACGAGGGCGAGATTCTGCTCAAGGGCCCGTCGGTGTTCCAGGGCTATCGCCACAATCCGGAGGCGACTGCGGCGGCCTTCACGGACGACGGCTGGTTCCGCACCGGCGATCTGGGCTCACTGGACCGCGACGGCTATGTGACTATCACCGGACGCGCCAAGGACGTGATTGTCACGGCCGGCGGTAAGAACGTCTCCCCGGCGCCGCTGGAGGACTCCCTGCGTGGGCACCCGCTGATCAGCCAGGTGGTGGTTGTCGGCGACCAGCGCCCCTTCGTGGCCGCCCTGATCACACTTGACGCCGAGATGCTGCCGACGTGGCTGCGCAGCCATGGCCTGGAGCCCTTACCAGTGTCCGAGGCGTCCTCCCACCCGCAGGTGCTGGCCTCCCTGAACCGGGCAGTCCAACACGCTAACGCCCACGTCTCCCGGGCCGAGTCTATTCGCGAGATCCGCGTGTTGACGGCCGACTTCACGCAGGCCAACGGGCTGCTGACACCTTCCCTGAAGGTGCGGCGCGGCGCGGCGCTGAAGCGCTTCGCCGCTGAAATCGACGCCATCTACGGCGGGCCGGCCGGGGCTGGCTCCTAGGCGCCGCACAGTCGGGCACCGCTCTCGCGGCTTCACTACCGCCCTCCGCCTTGAGGAAACCTCCAAGCCGCCCCGCCGGATTTCCTCGCTCAGATCCGCGCACAACCGGCACCCTTCCTGAAAGAATGGCGCAGTGCCTCCACACTCCTCCGACCCCATGTCCACCGGCGTCGCCTCGCAAGCCGGCAGCCCCAGCGTTGTAGACGGCGCAGCCGTAAGCCCCCTAGTGCAGGAGCCGGAGCCGACTTGGACGGTGCCGTGGCTTCTGGCCGACCGCATCGCCCGCACCGCAGATGCCACGCTCATTGAGCGCAAGACGCAGCTGGGCAACTCCTGGGTGAAGGTCACGGCGCGAGCGTTCGGGGAGGACGTGGCTCGCGTGGCCTCCGGGCTGATCGGGATGGGGCTTCAGGCCGGGGAGTCAGTGGCCATCATGGCTCACACCTCCTATGAGTGGACGCTGCTAGACATGGCGATCGCCCGTGCGGGCCTGGTGTCTGTGCCGATCTATGAGACGGACTCCGCCGAGCAGGTGGAGTGGATCCTCGCCGACGCCGACGTCCGGCTGGTGGTGACCGAGAACGCCGCCCTGGCCGAGTTGGTGCGGGGTGCTGCCGTCCGCTGCGCAGCAGCGTCCCACACACCGGCCGTGAAGATACTGTCACTGGACCACGACGCCATCGCCACTATTAGTGAGGCCGGCCGGGGCGTGAGCCGGGATGAGCTCGAGGCGCGCTCCGCTGCGCTCACCAGTGCGGACGTGTACTCGATTATCTACACCTCCGGCACCACCGGACGCCCCAAGGGCGTGGAGATCACCCACCGCCAGGCTGCCGGCCTGGGGTGGAATGGGGTGCGCTGGATCCCGGAGCTGCTTAACTCCCCTGACACGCGCCTTCTGCTCTTCCTGCCGCTGGCCCACTCCTACGCGCGCTTCCTGCAGCTCCTGGCAATCGCCGGCCAGGGTGTTTTGGGACACACCCCCGACGTCAAGACCCTGTTGCCCGATCTGAAGGGCTTTGCCCCCTCCTACGTGCTGGCGGTGCCGCGCGTAATGGAGAAGATCTACAACGCCGCCGATGCCAAGGCCGGCTCAGGCGCCAAGCTGCGGACCTTCCGCTGGGCGGCAAAGGTAGCCATCGCCTACTCCCGCGCCCTGGACACCCCGGAGGGCCCCTCCCGGCGGCTGCGGGCCGCCCATGCGCTGGCCGACCGGCTCGTCTACCGCTCCATCCGCTCCCTGCTGGGCCCCAACGCCCGCTACGCTATCTCGGGTGGGGGTCCGCTGGGTGAGCGGCTGGGCCACTTCTACAGGGGCATCGGCCTACTCATCCTGGAGGGGTACGGCCTGACCGAGACGATCGGCCCCACTGCCGTCAACCTAGACATCCACAATAAGATCGGTACGGTTGGCCCGCCCGTGTGCGGCAACCGGGTGCGCGTCGGGCAGGACGGTGAGCTCGAGGTCACCGGCCTGGGCGTCTTCTCCCGCTACCACAACAACCCCGAGGCGACCGCCGAGGCCTTCACCCCCGACGGCTGGTTCCGTACCGGGGACATCGGTTCGGTGGACGATGACGGCTGGGTGCGAATCACCGGCCGCAAGAAGGAGCTGATTGTCACCGCGGGCGGCAAGAACGTCGCGCCAAGCATCCTGGAGGACCGGCTGCGCGGGCACCCGCTGGTCAGCCAGGTGCTGGTGATCGGCGACGGCGAGCCCTTCATCTCCGCCCTGGTCACCCTGGACAAGGAGATGCTGCCGCAGTGGCTGGCCAACCACAATCTTCCGGAGATGGACGTCATGGAGGCCGCCTCCCACCCGCAGGTGCTGGCCGCCCTGGACCGGGCGGTGGCGCGCACCAACCGGGCAGTGTCCCGGGCCGAGTCGATTCGCACCTACCGGGTGCTCACGTCTGACTTCACCGAGGCCAACGGGCTGCTGACCCCCTCGCTGAAGGTCAAGCGCTCCCTGGTGATGGAGACCTACGCGGACACCATCGCCGAGATCTACTCCACCACTAAGAAGGGGCCACAGGAGTGAATCAGGAAAACGCACCCGTCCGCGCAGGCGGCTCAGCACAAGCCACCCGGCAAGCAGGCACGGCTGCTGCCGCCTCCCTGCAGGAGCAGTCGACTGCGCTGCTGGTGCCGCTGCACGCCGCGATGACGGCGCCGTGGGCGCTGGCCGAGCGGGTGCGCACCAATCCCGGCGGTGCACTGATCGCCCGCAAGTCCTCCGTGGGCGGGCGCTGGCGCGACATGTCCGCGCAGGCCTTCCGCGAGCAGGTGCGCGAGGTCGCTGCCGGGCTCGTCGCCCTTGGGCTGCAGCCTGGCGACGCGTTGGGGATCATGGCGCACACCTGTTACGAGTGGACGCTGCTGGACTTCGCCGCCTGGGAGGCCGGGCTCGTCGTCGTCCCCATCTATGAGACCTCCTCGGCGGAACAGGCCCGCTGGATCCTGACCGACGCCGCCGTGCGGCTGGTGGTCGTGGAGGACCAGCCCATGGAGACGATGCTCAAGGCCCTGGCCGACCAAGATCCTGCGCTGGCCAACCTGCGGGTACTGAGCCTGGCCGGGGAGGCCATCACCGAGCTCATCACCGCCGGCAAGGACGTGCGCGCGGCCGAGCTAGACGCCCGCGCCGCCGCTCTGACCAGCACCGACCTGGCCACGATCGTGTACACCTCGGGCACCACCGGCCGCCCCAAGGGCGCCGAACTCACCCACGGCAACCTGGTCCACCTGTGCGTCAACGCCTGCGCCCGCGTACCGGAGGTGCTGGAGGCGCCCGAGACGCGTACGCTGCTTTTCCTTCCCCTGGCGCACGTGCTGGGCCGATTCGTGGAAATGGCGATCGTATGCTCCTCCGCCGGTGTGCTGGGCCACGCGCCTAACGTGAAGAACCTGGTCACCGACCTGGCCTCCTTCCGGCCGACCTTCGTGCCGGCCGTACCGCGCGTATTCGAGAAGATCTACAACGCGGCCGACGCCCGCGCCACCGGCGCCAAGCAGAAGGTGTTCCGGCTCGCCGCCAAGACCGCCATCGCCTACTCGCGCGCCTTGGACACCCCGGCCGGTCCGAGCCGCGGCCTGCGCGTCCAGCGTGCCGCCTTCGACCGGCTGGTGTTCTCCACCCTGCGCAGCCTGCTCGGCGGACGCGTCACGCACGTGATCTCCGGCGGCGGCCCCCTGGGTGAGCGGCTGGGGCACTTCTACCGCGGCGCCGGGGTGACGGTGCTGGAGGGGTACGGGCTCACGGAGACCTCCGCCCCCTGCACGGTGAACCTGCCGGCCGCCACCCGCATCGGCTCGGTCGGCCTGCCCCTGCCGGGCACCGCCGTCCGCCTGGACGAAGACGGCGAGGTGCTGCTCAGCGGTATCGGTGTCTTCCGCGGTTACCACAACAATCCCGAGGCCACGGCTGAGGCCTTCGTGACGCTGCCCGACGCCGCGTCCGAGCAGAGCGCGGGCACGGACCCGGCGCCTGCGACGGCAGCGGGTGGGAACGGCACGCGGTGGCTGCGCAGCGGTGACATCGGCACCCTGGACGCCGACGGCTTCCTGCACATCACCGGCCGCAAGAAGGAGCTGATTGTCACCGCCGGCGGCAAGAACGTGGCGCCCGCAGTACTGGAGGACCGGCTGCGCGGGCACCCGCTGGTCAGCCAGGTGCTGGTGGTCGGGGAGAACCGGCCCTGCATCGGCGCCCTGGTGACGCTGGACGCGGAGATGCTGCCCCTGTGGCTCTCAAGTCACGGCCTGCCGGACATGGACCCGATCGACGCCGCCCAGGACCCGCGCGTGCGTGCAGCCCTGGAGCGGGCGGTGGCCCGCGCCAACGAGGCGGTCTCCCGGGCGGAGTCCATCCGCACCTTCACGGTGCTGCCGGGCGACTTCACCGTGGCCAACGGGCTGCTCACCCCGTCACTGAAGGTGCGGCGAGATGAGGCCACCAAGCGCTTCGCCAAGGAGATCGACGAGCTCTACACCCGCGTGTAATGCCGCCGCCTACACCGCCCTACCGGCTCTACGCGGACCGTTCCGCCGCGGCATCCCACCACCAGACGAACGCCACAACCCACGACTCTCTCGGCAAGTGTGTGGATGAGGCCGAACCACTTTCGCGGGCGCCTGAGATGAGTCTCGTCGAGGGCTTGACGTATGCTGCGCCTCACGCTAATTTCGTGCTCGGCGAGCAAGAAGACAAGCATGTTACTTGTAAGCCTGAAACAGTCACCTGATACGCGGAGTCCTGATGTCCCCGTCCGTCAAGTCCCGATCCAACCTACGACGCATCATCACCTCTGTTTCGCCTGTCAGCATGTTTGCAGGCATCCCTACAACAGCTTGGGCGGCCACCAAGGCCGTGAATGGAGTGACCTACAACTGGAACGTCACGAGCAGAGCGAGAGGTGGATACGTACATCGAATTCCATCCTCGGCCACCAATGACAGTACCGCAGCGAACTCAGGAACAGCACGGTTGACGTCGGACGCTTCCGGAAAATCATGCGGCGCAACCTATGGCTACATTTTTCGTCGAACAGTGAAGAACAGCCCTGATCCCGCCCTGTTCACACTGAACAGAAGCCGCTACTGCGACGGGATCACGAGCAACAGCGTAAAGATCGGTAAGGGGATGAGGTACCACTTCGACGTTTCCGTCCTCCAGATCCCACCCACTCCAACCACGATCAGGCTGGCTTGGAAGAGAACGGGACGGTAACTCACTTGAGCGTCGAAGGTCTATCTGTCGAACTATGCTATGCGCGGCGCGGCAACTTCATCCTTGATGTCTCCGATCTGGAATTGCCACAAGGCGTAACCGTACTGGCAGGACCAAACGGAGCAGGAAAGACGACGCTGCTGTCTGTACTGGCGGGAAGAATCAGATTCGCTCGGCTGCATGCAACATTAGCAGCCGAACCGCTTGAGCCCTCCGCTGTAGGACTCATGCCGCAGTCGCCTCAGCTTCCTCTCGACCTGCGTGCTCGCGAGGTTCTTGAGCATATCGCTTGGCTTACTGGCGGCTCCCACACGCAGGCCCGGGGCCGCGCAACCAATCTGCTGGAGGAGATCGGGTTGAGCCAGGACGCCGACAAACCGGTGTCCAAGCTTTCCGGCGGCATGCACCGTCGTCTTGCATTCGCCGCCAGTAACGTCACACCTGCGGCGCTACTGCTCTTAGACGAGCCGACCAACGATCTCGATCCTCTTCAACGTCGCGAGATACTCAGTCTAATTACCAAGGCATCACGATCACGTTGTGTAATCGTTTCCACCCACGCGCTGCACGATGTACTGCCGGTCGCTCAGCACGTCGTCGTCCTCGACGGCGGCCGGGTGGTGCACGCAGGCCCAGTAGATGACTTCCTCGTGCGCTTCGCACCCGACACCCGCGACGGAGACGAGGCATACCTGGCCTGCCTGGACCGAGCCCAGGCGGCAGCATGAGACGTATACCGTGGCTGTCAGCCGCCATCCTGTTGCTGGCGACCGCTATCAGTCTCCATACCGATCTCGACGGCTGGGCGGGCGACTGGAATGAGACGGGCTGGGATCTTGGAGCAAGTGGTATGACCGCCGCCACTCTCGCGGGCTTGCCACTGGCCCTGTATACAAGGCGCAATATTGAGCCGCTACGGTCCCTGGAACTTCGCTGCGGCGGTTGGCGTATGGCATGCTTCCTGGTGCGCCGTTGCTTGGCTCCAAGCGCGCTAACATGGCTACTCGTAGTCGCCACGGCTTATGCGATAACGCTAGCACTCAATCCGACGCCAACCAGGCCCTCGATCTGGCCCGCCGTCGCGGCCACCGCCGCCGTCCTGGCAATCTTGGCAATCAGTGTTGCACTGGGCCTGTTCCTGCATCCGGCCTTCTCACTCCCGCTTATCATCCTGATCACGTACCTTGTCCCCGCAACGCTCGACTGGGCCGACATGGACGGCACCGCGCCCGGTTTCACTCCCTCGGGGGCCACGCACCTATCTCTGCCGCTGATAGTGGTCTCAACACACTTCGTGTTTCAGACGCTGTTTCTCACGGCTGTCGGAGTGAGCGCTATACTTTTGAGTCAAAAGCAACTGCGGCGCAAGCGCCTGCGGGCACCCGCAGTTGTTGCTGTGCTGCTGGTTGGAGTTAGCGGAACACTCGTCGTATCGGCTCCGCCAGCCACGTTGGCTCCGACCGCTGCAGGAGAACCGCTCACGAACCGGTACGTGTGCTCCGAGACCGACAACATCCGGGTATGTCTCCTGCCGGACCACGAACGTTTGCTGCCCGAGACGGTGGAGACGGCTGAACAAGTCGCGCAGTTCCTTCCCCGGGGAGCCGACCCGAGAGTTACATCGAAGACACCATTGACTATCCCGAGATCGATGACTCAGTGGCTTACCTAGAGGTCGGCGCCGTTGGCATAGATCCAACAGAGGCCGTGGTTACAGCCACCGCCGACTGGAATAGGTGCCTCGACGAAGAGAATCCTTTCAATCACATGTACTGGCTTTACTACAAGCTCGGGATGTGGCCCCTGGATAATCTTGTCGAAATGGACGGCATGGAGTTCATGAGTAACGCCTCCGACAACGCCCAGATCGCCTGGTGGAACGAGGGCTTGGGGTCAACGTGCTGAGGCTTCCGTCAGTAGTGCGCATTGAACTTATTGCGCATCACTCCCGTATGCATGCCACCGCTCTGCTGCTCGTAATTGTGGCCTGCTCCGCAGTTGCCTCAGTCAGCGTTCCCACCTTCCAATCGGATCAGGAGATACTTGCCGGACAGCATGTCGCCTACGGTTACTTCTATCTGCCGGTGATTGCCGCTCCGGTGATTGCCAGCTGGCTGCACGATCCCTTCGCTCACCTTGTCCCCTACGATCGTCCTCGCCAACGCCTAGTCACGATCGCCTGGCTACTTGGACAGGCCGGGCTGCTCACGGCAGTCAGCGGGTGCGTTGGCGCCGCCGCCGACGGTTGGGATGTGGCGCGGATATGCATCGAGAACGCTCTGTGGATCACAACGCTTATTGCATTGCTGCTGCCTTATGCGGGCTTTGAATGGACTACCATCGCCGTCGTAATATACGGGACTATGGGGCTATTTCTCGCCGGCAACCCGTTGCTGCTCATCAATCGAGTCTCCAGCACCGGGGATCTGTTCGCCGCCTGTGCCCTATTCGCCGGGCTCATCTGGCTTCGGTGCGCCCGAACCCTGCGCTGAGCCTGTCCAAGCGCCGGAACTAGAGTCGTCTATTGGCGGGAGGAGAGGTTTACATCGATCGCAACTTTGATGGATGCCACAGGTGGCTTCAGTCATCCTCCGACAGCTCTTCCCGGATGGCCTCGTGGTGGCGGATCACTTCGGCGACGATGAAGGCGAAGAACTTCTCAGCGAACACCGGGTCCAGGCCGGCCTCCTCGGCCAGGGCCCGCAGCCGGACCACCTGCTGCTCCTCGCGGGCCGGGTCCGACGGCGGCAGGCTCAGGTCCGCCTTGAGCCGACCAACCTGCCGGGTACACCGGAAGCGCTCCGCCAGCAGGTGGATGAGGGCGGCGTCGAGATTGTCGATCGTTGCGCGGTAAGCGGCCAGCTGGGGCGGCACCGCGGCAGCGCTCGACGCCGACCCCGGCTCTACTGGCACCCCGGCGTCGGCGCCTGCCGGGCGGGCCTGAGAGTCCGCCGACTGGTTGCTCATGCGGTGCGCGTCCTGCCCTTGGCGGTGGCCGACAGGGTGCCGCTGCCGCGCTCGTAACGCGGGGATCCTGTGCCGCGCACGGCATCTGCATCCACTACCACACGCCCCACCTCCGGCAGGGAGGGAACCTCGAACATCGCCTGTCCGAGCACCTCCTCCACGATGCTGGTCAACCCGCGCGCACCGGTCTTGCGCTCCAGGGCCAGGGAGGCAATCGCCTGAATGGCCTCCTTCGTGAGCTCCAGTTCCACGCCGTCGAGGCTGAACAGGTACTTGTACTGGGAGACCAGGGCATTCTTGGGCTCGGTCATCACCCGCACTAGCTCCGGCACGCCCAGGTCGTGGACGGTGGCGATCACCGGAAGCCGACCGATGAACTCCGGGATCAGCCCGAACTTGTGCAGGTCCTCCGGACGCACTGGGGTGGCGAACACGTCCTCCCCCTGATCCTTGGCGAGGGTGGCGCCGAAGCCGACGATCTGCGCGCCCGCCTCGCGGCGGCGGCGCTGGCGGACGATCTCCTCGATGCCGGAGAAGGCGCCGGCGGCGATGAACAGGATATTCGTGGTGTCGATCTCCAGGAACTCCTGGTGGGGGTGCTTGCGGCCGCCCCCGGTGGAACCGAGGCGGTGGTGCCCTCGATGATCTTCAGCAGGGCCTGCTGCACGCCCTCCCCGGAGACGTCACGGGTGATGGAGGGGTTCTCGGCCTTGCGGCCGATCTTGTCGATCTCGTCGATGTAGATGATGCCCTTCTCGGCGCGCTTGACGTCCCCGTCCGCCGCCTGGATGAGCTTGAGCAGGATGTTCTCCACGTCCTCACCCACGTAGCCGGCCTCGGTCAGGGCGGTGGCGTCAACGATCGCGAAGGGCACGTCCAGCAGCCGGGCGAGGGTACGGGCCAGGTGGGTCTTGCCGGTGCCGGTTGGTCCCAGCAGCAGGATGTTGGACTTGCCCAGCTCCAGCCCATCGCCCTCGGCCACGGCGCGCTCGCGCATCTGCACGCGCTTGTAGTGGTTGTACACGGCCACGCTCATGGCGCGCTTGGCTTCCTCCTGGCCGATGACGTACTGGTTGAGGAAGTCGAAGATCTCCTGCGGCTTGGGCAGTTCAAGCGGGACGCCCGAGCCCGAGGCGCCGAGCTCCTCATCAATGATCTCGTTGCACAGCTCGATGCACTCGTCACAGATGTAGACGCCGGGTCCGGCGATGAGCTTCTTGACCTGCTTCTGGCTCTTGCCGCAGAAGGAGCACTTGAGAAGGTCGACGCTCTCAGCGCTGCGTGCCACCTGGATTCCCTCCCGTTTTCGGGTGCGCCCGCCAGCTGCGGGCACCGTCCCAGCCTACGGGGCGCGAGCCGCCGCGGCTATAGTCATTGCAACGGTGTGTCCGTATAAGTCTTCCTAGATAATCCTGTTGGTAGGCAACACACGGCAAGAGGCACCCTCCGCGGGCCCCTCGGCCGACACGGACCCACGCGGCCTCAGGCGAGAGCGATCCGGCCTACCAGCTCCACCGTGCCGGTCAGCAACAGCGCGTCCCGTGCCGCCGTCTCCCCTGCCAGCGGGGCCTGGCCCACGTGCACACCGACCTGCCCAAGGGGCAGGCGCAGCAGGTAATCGGTTGGTGCGTCGGCTCCGATCCACTCATGCAGGGCGACCGCGACCGCGCAGCACGCCTCGGCACTCGGGACCGCCCCTCCCGTTCCGTCCGCCAGCCCGCGCACGCGCGCCAAGCCCACCCGGTCCCCGGTATCCGGATCCACGTGCTCGCCCAGCGGCACCACCAGCTCCAGGCTCGCCGCCGCCTCCGGCGCGGGCGTGTACTCGGCCGCACCCGCACCGGGCGGCGCGACCGCGTCAAGCTCGCTGTCCTCTGCCAGCGCGACCACGAGGTGCCGCCCGGCCAGGTCCAGGCTGAGGGCCGCCCGGTCGCCCTCAAGCCCGGGGATACGTACCGCCGTGTCCCACCCCTCCGCGGAGGCGTCGGCGGCGGGCACGGCCACCTCCGCCAGGCTTGCGGGCCCAGCGTCCACGGCCCACATCTCGGCCAGGCGGGTGACGGTGCGGGCCCCGCCCCGAGTGCCGACCGTGAGCGCGGAGCCATCCGCCAGCGGCACGATCCCCTCGGCGTCCAGGACGGCGGCCAGCAGCCGACAGGCGTCGCCGTAGGCGGCTGCCGCCCCCCGCACCGGGTCGCCGTCGCAGCGGTAGTAGTCCAGGAACCACTCGGCCTCGGGGACAACATCCCGGAAGGCCACGGTACCGGGCAGGGATGCGGTACGCACCACCCGCACCAGGCCGTCCGCCCCCAGGCCGGTGTGCCGGTTGCAGACTGCGGCCACATCGGCTGCAGTGAGGGGCACCTCCCGCTCGGGGTCCACGAGCAGGAGGAGGTCTACGCCGGCTGTATGGCCCTTGATCAGCGTGCGGCCGGCCAGGCCGGGGGCAATGGTCATGGGGACACCCTATTGCCTGTATCGCCTATCCGCGGCTGCCACCCTCCGGCCTGCCCCGGCGGTCCGCCGCCTGCACCAGCTGCAGCGCCTGGGCCAGTACGCGCTCGTGCTCCCCCGGCGCCCACGTGCCGTCGGCGGCGACGACGTCGAGCCACTGTACGCGCGGATCACGGCGGAACCACTTGAGCTGACGCGAGGCGAGCTTACGAGTGGCGGCAGCAGTGTCGGCCACAGCCTGGGACACCGGCATGGCGCCATCCAGGACGGCGATGGCCTGGGCATAGCCGATGGCGCGCCGGGCCGTCGGCCCCTCGCGCAAGCCGCGCCCAAGCAGCACCTCGGTCTCCTCCAGCAGCCCGGAGGCGAACATCGCCTCTGCCCGCGCATTGATGCGGGCATCCAGGACCTCCCGGTCCCAGCGCAGTGCCAGGTGGACGGTGGGCACCAGGTCCGCGTAGCGGGGCAGGGTCGCGGTAAACGGCCTACCAGTCAGCTGCACTACCTCCAGGGCGCGCACGATACGGCGCGTGTTGCCCGGGTCGATGCGCTCAGCGGCAGCCGGGTCCACACCGTGCAACTCGCGCCACAGCGCGGACGTCCCCTCCTGGCGCGCGCGCTCCTCCAACGCGGCCCGCAGGCCCGGGTTCGTGCCCGGGAAGTCGAGGGCGTCGGTTACCGCACGCACGTAAAGGCCCGATCCGCCCACTATGACCGGGCGGTTGCCGCGCGCCACCGTGGCCCGTAAGTCGGCGCGGGCGTGAGCCTGGTATGCGGCCACGCTCGCCTCCTGGTGCACATCCAGCACGTCGAGCTGATGATGTGGGTAGCCGCGGCGCTCACCCGGCCCCAGCTTCGCCGTGCCAATATCCATGCCCCGGTAGAGCTGAAAGGCGTCGGCGTTGAGCATCTCGACACCGCCCCCGAGGGCATCGGCCAGATCGAGGGCCAGGGCGGACTTGCCGGATGCGGTGGGACCCACCACGGCCACCCGCACCGGCACATGGTTCCCCTCCGGCGCCACCGCGGCGGCACCGACCGCGTCCGCTCGCGCCGGTGCCGCCGTGGCCGCGTAGACGGGCTCAGGCCTGGTGCTCATAGGTCCGGCAGGAGCGGTCGGACCTGGCTAAGGGCCTGGGTGCAGGCGGATAGGGCGGTATCCAGGTGGAGGCGCAGCTGGGCGTCGGTGACTCCGCGCCCCATGCCCACCAGGTAGGTGGCGCGTACCAGGGGGCCTATGGGGGTGTCCACCAGGGCCACGGTCGGGAAGTACTTGTCGCGGTTCCAGTCGTTGACGGAGGCCGCCAGTTCGTCGCGCTCCCCCTCGGCGGCAGGCTTCTCCCAGTCGCCGGAGACCAGTAGCCAGTCGGGGTGCCCCTCTGGGATCTCGATGACGAAGGGGAAGCCGTCCCACGTGCCCAGGAGGCAGACATGGTCCTCCTCGCGGTGCCGGCGTACCCCGTACCCCATGGGGCCCGTCAGTGCGGCCTCGATTCGCTCCAGCGTCAGGGGCGCCGTCAGCTCACCACCGGCACGGGTAGGACCCGTCGCTCCCCCGGTACCCTGCAGGACCGAGTCCGGGGCGGCCGGACGTTCGGGGTAGTCGATTTCAAGGTCTGACAGTTCCACCGGCTGCGGCCGCCGCAACCGCCTCTCGGCTCCATGCGCGCTCCCCCGCCCCGCTGAAGGGGCGTCCTGGGAGGCCTGGGCGTGCTGGTCCCAGGAGCCGGCGAACAGCCGGGCGATGAAATCCGCCCACCGCCTGCGCGGGCGGCGGCTCATGGCTCCAGCCTTCCGCGGATCGGATCGGGGAAGGTATCCTCCGCCTCCCGCATCAGTGCGACTATCAGGCGGCAGCCGGTGAAGACGAATTCGTCCAGCTGCGCGTCGGTCATGCCCGCGCTGAGCGGGTAGGTGACCTCCCCGTGCAGGCGCACCACTCCGCCGTCGGCGACGGTCAGGTAGGCCTTCGGGCCGATGCGAGTGGTGTTCCAGTCCTCTACCAGGCTGCGCAGCGCTGCCAAGTGCTCGGTATCGGCGATGCGGTGCCAGACGCCGCGCAGCTGCAGGGCGCGATCGCCCTGGAAGATGGCGTGGACAGTCACGTAGCGCCAGGGAATACCTACGTCACCCTCATCATCGAGGAAGAAGCGCAGGCCCAGGCGCCGCGCGCAGTCCATGACCCGATCCACGTCGACGGGCGCCGGGGTGGCGGGTGCGTCGGCGGCGTGTGCGGATCCGAACTGCGGCATGACTCCAGCCTAGCCGGGGACTCAAGTCTTTCCCATGCGGCTTCGCGGACGGCTGCGCCGCCCACCGGGAGCGGCCCGACGAGGTACGAGGGCCACAGATGGTAAGCCGTGCCCCAACCTCTCCCGCAGCCCCCGCGTTTCGTTCTCAGTGGGCCTCGGCCGCCTGGGCGGCGATGGCGTCGACGGCGTCGTTGAAGGCGGCCGAGGTCTTGGATGCCCCGGCCAGGGCAGTCACATGCGCGTCCTCGATGCTGCGTCCGACTACGGCGTCCTCAATCTCCTCCACGAATCCGGCGATGTAGTTCTTGGAGGTGGTGGTCGGGGCGTGACCGGTGACGGACACATCGGTGATATAGCCGCCCTCCAGTTCGAGGGTGACGTCGATCGAGTCCTCCTCCACGACGCCATCGACGACCCCGTAAGACTCTTTGGCGGTGTACTTGCCGTCGGCGTACGGGCCGCCGGTGGGAGTGGCGGAGGGGGTAGGGGCGTCACCCGCGGAGGGCGTGGTGAAGGCCGTCGGGTTCTGGGTCTGGGCGCGACCGGCGTACTCGTCCTGGGCGGGGGTCGCCTCCCCGCCGCCGCATCCGGCCAGGCCGGCCGTTGCCAGCACCGCGCCTACCGCGGCCAGAGCGCGGCGGGCGGGGACTGCGGGCGCCGTCGGGCCCGGGAGCTGCGGGGGACGGTTCATGCCTGCACCTCCTGGCCGAAGTCGAGCATGTCGCGCTCCCGGCGGCCGACGCCGGCAGTATTGGTCTTCTCCCCCACCAGCCGGCCGTGGTTGAGCAGGATCTGCCGCTGTCCGCAGGAGGCCACGTGGGCGTCGTGAGTGACCACGATCAGGGTCGTACCGGCCTTGTGCAGGCGGGCGAAGATGTCCAGGACCAGTTGCTCGTTGGCCTCGTCGAGGTTTCCGGTGGGCTCGTCGGCGAGCACGAGTTGGGGGTGATTGATCAGCGCCCGGGCGATGCACACGCGCTGCTGCTCGCCGCCGGAGAGCTGGGAGGGCAGGTGGTGGGCGCGGTCGGCGAGCCCCACATTGTCCAGGGCCGCCAGGGCCTCCTCCTGATCGGTCATCGAGTGGTAGTACTGGGCGACCATGACGTTCTCGATGGCGGTCAGGTGTGGGATGAGGTGGAACTGCTGAAAGACCAGGCCGATGACATGCTTGCGGATATCGGTCAGCTGGACGGCGTTGAGCCTGCCCAGCTCACGCCCGTCCAGCAGCACGGAGCCGCGGGTGGGCGTGTCCATGCAGCCGATAATGTTCATCAGCGTGGTCTTGCCGGATCCGGAGGAGCCGACCACGGACAGCCACTGCCCGCGCGGCACCTGCAGGCTGAGGTCATCGACGGCGTGCAGGTCGCCGTAGATCTTGGACACGTGCCGCAGTTCAAGCAGCACGTCAGCGGCCCCCGCGTCCGTCTGCGAGTCCTGCGTGCCGGGTTGCGGCTCGGCGAGCGTGTCGGTCATGTCATTCCTCTCTGAGGACGAGCGCGGGGTCGATGCGCGAGGCGCGGCGCACCGGTGAGTATGCGGCGACGACGGCCACCAGCGTAGTCAGCGCGAGGGAGGCGGCCGCCAGCCAACAGTTGAAGCCGATGGGGCGGTCGAATACACCCAGGCCGACGGCGAGGGCCAGGCCGTAACCGATGGCGGTGCCGACCACGCCGCCGACCAGGCCCAGCAGGGCGGCCTCGGCGAAGAACTCGGCCGCGATCGATCCCTCGGAGGCGCCCAGCGCCTTGCGCAGGCCGATCTCGTTGCGACGCTCGGCGACGACGACGGTCATGGTGGTGGATACGCCCACGAGTGTCAGGCCTAGCACCACGACGGCCACCACCCAGAACAGGGTGTTTAGCATGGTGATGATGCGGGTGTCGCCGCTGGAGATCTTGGAGACGGGTTGGGCGGCGACGCGGCCGGCCGCGTCAGAGTCGGCGACGGCGCCGGCGACGTCCTCCACGCTGACCGTGGAGGTGTCCACCGAGAACTCCACCACGTCGTAGCCAGCGTCGGCGGTGGCGGTAAGGGCCTCCAGCGCGGCGGTGGGAACGTAGACGATGTCGTCCTCCTCCCCACCGGTGTCCACGATGCCGGACACCCGCCACTGGGCCTTACCCGCTGCGGTCTCGTCCGACTTCGCCGGATCGCCGGTGGCTGAGTCGGCAGCCGAGTCTGTTGCTGGGGCGGTGGCCGAATCGGTGGCGGCGGGCTCGCCCACGGAGGCGAGGTTGTCGCTGGAGAGGTATTCGGCGGTGACGCTGGAGCCGAGGCTCAGCCCAGCGGCATCGGCCACATTCGTGCCGACCAGCACCTGCCCCTCGCCCGGCCAATCGCCGTCGATCTCCCAGTGCCCGTTCAGGGCGCGCACCGCATCGACGTCGATGCCCGCCACCAGGTAGGGGGACCGGTTGATGCGGATGGTCTCGTAGCGGTAGGCGGCGGTGGCCAACTGTTCGGCGCTGATGTCGGTGGCGGCGGCGACGGCGACGTCGACCAGATCCAGGTCGGCGTCGGTGATGCGCGCCGGCTGCGCCCCGCCGACTCCCGCCGTCCCAGCAGCCGCGTCCGTAGTGGTACCGGCGGTGGCTGAGTTCGAATCGGTGTCGATGGGAGTGACGATCAGGTTGGCGCCGAACTGGCGCATCTCCGCACTCATTTGGGCGGGGACCGCCAGGCAGATGGCCGCGAGGCAGAACAGGGTGGCCGCCCCGACTGCGGAGGAGCCGATAGCCGCGAGGGCGCGGGAGCGGCGCCGGAACATGGCGCCGATGAGCATGGTGGCGAACATGCGCCGGTTGGTCATAGGAGGGCTGGTCGCAGAGCGCTTGTTCGCAGAGCGTTCGGTCATGGTGCTCCTCACCGCCTGTGCAGGGCGGTCGCGGGCTGGATCCTCAGAATGGTGCGTAGCGAGGAGGCGGTGGCCACCAGCAGCACCAGTGCCACCAGCACCACCACCAGCACGTACACCATGGGCCGCATGGTGATGGAGGAGCCGAATACCACCTGCCCGATCAGCTGAGCGATGCCGGAGCCGACCAGCGCCCCCACCGCCGTGCCGATCGCGCCGATGACGGCGGTCTCGGCCAGGATCAGCCGGTTGATGGAGGCGGAGGAGGCACCCACCGCCTTGAGCAGGGCGAACTCGCTGGTGCGCTCCACCAGGGAGGCGGTGGTCAGGGAAGCGACGGCCAGCACCGCGGCGACCAGGCTGAGTGCGGTCATCAGGATCATCAGCGCCTGGGTCTTCTCCAGCACCTTGCCCTCCACCGCGGCGACCTGCCGCACCTGCTTGGCGACGGCGCCGGGAATGACCTCCTCGATCTGGTAGGAGATGGAGGAGGCGTAGGCGGTGCAGTACCAGGTCTCCCACTCGGCGGCGGACAGCACGTTGGGGTTGCGGGCCGCCTTGCGCGACAGGTCGTTCTCCGGAGTCGTCAGGGCCTTGACCTCTACCTCGTCCACCTGGCCGGCATGCCCCGTCAGGTCCTGGATGATCGCCAGTGGGGCGTAGAGGGAGTCATCGTCTTCGTCGCCGGAGGTGTACACGCCGGTTACGGTCAGGGAACGGTCCCCGGCGGCGGTGGACAGGGTTACGGTGTCACCTGCTCCCAAGCCCAGGCGACGGGCCAGGGAGGAGCCGACCACGGCTTCGTCGGCGTCGTCAGCGGGCCAGCTGCCCTCCAGCGTCCACCAAGAGCGCAGGGTGGTCACGCCGGCGACAGTCGTCTGGCCCGTGGACAGGCTGAGCTCCTTGTCGAACCACGTGCCGGTGACGGCCAGGTCCGTGGCCTGCCCGGAGGCCGAGGCCGCATCCACGTGGCCGGTGAGCTCTGCGGTGAAGTCGACGATGTTGTACGCCCAGAAGATCGTCTTGATGTTCGCGACCTCCTCCTCGGCGATGAATGCCGTGGACTCGGTGTCCGCGGTGGTCTCGTACAGGCTGGAGACGACGGCGTCGGCCTTGGGCTGGACGACGATGTTGGAGCCGTAGGCGGTCAGCTCCGCGTTCAGCTTGTCGCCGACGTCGAGCACGACGCCGAGCATGGCAACCGAGATGGAGGCGCACAGGGCCACGGTCAGGCCGACCAGGGAGCGGCGCCAGAGTTGACGGGTGAAGGAGCGGTGCAGCAGGCGTGAGAAGAACACGTCAGGCGAACACCTCCGCGCTGTCCTCCAGGGCGCTCAGGGGCACGCTGACGGTGCCGTCGGCAACCGCGAAGTCGATGGGGATGGGGTTGCAGCCGCCCTTGAAGCCGATGGTGGCCGGGTTGATGGCCACATCGCAGCGCTTGCAGATGATCTTGCCAGCACCCTCGTAGTAGCCGGCCGGACCGCAGGACTCGCAGGCGTCCAGGCCCACCCCGTAGGCGCCGCCGTTCTTCAGGATCATGATGAAGCGGACCTCGGTGCCGTCGGAGGTCGCGTAGGCGAAGCGGTGCAGGTGCCCGTCTCCCAGGACGGCGGCGGAGACCACCGCCGCGTCGGCGGTGACCTCGTAGGGCTCCGGATCGGACAGGGTGGGGACCTCGTTGACCTTGGCGACGGCGACGGTGCGAGTGGCCACCAGCGCCGCAAAGCCGATGCCGGAGGCGAGTACCCAGCGGCGCGAGCGGCGCCGCTCGGCGCGCAGGGCACGGGTGCGCGCCGGGTTGGCCTGGACCGGGGTGCGCCCGACAGCCCGGGCCAACGCGAAGCCCATGGGAACCAGCCAGACGGCCGCCGCGGTCAGCAGGACGACGCCGCCGGCATTGTTGGTAGCCCACGACATGACGCGGAAAGCGTCTCCGCCGAGCCGGATCCGGTGGGTGGACTGCAGCACCCGCGCCAGCTGGAAGACATGAACGGTGCCGAATGCAAGCACGAACACCAGCAGGGTGATCCGCGTGGGCCGCACCGGGGCCCGGCGGGCGGCGCGATAGTAGACGAAGGCGAACAGGGCCACCGCGATCCAGCCGCCGATGAAGCCGAGCGCACGCAGCAGCATCTGGGAGGACAGTACCTCCTCGCCCGGCTCGATGAAGGCCGCCAGCTGCAGCACTGCCTCAGGCACGGCGCGGAAGAAGGCCAGGGCGATCGCCAGGCAGCCGACGACTTGCGCGACTGTGCCCAGGCGCCCGTCCACGCCCCAGGTAGGCCGCCGTACCAGCAGGGCGAGCACCACGATCAGGACCGCATCGACTGCCACGCAGGCGATGAGCGTGGGAATGTTGACGGTGGTGCGCCGGTCGATCACGGAGGTGGCCCGCAGGACGGCGAAGACGAGGGCTCCGGCGGTACCGGTCAGGGCGGAGGCGAGGCGCCAGCGGCTGGCGCGCGGCCACCCCTCCACGGCTGCGGGTGTCAGCACCACCGCCAGGGCGGCGTACAGCAGGAAGGGCAGGGTGGCCCCGCCAACAACGGAAACAAAGCGCTCCAACACTCCGCCGGTGCTCCTCTCGGTATCGATTGCCTATGTCTGTTCGCCCGTGCCTGCGGGCCGCGCGACGGCGGCGCCGTCACCGTGATTTCACCACTCCATGGGGGTGTAGTCCCAGTCCCAGGTGAGCTCGATCGGCTCGGTCCAGAAGCGGCCCTTGACGCCCGTGTCGGGGTCGGTGTGCAGCACCCAGCCGTTCTCCTCCGGGCTGTGGATGGTGATGGTGACGGTGTACTGGCCGGCGTCCGGCAGGGCGATGTTGCCGCCGTAGTGGGGGCCGTCGGAGGCGTTCATCTGCATGAAGGTGCCCTCCACGGCCTCGCCCGAGCCGTCGGCGGGGGCGATGGAGTAGTCAACGGTCAGGCCGGGCACGAAGTCTCCGGCGCCGTAGCCGAGGGTGTTGTCGGCCAGGGCGGTGACGTCGGCCTCCAGGTGCAGGTCCGCCTGCGAGGCAGGCAGTCCGGCGGCACCGGCGGGCTCCATATCGACCGGCTGGAAGTAGACGAGGTTGACGTTGATCTGGCCCTCTGCCTCCTGGTCCTTCTGGGACTCGTTGACGTCGAACTCCTCGAATCCGGCCTCGTTGTCGGAGGCGTCGCCGGCGTCCGCGGCAGCCTCGGTGGCCGTATCCGCGGAGGTGCCCGAGTCGTTGGATGAGCAGGCGGCCAGTCCGAGGCTCCCGGCCAGGACGATTGCGCCCGCGGCGCTGATGAGCTTGAGGGATCGCATGATGTGTTTCCTTCGTTGGTTGTTGGTGCTGGTTGTTTGTGCTGGTTGTTTCTGCAGTGCCCAGGACTACTCGGCCGCTGCAGCGGCGTCTTCGTCTGCAGCGGCCTGGGCTGCGTCAGCCCTGCGGTGGCGGAGCACGGACACGGCGGAGAGGAGGACGACGACTGCGGCCATGAATGCCTGGAACAGGAGGGTCTCCCGGTAGGGGTACAGGCCCAGGTAGTCCTGCGTGGGCCACCCCTCGACGTAAGTCGCCGGGATGATGTCGCCCTCAATCAGGGCGTGGGCGCCGCCGCCGGCGAAGATCACGACGAGGACGGCCATGAGGAAACTCGTGATGGCGAAGAAGGGCCGTAGCGGAATCCTCACACTGGTGAAGCGGATGAGCAGGAAGACGACCACGAGCACCACCGCCCCGGCGGCGAAGCCCTGCCAGATGCTGGCCGAGCCGGAGGGGTCCATGGCGAACAGGGCCTCGTAGAACATGACGGTTTCAGCACCCTCACGGAAGACCGCCAGGAATGACAGGGAGGCCAGCGCCCAGAAGCCGCCGTCGGAGATGGAGGCCTCCGCCTTGTCCTTGATGTAGCGGTTCCAGGAGGCAACCGAGGACTTCGACAGCATCCAGTTGGAGGTGAACAGCAGCATGGCCATGGCGACCAGCGCCACCACGCCCTCCAGGATCTCCTGGTGGGCGGAGGCGGAGTCGTACAGCCAGGCGAAAAGGAGCGCCACCAACCCGGAGCCGGCCAGCCCCAGTACCACGCCGGCGTAGATGTACTTGACTCGTTCCCGCATGCCCGCCTTGAGCAGGTAGGCGATAACCGCGGCGACCACCAGGATCGCCTCCAGGCCCTCGCGCAGCAGGATCACGAAGGCCTGCCCGAAGGAACCAGTGAGCAGGGCCCTGACCGGGCTGATACTCTCGGCCGCTCCGCCGTCGAGCGCCGCACCGTCCTCGGTCAGGTAGTTCTTGAGCGTCTCGGCCTCTGCGGTGATCTGCGTAATGTCGGCGCCGCCCACCATGGCCTTGCGGACGACCTTGAACTGGTTCTCCACCTCCGATACGCGGGCTCCGGAGATGGCGGACATGACGGTCTTCTCGAACCCGAGCTTCTCGTAGTAGCCGTAGTAGGCGTTGTTGACGTCTGCGGCGCCGCCCTCGCGATCCCCGGAGGCGGCCTTGTCCACACCGGAGTCGATGAGCTCGTTCATCTCGGCGGCCACGTCCGCCCAGGTGCGCTCACCGCGGCCCTCATTGACGCGGGTCTTGTTGGCCTGGAGCTCGGCCCGCTCGGTGGCGATGGCGGCAGCCTGGTCGGCGGCGTAGGTGCGCGGGTCGGGCAGGTCGGCCAGCTCGTCGAGCCTTCCGGCGCTCTCGGTCAGGGAGTCGGACAACCCGGTGACGCCGGAGTCGATGGCCTCGTCATTACCGGGGGCGTAGGCGGCCCGGCGCAGGTCGGTGAAGTCCTGCCGCTGCTGGGATGCGGTTTCCGCGCCGAGGTTGTCGGTGGTGACGACCTGCATGTTGGAGGCGACGTATCCGGAGTTGTAGGCGCGCTGGAAGGCGGCGGCGGCGCCGGAGGTGTCACCTGCGGCGTAGGAGTCGGCGGCGGCGTCGAGCTGCGCGGAGATGGCGTCCGCCACGGCGGTCCAGGAGTCGTAGTCCGTGTCGGACTCGGCGGCACGGGCCGGGGACCACAATCCGCCCAGCACACCGGCAAGCAGCAATGCCACACCTAGCGCAATGACGGCGCGCGCCGGGCTGGAGACGCGGCGTTCCTGGGTAGGGGCACTGGGCATGTGGCCGGATTCCTTCGCGTGATGAGCGGGGTCAGGCGAGCCTCCCTATGCTTAGGCGAGGCTGGCCTGTATCCGAAAGAGTAAGCTCACATAATTGGATACGTCAAAGCCGAATCACTTGCCGGCTGACGCCGCGTCATGATCGGATGCGACGCAAAACGCCAGGTCAGGGAGGTTGTATGCGCGCACCGAGTACCCCGAGCGGGCTCGTCCAGGCCTGGCGCTTCGAGGCCACCGGCTGTCACTGGAAGGTCCTTACACGCGATCGACTTCCCGACACGCTGCGCAAACGGATCACGGAGCGCATCAGTGCGTTCGAGGACGTCTGGTCCCGTTTCCGGCCCGGCTCACTGGTCCGGCGCGCGGCCGCCGGAGCCCTTCCCCGCCGGGCCGACGGCGGGGTGGAGCTGAGCCTGCCCCCGGGCTCAGGCACCCTGCTGGACCTGTACGACAGACTGCATGCGGTCACGGACGGACGCCTCGACCCGCTGGCCGGCGCAGACCTGGCGGAGCTCGGCTACGACGCCGAATACAGCTTCGCGGTACGCGATGGCGCCGCCCATCGCCTGGGTGCAGTGCACGGACGCGCCACCTGGGCCGGCTGGGCCTGCCACCGCGGCGACCTGCTGGTGCTGCGCGGGCCGGCGCTAATCGACGTCGGTGCCGCCGGCAAGGGGTTCTTGGCCGACCTGCTCGCCGACTGGCTGCGAGACGCCGCCCACGAGGAGTACCTGATCGACGCCGGGGGCGATCTGCTGGTGCATTGCGCCGAGCCGGTACGCATCGGGCTGGAGCTTCCCGGGGCGGGCGGGCACCCGGGCGCGCAGGGCAGGGGGGCAGCCCATGAAGCGGGCGGCAGCACCGGGGAGGTGATCGGCGTGGTGGAGCTGACCGACGGGGCCGTGTGCGCCTCGGGGGTCACCCGCCGCACCTGGGGCCCGGGCCTGCACCACATCCTGGACGCGTACACGGGCCTGCCCGTGGCGGGGGCGAGCGCCGTCGTCGCCACCTGGACGGTGGCACGCAGCTGCGCGGAGGCCGACGGGCTGGCCACGACGCTGTTCGTAGCAGATCCGGCCCGCCTGGCCGCAGCCGGCTTCGACTACGACTTCGCCCTGCTGCGGGCCGACGGCTCCGTGGCTGCCTCCCGCACCTGGCGCGACCTGCCCGCCGAGCTCTTCACCTCCCCTCACCCAGGTCGGTAGACGTTACGTGCCGAGGTCGGTAGGCGTTACGTACCCGGGTCGGCCGTTGGCCGAGGATCGCGCAGCAGGCAGTCGCGCACGGCCGCCACGATCTGCTCGTCCGTGAGCCCGAGCTCCCGCATACCAGTTACGCAGTACGCCGCCAGCTCGGCGGCGCTGCGCCCGTCCATGGGCGCGGGCGGTGCGACGATCGTGCCGGTGCGCCGATTTGTGCGGACCAGACCGGCCTGCTCGAGCTCCCGGTACGCTCGGGCGACGGTCCCCGGAGCGACCCCGAGGTCCGCCGCAAGCCGACGCACCGAGGGCAGTCTCGCCCCGACGTCGAGGTCCCCCGCAACGATCTGCGCCCGCAACTGGTCCCGGATCTGCTCGAAGGGGGGAGTCTGACCGGAAGCGTCGACTTTCAGCACGCCCGGCCCCCCTGCGCCGACGCCGACAGGTCATAGTCGCGCCACAGCACCAGGGAGGGGTTGCGCACCCGCCGTCCACGCTGCCACGGCACGAGGATCACCGCCCAGCACACGAGCCCCATGAGGAGGGCTGCCAGCCCCAGGAGCGCGGTCAGCTCCATCCCCCGGGCGCGCACCTCCGGGGCGATCAACCAGGTGGCGGAGGTCCCAAGAACAACCAGGGTCGCCAGGAGCCCGGTGCCGACGACCACGTCAAGCACCCCCCGGACGGCGCCCGAGCGCAGCGCATCATCCCAGGCGAGCTCGAGGTCGCTGTGCGCCCGCTGGGGGCGCTCGGCCAGAACCATTGCGAGCCGCAGGCAGAAGACTTCCGCCGCGCACACGCACACCCCTGCGGCGATGACTGCCGCGGGCACCAGCCACCCGCCATCCGGGCGCAGCGGGGTCAGTGCCCACACCCCCAGGGCGGCGACGCAGGCGAGGGCGGTGGCCAGGACCGATAGGAGCGCCGCACGGCGGTCCCAGCGATCGCAGTACTCCCTCCATGTCGTGGCTCGGGCGCGCGCCACCCGGGGTGCGGTGGGTAGAGGATCGACCGCCTCCCGCATCAGCCCGATGATGGCGCCGGTCGCATGTCCAAGCGCAGTCGCCAGGAGCGTGGTCAGCGGCACGAGGTGGGCGGCACCGACCGCCTGCGCCGCCACGGCCACCACGACTCCCACCACCCAGCCACCCCAGCCCCAGGCGATGGCGGCACGCGACCGGAGACGCAGGCGCGAGAGAACCTGTTGCCGAAGGTCGGGCGGCAGCGCGAGCCCCTGTCCGGCCAGGTAGTCCTCTGTGCGTTGATCCCGGCCAGAGCCGGGGCCGTCCCGGAGCGCGCTCGCGGCGGGCAGTTGGAATACGACGGCGGAGACGATTACCCATATGACGAATGCCGACATCTCGACCTCCCACTCGGTGTATCAACACACCCAGTGTGTCAGTACACGGCGAGGGAGTCAACTCGCGCGGGTACGCCCATCGAATCCAAGCCGCTCACGACGCGCGCCCTCAAGGCATCACCATTCCTGATCGCGAAGCCGCGCAGGCGGCCTACCGCGGCCCATGCGCCCCGGGACGAATCATCGGCATACCGATGGCCACCGGCGCCGCGTCCGGCTCGGGTTCCGCGTGGGCCTCACGGCGCCGCCGCTCCCAGGCATCCCCGGCGCGGGTGCGCCGCACCTCGAAAAGGGCGGGGCCGTCGTCCGTCCAGATGCGGTCCCCGGCGCTCCGCACCGAATCGGCCGCGAGCGCACCGCCGGCCCCGGTGCCGCAGCGGGCGGAGTCGGCAATGAGATTGTGGGGGGCGCCGTGCGTCACCCGGACGGTAAGCATGTCGCCGGGCCGCGGGGCACCGGCGGCGTAGTCGTCGGCAACCAGCCCCACGGGCAGGGCGGCGTGCACCAGGCGGTTGTCGTCGGCACGGCCGGAGATGCGGGCCGTGGCCTGGTCGCGGCGCCCCTCACCTTCGGCCACGAGGATCTCGACGGTACGCCCCTCCTGGCGCTCGTTCTCCTCCCGGGTAATGCGGCGCACGAGCTCATCCAGCCGGGCGTAGCGCTCCTTGACCACCTCGAGCGGCACCTGGTCGGGCATGCCGGCGGCCGGGGTACCCGGGCGCGGGGAGAACTCGAAGGTGAAGGCGGAGGCGAAGCGGGCCTGCTCGACGACGTCGAGGGTGGCCTGGAAATCCGCCTCGGTCTCCCCGGGGAAGCCGACAATCAGATCGGTGGTGATGGCGGCTTGCGGCATCCGGTCACGCACCCGCTCGAGGATGTCCAGGAACCGGCGGGTGCGGTAGGAGCGTCGCATGGCCCGCAGGACCCGGTCCGAGCCGGACTGCAGCGGCATGTGCAGGCTGGGCATGACCGTGGGCGTGTCGGCCATGGCATCGATGACGTCGTCGGTAAAGGCGGCCGGGTGGGGGCTGGTGAAGCGCACCCGCTCAATGCCATCCACGTTCCCGGCCGCGCGCAGCAGGCCGGCGAAGGCACCGCGCTCACCGAAGCCGACGCCGTAGGAGTTGACGTTCTGACCGAGCAGGGTGACCTCGATGGCACCCTGGGCGGCCACGGCCTCCACCTCCGCCAGCACGTCCCCGGGGCGCCGGTCGCGCTGCTTGCCGCGCAGGGAGGGCACGATGCAGAAGGTGCAGGTGTTGTTACAGCCCACCGCGATGGACACCCAGGCGGCGTAGGCGGATTCGCGGCGCGTGGGCAGGGTGGAGGGGAAGACCTTCAGCGACTCCTCGATCTCGACGGCGGCCTCGGCATTGTGGCGGGCGCGGTCCAGCAGCGCGGGCAGCACGTCGATGTTGTGGGTGCCGAAGACGACGTCGACCCACGGGGCCTTCTCAACGATCCCCTCCCCCATCTGCTGGGCGAGGCAGCCAGCCACGGCGATCTGCATGCCGGGCCGCTCCCGCTTGACGGCCGCGAGTTGCCCCAGGTTGCCGAACAGGCGCGTGGCGGCGTTCTCCCGCACGGAGCAGGTGTTGATGATGACGACGTCCGCACCGCCGTCGCCGGCCGCAGTGGCGCGCGCCGCGACCTCAGGAACATCCTCGGCGCGGCGGTAGCCCGCCTGCTCCAGCAGGCCGGCCATGTGCTCGGAGTCGTGGACGTTCATCTGGCAGCCGAGCGTGCGCACGTGGTATGTGCGCGGCAGCAGCTCGCGCACGGGCGTGGGTGCGGGCGCAGGCGCGGCTGCGTGGGGAACACTGGTACGGGGTGTATCGGTGACGGTCATCGCCAGCAGTCTAGAGCCCGCCTCTACCCCATGGGCTTACGTGGGACCTTTCGCCCCGGCAGGCCTTTCGGGTGATTTCCGTAACGTCGTCGCCCACCCGCCGTAACACGCCAGAAACACACCTGGCCCATTGCCGACATGGACTGCGGATGTCATTGCGGTATGAATGCCACACCCACGCCAGTGCCCGGGCACGCTGACCACCGGGAGGCGCTCGTTGAGATCATTGGCCTCAACAAGCACTTTGGCGATCTACACGTGCTCAAGGACATCAACCTCTCCGTGCACCGGCAGGAGGTGGTCGTAGTCCTGGGGCCGTCCGGATCGGGAAAGTCGACCCTGTGCCGCACCATCAACCGGCTGGAGTCAATCGACTCCGGCATCATTCGCATTGACGGCCAGGAGCTGCCGCAGGAGGGCAAGGACCTGGCCCGGCTACGGGCCGACGTCGGCATGGTCTTCCAGTCCTTCAACCTATTCGCCAACAAGACCATTCTCGACAACGTCACCCTCGGCCCCATCAAGGTGCGCGGGACCCCCAGGGCCGAGGCCGAGGAGCAGGCGCGCCAGCTGCTGCGGCGGGTGGGGGTGGAGACCCAGGCAGCCAAGTTCCCGGCCCAGCTGTCCGGCGGGCAGCAGCAGCGCGTCGCCATCGCCCGGGCCCTGGCGATGCGCCCCAAGGTGATGCTCTTCGACGAGCCCACCTCCGCCCTGGACCCCGAGATGGTCAAGGAGGTCCTTGATGTCATGACCGAGCTGGCGGCCGAGGGCATGACTATGATCATCGTCACTCACGAGATGGGCTTTGCCCGCCAGGCCGCCGACCGCGTTGTCTTCATGGCTGACGGCGCCATCGTGGAGCAGGCTCCGCCCGACCAGTTCTTCACCAGCCCGCGCACCGACCGGGCCAAGGACTTCCTGTCCAAACTCATCACGCACTAAGCGTGCGGGCGGTCGCCGACGCTACGGCGCGTCACTCGGCTCACCCCAGCGACAACCATTCACACAGGAGGCCGGCATGGCACCCATCCTTCACACTCCTCGTGGCCGACGGCGCCCGCGCACCGGCCCGGGTCTTCGCGCCCGCGCCCTGGCGGCGGTCATCATCGGCCTGGCGGTGGTCATGACGCCGCTGGCGGCCTGCGGTGCCGACTCCGCCGGCTCCGGGCACACCATCCGCATCGGCATCAAGTTCGACCAGCCCGGCATGGGCCTGAAGGACGGCGCACGCTACACCGGCTTCGACGTCGAGATGGGCCGCGCCATAGCGGGCAAGCTCGGCTACACCGAGGACGAGATCACCTGGATCGAGGCCGTCTCCGCCCAGCGCGAGACAATGCTGCAGAACGGGCAGGTGGACATGGTCATCGGCACCTACTCGATCACCGACGCGCGGCGGGAGAAGATCACCTTCGCCGGGCCATACTTCATAGCCGGCCAGGACCTGCTCGTGCGCACCGGCTCCGACATCAACGGGCCCGATGACATGGACGGGCACATCCTGTGCTCAGTGGAGGGATCAACCTCGGCACAGACCATCCGCGACAACTACTCCTCCGGCTCCGTGCAGCTGTTCCCCGTGCGCTCCTACTCCCAGTGCGTGGAGTTCCTGGCGGCGGGCACGGTGGATGCGGTTACCACCGACAACATCATCCTGGCGGGTTTCGCCGCACAGCCGAACTACACCGGCAAGGTGGAGGTAGTCGGCAACGCCTTCTCCGAGGAGCACTACGGTGTCGGCCTGCCCAAGGACGGCGCCGAGCGCTGCCGCGCGGTCAACCAGGCCATCACCCAGATCATCGCCGAGGGCACCTGGAGCCGGCTCCTGGAGGAATCCGTGGGCACGTCCTTCGATCCCGACACGGCGCTCAACCCGCCTGCGGTCGACGACTCGCTGTGCGAGTAGCCCCGCCCACTCCCGGATCAAGGAAAGGAAGAGTCATTGAGTGAGCTGCTTTCCCAGTACAACATCCTTGGCGCGTTCCTAGTCAATATCGAGCTGACCGTCTTCTCCGCGCTCGGCGCCGCCCTGCTGGGCACGGTCCTAATGATCATGCGGGTCAGCCCCATGGGGTCACTGCGCGGATTCGCCACGGCCTTCACCAACATCGTCATGAATATCCCGCTGACCCTGATCATCCTGGCCTGCTCACTGGGCCTTTACGGGCAGCTCGGCATCGTGGTCTCCGGCCGGTGGGGTGACCAGTGGCTGGCGCGCAACTCCTTCTGGCTGACGGTCATTGGCCTGAGCGTGTACACGGCGACCTTCGTGTGCGAGGCGCTGCGCTCCGGCCTGAACACCGTCCCGCGCGGGCAGGCAGAGGCCGCCCGCGCAATCGGCCTGGGCTTCGGGCAGACCATGAGCTCGATCATCCTGCCGCAGACGCTGCGCGGGGCGGTGGCACCGCTGGGCAACACGCTGATCGCCCTGGCGAAGAACACCACGGTCGCCTCGGCCGCCGGCGTCGCCCAGGCCGCCTCGGTCATGTCCGACATGTTCGAGTTCTCCCCGCAGCACCTGCTGGCGATCTTCGCCATCTTCGCGATCGGCTGGACCATCATCGTCCTGCCGATCGGGCTGCTCACAACCTCCCTTTCCCGAAAGCTGGCGGTGGCACGATGAACGACCAGTCGCTCCTATTCGACTTGCCGGGCCCCAAGGCCCTGCGCCGCGAGCGCATCGGCAACGTAATCGGCGTGATCCTCCTGGTGGCGCTGGGGGCGTGGGTGATCGCGGCCCTGGCCGCCAAGGACCAGTTCACAGCCGCGCGGTGGGCGCCCTTCCTGACCGCGTCCGCCTGGACTGACTACTTGCTGCCCGGCCTGTGGGCGACGCTGCGTGCCGCGGCCGTGGCACTGGTGGCCGCCTTCGTCTTCGGTGTTGCCTTCGGCCTGGGGCGGCTCGCGGACGCCCGCCTGGTGCGCTGGCTGAGCACCGTAGTGGTGGAGTTCTTCCGGGCGGTACCAGTCCTGGTGCTCATGCTGTTCTTCTACTTCATGTTCTCCCAGGTCTCCTTCGTCCCCGCGAGCTCGGCGGCCTTCTGGGGCGTAGTGACGGCCCTGACCCTGTACAACGGCTCGGTGGTGGCCGAGCTGGTCCGCTCCGGTATCCACTCCCTGCCCTCCGGCCAGCGGGAGGCGGCCCTGGCGATTGGGCTCACCCCGACGCGCTCGCGCCGACTCATCGAGCTGCCCCAGGCGCTGGTGGCGATGATGCCGGCCATGATCAGCCAGCTGATCGTGGCACTGAAGGACACGGCGCTGGGCTACATCATTACCTACTCCGAGCTGCTGGCCGCGGGCAGCCTGCTGGGCAGCGCGAAGGCGAACCTGATCCCGTCCCTGATCGTGACCGCCGCCATCTTCGTGGTGCTCAACTTCGGGATGTCCTGGTTGGCGCAGCGGCTGGCGGACCGGCTCAGCCGCCGCACCAGCGAGGAGATGACTACGGTCACCGGCATCGCCACCGCGGCGGATGTGGCGGACATTCCCGCCCCGACAACGCCGCAGCAGCCGCGCTGAGCCCGAGCGCTCAGGCGGAGGGGCGGGACTGCTCGCGCCGCCGGGCGAGCCGGGCATCGTGCTCGGCGGCCGCCGCGAAGGCGGCACCGGGCGCGGCCACCGAGCCGAAGCTGGCCAGATCGCGGCGGAAGACGACGGCGGCCAGCCAGTCCATCATGATGCGCACCTTCCGGTTCAAGGTGGGCATGGCGTAGACGTGGTAGCCCCGGTGAGCGGTCCAGGCCAGGAAACCGCGCAGGTTGTGGCCCATGATGCGGGCCACGCCCTTGCCGATACCCAGGGAGGCGACGGTGCCGAGATTCTCGTGCCGGTAGGAGTTCAGCCGGGGCTCGTGAGCGCCGCCGGCCGCCAAGGTGGCCGCCAGGTTCTCAGCCAGTACCTTGGCTTGGCGCACGGCGTGCTGGGCGGTGGGGGCGCAGGTGGCGTCCGGTTCTGCGCTGGTGAGGTCCGGCACGGCCGCGCAGTCGCCGGCCCCCCAGGCGCCCGCGACGACGACGCCGTCGCGGGCCACTTGCAACGTGGGCAGGGCGGTCACGCGACCGCGCGCATCGATCGGCAGATCGGAGTCCGCCAGTACCGGGGCTGCCTTCACGCCGGCGGTCCACACGATGGTGTCGGCGTCGAACTCGGTTCCGTCGGACAGGACCACGTGCCCGTCGACGCAGGAGTTAAGGAAGGTGGACAGCCGCACGTCGATGTCCCGCTCGCGCAGCTGCTGCAGGCCGTAGCCGGACAGCTCCTCGGTCAGCTCCGGCAGGATGCGGCGGGTGCCCTCCACCAGCACGAAGTGCACGTCCTCCTGTGCGATGCTGGGAATCTTGGCGACGGCGGCGCGAGCCATGTCCTCCAGCTCGGCAATCGCCTCCACGCCGGCGAATCCTCCGCCGACGAACACGAAGGTCAGCAGGCGCCGACGGCGGTCGTGGTCCCACGTGGAGGCGGCGTCCTCGATACGGGAGAGCACCCGGTTGCGCAGCGCCAGGGCCTCCTCCACCTGCTTGAAGCCGAGGGCCTGCTCCGCCAGGCCGGGAATGGGGAGGGTGCGGGCCTCGGCGCCCAGGGCCAGCACCAGGTGGTCGTAGGCGAGCGGGTACGGCTCTGGGGCCACGAGCGTGGATTCTGGGACCGGGGGCGTGATGGTGATGGTGCGGCTGGCATGGTCAATGGCGGTGACCGAGCCGGTGAGGATGGTGATGCCGTCCAGGCTGCGGCGGTGGGAGGCGACCACGTGCCGCGGCTGGATGGAGCCTGCGGCGACCTCCGGCAGGAAGGGCTGGTAGGTCATGTACGGGCGCGGGTCGACGACGGCGATCTCGACCTCGTCGGTGTTCAGCCGCCTGCGCAGCGCCCGGGCTACGGTGAAGCCGACATAGCCGCCACCAGCGATGATCACGCGTGGCGGGCGGTGACGGTCGGCGTCGACGGAGACGGCGGGCACGCGCGGACGGGGCGTGCGGGCGGTGAGGGCGATTGCGGCGCCCGCAGCGGCGAGGCCCGCGGCGCCCATGGCGATGGCGACAGGACGTCTCATAGGGAAAATGTAAGGGTTGCCTTACGTAAGAGGAAATCAATGCCGATGCCGCTCCCCATGATTCACCTCACACCTGCGTCCCCGCGCGCCCCAAGCCAACTTCTGTAACAGCCCGGCACCAGCCGCGTACCGCCCGTGCCACGGCACCAGCCCGCCCCGGCGACACCCAGGGAAATAACGCTTGCGAAAACCGTGACATGCCTGTTTTACTCCCCGTTGTCCCAGACATTGACCCAGGAGCCTTAGTAATGCGACTTCGTAATCTCCCCCGCCGTACGGCCGCACTGGTCGCCGCCTCCGCCCTGGCCGCTGCGGCGGCATGCTCCTCCCCCACGGCGACGCAGGCCGGCTCCTCCGCGGCAGCCTCGCCTAGCCGCACCACCTACGGCACGCAGACCCCTCTGGCGGGTAACTTTGAGGCCTCGGGACTAACCGCCACCACGCTCAGTTTCAAGGCAGAAACGGGCACGGTCTACGCGGACGAGGCAGGTGTTACCTACATCGAACCGCGCACGGACGCCTCCGCGGACCTGACGGTCCGGCGTGCGCTGTGGGACGGTACCGAAGCCTGGTCCACCGCCGTGGCGGTGCCCGACGACGCGGCCGACATGCATCTGCGGCTGAGCGCGGACCCGGGGATCGGCGTCGTCTCGGTGTGGTTCGCCGGACCAGACGAGACGAGTGAGGACGAGATCCTCCTGCGGAACACCGAGGCCATGGCGAATCAGGTCACCTGGCTGGAGCTGGAGACCGGCCGGGCCACCTCCGAGGATCTGGCGGCGGCGGCATTCGAGTACGCGGGCGTGTCGGTGCGCTCCAATGAGAACTTCGCGGGCGCGATCGTCATGGAGGACGACTCAACGACCTCCGGCGTGCTGTACGTCAACGCCGACCTCTCGTTGACCGGATCGAGCTGGGGTGAGCTGCTCTCAGCCGAGGGCGACTTCCAGCTGAGCGACGTGGCCCAGTGGAATGGCACGCCGCTGTTCACCCTCACCGACAAGCAGGTTGACACCAACAACATCGTGCAGCTCGGCCCCGCCGAGCTGCTGATCGCCGACAGTGACAGCGTTCGGTTCATTCCTGGTCCCACGCACCTGGGGCTGAAGCACAACGAGGACCTGTGGCTGGTGGATGAGACGGGTGCCGTCGTCGAGGTGGACACCGGCGCCTGCGAGCTGGGTGAGAACCACCAGTACCCGACCATCTCCGACACCGCCCTGTATGCGGGCCTCGCTCGCGTCACCCTTGATGATCACTCGTTAGAGTGCCTGGCCGATCTCGCTCCCACTGCGGGGGCCAAGATCGCCGGGGAGTTCTCCGACGGCAGCCTGCTGCTCACCTCGACCTTATACGGGGCCGATGTGCAGGGCACCTGGTTGGTTCCGGCGGACCGCTCAGAGGCCATCAAGCTGGACAACACTTTCAACTCGACTGAGGTGCACTCCGACTACATCGTCCAAATCACCGACGGCGCCGAGGTCACGTTCGTAGACGTCTACGACTACCGTGACCTGACGCTGCCGCAGGAGTGACACCGGGTGTCATCCCCCAGCCGAGTTCCGGCAGGGTGCGCGCCTGCACCCACCGCTGGGCGCGCCGTTTAAGTGGGCACAACTGGCCGCACACCACGCAGCCCCTACCCACATACGCAATACATACGACCTAGGCGCCCCACTCGGTTTCCGATGCAGCCTCCGGGCTCATGCGCACGGTCCCGGTACCGGCCCCCTCCTCCGCCAGAGCACGCTCGACGGCACGCGCGGCTACGTCGGCGCCGTACCCCTTGCGGCCCAGTGCGGCCAGGGCGCGGCGCCGGCGTACGGCGGGCTCGAGCCCACGGCTGGCAGCCAGTCGCTTGCGCGCCAGCACCAGGGCGGCCGCCTCCTCGTCCTCGCCATCGATCTGGGCCAGGGCGGCGTGGATGTGCCCCTCCCCCAGGCCCTTGCGGCGTAGCTCGTCCGCGATAGCGCGCCGGGCGGCTCCCTTCTCCGCAAAGCGGGTACGGGCCAGGCGGGCGGCATAGGCGGCGTCGTCAATCACCCCCGCCGCCTCAAGCCGGTCCAGGACCTCCCGGGCGACGGCGGGGTCGGTCTGCTTACGCTCCAGCAGCTGCGCCAGTGCCGCGCGCGGTGCAGCGGAGCGGTCGAGGCGGCGCAGGACGATGTCCCTGGCCGTCTCGACCTGCTCGGTGTGCGCGTCCGGGGTGAGCCAGGGCATCAGAAGCCGCCGGCGTCCTCACCGAACATGGCGTCGGCCTCCTCGGCCGCAGCCGCCTTCTTCTTGCGTCCGCCCGCCTTGGACGCGGTTGCCGCAGTGCCCTTCCCGCCCGCAGGGGCAGTCTGCGCAGCGGCGGCCTGCTCCGCAGCCTCCTGCTCCGCCTCCTCGCGGGCCTTCCGGCCCGGCTCGCCAATGCCGAGAGCAGCCAGGATCTTGTACTCGATCTCATCGGCGAGCTCAGGATTGTCCTTGAGGAAGGTACGCGCGTTCTCCTTACCCTGGCCGAGCTGGTCGGTGCCGTAGGTGAACCAGGCGCCGGACTTGCGCACAATGCCGTTCTCCACGCCCAGGTCAAGGATGCCGCCCTCCCGGGAGATGCCCTGGCCGTAGAGGATGTCGAACTCGGCCTGCTTGAAGGGCGGAGCCATCTTGTTCTTGACGACCTTCGCCCGGGTGCGGTTGCCAACCGGCTGGTCGCCGTCCTTAAGGGTTTGGATGCGGCGCACGTCGATACGCACGGAGGCGTAGAACTTCAGGGCCTTGCCGCCGGTGGTGGTCTCGGGGTTGCCGAAGAACACGCCGATCTTCTCACGCAGCTGGTTGATGAAGATGGCTGTGGTACCGGTGGCCGACAGGGCACCGGTGATCTTGCGCAGCGCCTGGCTCATCAGCCGCGCCTGCAGGCCGACGTGCGAGTCACCCATCTCCCCCTCGATCTCAGCCTTGGGCACGAGGGCGGCTACGGAGTCGATGACGATGATGTCCAGCCCGCCGGAGCGGATGAGCATGTCCGCGATCTCCAGGGCCTGCTCGCCCGTATCCGGCTGGGAGACCAGCAGGTTGTCGGTGTCCACGCCCAGAGCCTTGGCGTAGACCGGGTCCAGGGCGTGCTCGGCGTCAATGAAGGCGGCATTGCCGCCGGCCTTCTGCGCGTTGGCGACGGCGTGCAGCGCAACTGTGGTCTTGCCGGACGACTCCGGCCCGTAGATCTCTACTACACGGCCACGCGGTAGTCCACCGATGCCCAGGGCGACGTCGAGTGCGACGGAGCCGGTGGGGATTACCGACACCGGCGGCCGGGAGTCGTCGCCGAGTCGCATGACGGAGCCCTTGCCGAAGGACTTATCGATCTGCGCGAGGGCGGTCGCCAGGGCCTTGGAGCGGTCCTGCGTCTGGGTTGCAGCGGGCATTGGTATTCCTCTGTTCTCGTGCGGCTCTCCGCCGCGGTGGCTACGTCTGGTCCTGGTTGCGGTACCCCTCTCCGGGGCTCACGAGCGACGTTATGCCGGACCACTGACATGTATCACCACCGCTTAGCCGTCCCTGTGGACGCGGGGCGCGTCAACGCCGCCTGTGGACAACAGTAGGCGAACAACTGTTCGAATAGCGGCTGCATTCACCGCGTGTCGCGGCGGCGAGCGCGCGGGTCATCGCGGAACACCCAGCGTTCCGCCTCATTGCGATCAGTGTCATCGCACAGGGCGTGCCAGACATCACGCGGCGGCACTCCCGCGTCCAGAGCCTCCACGCTGGTGCGCCCGATGCCGGTCAGGACCAGGTCCTGGGCCAGCGAGCGCCCGTAAGCCGAGCCGAACACAGCGTCAACCGCACGCCAGAACTCCGAGTGCTTCATCTTGCCTCACATCGTGCTTCATGCGTTTCTTCACCGGGGCCGACCGGACCTGGAGCGGTATCGCGGACCGCCCCTTGCCGAGCCGCAGCCCATTTTCCGGTGCCGGTGCCGGGATCCCGCCGCAGGCCACTGCGAGCTCGCCCACACGGACCGCCGTCGGCGGCGTGCCTGCCGGGAAGCCACAACGGTTCACCGGTCCGACGCAGCTGTGCCCGGGCGCTCACCGCCGCAGCGGCAGCACCCGGGCACAGTTCTGCTCAGCCTCCGAATGTCTCTGGCCGAGTCAATACAGCCGAGTCGACGGTCAGCGCAGGGGCATGCCCTGCTGCCGAACAAGCTCATCCGGAATCGTGTCCGGCACGGCCACGCCCTCGGCCACGGCGATGCGGTCGGAAACCTCACGCAGTACCGCGGACAGTGGGGCGTCCAGTGCCTGGCAGATCGCGGCCAGCAGCTCCGAGGAGGCCTCCTTCTGCCCACGCTCCACCTCGGAGAGGTAGCCGAGGGACACGCGGGCCTGCCCGGAGACCTCACGCAGGGTGCGTCCCTGGTGCTGGCGAACCGAGCGGAGTACCTCGCCGATCTCCCGACGCAAGAGGATACTGTCATGCTTACTCGCCGTGTTCTCTACGACGGCGCCGCGCCCCGCCACGGGGGCCTGCCGCATCGGCGCGCGGCCGACCGGGCGCGCGGAGCGGTTGGTGCGGGTGTGAGTCACGTTGTTCATCGTGTGGCACAACCATTCATCTGCCGGTTTCATTCCCGCCTCCGGCGGATCATTCCCCGGCGGCGCTGCCCAGATCCTCGCCGAGAAATCTGGGAGGAACCTGGAGGTCGCGTAAGTGTCCTCGAGGTCCGCCAGGCAAAGCCGTCCCTGCCAGTCCACTCGCCTCCACCAGCGACCGGGTCACGCAGGCGGAGCGGCCTCCAGCAGTGCCCCGGCCAGGGCCAGCACCGCAGTAGTGGTGTTGTCGCGCACGGCGATCCGGTCCCCGGACAGATGAAGCTCGCGCGCAAGCACGCCCCAGGGGGAGGCCACGGCCACATGCACGGTTCCCGCCGGATGCCCATCGGCGTCCCCGGGACCGGCCACACCCGTTGTGGCCAGGCCGAGGTCCGTACCCATGAGCCGTGCCACGCCCACCGCCATCTGCTTGGCGACCTCACCATCCACCGGTCCAGTGGCGGCCAGGCGCTCGGGGTCAACTCCTAAGACCTGCTCCTTGATCCGGGTGGCGTAGGCGACTACGGCGCCGACGACGACGGCGGAGGCCCCGGGAACACTCACCAGTGTTGAGGTCACCTCGCCGCCGGTCAACGACTCGGCCACGGCCAGCGTGAGGTTCTTCGCCTCCGCCTTGGCCAGCAGGAAGCGTGCAGCCTCCACGAGTGTGCCGCGGCTACCGTCCGCCACCGGCTCCCCGGCCGCGCTCCCACCGGCGGGGGCCTGCTCCATCGGCGTCGTCACGCGGATGCCTCCCCTCGAGCGATGCGACTGGCCTGGAGCACGTAATCCACCCCGGTAACCACCGTGACCACCACAGCGGCTCCGATCGCTACGTATGCGAGCGCCGTCAGCGCGTTGGCCGGCGCCTCCGGCAAGAACAGTGCCCAGGGCGTCAGCAGCCCGATAATGCCGGTCATCTGCAGCGTGGTCTTGAGCTTGCCCCCGCGGGAGGCGGCCATGACGGCGCGGCGCAGCATGACGAACCGCAGCAGCGTAATACCTAGCTCGCGCACGATGACGACTACCGTCACCCACCACCACAGGCGCCCGTCCGCGGACAGCAAGACGAAGGCGGACAGGGTCAGTGCCTTGTCGGCGATGGGATCGGCGATCTTCCCGAAGCTGGTGATCAGATTCCGGGAGCGGGCCAGCTGCCCGTCCAGCTTGTCCGTAAGCGCGGCGACTACGAACACCGCCGTCGCGGCCAGCCGAATCGGCTCACCGGGCTGGAGCATGAGCCAGATGAAGACAGGGACCAGTACCAGCCGCAGCACCGTCAGGGCGTTGGCGACATTGAGCAGCGGAGGCGCATCAGCGCCCCGGGCGGCGCCCGCCTCGGTGGGTGTGGTGTTCATCGCCACCAGCCTAGATGATTGGGGCCGGTACAGCCCCTACGACCGACTTCGGCACGTAACGTCTACCGACCTCGGCGAGGGGGCGGTGGGTATCCGCCGACTGAGTCACCAGGAGGCGCCGCGGCCGGTCAGGCTCCAGGCGTCCTCGGACTCCTCCTCAGCACCCAGGTCCTCCCATGACTCCGACTCGGGGACTCCCCGGTCCGCCTCCAGGGGATCCTCCCCGTAGCGGTCGGACGGCGGCGCAGCAGTGGCGCCGGTATCGGCCTGGCCGACCGCCTCCAGGTCCTCCCCGGTGCCCGCGGCCTCGTCCTGCTCGCTGCCGCCGGGAGCGGCGCCCTCCCCCTTGATCCAGGCGAGCGTCTCCTCCAGCTGCTCGGGCTGCACCAGGACATCGCGGGCCTTGGAGCCCTCGGAGGGGCCTACGACCTCTCGCGTCTCAAGCAGGTCCATGAGCCGGCCGGCCTTGGCGAAGCCGACCCGCAGCTTTCGCTGCAGCATGGAGGTGGAGCCGAACTGGCTGGTGATGATCAGCTCTGCGGCCTGCAGCAGCAGGTCCATGTCATCGCCGATCTCCTCGTCGATCTGCTTCTTGACCTCCGGAACGATCACGTCCTCCCGGTAGTCGGGCTGCAGCTGGCCCTTGACGTGCTCCACTACCGCGCGGATCTCCGACTCGGTGACCCAGGAGCCCTGCACGCGCACGGGGGCGGAGGCGCCGGGACCCAGGTAGAGCGCATCGCCCTGGCCGGTGAGCGTCTCGGCGCCGTTCTGGTCCAGGATGACGCGCGAGTCCAGCTGGGAGGCGGTGGCGAAGGCCAGGCGCGAGGGCACGTTGGACTTGATCAGTCCGGTGACCACCTGGGCGACCGGGCGCTGGGTGGCCAGCACCAGGTGAATGCCGGCGGCGCGGGCCAACTGGGTGATGCGCTGGATGGAGGCCTCGACGTCCTTGGGGGCGGTCATCATCAGGTCCGCCAGCTCGTCGACCACCACCAGCAGGTAGGGGTAGGGGGCGATCACGCGCTGGGAGCCGGGCAGGGGCTGTACCTCGCCGGCGCGCACCGCCTTGTTGAAGTCGTCGATGTGCTTGAAGCCGAAGGACGCCAGGTCGTCGTAGCGGGCGTCCATCTCCCGCACCACCCACTCCAGGGCCTCGGCGGCCTTCTTCGGGGAGGTGATGATCGGGGTGATCAGGTGCGGGATGCCCTCGTAGATGGTCAGCTCCACGCGCTTGGGGTCCACCAGCACCATGCGCACCTCCTCGGGGGTGGCCCGCATCATGATGGAGGTGATCATGGAGTTGACGAAGGAGGACTTTCCGGAGCCGGTCTGGCCGGCCACCAGCAGGTGCGGGGTCTTGGCCAGGTTGGTGACCACGTAGTCGCCCTCGACGTCCTTGCCCAGTCCCACCACCAGCGGATGCGCCTGCTTCTTGGCGGCCTGGGAGCGCAGCACGTCGCCGAGCTTGACCATCTCCCGGTCGGAGTTGGGGATCTCCACCCCGATGGCGCTCTTGCCCGGGATCGGGGTGAGCAGGCGGATCTCGTCGGAGCCGACCGCGTAGGCGATGTTCTTGGCCTGGCTGGTGACGCGCGAGACGTTCACGCCGCGACCCAGGTGCACCTCGTAACGGGTGACCTGCGGGCCGCGCGTATAGCCGGTGACGGTGGCGTCCACGCCGAACTCCGTGAACACGTCCTGCAGCTTGTTGACGATGGCGTCATTGGCGTCGGTACGGGTGGCATGGCCGTGGCCGGGCTCGAGCAGGGAGTCCTCGGGCAGGCTGTAAGTGGAGCCGTCGGGCAGCTCCATCTGCCCCAGCGCGATCGCATCGGCAAAGTCCGGCTCATCGGCGACGGCGGGAGTCTCCTGCGTGACGGCGTCGGGCTCGGCGGGCGCAGCGGCCGCGCTGGGCGCAGCCGCTTCCGACCTGGCCTTGCCACCACCCTTGGTCCCCCTGCGCGCGCGGCGTGCGGGCGCGGGTGCGGCGGCCTCGGAGTCGAGCGGAACATCTACCGGGGGGTCCGGCAGGACGCTGGTCTCGGCATCGCTGGGAACGACGGCGGGGGCCGCATCGCTGCGATCGCTGCGCACCTTGGACCGCTTGCGGCGGCCACTGCCGCGGGGCCGCTCATCGGTCGCGATGGCGCTGCGGAAGGGCTCGTCGCCGTCATATGCGTCCAGCCGCGCCGTGGGGGCGGCATCGGCTGCGTCCGGGCCGGACACGGCCGAGCGCACCCGGCCCAGCGTCCGGGTGGCCAGACTGGGGGCCTCGACCGCGGAACCGCGCCGTTCAGCCAGCCACTCCCGGATCTCGGCAACCGTCTTGCCGGATATCACCAGGGCGGAGAAGGCGATCAGCAAGATGAACAGGATCACCGCGCCGATGGCGCTGAACAGGGTGGCCAGGGGGTAGCCGACCACCCAGCCGAGCAGCCCTCCCGCATTCTCCAGCGATCCGATGCCGAAATCGAGCGACGGGTTGCCGGAGCACACGTGGATGATGCCCGCCACCCCGGTGAGCACGCCCAGACTGCCGACTCCCACACGCACGTGTGTGGCATTCATGGCGCGGGCGCGCAGCATGGCCACGCCCAGTCCGGCGAGCAGCACCGGCACGATGATCCCGAGCACTCCCAGGGGCCCCGCGGCGATGTGGTGCAGCACGCCGCCTGCGGCACCGGAGATGCCGAACCACTCGCGCAATCCGACAACGACGGCTAGCGCCAGTACGACGAACGCCCAGCCTGTGCGGCGATAGCGCCCGCCGGAGGGCTGGGAAGGGGGCGGCAAGGTCTTCGTGCGAGTTTTGGCCATGGTGGTCACCACGCTACCTGCGTGCTCACGGAGCCATGCGCCTGCCACGCCGGACTAGACGCGCAGGAACGCGTCGATCTCGTCTCGTCGCGGGGCGCGGGCCGGACCGATCCGGCTGACTGCCTCCGCGGCCGCGGCGTTCGCGCGCCTGGCGGCGGAGACCACATCGAGGCCGTCCATGAGGCCCACCACGAGCACACCCGTGTGCGTGTCGCCGGCGCCGGTCGTGTCCACCACGTCACGGGCGAATCCCGGAACCTCGATACGATCGCCGTCGACGGGCCACATCACGCAGCCGTGCACGCCGGTGCGGCGCACGAGCAACCCGTTGGGGCAGGCTCGCCGCAGCGCCTCGGGACTGCCCAGGCGAGCAGTCAGCTGAGTGGTCTCGAAGTGGTTGCCGGTCAGCAGCGTGGTGCGGCGCAGAATCGGCATCAGCACGTGGTCGGGAATCTCCGGCTGCACGGGTCCCAGGTCAATGACCAGGCCGACGCCGTCGGGCAGGGTCAGCAGCCACGAGGTGAGCACATCGCGGCTGGACCGGTGCACCAAGTCGTAGCCGGTGGCGTAGACCCAGTCGCCCGCCTGCAGCTCCAGGCGCTGTAGGTCCTCCAGCTGCGGCTCGGCCTCCACGCCCTCGGTGGTGATGAAGGTGCGCCTGCCGCTGGGCTCGATCAAGGTGGTGCAGGTGCCGATGTCACCCACCAGCTCCTCCACGAGCAGCTCCACGCCGTCGCGCATCATGGTTTCACGCACCTGAGCCGAGTTGGGCCCGGTCCCCAGGGTCGCAGCCAGGGCGGCGGGCAGTCCCTGGCGGGCGACGGCGGACACGACCGTGTAGCCGCCGCCGACCGTCGGCCCGGCGGAAGTGGCGGTCACGGCGCCGCCGGGGGCGGGAATGCGCGCAACGTGCAGGGGCAGGTCGATCAGGACTGATCCGGTGGAGATGAAGCAGGCCGGGCGGCGCATGGCCTTGTGCCCATTGCCCTTGCTGATCAGTCCGCTACGTATCCAGCTCATGCTTCGATTACCACGGGAACGATCATGGGCCGCCGCCGCAGGCGCCGACCGATCCACCGGCCCAGCGTGCGGCGCATGGCCTGCTGGAGGGAGTGGGCATCGGCATTGCCCTTGTCCAGCGCATCGGCCAAGGCGTTGGTGACGTCCGGCAGGACCTCGTCGAATACAGCCGGGTCCTCGGCGACGCCGCGGGCCTGAATGTCCGGCCCGGCCAAGATGGTGCCGGTCGAGGTCTCTACCACGGCGTAGACGGACACGAAGCCCTCCTCGGCGAGGATGCGCCGGTCCTTCAGCTCTGACTCGTCGATCTCGCCGATTGAGGAGCCGTCCACGTAAACGTAGCCGCAGGGCACGGAGCCGGCGATGCGGGCCTTGCCGTCGGCCAGGTCAACCACCACCCCGTCCTCGCACAGCATCACCCGCTTGGGGTCGACGCCGGTCTTGACCGCCAGGGCGCCATTGGCCACCAGGTGGCGGATCTCGCCGTGGATCGGCATGACGTTGCGGGGGCCGACGATGTTGTACACGTGCAGCAGCTCCTCGGAGGAGGCGTGGCCGGAGACGTGCACCTTGGCATTGCCCTGGTGGACCACCCGGGCCCCCAGGCGCATGAGCCGGTTGATAACCCGGTTGACGGAGTTCTCATTGCCAGGAATCAGGGAGGAGGCAAAGATGACCGTGTCTCCGGGCTCCACCGTCACCGAGCGGTGCTCGCCGTGCGCCATGCGGGACAGGGCCGCCATGGGCTCGCCCTGGGAACCGGTGACCATCAGCACCCGCTCGTCCGGGGGCAGCGACGCCAGGTCGCGGGCGTTGATGAGCACCCCCTCTGGAACGTTCAGGTAGCCACGTTCGGCAGCGATCCCCATATTGCGCACCATGGAGCGGCCGATCAGGGCCACGCGGCGGCCGTGCAGGGCAGCCGCGTCCAGCACCTGCTGCACCCGGTGGACGTGGCTGGCGAAGGAAGCCACGATGATCTGCTGGTCGGACTCGGCGAAGACACCGTCCAGGACCGGGCCGATCTGATTCTCATGCCCGATCATGCCGGGGACCTCGGCGTTGGTGGAGTCCACGCAGAACAGGTCCACGCCCTCATCGCCGAAACGGGCGAAGGAGCGCAGATCCGTGATGCGCCCGTCGATGGGCAGGGAGTCGATCTTGAAGTCCCCGGTGATCAGCACCGAGCCCGCCTCCGTGCGGATCATGGCGGCCATGGCGTCGGGGATGGAGTGGTTCACCGCCACGAATTCAAGGTCGAACGGGCCGTAGCTGACCCGTTCGTGCTCCTCCACTACGCGCAGCACCGGGTGCAGGCGGTGCTCGGAGAGCTTGGCGGAGACGAAGGCCAGGGTCAGGTCCGAGCCGACCAGGGGGATGTCCTCCCTTAGCCGCAGCAGGTAGGGCACACCGCCGATGTGGTCCTCATGCCCGTGGGTCAGCACCATCGCGACGACGTCGTCGAGGCGGTCCTCAATGTAGGTGAAGTCCGGCAGGATGAGGTCGACACCGGGCTGATCCTCCTCGGGGAACAGCACGCCGCAGTCGACGATGAGCAGCTTGCCGCCGACCTCGAAAACCGTCATGTTGCGCCCGACCTCGCCGAGTCCGCCCAGTGGGACGATGCGCATCGCACCGTCGGAGAGCGGGCCGGGGGCGCTGAGCTTGGGGAAGTTGGTCACGGCGGCGAGTTTAGCCACTCATGCGGTGGGAGCGCGCCGCGCCCAAGCCCACCGTTCCGCCACGCCGCCGGAGATCCCCGGCGACCGACTGCCCGAGACAGCCCTGGGCGCCCCCGCACGCCCAGGGCAAAAACGGAAAAGCCCGGCCGCCAGGGCCGGGCTGGAGACGCGGGCTCACTTGCCGCGGTGAGTACCCCGTACCGGATTTGAACCGGTGCTGCCGCCGTGAGAGGGCGGTGTCCTGGGCCGCTAGACGAACGGGGCCTGCCAACGAGCTCCACGCGGGAGCCGTGGCTCGTACCCCGTACCGGATTTGAACCGGTGCTGCCGCCGTGAGAGGGCGGTGTCCTGGGCCGCTAGACGAACGGGGCTCGGATATTGATTTGTATGAGCCGCCGAGGCCGCACTCATCCGTCAATCGCGACGGCAGTAATACGGCTTATCAGCACTCGGCTGGGGTACCAGGACTCGAACCTAGAATGGATGAACCAGAATCACCTGTGTTGCCAATTACACCATACCCCAAGAGATTGGTGCGCCCGAGCGGCTAGCGCCCCGGCAGCGATCGGTAATTTACACGGCCTCCCCGCGAACGCCAAGTCAGATCATCGTGAGTGCAGCCACACCCGCTCCGACCCGACTCCTGCAGGCCGCCGGCAGCGCCCACGCGCATGGGGACCACTCCCCCACCCCGGCGGCTGCGCCTGGAGACGGACCGCTTTAAACTGCCGTCACTCACCGTTACTGTATTTCAAGGTCACAAAGCCGTACACGACTCCCCTCCCGGAGGAAAGATGACTTCTCCCCGTACCCCGCGCCGCCCGTCCGCGCGCCGGGCCACGCGCGCCCTGGCCCTGGCCCTGTGCCTGACCTCCGGCCTCGCCCTGGCCGCCTGTGGCTCAGGCTCCGGCAAAGCCAGCGAGTCGACCGCCGCCTCCGGCGGATCCGGCCTGTCCCTGCGCGCGTCCACTCAAGAGCCCATCCCGACGCTGACGCCCACCCCGACCCCGAGCCCGTCCTCGGGCGTCGGCCTGAGCGCCCGCAGCTCCGAGGCACCGCCCTCCGCCACTCCCCAGCAGACCGAGGAGCCGTGGAGCCCGCCGACGCTGAAGTTCTACAACGAGGACACCTCCGTCTGGTACCAGGACGACTCGGTAGTGAACACCGATGCCGTCTCCAGCAACGGCAACATTGAGGGCTACCGAACCTGGGACAACGCCTGCATCGGCTATGAGACCCGGGACATCTCCGAGCGCATCCACGACCTCGGCCTGGATGACGACACCATGAGCTCCCTGCTGGTTCCGGTGAACGACTCCGTCATCACCGATTACAACGAGACCGGTCGGGAGACCCTGGACCTGGTGCGCGACGACGGCGGCACCATGGAGGGGTACTCGGTGACCTGGACCGGTACCTTCAACTACGACGACGGCACCACCGAGTCCGTCGAGGGCTACAAGTTCGCTCGCGCCGTGGGCAACGCCGGGCTTGACTTCAGCGTGGAGATCATCTGCTCCAGTGGCAGGAACGTCTCCGCGGCCCAGTGGCACACGATCCTGTCGGGTATTCGCATCGAGGGACTCAAGGCAGGCAAGATGAGCAGCTGACGCCGCCGGGCGGGCCGCGCGACGGCGTCAGCCGGTAGCGGGTCAGCCCAAGCGGGCCCGCAGAGCGCGCAGGCGCATAAGGCAGGAGTCGGCCCCCAGAATCTCCATCGACTCAAACAGCGGTGGGGAGACCTGCCGCCCGGTCACGGCCACGCGCAGGGGCCCGAACGCCAGGCGCGGCTTGATCCCCAGCCCATCGACGATGGCCGCCCGCAGAGCCTCCTCCAGCACCTCGGTGCGCCACGGTCCCGGCAGCGTCTCAAGGGCTGCGATCGCGGCGTCCAGCACCTGCGGGGCGGAGTCCTTCAGCTTTGCCACGGCGCGCTCATCGAGCTCGAGCGCCGCGTCATCCACCAGCAGGAAGCCGAGCATCTCACGGGACTCGCGCAGCAGCTGGATGCGCGTCTGGATCAGCGGCGCGGCCGCAGCGAGGATCCTCTGCTCACGCTCGGGCAGCTCGGCGAAGGTGGTGGCGCTGACCAGGGGGCGGGCCGTCCACTCGGGATCGGCCGGATCCGGGTAGGTGTCGGCGAGGTAGGGCACCAGCCGGTCGCGGAAGTCGTCACCCTCCAGCCGGCGCAGGTGCTCGGCGTTGATGGCCTCGCACTTCTTGGCGTCGAAGCGGGCCGGGTTGGGGTTGACATCGGCGATGTCGAAGGCGGCCGCCAGCTGCTCGGGGGTAAACACGTCCTCGTCCTTGGACAGGGACCAGCCCAGCAGGGCCAGGTAGTTGAGCAGTCCCTCCGGCGCCATGCCGCGGAAGCGGTGGATGAGCAGGTTGGACTCGGGGTCACGCTTGGACAGCTTCTTGTTCCCCTCCCCCATGACGTAGGGCAGGTGGGCGAACTCTGGTACCCGCTGCGCCCGCCCGATGTCCATAAGGGCGCGGTACAGCACCACCTGCCTGGGGGTGGAGGACAACAGGTCCTCCCCGCGCAGCACGTGGGTGATGCCCATGGCGGCGTCGTCGACGGGGTTGACGAGCGTGTACAGCGGGTCTCCGCCTGCGCGCACCACCACATAGTCGGGCACGGAGCCGGCCTTGAAGGTGACCGGACCGCGCACCAGGTCGTGGAAGGTGATGTCCTCGTCCGGCATGCGCATACGCAGCACGGGCAGGCGCCCCTCGGCCCGAAAGGCGGCCTTCTGCTCCTCGGTCAGGTCGCGGTCGTAACCGTCGTAGCCGAGCTTGGGGTCCTCCCCCCTGGCGCGGTGGCGCGCCTCGATCTCCGCGGGCGTGGAGAAGGACTCATACAGGTACCCGGCCTCCAGCAGCTCCTTGGCGACCTGGCGGTACAGCTCGGTGCGCTGAGACTGGCGGTAGGGGCGTGGGGGCCGCCCTTGGCAACGCCCTCGTCCCAGTCCAGGCCGAGCCAGCGCAGCGAGTCGAGGATCGCCTCGAAGGACTCCTCGGAGTCGCGGGCAGCGTCGGTGTCCTCAATACGCAGCACGAAGGTACCGCCGGTGTGCCGTGCGTAGGCCCAGTTGAACAGGCAGGTGCGCACCATGCCCACATGCGGGGTGCCGGTGGGCGAGGGGCAGAAGCGGACTCGGAGCGGCGTCGAGCCGGGAGCGGGCGGGGTGGGAACCGGTGTGGAGATGTCGTCACTCATGATGGGCCAACCCTAGCCGCCCCCGGCGCTGTTTCCGCATCGGTTCGGCCGTGCCTGCGCGCCACGCTCCGCCTGCCGCGCGCATCAAGGACGACGCCGGGGAACGCTCCCCATGGCGCCACGGGCCGTATGCCGCTAACGTACGTGATGAACCCGTTATTCCACTTCAGGAGCATCCCATGAACACGACGATCCTCCAGACGTCACCCGCCATCCGCCGCGGCGCAGTGACGCTGCTGGCGCTCGGGCTCGCCCTGCCCGGCATTGTCGCCTGCAACGACGAGGCTCCGGTGGCTAGAGCCCCAGAGACCGAGCAGACTCAGGCCGCGCCCGAGCAGTCCTCTACCCCCACCCCCAGTCCGTCGGCAGATGACGCCGAGCCCGGTGTCGGCCTACGCCCGCTGCAGCGGTCCACTGACAGCCCCATCGAGAATGCCGACGACGACTCCACGTACTGGTCATTCCCCCTGCTGTACGACGGCTGGTACCCGGAGACGATCGACGAGGAAGGCCGCAACGAGCTGGACCGGGCGGACGGCAACTGCCTGTACGAGAGTGGCCAGTTCCTCTACGAGGACTCCGAGTACGGCGATACCGCGGAGACCGTGTACCAGGCCGACGCCTGGGTTGAGTACCTTGAGGACGAGTACGGCGACGTCGAGTCCACGCAGACAACCGACACCACCGTCACCGACATGTCGGGCAACCCGGTGGAGATGATCAAGGTTCAGACCAGCTACCAGAACAACGGGCGCGATATCAAGGCGATCACCTGGATGCGCGTCTTCACCACGATCCAGACGCCCACCATGATGTCGCTGCACTACACCTGCATCGCCAACGCCATTGATGAGACCGAGCTTGAGGACATGGTCTCCGACACCCACATCGTCAACCCGGGCCCGGCCAAGATGGAGGACGGCGTGGTTGGGAAGTCCTCCAGCGGCTCCTCAACCGGAAGCGATGACATGGTCTGACCCGCCGGTCCCTGACGCGACCGCGCAGGCACTTGCACGCAACGCCGTCAGCCGCCCCCGTACCCGCCCCGCCGGTACGGGGGCGGCGGCATGGTCAGCGTTTCGTACACTGCCCGCATGGCTACACCCGAACTCAACGCCGCAAACCAAGTATCCGGAACTTCCCTGGACGAGCCGGCGCCCGCCTTCGACGCCACGCGCACTATCGCCGAGTTTGACGCCCTGACCCCCGAAGTCATGCGGAAACGCGGATCGCTGAAGTGGACCATGTATCCCGGGGACGTGATCGGCGCGTGGGTGGCCGAGATGGATCTGGGCACTGCCCCGTCGGTTACTGCGGTTCTTCACCGCGCGGTCATGGACGGCTCCTACGGCTACCTGCCGCCGCGAGTCGCCGAGTCCGTAAGCGAGCAGACCGCCCGCTTCCAGGGTGAGGCCTTCGGCTGGCAGGTGGACGCGCAGGACGTGAGCCTGCTGCCGGACGTGCTGTCCGCCCTGGGCGCCGTGATCGCCCACCACACCCGCCCGGGCAGCGCCATAATCGTGCCGACCCCGGCCTACATGCCGTTCCTGTCCTATCCCGGCCTGTACGGGCGCGAATGCGTGCAGGTACCGTCCCTGCGCACCGGGACCACCGACTCCGGTGCCGCCTGGGCGCTGGACCTGGACCGCATTGAGGCGGCGATGGCCGCCGGCGCCGGCCTGCTGGTGCTGTGCAACCCCTGGAACCCGGTGGGGCGGGTGCTGTCGCCCGCCGAGCTGGACGCCGTCGCCGAGCTGTCCGCCCGCTACCGGGTGCCGGTCTTCGCCGACGAGATCCACAACGCCCTAATCCTGGACCCGCAGGCCGTGCACACCCCCTATGCCTCGCGCCCCGGCACCGACCCCGATCTGACCTTCACCGCCACCGCCGCCTCCAAGGGGTGGAACACTCCCGGCCTGAAGTGCGCGCAGCTGATCGCCTCCGCCGGGGCGCGGCAGGCCTGGGATGACAGCCCCCTGTCCAAGCACCTGGCCAATGAGGCGTCGCTGCTCGGCGCGCAGGCGACCGTGGCCGCGCTTGCGGACGGGCAGGAGTGGATTGACTGCGTGCGCGGATACATACGCGCCAATGCGCAGCTCGCGGAGCAGGCGCTGGCGGACGTGGAGGGCGTGGAGATCACGGTGCCGTCCGGCACATACCTTGCCTGGCTGGACTGCTCCGGGCTGCCCCTGCCCGAGGACGTCACCCCGGCCGAGGTCTTCCGCCGCGAACCCGGGGTCGTCATGAACGACGGCGCCGCATTCGGATCCGGGTACGAGCGTTTCTGCCGACTCAACCTGGCCACGGGCCGGCGGATCGAGGAGCAGACCGTGCAGCGCCTGGCCGACGCCGTCGCCCGGCTCACGGCCTGAGGCAGCAGGGCCCGGCGGCCGTGATACGGGCCACCGGGCCCTGCCCGGGTCTCAGCGGCGCACCACGGGATTGCCGAAGGCGCCGATGCCCTCCACTGCTACCTCGACGCGCTGGCCGGCGCGGATCTCGCCGACGCCGGCCGGCGTGCCCGTTAGCACGACGTCACCAGGCAGCAGCGTGAACACACCTGAGACGTAGGCAATCAATTCAGGAACCGGGCGGATCATGTCCGCGGTGGTCCCCTCCTGCACGATGCTCCCGTCAACGCGCGCACGCACTACGGCGTCGGCGGGGTCGAAGCCGGCGCCCCCAGGCTGCGGGATCTCGATCCAGGGGCCCAACGGGCAGGAGGTGTCAAAGGCCTTGGCACGCGTCCAGGTCTCGTCCGCGCGCTGGCAGTCCCGGGCTGAGACGTCATTGGCAACTGTGTAGCCGAGAATCGCGGCAGCTGCTTCACGCGGCGTGGCGTCCTTGACGATCGACTTGATGACAACGGCAAGTTCCGCCTCGTAGTGGACCTCATTGGACCATGCGGGCAGGACGATTGGGGCATCGGGGCCGATCACCGAGGTGTTCGGCTTGATGAACACAATGGGCTCGGCCGGGGCGGCCCCGCCCATCTCGGCGGCGTGGGCGGCGTAGTTCTTTCCGATCCCCACCACCTTGGAGCGCGGTATGACCGGGGAGACCAGGCGTGCCTCCGAGAGGGGGATGACCTCCCCGGTGGCTTCGGGAGCCGTGTACAGGGGGTCGCCCTTGAGTACGAGGAGGCGGCCGGAGGACTCGCCGGTGGGGGTGGCCTCCCCGGCCGGTAGTCCGTCAACGATGCCGTAGCGGAGTTCGTCTCCCGTGGAGAAGCGCGCGATCTTCATGGGATGACCCTAGAGGATTGACGCGCCCGCGGGGGAGACGACTTCCACGGTCCAGGTCGCGCCGGCGCAGCCGCCGGACTCAGCCAAGCGTGGCGCCCGAGCCGTCGTCGCCCGTGACGGGAACGGGAGCGGCCTCGCGCCGGACGGCGGCAGCCTCGGTCCACACGTCATCGGGCAGCTCGGCAGGCAGGTACGGGTTACCGGTGGACACGAAGTAGATCCTGTCCCGCACGCCCGCGCGGACCTCGCGCTGCTGCTGCTCCCAGTCACGCAGGGCGCCGAAGGCCCATCTACCCAGGAGCACCACCGAGATGATGTTGATGATCGCCATGACACCCATGGCTACGTCGGAGAGGTTCCACACGAAGGACAGGGACGCGACCGAGCCCAGCGCAGCGGCCACCACGATCATGGCCCGCACGCCGTAGTGGCTACGGCCCATGCCGCGCAGGAAGTCCATGTTGACCTCCGCGTAGGCGTAGTTGCCCAGGAGCGAGGAGTAGGCGAATACGAACACTACCGCGGCCATCAGGTACTTGGCCCAGGGGCCGAGCACGGCACTGACGGAGTTGACGGTCAGGGTACCGGCGGCATCCATACTCGCAGTGGCGGGGTCGTATACGCCGGACAGCAGGATGATCAGGGCGGTGGCGGTGCAGACCACGATGGTGTCTACGAACACGCCCATTGACTGGATGAACCCCTGCTGCACGGGGTGGTGCACCGTGGCGGTGGCGGCCGCGTTCGGGACGGACCCCTCGCCGGCCTCGTTGGAGAACAGGCCGCGCTTGATGCCGTTCAGGGTTGCGGCCATGAAGCCGCCGCCGATTCCCCAGAAGGCCTGGTCCAGTCCGAATGCACCCTTGAACACCGAGCCCAGGGCCGCGGGGATGGCGCCAACGTTGAGCACCAGGATGACCACGGCGATAATGACGTAGATCAGCGCCATGAGCGGAGCCAGCCACTCGGTGATGGCGGCCACCCGCTTGATGCCCTTGAACACCACCGGCGTGGTGATCAGCACCAGGACAATGGCCGTCTGCCAGGGCTCAACGTCGAATGTGCCCTTGAGGACATTGGAGATGGCATTGGCCTGGGTGGCCTCATAGGCAAAGCCGAACACGAAGGTGATTACGACGGCGAAGACGCTGGCCACCGTCCTGGATCCCAGGCCCTTGTGGATGTAGTAGGCGGGCCCTCCGCGGAAAGTGCCGTCCGGGTGGGCCACTTTGAACAGCTGGGCGAGCGTGGACTCTACGAAGCCGGTGGCCATGCCAACCAGCGCCACCACCCACATCCAGAACACGGCGCCCGGCCCGCCCATGGTGATGGCAATGGCGACGCCCACGATGTTTCCGGTACCCACGCGGGAGGCCAGTCCCACGGTGAAGGCCTGGAATGAGGACATGCCCTCGCCGACGTCGCCCCGGGAGACGGTAATGGCGCGCAGCATCTGTGGGAACAGCCGCACCTGCAACCCGCGAGTGCGGAGGGTGAACCACAATCCCGCGGCTAGCAGCAGCCATGCGAGCAGTTGCCCGTACAGGTGATCGGAGATGTTCTCGAGTACGGCGGCGGGCTCGTCGAAGAAGCCGGCGGTCGGCAGGAGCATGGGGTTCATAGGTCTCCGGACGTAGTCGGGATGCGCCAGTGGGAGGGCGCGGGCCGGTCCCTTGGGACAGGCACTTGTCAGTTGCATCCGTCCCGGCACCGCAGGCGCCGAAGCCTGGGCTGAGACGGTAGCGCAACACACTGTATTGACTTCAGCGCGTCACGTGCCCGCAATGTATGCGATCTCATATGCCACCCGGGCCCAGGAGGGCCGCCGCGAGAAGCCGTGGTACAGCGTCCGCCGCGTCCCGCGGAATCAGTATCCCCAGCCTCCGCGAGTCGCTTGTCCCGGCGCGGAGGGCGTGTAGGCGCCGGAGGCATCCCAGACGTCTCCGGGCAGCGCGTGGGGCAGATACGGGTTGCCGACCGCGGAGAAGCTGATCTCCGCGTGTGTCTGCGCCCCCGCGAGTACGCGGGCGCGCTGCGCCTCCCAGTCGCGCAGCACACCGACCACCCACGGCGTCAGCACCACCAGGGCGATCAGGTTCAGCACGGCCCCGATACCCAGGAGCACATCGGCCGCGGTCCAGACGGTGCTCAGGGCCGCCGCTCCCCCGATGCCGGTGCAGGCCACGGCGGCAGCCCGCAGCGTGGTCGTGGCCCAGGGGGCCCGGGTCAGGTAGTCCAGGCACACCTCGGCATATGAGAACGCGCCCAGGATGGTGGAGTATGCCAGTACGAGCACCAGCAGCGTCATCGGCCAGCTGGTCCACTGCCCCAGCGTGGCCCCGATCGCCGTCTGGGTCAGGGTTCCGGACACGTCTGGATCCTCCAGCCCGGTGACGCCGGGAGTGTAGACGGCACCGTCGGTGCGGCCGGCGATGAGGATGGCCAGGGCCGTTGCGGTGCAGACGAAAAGCGTGTCCACCAGTACGCCGAAGACCTGTACGAAGCCCTGCTGAGCCGGGTGCGCCACGGTGGCCGACCCGGCGGCGCAGGCGGCCCCGCCCAGGCCGGCCTCATTGGAGAACAGTCCCCGGCGCACGCCGTTGAGCAGCGCCGCGGTGATGCCGCCGGCAACCCCGGCCAGGCCCGCACGCAGGTTGAAGGCCGCGGCGAAGATGTCACCGATGGCCGCTACGGCCTGCAGCGGGTGGGTGACGATGATGACCAGTACCAGCGCCAGGTACACCGACGCCATCACGGGTGCGAGCCACTCGGTTACGCGCACCACCGAGCGCAGGCCGCCGAGCAGCACCGGGGCGACTAGCACGGTGACGATCACCGCCCCCTGCCAGGGCGTCACGTCGGCGGAGGCACCCAGGGCGGCGGTCATCGCATTGGCCTGCACCATGGGCATCGCCAGGCCGTTGGCCACCATGAAGACGACGGCGAACACGCCTCCCAGGACGGGCAGGCGCATGCCGCGGGCCATGTAGTAGGCGGGACCGCCCCGGTAGGTGCCGTCTCCGCGGCCCACCTTGAACAGTTGTCCCATGGTCGCCTCGGCGAATGCGGTGGCGGTGCCCAGCAGCGCGACCACCCACATCCAGAACACGGCGCCCGGCCCGCCCAGGACCAGGGCGAGGGCAACGCCGACGATGTTGCCGGTACCCACCCGGCAGGCCAGCCCCACGGCGAAGGCCTGGAAGGAGGAGATACCGCCGCGCGCCCCGGAGCGGGAGGAGGCCACCGAGCGAATCATGGAGCCGAGGTGGCGCAGCTGCAGACCGCGAGTGCAGATGGTGAACCACACGCCTGCGCCCAGGAGCAGCCAGATCAGAATCGTGCCGAACAGTAGGTTGGAGACGCTGGTCAGGAATGCGTTGAGGGTACTCATGGTTCAGTTCCCCAGGTGGTCGGGTGCTGCGGGTGCCGTATCTTCGGGTTCGAGGCCATGGGCGAGTGCGGGGTCGGTGTCCAGCTCCCATACACCCGGCAGGGTGTCCCCCGGCATCAGCGGGTTGCCATGGCCAACGAACACGGGGATGGCGCCGACGCCGCGCTGGGCCTCCCAGTCACGCAGGGCGCCGCGCACCCATGGGAACAGCCGGACGATCACCACCAGATTGATAACGCCCATCAGCCCCAGCGCAATATCCGTAAGCGCCCACACGATCGGCAGCGTCAGCACGGTGCCGGCGAAGGCGGCGGCGGTGAGCAGGATGCCGAAGGCCTGCTCGGCGCGCTGCTCGCCGCCCAGGAAGTTGACGTTGACCTGGGAGTAGGAGTAGCAGCCGAGCACGGTTGAGAAGACCAGCACGAAGATCAGGACGACGATCGGCCAGGTGGTCCACTCCCCCAGGTGCTCGGCTACGGCCTGCTGGGTGAGGACGGCGCCGACCAGTCCCTCGTTGCCGGGCTGGTAGGTGTCGGTGGCCAGCAGGATCAGCAGGCCGGTGGCGGTGCACACCAGGCCGGTGTCCACGAATACGCCGAAGGACTGGATCAGGCCCTGGCGGACCGGGTGGGTGGTGGTGGCGGTGCCGGCGGCGTTGGGGACGGTGCCCAGGCCCGCCTCGTTGGAGAACAGGCCGCGGCGCACGCCGTTGAGGACGGCCGCGAGCATGCCGCCGGCGGTGCCGAACAGGGCCTGGTCCCGGCCGAAGGCGCCGCGGAAGATCTCGCAGAAGACGGTGGGGATCTCACCGAGGTTCATGAGGATGACAACGAGGGTAACCAGCACGTAAGCCAGGGCCATCAGGGGTGCGACGACCTCGGTGACGCGGGCCACGGACTTCAGCCCACCGAGCACCACCGGGCCGGTCAGCAGCACCAGGGCCACACCGACCATCCAGGGTTCAACCGTGGGCACGGTGGCGTTGACGACGCCGGCCAGGGAGTTGGTCTGCACCATCACCACCGTTACGCCGACGCTGACGATGCACATGACGGCGAAGATGGCGCCCCAGGTCTTGGAGCCGAGCCCGTTCTTGATGTAGTAGGCGGGGCCGCCGCGGAAGGTGAAGTCGCGGCCGCGCTCCTTGAAGATCTGGGCCAGGGTGGACTCGGTGAAGCTGGTGGCCATGCCGATCAGGGCCACCACCCACATCCAGAACAGGGCGCCGGGGCCGCCGGCCACGACGGCCAGCGCCACCCCGGCGATATTGCCGATGCCGACGCGGGCGGCCAGGCCGACGGCGAAGGCCTGGAAGGAGGAGATGCCGCCCTGGGCGCCGGAGCGGGAGGAGGCCACCGCCCGCAGCATGGAGCCGAAGTGGCGCAGCTGCACGGTGCGGGTGCGGATGGTGACGTAGATGCCGACGGCGATCAGCAGGGCAGCCAGGAAGTAAGTGTAGAAGATGTCGTCGACCTGATTGAGGGTGTTCTCCAGGTTCGCGAGGCTCATGGCGGGTTGAGGCATCGGGGCTCCTTGCGGGTGGGGCTCTAGGGGGCGGGCTGGGAGGCAGTAGGCGGTCAGTTCCAGACGTCGCCGGGCACGTCGGCGGGCAGGTGGGGGTTGTCGTGTCCAACGAAGACGGGCTCTTCAACCCCGGCGCGGCGCTGGCTCTCCCAGTCACGCAGGGCACCCACACCCCACTTGGACAGCGCGATGAGGGCGACGAGGTTGGTGACGGTCATGACGGCCATGGCGATGTCGACGGCGTTCCACACGACGTCGAGCGACAGCACAGCGCCGGCGGTGGCGGAGACGACGGAGACCACGCGTACCGTCCAGGTGGCCCAGGTCTTGCCACCGGTCAGGAAGGACATGTTGGTGTCGGAGTAGACGTAGGCGGCGATGATCGAGGAGTAGGCGAGCACGAAGATCAGGACGGCGATGGGCAGGATGGTCCAGCCGCCGAGCTCGTGGGAGACGGCCATGATGGTCAGGGTGGAGGGGTTGGCGCCGTCGGCGCCCCAGACCTCGGGGCCGGCGATGAGGATGACGAAGGCGGTGGCGGTGCACACCACGATCGTGTCGATGAACACGCCCAGGGACTGAATCAGGCCCTGCTGCACCGGGTGGGCGACGGTGGCGGTGGCGGCCGCGTTGGGGGCGGTGCCCTGGCCGGCCTCGTTGGAGAACAGGCCGCGCTTGGTGCCGTTGACGACGGCGGCGAGGATGCCGCCGCCCAGGCCGCCGACCAGCGGCTGGGGGCGAAGGCGGAGGAGATGATCAGGCCGAGCACCTCCACGAAGCGGCCCAGGTGCATCAGGCAGATGATGAACACCAGGACGATGTAGATACCGGCCATGATCGGGGCCATCCACTCGGTCACGCGGGCGACGGTGCGGATGCCACCGAAGATGACCATGGCGGTGAATACGAAGATCAGGGCGGCGATGACCAGCTGGGCGGCGGACAGACCACCGAAGCCCTCGATGGCGGCGCCGTCGTCGCCGATGGCGCCCAGGAGCGTGCCGGCCACCGCGTTGGACTGCACGGAGGTGATAATGAAGCCGCAGGTGACCAGGGTGATGACGGCGTAGACGCCGGCCAGCACCGGGCTGCCCACGCCGGCGCGCATGTAGTAGGCGGGACCGCCGCGGAAGGAGCCGTCGTCGGTACGGACCTTGAAGATCTGGGCGAGGGTGGCCTCGAAGAATGCGGTAGCCATGCCCACCAGGGCCACCACCCACATCCAGAACACGGCACCGGGACCGCCCATGAGCAGGGCGGCGGCCACCCCGAAGATGTTGCCCACCCCCACGCGGGCAGCCAGGGAGATGGCGAAGGCCTGGAAGGAGGAGATGCCGCCGTGAGCGCCGGTGCGCGAGGATGTCACCGCCCGGAACATGTCCCGCAGGTGGCGCACCTGGACGCCGCGGGTGCGGATGGTCAGGAACAGCCCGGTGCCGACCAGCACCCACATGGTGATGTGCGCGGTGATCCAGTCGGCGATCGAAAGCAGGCTGTCGGCGAGAGCTTCCATGAACTAGCGGCCTTCCACGTGGGGATACGGGAACGCGCGGCATCATCGCACAATCCCCGCGCCGGCCCGACAACCGTCCGCATGTTCATACGCGTTGCCACTTCTCGGGGCTCCGGACCACTCCGCTTCCCCCGACGACTCAGCACCGCCGCGGTGTTCAACGCGCATGTGAAACGATGGGCGCCATGCCCGCCACCTCCGCGCCCGCGCTCAACGTCATGCTCGACGCCCTCATCCCCGCCGACGACCCGGAGCGCGTCCCGGAGCCGGAGGAGGTTTATGTGGCCTTCGCCGAGTGGGCCGAGTCCACCGGGCGACCGCTGTACCCGCACCAGGACGAGGCCCTGAGCCAGATCCTGTCCGGCAGGCACGTCATTGCGGCCACTCCCACCGGCTCGGGCAAGTCCATGATCGCCCTGGCCGCGCACACCGCCTCCCTGGCGCGCGGCGGCCGCTCCTACTACACGGCCCCGCTCAAGGCGCTGGTCAGTGAGAAGTTCTTCGAGCTGGTGCGCCTGTTCGGGGCGGACAACGTCGGCATGGTCACCGGCGACACCTCCATCAACGCGGCCGCCCCCATCATCTGCTGCACGGCGGAGATCCTGGCCAACCAGTCGCTGCGGGAGGGCGAGGCGCTGGACGTGGACACGGTGGTGATGGACGAGTTCCACTACTACGCCGACCCGCAGCGCGGCTGGGCCTGGCAGGTGCCGCTGCTGGAGCTGCCGCAGGCGCAGATGGTGCTGCTGTCGGCCACGCTGGGGGACGTGTCCTTCTTCGTGCGGGACCTGCGTGAGCGCACGGGCCGGGAGGTCGCCGTCGTCGACGACGCCGTGCGGCCGGTACCGCTGGAGTGGGAGTACGCGATCGAGCCGATCGGTGATCTGCTGCAGCGGCTGGTGGAGCAGGACAAGGCGCCCGTTTACGTGGTGCACTTCTCCCAGAAGGAGGCGGTGGAGCGGGCCTCCGCGCTGCTGAGCGTGGACCTGGGCGCCAAGAAGCGTAAGGATGAGTTGGCGGCGGCGATCGGCGACTTCCGCTTCGGGACCGGCTTCGGGCGCACCCTGTCACGGCTGCTGCGCTCAGGCATCGGCGTGCACCACGCCGGCATGCTGCCCCGCTACCGTCGGCTGGTGGAGCGCCTGGCCCGCACCGGACTGCTCTCGGTCATCTGCGGCACCGACACCCTGGGGGTGGGCATCAACGTGCCCATCCGCTCGGTGGCGCTGACCAGCCTGGTCAAGTTCGACGGTGCCAAGGAGCGGCACCTGACGGCGCGGGAGTTCCACCAGATCGCCGGGCGCGCGGGCAGGGCCGGCTTCGACACCCGCGGCTACGTGATCGTGCAGGCGCCCGAGCACGTCATCGAGAATGCGCGCGCCCTGGCCAAGGCGGGCGACGACCCGCGCAAGCGCCGCCGGATCGTGCGCAAGCAGGCGCCCGAGGGGCGCGTCAACTGGACGGACAAGACCTTCGAGCGGCTGCGCGACGCCGCCCCGGAGACGCTGACCAGCCAGTTCCAGGTCACCACCACCATGGTGCTGAACCTGATGGAGCGCGACGGCGACCCGGTGCGGGCCATGGCGCAGCTGCTGGAGCGCGTGCACGAGCCGGAAGCGGCCCGGCGCAGGCACGTGCGCCGGGCGATCGAAATCTACCTGTCCCTGCGTACCGCCGGCGTGCTGGAGCACGTCTCCTCCGCTCAGGCTGCCGCGGACGGCCGCCCGCGACTGCGCCTGGCCGTGGACCTGCCCGATGAGTTCGCCCTGAACCAGCCGCTGGCTCCGTTCGCCCTGGCGGCCATGGACCTGTTGAACCTGGAGGACCCCGAGCACACGCTCGACGTGGTCTCCGTGGTGGAAGCGACCCTGGACGATCCGCGTCCACTGCTGTACGCCCAGCAGCGGCAGGCCCGCGGCGAGGCGGTCGCTGCCATGAAGGCCGAGGGCATGGACTACGACGAGCGCATGGCGGCCCTGGAGGACATCACCTGGCCGCAGCCGCTGGCGGACCTGCTGGGCCCGGCGCTGGAGATGTACAAGCAGTCCAACCCGTGGGCGGCGGAGTACGAGCTCAGCCCGAAGTGCGTGGTGCGGGACATGGTGGAGAGCGCCATGACCTTCTCCGACCTGATCTCCCGGTACGACCTGGGCCGCAGCGAGGGCGTGGTGCTGCGCTACCTGACCGACGCCTACCGGGCGCTGCGGCAGGTGGTGCCCGAAGAGCACCGCACCGAGGAGGTGGAGCAGCTGACCGACTGGCTGGGCGACCTGGTGCGCGCCGTGGACTCCTCCCTGCTGGACGAGTGGGAGGCGCTGGGTGCCGCCCAGTCCGGGCATGCGCAGGAGGGCGCGGATCTGCTGCAGGCGGATCGCGCCGATCAGGCCGCGGGGACGGAGCGGGCCTTCGGTACCGACGCCGACGGCAAGCTGCCCTTCACCCGCAACCTGCACGCCTTCCGGGTGGCGGTACGTCGGGAGATGTTCCGCCGGGTGGAGCTCATGGCTCGCGACGACGTCGAGGGCCTGGGACGGCTGGACGCCGCCTCCGGTTGGGGCGAGGACCGCTGGGACGAGGCACTGGGACGCTACTGGGACGAGTACGACTGGATCAGCACGGACACCCCCGCCCGGGCCGTGGCGCTGGCACCACTGGATGAGGCGCCGGATGATGCGGCTCTGGCGGCGGCCGGGGTGTCGGAACGGCTGCGCGAGGCGCTGGCCGGCTCGGGGCGGCGCGTGTGGCTGGCCACCCAGATCCTGGAGGACTCGGCGGGCGACCACGACTGGCGGCTGACGGCCCTGGTGGACCTGGACGAATGCGACCGGGCCGAGGCCGCCGTCGTCCACCTGCTGGGTGTCGGCCCGCAGAGCTGAGAGGCAGCAATACCGGCGGCTCAGATGATGCCGCGGCCGGGCACGATCTGCTTGCCGAAGGGGAAGCAGGTCACCGGGATCATCTTCAGGTTGGCGACGGCCAGCGGAATGCCGACGATGGTGACCGCCTGCGCGGCCGCGGTGGTGATGTGGCCGATGGCGAGCCAGAGCCCGGCCGCCAGGAACCAGATCACATTGGACAGGCCGCTCATCACACCCGCCTGCGGCATTTCCGCCACCTGCCGGCCGAAGGGCCACAGGGCGTAGGAGGCGATACGGAAGGAGGCGATGCCGGCGGGGATCGTCACAATCAGCAGGCAGGCGATGACCCCGAAGAACATGTACTCCAACCACAGCCAGAAGCCGCCGAAGACCACCCAGATGATGTTGAGCAGTGTGCGCATGGCTCCTGTCTACCCGACGCCCGCCGGGGCGGCCTCATCCTCGCGCAGGAGGAGCCCCTGATTCACCCCTGAGGGGAACCGCGTGCCCGCCGCACAAGTGGCCGCGAGCTCACCAGAAGACGCGTTGGGCAATGGCGTCGGCGAAGTTGTCCAGGGCGGCGGGGGCGGAGCCGAGGTAGAGGCCGGCGTCGATGAGGGAGACCTCCATCAGGTAGAACCCGCCCTGGCCGTCGCCGACGACGTCTACCCGGTTGAACAGCAGCTGCATGTCCCGGCCCGAGCGCTCCTTGATGATGGTGTGGATGGCCTTGCGGACCTTCTCACCCCACAGCCACTCCTGCTCGCTGGGCTCGCGGGCGGTGACAATCTCCTCGTGCACCTCATCCACCGAGCGGAACGAGGGGTGCAGCATGGGGGCCTTCTCCACCGCGTGGGACAGCACTCCGTTGAAGTAGACCAGGGACAGCTCCCCCTTGCGGTCGACCTCCTCCAGGTAGCGCTGCACCATGACGCTGCGGCCGCGACCGAGGTGGTGCATGGTGTCGTTGATGGCGTCGGCGCGGGACTTGGCGTCGGTGGCGGTGTAGCGGCCGGTGCCACGGCCGCCGGAGGAGATGGCGGGCTTGACCACGAAGTCGCCGTGCGCGGGGAAGCGGGTGTGCACCTGGTGCTTGGAGTAGCCGGCTGCCGGCTCCAGCCAGGTGGTGGGGATCATGGGGACGCCGAGCTCCGCCATGCGCGTCAGGTAGTGCTTGTCGGAGTTCCAGTCGACGACGTCGGCGTGGTTGATCAGCCGCTTAATCGAGTGCGCCCAGGCGAGGAAGTCGGCGTAGTTGCGGTTCTTGGCGTAATCGCGCACGGAGCGCAGCACCACCACGCCGGCGTTGTCCCAGTTCACGTCCGGGTCGTTCCACACCGCGATCCGGGGCTCGATGCCGCGCTCGCGCAGCGCGTCGGGCAGCCCGCGGTCGTCGTCATCGAGGTCCGCATAGTCGGCTGAGGTCGCAAGAGTCACGATCGGGGCGTTCACATGTCTACGGTACCGCCCGCCCACGGCCCGTGCGGCCCACTCGCGCCCACGATCCAGCACAATGCGCTCATGCATGAATCCACCCCCGGCCGGCGTCGCTCCTTCTACCCACCCATCGAGCCCTACGACTCGGGCATGCTCGACGTCGGTGATGGGCAAAGCATCTACTGGGAGGCCTGCGGCAACCCAGACGGGATCCCCGCGGTATTCGTGCACGGCGGCCCGGGCGGCGGCTGCTCCCCCGAGCACCGGCGCTGCTTCGACCCGGGGCGCTACCGGATAATCCTGTTCGACCAGCGCGGCTGCGGCCGCTCCCTGCCGCACGCCTGGGAGCCCGAGGCGGACCTGAGCACCAACACCACCTGGCACCTGGTGGCGGACATGGAGCGACTGCGCGAGCACCTGGGCGTGGATGCCTGGCTGGTGTTCGGCGGGTCCTGGGGCTCCACGCTGGCACTGGCCTACGCCGAGCGACACCCGAGCCGGGTCCTGGCGCTGGTGCTGCGAGGCATCTTCACGCTGCGCAAGCGCGAGCTGGACTGGTTCTACGAGGGCGCCGGCGCGGACATGATCTGGCCCGACGAATGGGAGGCGTACGTGGCGGCCGCCGGCGAGGGCGTCGCCCCGGGCGGTTTCATCGACCGCTACCACGAGTTGCTGACCGATCCGGACCCGGCGGTGCACGGCCCGGCCGCCCGCGCCTGGACCACTTGGGAGGCGGCCACCTCCACGCTGCTGCGCGACCAGGCCTACATCGACGAGGTGCAGGACCCGGCCTTCGCCATCACCTTCGCGCGCATCGAGAACCACTTCTTCCACCACCGCGGCTGGCTGGACGACGGACAGCTGATCGCCGACGCGCGCGTTTTGGCCGAGCACGGTATTCCGGGAGTCATTGTCCAGGGACGCTACGACGTCGTCTGCCCGATGGGCACGGCCTGGGCGCTGCACCGGGCCTGGCCCCAGGCGCAGCTGCACATCTCGCCGACGGCGGGACACTCCTTCGCCGAGCCGGAGACGCTGTCGGCGCTGATCACTGCCACCGACCGCTTCGCGGCGGCCCTCTCCCCCGTTGCCGGTGCGGTGCACCAGCCGGGCGACCACTGAGACATCGCGCACACAATGGCATTTTCAGGCCTTCCGATTGGACGCCGGGGGCTTCGGCGCGTAGAGTCCTACTCGTCGCCAGGCGGAAGCGCCTGAACGGCCAGGCCTCCTTAGCTCAGTTGGTTAGAGCACCTGACTCTTAATCAGGGTGTCCAGGGTTCGAGTCCCTGAGGGGGTACCACGCGGAGCAGCACGTGGCTGCGGTACGGTACCGGGTTCGGTGACCACTGTTCCCGCCACCGCGGCGATCCGGCCGGGCATACAGACCAGTAATTGCCACGGGGGAATACCTCCCGCCGCATCTGTTGTTGCCCCTGCGTAGCCAGGCGGGACTAGTCACTTCCAGGTCTCGAAGTGAGCGGACACCGTGCGCTGGGTGCGCCGGTTCACCCTCCTGCCGGGCATGGCGAAGCCGTGGGGCGTTGCATAGACGCGCAGCCTCGGTGCGCCTGAGCAGACCCACAGCACCACGCCGGGTTGCAGGGAGCGCCTGCGCTCCGCCCGGCACAGAGGGGCCCACCTGGGCCATGAAGGGAAGGAAGACATGATGCACCTAGTCACCTCTAGCACCGGTCACGACGCCGCGGTGCGCGAGCTCGCCGCCGCCCGCGCCGAGCTGGAATCGCTGAGCGCCGCCAGCTCGCCCTCGCGCCTGGAGCGCGCGCTTGAGCGCGTACGCGCAGCGCAAGCCGCCCTCGCGCCCGCCGCCTGAGCGGGTCTCGCGCCGCCGTAATCGTCGGCGCCAAAACCGCGAAACCGGCACTATTTACGCACCCAAACCGGCACCAATCACGTGCCAAGACCGGCACTCGTGACACAGCCAGACCGGTCTAAACGACCGGCGGCGTTCGACTCGGCGCAAGGCCTCGGACGCCGTCGGATACGCCTTGAACACGCTTGGGCCGCCACCGCAAACACCGCGGTGGCGGCCCTCGTCATGCCCGCCGCGCCGGCGACGGACTACATTTGCGCAGTCACCACTAACTCCGCAGACAACAGGAGGACGCCGTGCCACAGCTTTCCGTAGGCGACACCGCCCCCGACTTCACTCTCCCCGACCAATCCGGCAGCCCGGTCTCCCTGGCAACCCTGCGCGCCGGCGCCGAACGCGGCGTCGTCGTCTACTTCTACCCCAGGGCCGGAACCGCCGGCTGCACCAAGGAGGCCTGCGACTTCCGCGACTCGTTGGACGGTTGGCGCAGCGCCGGCTACGCCGTCGTCGGCATCTCCCCTGACCCGCCCGCCGCACAGGCGCGCTTCGCCGAGAAGCAGTCCCTGCCCTTCCCGCTCCTTTCCGATCCCGAGCACACCGTCATGGAGGCCTGGGGCGCGTGGGGAGAGAAGAAGAACTACGGGCGCACCACCACCGGCCCGATCCGCTCCACCGTGGTGGTAGGCACCGACGGCGACGTCGCCCTGGCCCGCTACAACGTGCGCGCCACCGGCCACGTCGACCGCCTGCGCCGCGAACTCGGCCTGGACGCCTAAGCGCGCAGCGACCGGCGACTACTCCCCGGGGTAGGTCACGCCGAGCTGACGGCGCGCCTCATCCATGGTCTCCAGTACCGCGAGCGTCTCGCTCCACGGCATGGTCCCCGAGTCGGTTCTGCCCGCCGCTATGCAGCGGGCGACCTCGGCGGCCTGGAACTGGAAGCCGCCGGGCACGGTGGCGTCCCACTCGAAGCGCGGCGCCCCGCGGCTCCCTCCCAGGACGATTTCCAGGCGCGTGGGCCGGTAGAACTGCGTCGGCAGCACCACCCGGCCGCGGGTGCCGACCACCTCGCCGCCGGTCTCGGAGGCGGCGGACATGCTTGAGGTCGCCACCGCCAGCGCGCGCGGGTAGGTCATGGAGACCGCCTCATCCAGGTCGACGCCGTCCGCGGACAGCCTCCCGGCAGCGCTCAACGACGTCGGCGCGCCCAGGAGCGAGTGCACGAAGCTGACCGAGTACACGCCCAGGTCAAGCAGGGCGCCGCCGGCCAGTTCGGGCCGGTTCAACCGCTCGACGTGTTCCAGGGACTGGAGGTGCTCGGCGCGCACGTAACGCAGCTCCCCCAGCGCGCCACTGCCAGCCAGTGCCCGCAGCAGCACCTGCCCGGGCAGGAAGCGCGTCCACATGGCCTCCATGACGAACAGCCCCGTAGCCCGGGCGGCGTCGAAGACCCGGCGCGCCTCGGCGGCATTGCGGGCAAATGACTTCTCCACCAGCACCGGCTTGCCCGCCTCCAGCGCCAGCAGCGCCTGCTCGCAGTGGAAGTTGTGCGGGGTCGCAACGTATACGGCGTCCACCTCCGGGTCACCGACGAGTGCCTCGTAGGAGCCGTGCGCGCGCACCGGCTGTCCCTTGCCGGCGTCGGGGTGGGCATCGATGAATGCCTGTGCGCGGGCCCGGTCGCGGCTGCCGACGGCGACGATCCGCCCCGAGGAGAAAGCAGGCACGTCGGTGGCGAAGGTGGAGGCGATGCCGCCCGCACCGAGGATTCCCCAGCGCAGGACGGGCGCGTCCTGCGGCTCGGGCACGGCGGCAGCCAGGTCGAAGGGGGCGTCGGCGTCGGCCAGCGCCTGAAGGACGGGATCGGGAATGGCGGGCAGTCGGTCGGTTGTGCGAGAGGAATTGTTTAGCGCCATACCAAAACTGTAGGTCGCGCCGCGTTCCAGCGCCACACCTCACCGCTGCCGCGTAGCAGTACCACCGGTCGTGGGAGCGGGGGCGGAGGTCGTCGGCGCCCCGGCGGGCCCACGTCCCACGCAGCCCCCGGCCACTGCTAGGCTGTGCCCGGCCGGCAACCGAACGCTCCGGCTGGCACCGCACGGTGCTGGCACGTTCGGCCAGGCGCGGCCGCGAGCGCGAGTGGCGGAATTGGTAGACGCCCCAGATTTAGGTTCTGGTGCCTTCGGGCGTGAGGGTTCGAGTCCCTTCTCGCGCACCACCGGGCGCTGCCGCCCGGGCGCGGCAGACCAGCCCAGTTACGGCGCCGCGCAATGCCACGTTCGCAACGGGACCCGCCGACTCAGGGGCCGCACGCATCCGGGTAACCTGAGCCGCGTGACTGACACCAAGACCCGTAAGGACGGCCGCTCCCCAGCGAGCTGCGCCCCGTCTCCATCACCCGCAACTGGCAGGTCAACGGCGAAGGCTCGGTCCTCGTCGAGTTCGGCCGCACACGCGTGCTGTGCGTCGCCTCGTTCGTCGAGGGCGTGCCGCGCTGGCGCAAGGGCGGCGGCGAGGGCTGGGTGACGGCCGAGTACGCGATGCTCCCGCGCGCCGGCTCCGAGCGCTCCGGGCGTGAGTCCGTGCGCGGCAAGATCGGCGGCCGCACGCACGAGATCTCGCGGCTGATCGGCCGCTCCCTGCGCGGCGTGGTGGACGTGGCCGCACTGGGCGAGAACACGATCACCCTGGACTGCGACGTGCTGCAGGCCGACGGCGGCACCCGCACCGCCGCCGTCACCGGCGCCTACGTGGCGCTGGCCGACGCCGTCGCCTGGGGCACCCGCCGCGGCTACGTCAAGCCCCGCACCGGCAAGCGGGTCATCGCCGACTCGGTGTCGGCCGTGTCCGTAGGGATTATCGACGGCCTCCCCTGCCTCGACCTGCCCTATGAGGAGGACGTGCGCGCCCAGACCGACATGAATGTGGTCCAGACCGGCGCCGGCGCCTTCATCGAGGTGCAGGGAACCGCTGAGCACGCCCCCTTCGACCGCGCCGAGCTCGGCACCCTGCTCGACCTGGCCACCAAGGGCAACGCCGAGCTGGCCGCACTGCAGGCCCGCGTGCTGGCCGGGCCCGACGATGTTCCCTTTACCGTCTCCACCTCCGACCAGGCCGTGCAGTCCTCCGCCGGGACCGGCCCGGCGGCCGACGTCGAGGAGGGCTGACGGTGGTAGCGCAGTCCGAGCAGCGCGGCGCCACGACGGCGTCGGCCGAAGTTGCGGTCACTGTGCCTGAAGGTGCCCGGCTGGTGCTGGCTAGCCACAATCCCGGCAAGTTGGCCGAGCTGCGCGCAATCCTGACACCGCTGGTGGACGGGCTTACGGCCGAGCAGATCATCTCCTCGGCCGGGCTCGGCGCCCCCGAGCCGGTGGAGGACGGGCTGACCTTCGCCGACAACGCCACCCTCAAGGCGCGCGCCCTGGCGCAGGCCACCGGGCTGCCGGCGGTTGCCGACGACTCCGGGCTGTGTGTGGACGTGCTGGGCGGCGCGCCGGGCATCTTCTCGGCCCGCTGGTCGGGCCGCCACGGCGATGACGAGGGCAACCTGCGGCTGCTGCTGGGGCAGCTCGCCGACGTCGCCGACCCGCACCGCACGGCGCGTTTCACCTGTGCCGCGGTACTGGTGGTGCCGAGCCGGGACGGCGAGTCGGAATCAGTGACCGTGGTGGAGCGCTCCATGGTTGGGCGGCTGCTGCACGCGCCGGTTGGCGCCGGCGGCTTCGGCTACGACCCGATCTTCGTGCCGGTCCAGGAGGACGCCCCGGGCGGCTCCGGGCGGACGACGGCGCAGATGAGCTCGGCGGAGAAGAACGCCATCTCCCACCGCGGCCAGGCCCTGCGCGCTCTGGCCCCCGCCCTGCGGGACCTGCTCACCTAGCCCGCCGAGGTCGGTAGACGTTACGTGCCGAGGTCGGTAGACGTTACGTGCCGAAGTCGGTAGACGTTACGTGCCGAGATCGGTAGAAGATGCGCGCCAGTACACGAGCTTCAACCCGCTCTTCTAGTTTGTGGGTGTGGTGGTTGGTTCTGGTGTCGTGCGGCGCCGGAGGGCTGTGACGCGCAGGCCATTAAGGGACGGCCTCAGGGTGCGGCGTCACGGGGAACGGCTCGCACAGTCGGCTGACGGCTCGCCAGGTACCACCTACGGCTCGGCATGAACGACGACGGTTCGTGCGCCCACCTCACAAACCGTCGCAGCGGGTAGCAGACCGCCTACCCGAACATGACGAACCGTCGCTCTCGATCCACCGTGGTTCATCGTGCTCACACCCCCACGTCGCGCCCGCCGGGACGCCGGGCCACGTCAGCACCGCCCAAGCGACCTCCACCAAACATCCACCACACCCCCAAACCGGACACGCCACTCCACCGACACCAACCCTTGCTTTCCGCTACGGAAAACCTCATACTTTCCACACAAGAAAGGAAGGTGTAGTCGTGTCCTCGTCCCCACCGTCATCCGTGTCCCCTAACGAGGCACGCAGCCGCCTACACGATGTCGCCGCCACCGAGCAGGAGGCCGCACAATGGCATCCCGCCACCTGGGCGGTCGCGCTGTTCGCAATTGCCTTCGGCAGCACGGTTGGTGCGCTACTAACCGAGCAGCACTGGGTGCTGCTCGGAGGTGTCGCCGCACTCGTGCTCATACATGTACTGCTGCGGAACCAGCTTCTCCGCCCCGGGGTCCGTACCCGAGACGACCTCATCGGTACCGATCGGCAGTGGTGGAGGCGAAACAGCTTATTCGTGTGGGCGCTGGTTGCGGGCGCCGTCTTACGGGGGCTATCCATACATCCGGTGCTCGCCGTCGTGTTCGCTCTGCTCGCTACGGTTCACGCCTGGTACTGCGTCGTCGTGGTCTGGCCGGAGGGCAGCCGTGCTTGACCCCGTCATCCACCCGATCAATCGTCTGCGGATCTGCGCGACGCTCAAGTCAGTCGGGGCCGTGAACGACGGCGCCCTAGTGTGGACCGGTACCGAGATGAAGTTCTCCGCGCTGCGTGACGCCGTTGGCCTGTCCGACGCCAGTCTGTCCAAGCAGCTCAAGGCACTGGAGGATGCGGACTACATCCGCCGCCACCGCGACTACGGTGTAATTCGGGCGATGGATGTGGTTTGGGTCTCGCTTACGCCGCGCGGCCTGAAAGCCTTCGAAGATCACGTCGCCGCACTGCGAGAGATCGCCGACGATTGACACCGGTCACGTCAACCGACCTCAGCACGTAACAAGTGCCGGTCTCGGTGTGTTACAAGTGCCGGTCTCGGCGGGATTGGGCGTCAAGGCGCCGCTGCACGCCCTTGGGAACCAACGAGTCGTGCGCCTTGACGTAGCCGTACAGGCTGCGCCAGCCGCCGCAGAAGACCACCAGGAACGCGGCCAGCATCACCGCGAACGACACCGTTCCACCGGCTCCGGGGATAGCCCCCAACGCCCCGCCCCACACGTAGAGGCCCGCCCACAGCGCCCAGGTCAGGCCGATTACCCAGGCGCCGTCGGGCCAGCCCACCTCCAGGTGGTCGTCGGGGCGACGCACCAGCCATGCGACCGCCCAGGCGACGACGACGGCGACCGCTCCGCGAACGAGCAGCCCGGGCACTTGGGCCAGGTCGTGTACCGAGGCGGCGCCGAAACAGGCGATCAGTGCGACCGAAATCGTGTCGGCCAGCAGCACCAGCCACCAGCGGGTGCGGCGCCCACGCGTCCAGGGACGATCCGGCCCGTCAGGCACCGGCGGCGTGTAGCTGATCGGGGCGGACCCGCGCCCGGCGTCTCGCTGGGGACCGGCCCCGGGACGCGTTTCCGGGGCGGCTCCCGACTGTGAAGACTCCTGCCGCACCGCTCAGATCTCCCAGGAGGCGCCGGGGGTGGCGCGGGCCAGTGGGCCGTCATACACAGCGGCGGCCTCACGCAGCGGATCATCCGGGTCCGTCCACGGCTGAATGTGGGTCAGCACCAGCCGGCCTGCGGGACGGCGCCCGCCCCGCCCCGAGGTACCCGCGGCAAGCTGTCCGGCCCGCCGACCGGTCAGGTGGATGCCGCGCACGGCGTCGCGCCCCTCTAGGAAGGCCGCCTCGGACAGCAGCAGGTCGACGCCGTCGGCCATCGCCTCGATGCCGTCACACAAGTCCGTGTCGCCCGTGAAGGCCAGGCTGACGCGATCGCCGACTCGGCCGGGGCCCTCCACACGGTAGCCGAAGGCATCCACCGGGTGCAGCGCCGGGAAGGGGGTGATAGTCAGCGGCCCGACCTGCAGGCTCTGACCCGCCGACGCCGTGCGGAAGGCGAATTCAGTCGCGTAGGTCTCCTGCTCCGAAGTGCCGTCGACGCCGTTGAGCCGGCTCCGCAGCTGCGCCGGCCCGAGCGTCAGCACCGGCGCAAGCCGTCCGGCGGGGTTCCAGCGCCGGAACACGTGCATACCCACCAGGTCCACCATGTGATCGGCGTGGCAGTGGGAGATGACGATGGCGTCCAGTTCAGCCGGGTCCAGGTAGCGCAGCAGCTGCCCCATTGAGCCGGGGCCGAGGTCGAGCACGACCGACCAGGTGCGACCAGATACGTCGTCGGCCTGCACCAGATAGGAGGAGGCCGCGGCCTCAGGACCTGACATGGATCCGGTACAGCCGATGATCGTGAGTCTCATGCGGGATCCTCGCTCGAATTGGGGACGGGGGCGGGGTCTGGTGACGGGGCGTCTGGTGACGGGGCGTCGGGGCCGATCTCGGCGTGGTGGACACGGCCAACCTCGGGCCCTAGGAAGCGGCGTGCCAACACGGAGAAGGAGGCGGGATCGCCGGTGGCGCGGAACTCGTGCCGGGGCGCCGGCGCGTCGGGGGCGCGTAGCAGGTTCCGGCGAGCGAGCTCGCGGTAGACGTCCTTGGCGGTCTCCTGACTGGAGGTCACCAAGGTGACGTCCTCCCCCATGACGTAGGAGATGGGGCCGGCCAGCAGCGGGTAGTGGGTGCACCCCAGGATGAGGGTGTCTACGCCCGCCCGCTTGACGGGGGCGAGGTACTCCTCTGCCGTGGTCATGACCTCCGGGCCGGTGGTGATACCGCGCTCGGCCAGCTCCACGAAGCGTGGGCACGCCTGGGAGAACAGGTGCACGCCGGGCACGGCGGCCAGCGCATCGGCGTAGGCGTTGGAGTCCACGGTGCCCTGGGTGGCGATCAGCCCGACTCGGCCGTTACGGGTGACACGGGCGGCGGCGCGGGCGGCCGGGTGGATGACCTCCACGACGGGCACGCCCTTGCCGCGCGTGTAGCGGCTGCGGGCATCGTGCAGAACGGCGGCGGAAGCCGTGTTACAGGCGATCACCAGCATTTTCACGCCTGAGTCGACCAGCTCGTCCATGATGCTCAGGGCCAGGCGGCGCACCTCCTGCACCGGGCGCGGCCCGTACGGGGTGTTGGCGGTGTCCCCGATGTACAGCACCTGCTCACCGGGAAGCTGGTCGATCACCGCGCGGGCCACGGTCAAGCCGCCGACGCCGGAGTCGAACATCCCGATGGCCGCATCATTCACAGCGCCGAGACTATGCGGCCCCATCCCCATTCAATAGCACGGCCACCAGTGATTCCTGCCACCAGGAAAGCATGTCGTAGGACAGCGCCATAGCCCGATTCCAGCGCTCCGTCTCCCCCTCGCCGACGGGGGCGTCTTCCCAGGCCGCGGCATGCACGCGCTCGCCCGCCTCGGGGGAATCGATTTGCAGGCGCTCGGCCAGTACCAGGCGGGCGTCGTTCAGGGCCCCCAGCCAGCGGCCCTCCTGGCCGGCGCGCACGAGCACTGCCCCACCGGCCCCGGTGGGCTCAAGCAGCTCCCATACCACTTCCTCAAGGCGAGAGCGCTTGTCCTCCCGCAGCCGGTCCCGGGTCAGGGAGGAGACTTCGACGGCGACCTCCGGGTCCTCTGAGGCGTCGGGCAGGAGCACGTCCAGCAGTGGAGCCAGGGTGGCGGGAACCCCTCCGGCGGTGCGCCCGCGGGAGGCATCGTCGGGCTGGGGATCGAAGTCGAGTGCGGCCAGCACGTCCCCGTCGCGCGGGGTCTCACCCGCCCGGACGCCGGTGGCGTGCGACTCGGGCCCCGCTGAAACCGGCCCGGATGGGGCCGCTTCCGCGGCACCGGCCCCGCCTGGTGCCGGGGTGTCCGCGGCGAGCAGGTCGGCGATCTGCTTGAACAGGCCGGCCAGGTACTCCCGCTCCCAGGCCTCCAGCACGCTGGTCCAGCCCTGCGGGTCAGGGTGGAAGGCGTGCATCAGGCGCCTCCCGCGGCCGGACCGCTTCCCCCGCCGACGGTTCCCTCGCCACCGGCTGGGAGCGGCTCGATGGTGGCGTGCAGACCGTAGGAGTGCATAGCAGTGACGTCAACCTCCATGCGTTCACGGGCACCGCGGGATACGACGGCCCTGCCGGTGGTGTGCACCTCCAGCATGCGCAGGCGCGCCACCGGGATCGAGAGGCCGAAATAAGTGTGGAACACCCAGGTGACGTAGTCCATCGTGTTAACGGGGTCGTCGTGGACCACTGTGCACCACAGCCGCCCGGGGGCGGTGCGGGCGTCCGCCAGCGCCTCCGCCCCCGGGGCGGGGGCGGCATGGACGGGTTCTGCGGACTGCATGCCTTCACCCTAGTCGCGGCGGCCTGTGAGGACGGGCTCGTTCCGCAGCCGGTCTTCCTGCGATAAGTTTGTGTCATGACAGCCAATCTGCGGGATGTCCCCACCCCGGACGCACCCAGCACCGCCCTGCTTACCGACATGTACGAGCTGACCATGCTGCAGGCGGCCCTGCACGCCGGCGTCGCCGAGCGCACCAGCGTGTTCGAGCTGTTTGGCCGCAACCTGCCCGCCTCACGTCGCTTCGGAGTGGTCGCGGGCACGGGGCGGCTGCTGGACGCCATTGAGGCCTTCACCTTTACCGATGCGCAGATCGACTACCTGTACTCGGCCGGCATCGTCGACGACGTCACTCTCGACTACCTGCGCACGTACAAGTTCTCCGGGACGATCCGGGGATACGCGGAGGGCGAGTGCTACTTCTCCGGCTCCCCGCTGCTGACCGTGGAGGGAACCTTCGCCGAGGCCTGCATCCTGGAGACGCTGGCCCTTTCCATCTACAACTACGACTGCGCGGTGGCCGCAGCGGCCTCGCGCATGACCATCGCCGCCCATGGGCGCCCCTGCGTGGAGTTCGGCGCAAGGCGCGCGCACGAGCGCGCCGCGGTGGCGGCCGCCCGCGCCGCCGTCGTGGGCGGCTTCGCCGGCACCAGTGACCTGGAGGCGGCCATGCTCTACAGGATCCCGGCCGTGGGCACCTCCGCGCACTCGTTCACCCTGCTGCACGATACCGAGGAGGAGGCCTTCGCCTCCCAGGTGGCCAGCCTCGGCCCGGGCACCACCATCCTGGTGGACACCTACGACATCGAGCGCGGCGTGGCCCGCGCGGTTGCCGCCGCCCGGGCTGCCGGAGGCGAGCTGGGCGCGGTGCGCCTTGACTCCGGGGACCTGGTCGCCGAAGCCTTCAAGGTACGCGCCCAGCTGGACGGCCTGGGGGCGACGACGACGCGCATCACCGTCACCAGCGACCTGGACGAGTACGCGATCGCGGCCCTGGGCGCCGCGCCGGTGGACTCCTACGGCGTGGGCACCAAGCTGGTGACCGGCTCGGGGCGGCCCACGGCAGCCCTGGTGTACAAGCTGGTCGAGCGCGCCGGCAGTGACGGGCAGATGCAGGAGGTCGCCAAGTTCTCCGCCGGCGGCAAGTCGACGGTGGGAGGGCGCAAGTGGGCCGGGCGGGTACTCAACGCCGCAGGCTCGGCCACCGACGAGCTGATCGTCTCGGCCCGCTCGGAGGCCTCCGGCCTGGCCGCCCTGGAGGCGGCCGACGCGCGGCCGCTGCAAGTAGACCTGGTACGCGACGGCGTCATCGTGGAGGAGCACCGCGGTCCGGAGGCACTGACGGCTGCGGCCGAACGCCACCAGGTGGCGCGCGCCGAGCTGCCCTATGAGGGCTGGCGCCTGAGCGAGGGCGACCCGGCGATCCCGACCCGCCACTTGGACATCGACGAGCGGCAGCCGCTGCGCGGCTGAGCCACTGCGGCGGCCCGGCCCGGCGGCGGGCGGTGTCAGCGGGACGGGTCGGCGTAGCGCGCCCAGCCGCGCCACGCGCGTCGGCCCCGACGCTCGCCGCCGCCAGCCCCTGCCCGGGCAGCGCGGCGGCGGTCAGCGCCGCCCGACGAACCAGCGGCGCAGTGTCTCGATGCGCCCCTCGATCTGCTCGGTGGTGGCCTGGGCCACCTCCGGGCCGCCGCACACGCGCCGCAGCTCGGTGTGAATCACCCCGTGGGGCTGCCCGGATCGGCGCGCCCAGGCCCCCACCAGCTTGGACAGCTCCTTGCGGGCGGCGGCGCGCCGACGGGCGTCGTCGACCCCGGAATTGGTACGGCGCTGCTGCGCGGCCGCCTGCTGGCGCTTCTGCTGCTTGATCTGCTGGTTCTGCCGCTGGCGCAGCAGGGCGGTGACCTGCTCGGGCTCAAGCAGCCCGGGCAGGCCCAGGTACTCCTGCTCCTCGGGGCTGCCGACCATGGCGCCGGTGCCGAACTCGCCGCCGTCGAACAGGACCCGGTCGAACTCGGCGGTGGAGTCCATCGCCTCGAACCCGCCCAGCAGATCATCCGAGGCGCTCTCGGTGCGATTGGCCTCGGCGAGCAGCCGGTCCTCCGGGGAGCCGAACCGGGAGTCCTCCTCCGTGCCCCGCTTGCCGAGCACGTGATCGCGGGCGGCCTCCATCTCACCGGCCAGGCCCAGCAGCGGCGTGACCGAGGGCAGGAAGACGCTGGCGGTCTCCCCCTTGGCGCGGGAGCGCACGAAGCGGCCGATGGCCTGGGCGAAGAACAGCGGCGTGGAGGCGGAGGTCGCGTACACGCCCACCGCCAGCCGGGGCACGTCCACGCCCTCGGAGACCATGCGCACCGCCACCAGCCAGCGGTCTTTGGAGGCGGCGAAGGTCTCGATGCGGCTGGAGGCACCGGAGTCGTCCGACAGGGCGATGGTTGGTGCCTGCCCGGTGATGGCGCGCAACTGACCCGCGTAGGCACGGGCGGAGTTCTGGTCGGAGGCGATTACCAGACCGCCGGCGTCGGGCACCTGGCGCCGTACCTCGGTCAGGCGCTGGTCGGCGGCCGCCAGCACCGCGGGAATCCACTCCCCGCCCGGGTCCAGGGCGGTGCGCCAGGCCTGGGACTCCATGTCCTTGGTCAGCGGCTCACCCAGCCGGGCAGCAACCTCATCACCGGCCTTGGTGCGCCAGTGCATCTGCCCCGAATAGCTCATGAACATCACCGGTCGCACCACGCCGTCGGCCAGGGCCTCGGCGTAGCCGTAGGAGTAGTCGGCGCGGGAGCGCTTGATGCCGCCTGCCTCCTCGGTGTAGGTGACGAACGGGATCGGGGACTCGTCGGAGCGGAAGGGCGTGCCGGTCAGGGACAGGCGCCGACGCGCAGGGGTGAAGGCCTCGCGGATGGCGTCCCCCCAGCTGCGGGCGTCGCCGCCGTGGTGGATCTCGTCGAGGATCACAAGGGTGCGGGTGCGGTCGGTGCGCGCGCGGTGCAGGTTGGGGTTGGCCGCCACCTGCGCGTAGGTGACGGCGACGCCGTCGAACTGGGAGCCGAGCGCGCCCTGGGAGTTGGCGTAGGAGGGGTCGATACGGATACCGACCCGGGCGGCGGCCTCCGCCCACTGGTACTTCAGGTGCTCGGTGGGGCAGACCACGGTCACCTTGTGCACCTCGCCGGCGGTGAGCAGCTCAGTGGCGATGCGCAACGCGAAGGTGGTCTTGCCGGCGCCGGGGGTGGCGACGGCGAGGAAGTCCCGCGGCATCGCCTCCAGGTACTGCTTCAGGGCGGCTGCCTGCCACGCGCGCAGGGGCCGCGTGGTGCCCCAGGCGGCGCGCTGCGGGTAGGCCGGGGAGAGGTTCTCCGCGGCGAAGATGGAGGGCTGCGTCGGGTTGTGCGATGGCTGGGAGCGGCGCGTGGGAGTCACCGACCGCCTCGTCCGAACGGGAAGCGCGGGCGCTTGGGGCCGGAGCCGCCCTGGTCGCCGTCACCGCCGGGCCGCATCTGCAGATAGATCTCCTTGCAGGTGGGGCACACCGGGTACTTGGACGCGTCCCGCTTGGGAACCCAGAGCTTTCCGCACAGGGCGACTACGGGGCGACCGGTGCGCATCGCCGCCTCGGCCTTGCGCTTGTCGGCGTAGTGGGCGAAGCGGTCTGCATCGCCGTCGTCGGTCGACTTCAGCTCCTCGCGCTCGAGAACGGCCGTTCCCGCAGACTGACTGGGCTCGCCGACCGGGCCGGCGGGAGAGGCGGGACCGGCGGGATCGGTGCTGGCCTGAGGCCCGACGGAGATCTGACGCATGCCGCACAGTGTATGCCGCCCGGCAGGTGCAGCCACGACCGGGCGCCTGTGGCGACTCTCTCCCCGACGTTCTCGCCGCGCGATCCTCCTCGCCACCTCTCCAGCCCCTCGGGAGCACCAGTGCGGCCGGCACCTGGCCCACAGACCACGCACCGGCCGCACTGACACCGGCAGTAACGGCAGGCTGCCGCCGGGCCGCCGTCGGGGCACTGCTAGTGCTGCTTGAGCATGCCGGCGGCCTCGCGGTCGATGAGCACCAGGGCGTCGGGGTGGTTCTGCATGACGGTGGCCGGCCAGTCGGGGGTGATCTCGCCCTCCACCAGGTGGGCGATGGCCTCGGCCTTGTTGGCGCCGGTGGCGATCAGCACCAGCTTGCGTGCCTTCATGATGGTGCCGAGCCCCTGGGTGAGGCAGTGGGTGGGGACGGCATCGATATCGCCGTCGAAGAAGCGGGCGTTGTCCGAGCGGGTCTGCTCGGTGAGCACGTCCACGTGGGTGGCGGAGTCCAGCGGCCCGCCGGGCTCGTTGAAGCCGATGTGCCCGTCGGCACCGATGCCCAGGATCTGCAGGTCGCAGTAGCCGGCGGCCGCCATCTGTGACTCGTAGTCCGCGCAGGCCTGCTCCAGGTCGTCCGCGAGCGCGTCGGGGCCGTGCAGGGCCCCGGGGGCCATGTCCACCCGCGAGCGCAGGTTGCGCTCCATGAAGGTGGCGTAGCGCTCGGGGTGTCCCTCGGGCAGGCCGACGTACTCGTCGAGCATGAAGCCGGTGACGTCCTTGAAGGAGACGCGGCCGGCGGCGCAGCGGCGGGTGAGCTCGTCGTACAGGGGCAGGGGGCTGGAGCCGGTGGCGGTGCCGAGTACGGCGTTCGGCTTCTCGTTCAGCAGGGATTCGATGGCATCGGCGGCGCGGGAGGCGATCTCCTCGGCCGTGTCGAGTATGACAAGCTCCATGGTTGGTTTTCCTTATGCTGCTTGGGTGAAGCGGACCCGCGGCCTCTTCCGCGAGGCCGGTGGACGGCGCTCCCGCGCCGCGTGCCCATGCTACGGCGTGCCGGACCGGCCCGCCGGAAGGCGGCGCCTTCGGGTTCGGCCGAAGGCGCCTGTCATGCGGCATCGTGCCCGGGCCAGGATCGGATGGTGGCAAGCACCTCGGCGTAGCGCCGGTCCAGGACGCGTCCGCCGAGTACCGATCCGATCCAAGCCGCTGCCCCACCCCATAACGCGCCGCCAGCCAGCAGCGGCCAGCCCCAGGGCCAGGCCTCCAGCACCACAACGGCGATCAGCGCCACCAGGACCGGCAGGCAGACCACGCCAATCACCAGCATTCCCACCATCTGCAGCAGCGCCGCGATGAATGCGGTGCCGGAGGTACGCGACTTCATGGGGTTCTCACCCGGCGCGTTCGTCTCATAGGGAAGCGCCGCACTGGCCAGACTCGACCAGGCCAGCGATCCGCCGTATATTCCCAGGCTTGCCCCCAGGTAGGCGGGGACCTGCGCCCAGTTGCCCGTCAGCCAGCCGCTGAGCAGCAGCACGACGGCGAGCAGGGGCAGCTGCCACATAGCCACCGCAAGCGCGCGCCCGCGGCGATCGCTGCGCCCGGGCAGCCCGGCAGCAATATGGGTCCACAAAGCCGTGGAATCGAAGGCCAGGTCGTCGTGAGTCATCCAGCCGGCCAGCAGTGCGGTGAGCAGCCCCACGATGAACAGTGCGCCCGGCGCCTGCCCCGGGGAGAAGCTGGCGCCGGTGAAGACTACGGTGCTCCCACTGGCGGTGGAGTCCGTCATGGTGCTGTAGTTGGTTCCGATAGTCCCGACGAACACCGCGATAACAAGGATGACTGCCGCCACCTGTACCAGGTAGCGCGGGTCGGTGCGCCAGTAGCGCAGGCAGCGTGCGGCCACGGCCGCCGTCGGGCCGGAGCTGATCCGCTCCAGCCGGCGCTGCCAGGGCAGCACGTCGATTGCGCCGTCCTTAGCGGACTCGCCCCCGGGCACCGACGCCGCGGCGTATGCGTGGGAGCGGGTGCGGCTACGTGCGGGCCCAGTCATGACACGGACCACGACCCGGTGCCAGATCGGCGCCAGTACCAGCGGCAGGGCGACCGCCCCAGTGCTCAGCGCCACCGCCGCCGCCATCTCGCCCTGGGCTAGGTATCCGGGTGCCGCGAGCGCCCAGCCGAATGGTGTCAGCCCCAGGACCCTGGCGATCGTCATCACCCCGCTCAGATCGAACTGCTCCATATCCAGCACCGCATTCAGCAGGGAGGGCAGCAGGGCGAGCGCCATGACCGCGAAGAAGCCGACGACGGCAAGCAGGTCGCGGCCGCGGCGGGAGGAGGAGACCCCCGCGCCTACGACGATGCTGCGCCCCAGCAGCACGCAGGTAGCCAGGCAGGCAGGGGCCAGTGCCAGCGCCAGCAGGGCGGCGCCTAGCCGCCCTGCGACGGCCCAGGTCAGGGCCGGGGTGAGCAGCACCATCCCGGTGATTATGCCGGGCACCCCGGCGGCGCCGGCCACCGCCAGTCCTCGGCTCAGGGCGCGGGAAGGCGCTGCCCAGGCGGCCATTGCGCGCGGATCCAGAGTCACGTCGACGCCGGTAAGCAGCAGTGGCGCTACCGCCCAGCCGACGGTGGTGACGGCGCCGACTGCGCCTATAACCGCGGTCGCCGCAGCCGTGTCGGCATGTCCCAGGGCGATGGCCCCGACGACCAGCGGGGCCAGCATTCCCAGCGCACCCGCAGTCCCCAGGACCAGGCCGATCGCGGCCCAGGTATTGCTGCGCAGCGCGTTGAGGGTTATACGCCACCTCAGGCGGACGAGGGTCGCAACCATGACAGCTCCTCCCGGGACGTGCGGGCGCCGACGAGCTGGGCGAAGCGGTCCTCAAGGTCTCCGCCGGCGGCCACCTCAGCGGTAGTGCCGGCGGCGACGACGCGTCCCTGGTCGATGATGGCCACGTGGGTGCAAAGGCGCTGCACGGTCACCATGACATGGCTGGAGATGACGACGGTGCCGCCGGCGGCGATGAAGTCAGTCAGGATGCTCTGGATGGTCTTGGCAGAGATGGGGTCTACCGCCTCGAAGGGCTCATCCAGCACCAGCACACTGGGCGAGTGGACCAGAGCGCACGCCAGGTGCACCTTCTTTCGCATTCCGGCGGAGTAGTCCGCCACCAGCGTGGTGCCCGCATCCCACAGGTCCAGTACGTGCAGGAGCTGGGTGGCGCGGGGGATGACGACGTCGCGGGACAGGCCGCGCAGCAGCCCGGAGTAGGTGACCAGTTCCAGGCCATTGAGGCGATCGAAGGTGCGCAGGCCGTCGGGCAGCACGCCGAGCAGGGCCTTGGCGCGGGCGGGATCAGCCCACACGTCCACGCCGTGGACCAGGGCACGGCCGGCGTCGGGCATCAGCAGGCCGGTGGCCATGGACAAAGTGGTGGTCTTGCCGGCTCCGTTGGGGCCGACGATGCCGTACAGGCTGCCGGCGGGGATGGACAGGGAGAGCAGATTCACGGCGATCTTCTGCCCAAAGGCCTTGGCCAGGCCGTCCAGTACCAGGGCGGAACGCGGGCCGGGCGCATCCCGACCGACCGGGGGAACAGGCGATGATGGGGCGGTCATACCCGGAAGGTAGCGGTCCCGCACGCCAACCGGATCGTCCGTCAGAAGGAAGCGGGTCCCGGACTCGTAGGCGGTGGCAACTGCCGCGGGCAGGACTGCCGCCCTCGGCACGTAACATCTACCGACCTCGGCACGTAACGCCTACCGACCTGGCGGTGTCTGGTGGTGGTTGCACCATTCCGGTTTGTGAGGGAATGGTGGGGCACAACGAAGGCGCGCCGCCCGTGCGGGGGGCGACGCGCCTTGCGCGGTCGGGAGCCTCAGGCCGCCTCGGGGCCCTGACGCTCCGTGTGGCCCTTGCGGGTCACTTGCCGGAGGCGGCCTTCTTCAGGGCGGAGCCGGCGGTGAGCTTCACACCGTGGCCGGCGGGAATCTGGATCTCCTCACCGGTGCGGGGGTTGCGGCCGGTACGAGCGGCGCGCTCGACGCGCTCAACACCCATCAGACCGGTGATCTTGACGGCCTCTCCCTTGGCGACGTTCTCCACCAGGACGTCCTGGAAGGCGCCGAGGAAGGCGTCGGCGTCGGTCTTGGTCAGGCCGGCCTTCTCGGCGATGGCGGCAATGAGCTCGGTGCGGTTGATGGACATGTATCTGCCTCTCGATCGGATACTCGTTTGTCTAGGCGTCTGAACGACGGTTGGGCACCTCGATGCGGTGCCGCTGGCCGTAACGCTATGCATAAACGGGGCGATTTGTCAGATATGGCGGCATTTTCCTCGGCGTGGCGTACCGTTTTGTGGCCCACACCAAACACTTCAGGCGCATTCGCAACAAGAACCACACCGGTTCCATCACCGCCGTGTGACGGCGTCAACGAACCAGGAGGTAATGGTGGCGGGGTGGGTGATGGCCGTGCCGACCACGACGGCGAAGGCGCCATGATCCATGGCCAGCGCGGCCTGCGCCGGGGTGTGCACCCGGCCCTCTACGATTACCGGGACCCGGGCGATCGCCGCCAGTTGGTCGACGAGCTCGATATCCGGCCCGTCGGTGACGGGACGCTCACCGGTGTATCCGGCCAGGGTGGTGCCCAGGATATCGGCGCCGGCGTCCTGCGCGGCTCGGGCATCGTCCAGGCTGCCGCAGTCGGCCATGACCAGGACGCCCGGACGGGCGGCCTTGAGCCCCGACACGGTCTGGGCGAGGGTACGGCCATCGGGGCGGGGACGTCGGGTCCCGTCCAGGGCGACGACCTGCACGCCGGTGGCAGCCACGGCGATGGCGTGGGTGAGCGTGGGAGTGATGAAGACGCCCTCATTGCCGTCCTTCCACAGCCCGATAACGGGCACGTCCACGTGCTGGGTGATCAGGGCCAGGTCGGCCAGGCCCTGGGCGCGGATGCCGACCGCGCCCCCGGCCACGCAGGCCCGGGCGACCTGGTCCATGGTGCGCGGGTCGCGCATGGGCTCACCGGGATAGGCCTGGGAGGAGACGATCAGTCCGCCGCGCAGGCGCTCGAGTACGGGGTTGCGGGTTTGCATATGAGACTCCTTGATGCAGCGCGATGATGTGGCTGGGCAGTGGGCTGAGTGACACCGCCCAGCAGCTAGGCGCCCGGGCGGGCTTCAGCCGGCACGGCTCAGGCTCCGGGCGGCCTCGTGGGCCGCCCCGATGATCGGCGCGGCCGTGCCCAGGGCGGCCGGCACGAGCGGCAAGTCCGTGGCCACTGGCTCGATAAGCTCACGACGCACGGTCTCGCGCAGCGGATCCCACCAAAGCCGCCCGGAGCGGGCCAGCCCTCCGGAGATGATGACCCGGTCGGGGTCGAGCACGGTGACTACGCCGGCGATGGCCTGCCCGAGCGCGGTGGCGGCCTCGCGGTACAGGCGACGGGCGTCGGGGTCACCGGCGCGGGCGAGGCGCTCGACGGCGTGGGCGCTGACCACGTCCTGGGCGCCGGTGGCCTCCCGGTAGCGGCGGGCGATCTGGGGGCCGGCGGCCACCGCCTCGAGGTGGCCGGGCCGCCCGCAGGTGCACCGCTCCCCCGCCGCCAGGCCGCAGGGCATGTGCCCCATCTCCCCGGCCAGGAAGTGCGCCCCGTGGTGCACGCTCCCATCCAGGATCACCGCCCCGCCGACGCCGGTGCCCACGGCCACCACCAGCGCGCAGGCGGCCCCGGCTCCGGCCCCGATCCAGGCCTCGCCGGCGGCATAGGCGTTGACGTCGTTGTCGACGTATACCGGGGGAACTGTGCCGTCCAGTCGCTCCAGGCCCGCACCGGCCAGTCGCTCGGCCACTCCCCCGGCGACATCCGTTCCGCTCCAGCCGGTGATGGCGGCGGTGGCGGAGACGACCGTGCCGCGCACGGTGTCGATTACGCCCGCCGCGCCGATGCCGACCGCCGCCACCGGACCGGGGCGCCGCGCCGCCGTCGTGTCCGCGCCCTCGGCGGCCACGGTCACAACCAGCCCGGCTATGGTGTCGAGCATGGCGGCCGGACCCGCGTGGGACGGCGTGGGCACCTCCTGCACGGGCCCGCGTAGGGCTCCGGCGGCGTCGACGCGCGCGGCGGCGATCTTGGTGCCGCCCACGTCCACGCCCACCAGCAGCTCGCTCGGGGTGGGCCGGTAGCCATCCCGGCCGAGTACGGCTGCCATCTCAGATCAGGCCCTGGGTGCGGGCGATTGCCAGGATCCGGGCGCGGGTCTCGCCCTCCAGGGTACGCACCGGGAAGGCCATCTCATTGGTGTCGATGGTGCCCTGGGCCGCCATGACGGTCTTGAAGGCGCCGATGCCGGACGCGTCGGCGGAGCGGCCGCGCGGCACGTACACGATCTCGAAGCCGGCGCACAACCGTTCCTGGATGGTGCGGGCCTCCTGCCAGCGCCCGGCGCGAGCAGCCTCCCACAATTCCGCGTAGGCGCGGGGCTCCACATTGCCGTAGCCGGGCACGCAGCCGTCAGCCCCCAGCAGCGCCATGCCGTCTACCACGCACTCGTGCCCGGTGAGCAGCGCCAGGGGGTGTCCGGCGGCGGCGTTGGCCGCGACCAGCCGACGGAAGCCGACGTCATCCCCGGAGGAGTCCTTGACCCCGGCCAGCACGCCCTCCTTGCCCAGGGCCACGAGCAGGTCGCGGTCCAGCTTCTTGCCGTTCAGCCGCACGGGCACGTCGTAGGCCAGCAGGGGCACGCTCAGCGCGGCAGCGATGGCACGGAAGTGGTCGGCGATCTCGCCGGCGTCGTTGATCGCGTAGAACGGGCAGGCGGCGACGACGGCGTCGACGCCGAGGGACTCGGCCCGCCGGGCCTGCTCGATAACCCGGTGGGCGGTGGTGTCAATGACTCCCGCAAGCACGGGTACGCGCCCGGCGGCCTGCTCCACGGCGGCGGTGAACACGGCGTCGCGCTGGGAGTCGGTCAGGTAGGCGATCTCGCCGGAGGAGCCGCCGATGAACAGTCCGTGCACGCCGGAGGTGACGAGGAAGTCGACGGTGCGGCGGAGGGAGTCAAGGTCGATCTCGCCGTGCTTGAAGGGAGTGATGACCGGCGGGATGACGCCGGTGAAGCGGGGGTCCATGTGATGGTTTCCTTGCAGGTTGGGGTGCAGGTTGGGGTGCAGGTTGGGGTGCAGGTCGGGGTGGGTTTGCGGGGCCGGCCGGTCAGGCCTCGAGCAGGCTGGGTACGGCGCCGAGCAGGGTGCGCGTGTACTCCTGCTGGGGCGGGCGAAGATCTCCGCGGTCGTGTTCATCTCGATGACGCGGCCGAGGTACATGACGGCGATGCGGTCGGAGACGTAGCGGACCGTGTTGATGTCGTGGCTGATGAACACCAGGCCCAGGCCGAGGGCGGCCTTCAGGTCCTGCAGCAGGTTCAGGACCTGGGCGCGCACGGACACGTCCAGGGCGGAGGTGGGCTCATCAGCGACGATGATGTCCGGGTCCAGGGCCAGCGCCCGGGCGATGGCGACGCGCTGGCGCTGCCCGCCGGAGATCTGCCGCGGCAGCACCTCCAGGGCGCTGGGCGGCAGCCCCACCAGGTGCAGCAGGTCACGCACCCTGGCCTCCCGCTCGGCGGGCGAGCCGATGCCGTGGACGTTAAGCGGGTCGATGAGCGTGTCGTGCACGATCATGCGCGGATTCAGGGCGGTGGCGGGGTCCTGGAAGACCACGGACACCGAGCACCCCAGGGCGCGGCGGTCGGCGGCGGAGTGCCCGAGCGGACGGCCCTTGAAGTAGACCTCTCCGCGGGTCAGCGGCTGCAGGCCGGTCATGACGCGGGCGGTAGTGGACTTCCCGCAGCCGGACTCGCCCACCAGTCCCAGCGTCTGGCCGCGGCGCACCGTCAGGGAGACGTCGTTGACGGCGTGGACGGTGTCGGGGCGGAAGAGCTTGCCGGTACGGGACTTGTGGATCACGTGGGCGTGGCGCAGCTCGATGACCGGGTCGGTCTCGGGGGTCCAGTCGGCGTACTTGTCGGCGCTCATCAGTGGGCCTCCTGGGCGAGGATCGCCTCGAGCTCGGGCGTGGTTGCGTAGTAGTGCTCGCGTGCCCCGGCCACGGGCCGCAGCACCGGGCGGGAGTTCAGGCCGACGTCGGGATGGGACGAGCGCGGGGCGAAGCGGTCCCCGGATACGAACTCCTGCGGGCTGGGGACGGTGCCGCGCACCTGGTGCAGGCGCTTGGAGCCGGCCTCGATGGACAGCACCGCCCCGAGCAGGCCGCGGGTGTACTCGTGGACGGGGTTCTCCAGCAGCTCCGCGGTGGTGGCCTGCTCGACCACCTGGCCGGCGTACATGACGGTGATGCGGTGGGCGACCTTGGCCACCAGGGCCAGGTCGTGACTGACGAACACCATGGCGAAGCCGAGCTGCTCGCGCAGCCGGTTCAACAGGTCGATGACCTGCTTCTGCACGGTCACGTCCAGGGCGGTGGTGGGCTCGTCAGCGATGACCAGGCTGGGGTCGCGGGTGAGCGCCATGGCGATCAGCACGCGCTGACGCTGCCCGCCGGACAGCTCATGCGGGTAGCTCTTCAGCGTGCGCACCGGGTCCAGGCCCACCAGCTCAAGCAGTTCCTCGGCGCTGCGGGTGCCGCCGCGGGAGGTGAGCTGCTTCATCTGGGAGCGGATGAGCATGGAGGGGTTCAGCGAGGACAGGGCGTCCTGGTAGATCATGCTCATCTCGTGGCCGCGCAGGGCATTGTGCTCCTTGGGGCTCAGCTCCAGCAGGTCGCGGCCCCGGAAGCGGATCCGCCCGGTGATGCGGGCGCTTGCCGGCAGCAGTCCCATGACCGCCATGGAGGTGATGGACTTCCCGCAGCCGGATTCGCCGACCAGTCCCATGGTCTCGCCGGGGCGCACGGAGAAGGACACGCCGTCGACGATGTTGACCTCCCCGTGCTGGGCGGGGAAGGCGATCGAGAGGTCCTCCACCTCCAGTACGGGCTCCGCCTCCGGAGTGGGGTAGACGAGCCGGTCGTGGCGGGCGAGCTCCGCCCGGCGCAGGGCGGCCAGCCGCTCGGCGAGCGGTACCTCCTCGGCGGCGGGCTCCACAATCCCGGTCAGGGCACTCTTCTGCCCGCCGGGGACAGCGTCGGCGGCGTCGTCGGCGTGGACGCGGACGGCGTGGCCGGCCTCGTCCCAGGCCTGCTCGGTCTGCATGGCCTCCTCATCGGCCTCGACGTCCACGTGGGCGCGGATGCGTGGGGAGGCCATCGCGTCGGTCAGGCCCTCGGACAGGATGTTCAGGCACAGGGTGGTGATCAGGATCATCAGGCCGGGGAAGAAGGTCGGCCACCAGTGGCCGGACAGCAGCAGGGCCTTGCCCTCGGATAGCATGTTGCCCCAGGTGGGGGTGTTGACCGCCTTGATGCCGGCCCCGATGAATGACAGCGAGGCCTCGAAGACGATGGCGTCGGCCACCAGGACGGTGGCGTAGACCATGATCGGGGCGACGCAGTTGCGCACCACGTGCTTGGCCAGGATCCAGGGGACGCGGGCTCCCATGACCTTGGAGGCGGCCACGTAGTCCTCCCCGAACTGGGCGAGGACGTTGGCGCGCACCACACGGGTGAGCTGCGGGGTGTATACCACCGCCGTGGCGATGATGATCACGGCCACCATCGGCAGCCCGGAGGCGGACATGGCCAGCACCAGCACGGCCGCGAGCGCGATCCCGGGGAAGGACATGAGCACGTCGAGCACGCGCATAACCACCTCCCCGATCCACTTGCGGCTGGTGGCGGCGATGGCGCCGAGCACAGCGGCCAGGGCCAGGGCGATGCCGGTGGCGCTCAGGCCCACCACCAGGGACACGCGGGCGCCGTAGACGGCGCGGGAGAAGATGTCCCGGCCGGTGGCGTCGGTGCCGAACAGGTGGGCGGCGGAGGGGGCGACGGCGGGGTCGGAGGAGACGACGTCGCCCACGCCCTCCACATGGGTGACGGTCTGGGCGGAGGCCAGGCCGGTGGCGCCCGGGCTGTAGGGGGCCACGAGCGGGGCGAAGACGGCCAGCAGGGCGATGGCGGCCAGGACGATGACGGCGATCTTGGAGCCCAGCGGCAGGCGGTGCCAGCCCTGGAAGCGCAGGCCGGGGGCGGATACCTTCTCCAGTGTGCGGCGGTGGGGCATCAGACGCTCCTGATCCTCGGGTTGACCAGCACGTAGAGCATGTCAACGACGATGTTGATGATGATGAAGGCCAGTGCGACCGTGATGGACACGCCCTGGACGATGTTGACGTCATTGCGGGTAATGCCCTGGAAGATCAGCTGCCCCATCCCCTGGATGTTGAAGATCATCTCGATGACCACGGCGCCGCCCATGGCGTAGCCGAGGCGCAGGCCCAGCACCGTCAGCGGGGTGATCAGGGCGTTGCGCAGCACGTTGCGGGCGACGACGACGTGCTTGGGGATGCCGGCGCCGATGGCGGTGCGCACGTAGTCGCGGTCGAGCTCCTCGACCATGGCGGTGCGCACCACGCGGGTGAGGGTGCCGGTGTTGGGCACGGCGACGGCCAGGGCGGGCAGGAAGATCTGCCGCATGTAGGCGCCGGGGTCGTCGCCGAGGGAGACCCACTGGGTGACCACCGAGGGGAAGGTACCGGTGGCGCCGGGGATGTCGCCGAACCACTGGATCAGCAGCAGGGCCAGCCAGAAGGAGGGAGTGGCCAGGCACAGGATGGAGATCACGCGGATGACCTGGTCGGGCCAGGCGTCCCGGTACAGGGCGGCGAGCACGCCGAGGATGGTGGCGGCGATGACGGCCAGGAAGATGCCGATGAAGGTCAGCTGCAGGGTGATGGGGAAGGCGCTGGCGACCATATCGCTGATCTTCACGCCGGTGAAGGTGGTGCCGAGGTCGCCGTGCGCCAGGCCCACCAGGTAGTCCCAGAAGCGTTGCAGCAACGGGTCGTTGAGGTGGTGGGCCTGGCGGTACTGCTCGAGGGCGTCTGCCGTGGCGGCCTCCCCCAGCGCCAGGCGCGCCGGGTCGGCCGAGGAGAACGACATGACGACGAACACGAGCAGTGTCACGCCCAGCACCATGATCGGCAGCGCCACCAGGCGGCGGCCGATCAGGCGGAGGAGGTTGGACACTGGGGTAGTCCTTCGCTGGGGTAGGTCTGGGCTGCCGGGGGTCAGGCGGCGGTCGTGCCGACGTCGACGAAGGACAGTCCGGTCAGCGCGATCGGCTGGAAGCCGACGAGTGCCTCGGCGTCGTAGGCGGTGGGCGACTTGCGGTGGAAGATCGGGTAGAGCGGCACGTCCGCGGCGATCAGGTCGAAGATCTCCTGCCACTTGGCGACCTGGGCCTCGCCGTCGAGCTGGACGGCCTCGTCCAGGGCGGCCTGCACCTGGTTGTAGGCGTCGGTGCCCTTCCAGTGCAGGCGGGTGTCGGTCCAGGTGTCGCCGGCGTACCACCAGCGCATGAGCAGGTCCGCGTCATTGCCGAAGACGGAGGGGTCACCCGGGGCGATGACCACATCCCAGTCGCCCTGGGCGGAGTCGATGAAGGAGTAGACATCCGCGGACTTCTTCTCGTCATAGTGCACCGTGATGCCCAGGGACTCGAGGTTCTCGCGGATGATTGGGCGGACGGAGGCGAACCAGCCGTGATCGGAGCACAGCAGGTTGATGCTGGTCACCCCGGCCTCGGCCAGCAGAGACTTGGCCTTGTCGGCGTCGTAGGTGTAGACGGTGCTGGCCTGCTTGTAGGCGGGGTGGTCGGCCTGGACGAAGCAGGTGGCGGGGGTGGCGAGCGTGCCCATACCGGTCTCGCAGATCTTGTCGTAGTCCAGGGCGTACAGGATCGCCTGGCGGGCCCGGACGTCGGAGAGCGTGGCGTTGTTGAACATGGCGAACAGCAGGGAGAAGCCCTGCTGAGCGGCCACGGTGATCGGCGCCTGCATGGTGGCGAGGTTGGCCACGGGGACGGCGTCGATCGCCTGGACCGCGGAGGAGGTGATGGCGTTGGTGCGGGTGGTGTCGTCGGGCAGGATCTGCCAGGTCATGGACTTGGCCAGCGCCGGGTGCGGGCCGTTGTAGTTGTCGTTGCGCTCAAAGACGATCGTCTGGGAGGCGGCGCCGTTGTCGGTCATGGTGTAGGGGCCGGTGCCGATGGGGTTCATGTCGAAGGCGGCGGCATCGGCCTCGACGGCGGCGCGCGGCACGATCTTGACCACGCTGATGCGCTCGGCCACGAGCGAGTAGGGGTACTTGGTGGTGATGGTGACGGTGGCGTCGTCCTTCTTCGCCACGGAGTCGATGAAGGTGATGAACTGGGAGTAAAGGGAGTTGTTGCCCGGGTCCAGTACGCGCTCGAAGGAGAAGACGACGTCGTCGGCGGTCACGGGCGTGCCGTCGGAGAAGGCGGCGCCGTCGCGCAAGGTCACCTCGTAGGTGGTGTCATCCACCTGGTTGGGCAGGCCGGCGGCCAGGGCGGCGTAGCACTCGCGGGTGGCGGGGTGCAGTTCGGTCAGGCCCTCCAGGGTGTGCCAGTTGGCGGCGACGGTGAGCGCGGCGGAGGTGGTCATGGGGTCGTAGCCGTTAGTGCCCAGCTCGTAGGAGATGCCAGCGGTGATGGTGCCGTCGGCGTTGGAGGCGGCGGCGTTGGCGGCAGGTTCGCCCGCCGACGCAGTGGCGCCGGAGCCGGCACCGGTGGAGTCGGAGCCGCCGCAGGCAGCGAGGGCGGCGGTCAGGCCGGCTGCGACGCCGAGGGTGGAGGACAGGCGGATGAAGTCGCGGCGGGAGGCGCGGGGAGTCGAGATCGTCATTGAGGTCTCCTGAGATCGGACGTCTGTTGTCTGACGTCGGTAGAATCACTGTAGCAGGCATCAGACATCTGATCAATCCCCGGACGGAGCCGTGATTGTGTGTAACGATGACCCGGGAACCATCCCGTTCTCCCCTGGCCAGCAGACACGCACAAGCAGGACACCGTTACCGGAGCCGAAGAGGAACGATCACCGTGGTGGACATGAAGCGGGGCGCTTACGCCTCAATAAGCGGAGCAACGACCCAGGCCACAGGCGCGATGAACGCCATCAAGGACTACATCCTGCTGTCCCACCTGCAGCCCGGTGATCCCCTGCCGACCGAGTCGCAGCTGTGCGAGACGCTGGGCGTGTCGCGCTCCTCCGTGCGGGAGGCCGTGCGCACGCTCACCGCGCTGGACATCGTGGAGGTACGTCACGGCCATGGCATGTTCGTGGGCCAGGTATCCATGCGGCCGATGGTCGAGTCGCTCGTCTTCCGGGGCCTGCTGAAGCCGGGGGACGACTACCGCAGCCTGCGCGAGGTGGTGGAGGTCCGCCGCACCCTGGACACGGCCCTGACCGACGCCGTGCTGGAGGCATGGCGGGAGCGCGAGGACGCCGAGATCGACGCGATAGTGGATGAGATGGAGGCGCTGGCGGCGCGCGGGGAGACCTTCACCGACCAGGACCGCGGCTTCCACCGGATGCTGCTGGCGCCGGTGCCCAATCAGCTCTTCGCACACCTGATGGAGGCGTTGTGGGCGATCCACACCATGACGGTTCCCATGCTTGACGCGCCGCACCCCGATGACATCGTCAAGACCGCCAACGCCCACCGGGCGATGCTGCAGGCGGCCCGTGCCGGGGACGCGGAGGCCTACCGCGAGGCGGTTGTGGCTCACTACGAGCCGCTCATGGCCGCCCTCCACCCAGACCGGCACCAGTAACACGCCCAGACCGGCACCAGTAACACGCCCAGACCGGCACCAGTAACACGCCCAGACCGGCACTAATGACGCGCCGAGACCGGTAGAACTAACGTGCCGAGGTCGGTCACGGACACGCCTGTGGCCGACCCAGTCCGTCATTGTTCGTCATTGAGCTCGCCGCCGGCCCCACCGCCCGGGGCAGCCACCGTAATCGTCGGGAAGGTCCCCTCCCCCATCACCCGCGACAGGTTGAGGCGCGGGTCTTCGGGCTCCAGCAGCCGAGTGAGCCAGCTCAGTCGCGCGGCCTCCAGGCCGTCGCGCAGCCAGGTGGCGCTGACGTACTCCATGGCGTGGGTGGCGCCCGGCCACACGTGCAGTTCGCAGTCCCCGCCGTCGCGCCACAGGGCGGCGGCGAAGGCGACCACCTCGTCCCGGAAGGTCTCGGCCCCAGCGACCGACAGAAACACCGGCGGCAGCCCGGCCAGAGCGCCCAGCTGGTCGACGGCGCGGCCGGCCGCCTCGTATTCGCTCACCTCGGACCCGCCGCGGCGACCGGGCAGGATCTGTTCCCAGGCCCAGTCGTTCCACTGCGCCGGCCACAGCCCGTCGTCGGGGAACTGGCGGGCCGACGGCGGTTGCACCGTGCCGTCGGGGCCGGGTAGCCCGGTACGGTCGTCCAGCATCGGGTAGTCGAGCAGGTAGCCCAGCGCCCGGGGCCCGCCGCGGTCGCGGGCGGCCAGGGCCAGGCAGGCGGCCAGTCCCCCACCGCCGCTGGGCCCGACGACCACGATGCGTTCCGGATCCGCCCCATAGTCCGCGGCGTGCGCGGCAGCCCAGGTCAGCGCCGCCAGGCAGTCCTCCCCCGCTGCGGGTGCGGGGTGCTCCGGGGCCAGGCGATACTCCGGGGCGACGACGATGCCGCCGAAGCATCGCGCCCAGTTGGCCGGGGCGGCCAGGTCGTCGAAGCGGCAACCCATCACCCGGCCGCCGCCGTGGATGGACAGCAGCAGTGGAGCGCCGGGCTGTACCTCGTCGTCGGGCGGGAGCACCACCGTCAGCGGCATGGCGGTCCCGTCTTCGCGGGTCAGGGTCTCCTCGCGCAGGCGCACCTCCGGGTGGGCCGTCAGGAAGGCGGCGCGACGCTGGGCGACCGGTAGGCGACGGGCGGGCAGCGTGGCGCTATTCAGGGGCGGGAGTCCGCCGGCGGCCTCGAGGCGCTGGAGTACGAGCGCGGTGGCGGGCTCGTAGGGCGGGCGGGGCGGCGTCGTCGGCGTCATGGGCGGAGAGTACGCGTACCGCCGCCCCTTTCCGCTCCGCCCGGGCGCGCGAGTCCGAAGAACCGGGTTGAAAGGCACACACAGGTACCTGCGGCGCGTATCCTTCGATTCCGAGGCGGGCGTGTCGCATGGTTGCGAGAAGAGGCGGTCATGTTCTGTCCACAGGCCGCAGGCGCCACCGTTCAGACGCAGGATGGTTCCGACCTCACCTTTGAGGCCGACGCAGAGAACCTGGCGGCCCGGCGCAGTCTGGAGGGCAGTGGGCTGGACCCCGACTCCACCGGCGTGGTCGTTCACGTGGCCGAGGGAGACCTCGCGGTTTCCGAGGCCCTGTACTGGCAGTGCGGCTGGATCGACGAGTACTTGAACGCAGCCGACGCCGGGAACGCCACGCGCATGGATAGCGCCGAGGTGCAACTGGGAACCTTCCCCACCCTCAACGCCATCACCACCTACGCTCCGGAATTCGCCGAGATGCACTCGTACATCGTGGTGCCCATGATTGACGGCGACCTCGATATCGGACGCCGATGGCTCGACAAGAACTGCCAGGCCTACACCAACCGCTAGCTCGACGCGGCCGGGCGGCACGCGGGTCGGCCGCTGCGCGGGGGCTTGCGATACCACTTTGGAAGCCGAGCCCCTCGACTAGTGCAGTTCGGCACTGAGGAGCATGAGACCTATCGTCACCAGATCCCCAATCGGCGCAACCTCGCCGTAGAGAATCATCCGCCCGACCTGCGCCACGAACCCCTCTGGGTAGCTGAGCAGTGGGTAGATGCTGTAGCTGTACATCGTGAGCTGCGTCCGGAACATTTCACACTCGGACTCCGCCGCATTGGGGAACTGTTTGCGCAGAACCTCCGCAAGCTCGACGAAGAACGGGTGGATGTCGCGCTGGAAGTCCATTATGGCCTCGTCACCGCACTTGCTGCGCAGGGAGGCGTCGTTGATAGCGAGAAGCTGCAGGATGAGCCGGCGGCCGAGCAGCGACTCGGCGAGCTCGCGGCAGAACTCCTCCCGCGCCATCCGCCGCTTGAAGCTCGCGCGCATCTCCGCCGCCCATGCGGCGTACTCGCGCCGCATCAGGTCGAGATAGACCTCCTCCTTCGTGGCGTAGTAGTGATACACAGATGGACGCGCGATCGAGCACTTCTTGGCTATCGCGGCCAGGGCGATGGACTCGTACTCCTGCTCGGCCAGCAGTGCCTACGTCGTCGTCGTGCAGACTCCCATCAACTGGTTCTCCGCACCGTGGATCTGGAAGAAGTACACCGACGAGGTGTTCAACGTCGGCCTGCACGATCAGACCTTCCTGACCGGAGATGGCCGCACGCGCAAGGATCCGACCAAGCCGTACGGCTCGGGTGGGCTGATGGCACCACGCAAGGCGCTCGTCTGCACCACGTGGAACGCGCCCCGGGAGGCGTTCGATGAGCCGTCCAACCCGACGCTCCAGGGGCGTTCGCTGGCGGACATACTCAGCAACATCACCTGCACCTTCCGTTTCTGCGGCTTCGAGGTGCTGCCCGAGTTCGGCATCTTCGACATCTTCAAGAACCCCAACGTCGAGGCGGACCTTGCCGCCTACCGCGACCACCTCGAGAAGCATCTCGGCTGATTCGGTAATTGATCGACGCCGCCCGGCCGGCTCCCCCTCTGGGGGCCGGGCTCACTCGGCCTCCGAGAACCCGCGCCGCCGGCGCGCGGCGCTACGCGTACGGTTCCTGGTAGTCGGATAGCCAGAAGCCCGTAGTGCCCGTGAGAAACGCCTTGCCGTCCACCACGCTCCCGGGTTGCGGCGCAGGTGTTGTGTCGATGGGCAGCCCCAGTGTGATGGGGAATCCGCAATCGGCGTTCACCTTGTACCACTGATTTCCGGTTAGGCGGTTCGTCACGATCGTCACCTCATTGCAGACGGCCTTAAGCATGCCAATGGGGCTGGCATCTTCCGGCCCCGCCTCGCCGCCGTAGAGCGCGAACAGCCACGGGCTCGCGACGAACCGTGGGCCGATGTAGACCTCTTCGGGCAGGTCTTCGTCCATCCTCTTGGCCGGCGAGTCCTTCATGCTGATCGGCGTCTGGGTCTTCTTCCACTCCTCCTCCGAGTCGAACACCTCGACGTTCACGGCGATCGCACCAACCCGGTAGTCGTGGAAGCGGGCCACCGGGCCGTCCGCATCAAGCCCATGCACCGGATACATATGGGGGTCATCGACCCACATCAGCAGGCGAGTCATCTCCTCACCATCCTCGTAGAGGACGCTGACGTGAGCGACGCCCGGAACGACCTGCCAGCCTTCGACGCTGACTCGCGCAGGGCCAGCAACGGTGAGTGACTCGCTCGAGGTGCCGTCCGCCGTCTCGAACAGGCAGATGTTGGCTCCCGAGTCGTCGGCGTAGACCACGATGTGGTTGAACTGATCGTTGCGCGGCAGGCCCATCATTGCAGGCGGCGTTAGCAGGTCATACGTTGCTTGCCAGTCGGCAAGAAACCCGACCGCCTCCAGGTAGTTGTTCTCCATGCCAACAGAGTCTCACGAAGGTCCGACACGAAAGCCGGCTACTTCTGACCGCCAGGCGCTGCGGGTTCTATCCCTGGACAATCCGCCTCGCCGATGATTCGCCCCTTCCCGGGCTTCACCGACGAGGCGGATTGCCGCAATCACTCCGGGCTTCGCTGTCGTGCGACTGCACGCTCAGCCGAGCGGGATGCATACCTCGGTCACGAGTTGATCCGCGGGAACCGCGTCCGGCGTCGTGAGGTAGATGTTGAACGCCTTCCCCGCCAGGGAGTCGTCGGCCGGGGGTGTCAGCCCCTCTGCGGCGATTCGGGTGGCCAGCCGGTCATGAGCCCCGGTGATCTGGTCGTACGGCCCGACGACGTGGGCCACGAGGCAGTCCCGAGCCGGAAGCTCGTGGACCTGCAGCGGGGACGCGGCCGTTGTTCCGGGGGCGACGGACAGGAAGATCTCCTCGTCGACATCTCGTTCGGTGAACTCGGCGTCGTGCTCGATCACTCCGCACGGGCCGATCGGTTTGATGCCCTGCCGGGTGATCTCGGGCATCATGCGAGCCCAGAGAAGGTGCTCGTCGGCGTAGGTCGGGACGACGTCGCGCAGGGCGACGATGGTCATGGCCGCGATGGTGCGGCGCTCGACGGTGATGGACATGCTGGTTTCTCCTTCGATAAGGCGAGAGATGAGAGCCAGCCGAGCCTGGGCGGCGCGCGCCTCCTCGACGACGGTCTCGCGCTGGAGCTCCAGCGCAGCCGACCATGCCGGGGTGCCGCGGGCGGCGAGCAGGGCGGAGATGGCGGAGACGCCGAACCCGACATCACGCAGGTTCCGGATGTCCGCGGCGTCGCGCAGCTGGTGCGGCGCATAGCGGCGGTATCCCGTCCACGGGTCAACGTCCACGGGTACCAGGACGCCGTGAGCGTCGTAGTGACGCAGCATGCGTACCGACAGGCGAGTCAATGAGCTGAACTCGCCGATCGTCATGAGGCTCGTGGTCTCGGCCATGGCTCCACCATGCGCCCTAACACCGTGTCAGGGTCAACCCTCAGAGTTATCAGCGGGCGGGGCGTCGTGGCCCCGCATCCCTAGGCCGCCTGCAACGGTTACCCCACCCGTGTATTGCACGACCCCGGGCCGTACTCCACGACCTTGGTGCCTGTTGCACGACCCCGGGGTGGTCGTGCAACGCACACGAAGGTCGTGGAGTGTCACCAAGGTCGTGCAAAAGACCGCCTCCGACACCGACACCGATCAAAGCCGGACGCAAACGTGGAAAACCTGCTGACACGTCGACGTATCGGCGCGTCAGCAGGTTCGTAGTGGAGATGCGGGGAATCGAACCCCGGTCCGACGGCAATGCAACAGGACTTCTCCGGGTGCAGTTCGCTGCTGATTTTCTCAGCCCCGGCGTCTCACGCGAACAAGGACGCCGACGGGCTCAGCCACCTAAGTGTCCCGAGACCCCCGGTGGCATGGGGCCTCGGCAGTGGCTTCCTAGATGACGCCAGGAACCGGGCCGGAAGCGTTCCCGGGCTGGCGAACTTCGGCTCTCGTCAGGCGACGAGGACGAAGTCGGCGCGAGTTTTATCGGCACCTATAGGTTTGCACAGGGCGTTGACGAGATGACTGTGCATCCTCGACCCGCTTCTCCTGAATCCACGACCGTCGTCGAAACCGATCATCCCCTGTTGAGTTCTTCCCGCCCGCGAGCGGCACGGGAACACGCTGAAACCTCAGCAACTCAAGGATACCAGCGCCCGCCGCAGCGGCTACGAGACCTTCACCACTACTTTTTGTTTCGCCGAGTCACTAGGACCGCTAGGCTGGCGGCACCAGCCCACCACCGCAGGAGGCAAGCACCATGGAGACCCGCCCACTCCCCGCTCTGAACCGCGACATCTCCGCCGTCGGCATCGGCACCTGGCAGCTCGGCACCGACTGGGGCGAGGTCACCGCCGAGGACGCCACCGCCACCCTGCAGGCGGCACTCGACGCAGGCGTCACCTTCATCGACACCGCCGACGTCTACGGCGACGGGCGCTCCGAGCAGTTCGTCGGCGCATTCACCGCCGCCCACCCCGAGGCCGGACTCACCGTAGCCACCAAGATGGGGCGGCGCGTGGAGCAGCTCCCCGAGAACTACACGCGCGACGCCTTCCTGGCCTGGAACGACCGCTCCCGGCAGAACCTGGGCGTGGACACCCTGGACCTGGTGCAGTTGCACTGCCCGCCCAGTGAGGTGATCTCCGCCGAGCACACCTGGGACTGGCTAGAGGAGATGGTGGGGGCGGGCCGCATCCGCGCCTACGGGGTCAGTGTGGAGACCTGCGCCCAGGCCCTGGAGGCCATGCGCCGCCCCGGCTGCGCCAGCGTGCAGATCATCCTCAACGTCTTCCGCCGCAAGCCGCTGGAGCAGGTGCTGCCGACGGCGCAGGCCACCAGCACCGCAATCATCGCCCGCGTGCCGCTGGCCTCCGGGCTGCTATCCGGCCGGTACCGCGAGGACACCACCTTCCCTGCCTCCGACCACCGCAACTACAACCGCGACGGCTCCGCCTTCGACATCGGCGAGACCTTCTCCGGGGTGCCCTTCGACGTCGGCGTCAAGGCCGCCCAGGAATTCACCTCCCTGTGCCGCGAGCTCGGCCCGGCCGGCGCCACGCCCGCCCAGGTGGCACTGCGCTGGATCCTGGACCAGCCGGGCGTGACCACGGTGATCCCCGGCGCGCGCAGCGCCGAGCAGGCCCGCGCCAACGCCGCGGCCGCCGCGCTGGAACCGCTGAGCGACCAGCTGCACGCCGCCCTGGCGGACCTGTACGACCGGCGCATCCGCACCCACGTGCACGACCGCTGGTAGGGCGAGCCGCCCCGCTGGTCGTCGCAGCCCGCCCGTCGTCCGGGCTTGGCGGTCCGGACGACGGCGCTCGCTCGTCGGCGGGCGCCGTCACGCCCCTCAAAGGGAGGCTTACCGGGACACCCGTGTCAGCCGCGACGCCGGTTGGCGGAAGCCATGGCGCGCGCCGCCTCGCGCTTGTCCTGCGCCTCCCGCAGGGCCTGGCGCTTGTCCCAGTCCTGCTTACCGCGAGCCAGGGCGAGCTCCAGCTTGACGCGACCATCGATGAAGTAAAGCTCCAGCGGCACGATAGTGTAGCCCTTGGCCTGCACCCGCTGGGCCAGCTTGTCCAGCTCGGAGCGGTGCAGCAGCAGCTTGCGCTTGCGACGCGGGGAGTGGTTGTTCCAAGTGCCCTGCAGGTACTCGGGGATGTGGGCGCCCTGCAGCCAGGCCTCGCCGTTGCGGTCGATCTCGATCCACGCCTCGGTCAGGGAGGCCCGCCCCATGCGCAGGGCCTTCACCTCGGTGCCGGTCAGGGCGAGGCCGGCCTCGTAGCGGTCCTCGATGAAGTAGTCGTGCGTCGCCCTGCGATTGCGGGCGATGGTCTTGTGCGCGGCGGCTGCCGCCTTGGCGCGCTCGGCCGGGGTGAGCTTCTTGGTCCCCTCGGTCTTCTTGGCCACCGGAGTCTCCTTCCCTCGTCCCGGTCCGTCACACTACGGCGCCGAATCCTACTGCCGACCGCTCCGGTCGCCAAGACGCCCAGCCACAGGCCCGAGCGCCGCGCCCTGAGCGGTCAGCGCATCCCCGCGCCGCCGCAGCTGACGCCCAAGGCGGCGCCGGGTCCAACCCTCAGAACCCTGGCAGGGTCATGGGGTCGATCTCCGTACCGTTGATAATCACCTCGAAGTGGACGTGGGGCCCCGTGGCTCCCCGGTCATGCCCGTGAGACCGATCGTCTGCCCCCGGGTGACGGTGGCGCCATTGGGCACAGAGATCGCAGACAGGTGGCAGTAGGCCAGCACCACGGACTGCCCGTTGATCACGCCTCCGTTGATGAAGACGCCATTACCGCACGAGCTGTTGATGTTGTGGGTGACGGTTCCGGCCACGCCCGCATACTGGGGGGTGCCGGATGAGGCCACGAGGTCGACTCCGGCGTGCAGCCTCCTCTGCCCCGTGATGGGGTGGACGCGGTAGCCGAAGGGCGAGGCAACAATGAGGGGCCCGGCGATGGGGTGCCCGATGGCGCCGCTGCCCAGTGAGGACGAGGCCCCCGAGCCCGACGCCGATCCGGTATAGCCGGCGGAAGACCTGTTGGCCGCGTCCAGCTCCGCGATCTTGGCGGCGGCGGCCTGCTCATCGGCTGCCGCCTGCGCCTGCTGCTTCTCCAGGCCGGCCTTCTGCGTCTCCAGATTAGACGCAGCCGTCTCCTTCTCGGCCTTCAGCGCGGCCACCTGGTCACGCTTGGTCTTGGCGGTGTCCTTGGCGGTCTGCGCGGCTGCCTTGGCGGCATCAGCCTCAGTCTTCAGCGTAGCGACGCGCTCGGTAGTCGCGTTCTGGCGGGCCTGGCGGTTAGCGGCCTGCGCGCGCTCCTCCTCGGCGGCGGACAGGACGGACTCCTGCACGCCGGTGGCAATTTCCATGGTGGAGGCACGGTCGGTGAGCTCGTCGACAGAGTCGGAAGCGAGCACGTAGGTCCAGGAGGTTACGGCGCTGTCACCCTGATAGGTGGCTACCACCAGGTCGGCTACCGATGTGGTGTTCTCGTCGACAGCCGTCTGCGTCTGCTCCGCCTGTTCGCGCAGGGTCGCCAGCTCGGACTCGGCCACGGCCAGGCGGTCCGCGGCGGTCTGCTGCTCGCGTTCCTTCTGCGCCAGCACGATTTCAGCGTTATCGAGCTCGGTCTGTGCGGTGCTTAGGGACGCCTGGGCGTTCTGCAGCTCGATGTAGGCCTGCCCCAGCTCCGCGGACACGCCCTCCAGGGATGCGGCCAGCTCGGCCTGCTTGCGCTGCGCGGCGGCCTGGTCGTCGACGGCGTCCTGGCGCTCGTCGGCCTGCGCGCCGACGTATGCGGGTGCAGCGGCCAGGACCAGGGCGACGGCGCCTGCGACGGCGCGGCGGGCCCGCCGCCCGAGACGACGGCGGGCGCGGCGCGCTTGAAGGGACGAGCGGACTGAGAACATGGCAATCAGACCCTTGTGTACTTGGACAGTGAGAAGGCGGATGAGGCCAGGGCCAGGAGGACGGCGGCCAGCAGCAGCCAGGGGGCCAGGCGTACCACGTCGCCGGTGCCGATAAAGGCGGTGAATTTAAGCGAGGTTGCCAACCAGTCCGTGACGATGTAGCGGGCCCCGCCCACAGCGCGGCCACCGCGCCGATCGCACCGATCAGTGCGGCAATGGCGCCCTCAAGCATGAAGGGCAGCTGGATGAACAGGTTCGAGGCGCCGACTAGCCGCATAATGCCGGTCTCCTTGGAGCGGCTCATGGCGGACAGTCGAATGGTGGTGGATATCAGCAGTACCGCCGTCAGCGCCAGAATCGCCGCCAGCCCGCCGGTGATCCAGGAGACTCGATTCATCAGCACGAATAGGGGGTCTAGGGTCTCGCTCTGGTCGATGACACGCTCGACCCCGGCGCGTCCGGTGAACTGCTCGGCGACCACCCGGTACTTCTCCGGTTCCACTAGTTTGATCCGGAAGGACACCGGCATCATGTCCTCGGTGGCGTTGCGGCCGATGCGAGACTCCCCGTAGGCCTCCATGAACCGCTCGTATGCGTCCGCCTTCGACTCGATCGAGTAGGCCTCGATGTAGGGGGCGAGCGTGTCCGATTTGATCAGTTCCTCAACGGCGTCGATCTGCTCCTGCGTGGCCTCGCCGTCGGCGCATGCCGCCGCATTCGAGGACGGCGGGCACATATAGACGCTGACCTCAACCTTGTCATACCAGTCGCCCTTCATCACGGAGATCTGGTTCTGCAGCAGCACCGAGGCCCCGACGAACAGCAATGACACAAAGGACACCAGGATCACCGAGACGGTCATCACCAGGTTGCGGCTGAGCCCCTTGAAGGTCTCGGAGACGATGAAACGGAATCGCATGCGTTTACCTCAGTACCTCATTCACGGGTTTTACGGGATTCGCAGCCCTCGCAGCGCTCACTGCCGGCGGGGTCGACCTCAACGGTCTGACCCATACACGCCGCGAGCCTGGTCGCGCACCACCTCGCCCGCCTTGAGCTCGATGACGCGCTTGCGCATCTGGTCGACGATCTCGTCGTCGTGGGTGGCCATGACCACGGTGGTGCCCTGGCGGTTGATGCGGTCCAGCAGACGCATAATGCCAACGGAGGTAGACGGGTCAAGGTTTCCGGTGGGCTCATCGGCCATAAGCAGTTTGGGCCGGTTGACCATCGCGCGCGCAATGGCCACGCGCTGCTGCTCACCGCCGGACAGCTCATGCGGCAGCCGCTTGTCCTTCCCGGACAGCCCCACCAGCTCAAGCGCCTCGGGCACGGCAGAGAGAATGTAGTGGCGGGGCTTGCCGATCACCTGCGAGGCGATGGCGACGTTCTCAAACACGGTCTTGTTCTCCAGCAGGCGAAAGTCCTGGAAGACGAATCCCATCTCCTGGCGCAGCTTGGGGACCTTCCAGCTGGAGATCTGTGACAGATCGCGTCCGAGCACGTGAATACGCCCGGAGGTGGGCCGCTCCTCACGCAGAGTCAACCGTAGGAAGGTGGACTTGCCGGAGCCCGATGCGCCCACCAAGAACACGAACTCCTCGCGCTCGATCTCTATGGTTACGTCGTCGAGCGCGGGCCGGGCGCCGCGCTTGTATACCTTGGAGACGTTGTCGAATCGGATCATGGGGAAGCTGCTTCCTGCTCGTGGCCGACGCAGGCACGCCGGGACTGCAAGCCACGGTAACCAGTGGGCCTTGAAATCCCGGTGGTGACACGCCAGGACACGCCGACTCGTGGTGTGGCGACGCCCGCTTGGCGGCTACCGTTCCAGGTATGTCTACAACGGGTCCCACCGGCGCAGGTCTCCCCGCGCACCCCACGCACACGTTCGCCCGACCAGCTGACGAACTGGCCAGCAGCTTGGACGTCGGCTCCTGGGACCGCCTCATCCCGTCGCTCGCCCACGTGCTGCTTCAGTGTGGCATTGCCGGCGTGGTCGTCGTGGAGCTCACCGTCAGCGCGCCGATTGTCAGTGCGCAGACTGCCGCGCGTATTCCCGCCGACTCCCGCTTCCTGCGTGCCCTGCGCGTCCGCCGTCGGCCGGCGCCCTCACCGGAGCCGCCCCGCCTTAAGGCCTTCGGGACGTCTGGCGAGGTTTCCCTGGGGGTGACGCTGCTCGACCAGCATGGGCGCGCCGTGCTGACTGAGGCCGCCCTGGAGGCGCTCGTAGCCCTGGGCTGGGAGCAGGAGCCCGAGTTCTTGGGTTATCGCTTGCCGGCCTCAAAGGCGCAAGAGGCGACGGCGATGGCGGCACGAGTGCTGATCGAGGTGTTCGGCGTCGCCCATCCAGCGGATCTTGACGTTCACGTCATCGCATAGCCTGCTGCCTCCTACGCACGCATACCTGCCCACCGGCAAGCGTCACCGGCGCCAGGTGGGCGGGCACTACGCCGCCCCGCGCCGGCCGCTCCCCCGCCGGCGTCACTCCTGCTCGTCCGCGAGCACGTAGTCGAGCGCATTCGGCTCGGATGCAGGCGTCATGACTGGGGGCGCCGCCTGCCCCGGCGCCACCGGATCAGCGACCGGAGCCGGAGCAGGCTCGGGAAGCCCGGCCGACGGCGCCGGTGTGGGGGCCGGCAGCCCGGCAGTGTCCGGGCTGGGTGCGGACCCGGCGGACTGCGCCGAGCCGGCGGAGCCGGAGGAAGTGGTGGTTGACGCCTCCGAGGTGGCCGCATCGCCGTCGTCTTCGGTATCGCTGCGGTGCACGATCCGCATGAAGCGCGACTCCCCGCGCGTCAGGTCGTGTCCGCCGCAAGAAACGGTCAGCACGTTGGTGGAGAACTCCTCCGATCCCTTGGACCAGCTCTCCTGGGTGAACCGCCCCACCAGCACCACCGGGTCGCCCTTGTGCAGGGAACGCCCGAGGTTCTCAGCAAGCGCTCCCCACGCCTTGGCGGTGAACCAGATGGTCTGGCCGTCCCGCCAACCCTGGGCGGTTCGGAACGACGGCGAGGTGGCCAGGCGGAAGTAGCAGTAGGCGCGCCCTCCGGAGGTTCGGGTCACGGCCGGGTTGGTGCCGAGGACGCCTTGGACAACGAGATCTAGTTGACGGCTCATGGGATGCTCCTTTGCGGTGACTTGCCGTGGCTCAGGCTGGGACCGGCGTGCCGCCGACTGTTTCCAACAGTGCCGTGCACCAGGTCCGGGCCGCCACCGACCTGTTTATGCGGGGGCAGTACCCCCTGCACGAACCTCACCTGTGGACACCGGTGCTCCGGTCCGGCCGCATCCCTCTGCTGCCTGCACAACTGGTTCCAAGGACCGGCAGGCGCGCGCAGGGCGAGCCCGGGCCACGCCCCCGTAACCAGTCCGCCTGCGTGCCGGGAGCCTCCAAAGGCTTTCGTGTGGAAGAAAAGTCCGTACGGCGCTACCGCGGCAGTTCCAGGGCCTGGCGAAGCATCCGATGACGCACCAGCACGCCGTCGGCGGGGCGAGTGAGACCGCGGGATACCACGGACACCAGGCGGGCACGCACGGCCCGCGCATACTCCTCAGCCTCCCGGCGGGCACGGGAGCGGCGCGCCAGCAGCGCGCCAACCGCAGCCACCAACCCGATACCCGCAACGGCCAGCGGTGCCAGCAGGCCGGGCACGAAGGCCTGTCCATGCACCAGGGAGACCACTGCCCACACCACCCGATGAGTGCGGCGAGCGCCCCACCCCACCAGGCCAGCTCAATGACGGGCGTGCGGTGACGCGGCAACTGCACGCTGCCGACCGCCTCGGCAGTCTGAGCCGCCAAGGTCTCGGGGGTGGCGACGGCGTTCTCCACGCTGCGCAACCAGGCACCGGGCAGCCCTTCGGTGGTGCGGCGCAGCCAAGTGGTCTGGACGGAGGCTACGGCGTCCCTAGCGGGCGGAGCCGGACGGGCCAGGGCGCGCGGGAAGGTGCGGGCCAGGCCGGTGCGCACGGAGTCCGCCACCGCCTGGGCACCGCACGCGTGCACGAGTGTGGTCACGGCGGCGTCGGCGAGCTCCGGCTGGGTGGCCACGGCCCTGGCGGCGACCGCCGGACGCAGTCGCATGGCAATGGCATCCAGCTGCGCGGACGCGGTCCGGGCGGCATTGGACTCCCGTGAGACCCGCTCCAGGAACAACTCGTGCACGGCCGCGAGGTTGTCGCCCCGCACCGCGGATACCGGGAGCACCTGCACGTCATGCAGGCCGTCGGCCGCCAGCAGCGCGCGCACGTCCTCCAGCAGCGCCTCAGTGCCGCCCGCGGGCAGGGTGTCTACCTGGTTCACCAGGACCAGCATGTCCTCCTGCCTCGCGCCCAGCCCCCGCAGGTAGCCCTCGTGCAGGACGGCGTCGGCGTATTTCTGCGGGTCAACCACCCACACCAGGATGTCCGCCAGCGGCACCAGCCGGTCCACCTGGAGGGCGTGCTCGGTGCTGACCGAGTCGTAGTCGGGCACGTCCAGCAGCACTAGTCCCGCGAAGGCGTCCTGGTCGGCGGCGTCTAGGAGGGACTCGCGGCGGATGCGCCGGTCATCGGCAACCTCAAGGAAGTCCAGCAGGGCCTCGGCATCGTCCCCCCAGGTACAGGCCGTGGCGCGGGCAGTGGTGGGGCGGCGCGCGCCGACATCGGCGAACTGCAGGCTGGTCAGCGCGTTGAACAGTGAGGACTTACCGGAGCCGGTGCCGCCGAACAGCGCCACCACCGTGTGATCCACGCCCAGGGCCAGCCGCTCGGCCACCTCGTCCAGGTGCTCCCGGGCAGGAATCGACAACGACGCGGGGATCTCCGTCGGGCACTCGTCCAGCGCGCCGCGCAGACGATCCAGGCGCGCCTCCAGGTGGGCGGCATCAAGCACTTGGCCCCCTGCAGGGGCGGCATTCTGGTTCATGGTCATGCGGTGGCTCCGGGACGGGTAAACGGTGTCAGTTCGCCGGCGCGTAGCCGCAGGGCCGCGGCCAGTGCCGGGTCTGGGGCGAGGCCGCGGGCCGCACCGGCCGGCACAACCGCGCTGAGCACGCCTGTCAGCGCCTGGGCCAGGGCCTGCCTGGCCTCGCTGATGGCCGGCCCCAGCCCCAGTCGCTCGGCGGCGGCGCGCGAGCCCTCGATGCCGGCGGCGGCGGATACCACCAGATCACCGGCCCCCTGCGGCGTCAGCCCCTTGGGCACAGTCGCCAGGTGCTCCTGCTGCGCCGTGGCCCAGGCGCCGACTACTGCGGCCGCGTCGGGCACGTCAGGCAGCAGCTCCCGGCTGCGCGAGCCGGCGCCGGCGGCCTCCCAGGTGCGGGAGGCGTCATCATGCACGGAGACGAGAGCTGCTTCCAGCCGGGCCGCGACCGACTCACGGGCGTCCTGGGCGAGCGTGGCCAGGGCGGCAGCGCGCGCCCTGCCCGTGCGGCCGAACCAGCCAGAGCGCAGCTTGCCGCCCTGAGCCAGCGGGGCCAGCGGCCCACCGGTTGAGGCGAGGGTGACCCAGCGGGTGGTGGGGGCACCCTGCCCACAGGTGCCGCGCTCGACGTCGTCGCGCAGATCTGCGGCGGGGGCCTCCAGCAGCTTCTGGGAGGCCGTCTCCAGGCGAGTGGCGGCGTCATCCTGGGCGTCGACGCCGTCGGCGAGGGTGATCAGGTCGGCACGCAGGCCGGTCCACAGGCCGCGGCCAGTGCGGCGCACGAGCCCAGCGGCCCGGTGGCGCCCGGCCAGCAGGCCCAGCCAGTCGCGCAGCTCAGCGATCGAGGCCTCCGGCAACAGGCCCTCGTGGGGGCCGGCGTCGGGAACCACGAAGAACGGGGACTCGGCCAGGCCGAGCGCGTCCAGGCGCTCGACCAGGTCGCGGCGCACCTCCGACAGGACGGTTGTCGGCACGCGGTTCAGGACGACGCCGATCGGGGTCTCCCGGCCGGCCGCTTCCTCCAGGGACGCCCAGGGCGTGTGGTCGCCGTAGCGGGCGGCAGTGGTGATGAACAGCCACAGGTCGGCGGCCTCCAGCAGCCGGGAGGCGAGGACCCGGTTGCTCTCCTGCACGGAGTCCAGGTCGGAGGCGTCCACCAGAGCCAGTCCGGCCGGGACGGCGGCAGAGGTTACGGTCCGGCACACCCCGGCGATCGGGTGCTCTGCCAGCGCGGCGCTGTCCTCGGGATTGACCACGAGTACCGGCGTGCGGGTAGTGGGGCGCAGCACCCCGGCGTCGGACACCTCCCGGCCGAGCACGGAGTTGACCAGGGTGGACTTGCCCGCACCCGTGGACCCGCCGACGACGACGATCGCCGGAATGTCCGCGTCGGCGAGCCGGGGCAGTACGTGGTCCCGGATCTGGGCAATGAGGCTGGAGCGCAGGCGCCTGGCGTCCTCCACACCGGTGGCGCTGAGGCTGAGGTCAAGGTTCTCCAGGTCCCCCACGGTGTCGGTGAGGACGTCTATTAGCTGTGCGCGGCTGAGCGCAGAGACGGGGACGTCTTCTCCGGCGGGCAGCGGGGAAGCAGTTGAGGCCATGATCCAACCTTAGGCGGAAGGCGCGGCGCAGCCGGTATCGACCCGCCCTGCGCCCCGCAGGAACGACGCCGCCGCCGGGCGGGCGCGGGGTCAGCGGCGGTCCCGGCGGGCCAGGCCGATGTAGCAGGCCAGGAAGCAGACCAGGCCGATCGCCGAGAGCAGGCCGAAGTCGGTGGCCCACTGGGACACGCTGTGCTCCCAGATGTCCTCGGCGCGGTTGGGCAGGATCTCATTCATCTGGACCGTGGATGCGGCCATGGCGTAGCCCCAGCGGGCGGGGACGAACCAGGCCAACTGCTCGAACACCGCCCGGCCGGCAATGGGGATGACACCGCCCGCCAGCACCAGCTGCGCCATGATCGTCACCACCAGCACGGGCATAACCTGCTCGGAGGAGGACACGAAGGCGGACACGGCCAGCCCCAGCAGACCGGAGACGAAGGCGATCGCCCAGCAGCACACCGCCAGCTCCAGGCCCGGGGAGCCCAGCAGGACGGCGTCGGTGGGGGCCTTGTTCAGCGCCAGCGCAATCCCGACCATGACCGCGGTCTGCACGGTGACGATCAGCGCCAGCACTAGCGCCTTGGCCACCAGGTACGAACCCGCCCGCAGGCCCACGGCCTTCTCCCGCAGGTAGACATCACGCTCCCCCACCAGCTCCCGGATGGTGGCGGCCATCCCGGAGAAGGCCGCGCCGGTAATGAGGATGACCAGCAGCTCGAGCGCCTGCGTGGAGTAGACGACGCACGGCTGCTCGGACGTCGGCTCGGGCAGGTCGGGGACGGCGAAGCCGTTGGAGCCGGCGATGGCCTTGGTGAGCAGGCCGATGATCACCGGCAGGACCAGCATGAACAGCAGGTAGGAGGGGTCGGCGGCGATGATGCGCAGGTGGCGGCGCACCAGCGTGGATACCTGCCGCAGGGCGCTTTGCTGCGGGGCCTGCCGCTCATCGGCGCTCGTGGTCGTGCTGAGCCTGCGGCCGTCGCCGCGCCGAGTAGACGGAACCGTCGCCTCCAGGTGGGCGCGCAGCTCTGCGGCGTGGTTACGGATCAGGGCGTAGACGTCGGCGAAACCGTCAATGGACACCGGGTCCGCGAAACCGCCGCGCGGCGGCGTCACCACCAGTCGGCCCGCCTGCCCGAACTCGGCCAGCCGGGTGCGGAAGTAGGCAATCACCTCCCGCGGCGCCCCGAAGTACACGGGAGTACCGCCGGCTGCGAGGATGAGGACCTTGTCCGCACGGTCAATGTGGTTCTCGTTGTGAGTAACCACCACCACGGTGCGCCCGCTGTCACCGGGGCGGGTGCCATGCGCCAAAGACGCCAGCAGCTCCATCACATCCCGGTCCAGCTGCGGGTCCAGGCCGGAGGTGGGCTCGTCAAGGAACAGCAGGGACGGGCGGGTGAGCAGCTCAATAGCGGTTGAAACACGCTTGCGCTGCCCTCCGGAGAGCTTCTTGACCTTCTTGTCCACGTGCTCAGACAGGTCCAGGTCCTCCAGGACCTCGTTGATGCGGGCGCGCCGCTCAGCCTTGGACACGTCCTTGGCAAAACGCAGCTCAGCCGCGTACTCCAGGGTCTGGCGCACGGTAAGCGCGGAGTGGACCACGTCGTTCTGCGGCACCACGCCGATCTTGTTGCGCATCACCGGGTAGTGCTCATACACGTCCAGCCCGTCGAACAGCACCTGCCCCTGCTGCGCCTTCTGCTCCCCGGTCAGGGCCTTGAGCAGCGTGGACTTGCCCGCACCCGAGGGGCCCACCACCGCCAGCAGCTCATTGCCGGGCAGGGCGAAGGAGACGCCGTCGAGCAGGGTCAGCTTGCCGTCGTTGACCGAGAAGGTAAGGTCGCGGCCCACCAGCTCCCCGGCCGCGGTGGCAACCTGGACCTCGCAGGTGCCATCGGGGCTGATAACCACGAAGGTGGACCCCATGCCGAAGGTGGTCGGCTCCGTCACCCGATAGCTCTGCACGCGCTGCTGACCCACGAACACCCCGTTGGTCGAGCGCAAGTCCGTCACCACAATCCCCTGCGGCGTCAGGTCCACCCGCGCGTGGTGGCCCGACACCCGCGGGTCATCCAGGCGCAGGCTGGCGTCCGGGGCACGGCCGATGGTGCCGGAGGAGGTGATGGTCACCTTGGCGATGGTGCGGCGTCGGCCGGCGGGGAACCCGCCGGTTCCTCCGGATGCGGCCGAGCGGGGCGGGCTCGGCGGGCCGGCGATGGTTACCGATGAGGCCGCGGGATCGGTGATGGTCATGGCAGACGAGGCACTGGCCGCTGCCGCGGACGGCGCAGATCCAGCGGAGTTGCCGTAGCCGGTCGGGGCCGCGCCGGCGGATGCCCCATAGTCGGCGGGCGCGGGCGCTTGATGACCGTAGGCGGGCGGGGCCGGCTGCGGCGCGGGCGGGGCAGCCGGGGCGGGCGGAGCAGCCGGGGCGGGGCCGACGTCGGTCCCGGGCCCAGGTGCCGGGCGCGGCCCCTGAGCGGGACTAGCTGACCCTGGCGCGGCGGCAGGGGCGGGGCCGGCTGCCGCCGTCGGCACGAAGTCGATTCCAGGCCCGGAGCTGTTGGCGAGGTACACGCGGGTAGGGCCGACTACCAGCGCACGGCGGGTGTCCTGCCCGGCCACCAGCATCCCGTTAGTCCGCGAGATGCATTCCACCACCCAGCCCTCCGCCGTCGGCGTCACGCGCAGGTGCTCGCCGGAGACCACATTGGAGGTGGAGACGACTACGTCGCAGGTGGGCCGCCTGCCTACGGTAAAAGCGGTCGTGAAGACGCGCGGCTGCTCGTAGGCGGGAGCGTTCGTAAGGCGCACGGCAAGCGCTGTTGGTGGCACTTGGATCCTTCCGAGATCGTGGGGCGATAGTTCACCAGCTTGTCCGGAACGATACCTTCCCCGCCCGGCAGTTGGGCACAGTTTCCGGCGCTCCCCAAGTGGGAACTTCTGCCCACTGTGACGTACGCTGTGCCGGTGAGCCTCCGTAGCTCAATGGATAGAGCATCGGCCTTCTAATCCGCAGGTTCCCGGTTCGAGTCCGGGCGGGGGCACCAGGGAAAACTCCATATCGCGCGGCAAACCGCCCCTCCAGTTTGAGGGCGTGATCGGTGGCGCGGCTCGGCTGGGGGGTGCGGCTGGCGCGCCGCCTGCGCGCATGGCCCCAGTCGGCGGCGTCAACCACGCCCGGGCCTGAGTCCAAGCACTCGCCCGCACTTGGACCGCCTCGCAGCGCTCTTCTGGCCCACTCATACTCATCGGGCGCCCTGGGAAAGGCCGACGACGCAGTCGAGCCGAGGCCACGGTTCACCTCGGGTTCACTGCGGGATCACCGTCCCGCGAGCCACTAGTCGCTGTAGGCCTCCGCCTGAGCGATCGCGTTATTCAACTGGCGTTCCAATTCCTTCAAGCGCCGCAGGTGTACAACCCAACCGCCCACGAGACAGGCGGTCAGGACGAGGACCACCACAAGCAGCGGCACCGTCATGACGCCCGAACGGGACAGCACCACCGTAACGAGGGCCCAGATGACGACCAGCACCTGCCATAGTTTGGCGGCGCCTCGCTCGCGCTCCGCTTGATAGGTCAACTTGTCCAACATCTCCGCAGTAACGGTCTGAGCTGCCATGGCCCACAAGATACATCAGCGCCCGAGCCGCCGTTCGAACCGGGTCTACACTCGGCGACCGTGAGTCGACAGATAACTACCGCAGATCCCCTGGTTTGGATCGACTGCGAGATGACGGGCCTGAACCTTGAGGCGGACGCGCTGATCGAGGTGGCAGTGATCGTCACCGACTACGAGCTCAAGCCGCTGGGCAAGGGCATCGACGTGCTGATCAAGCCCCCGGCGGCCGCCCTGGAGCAGATGGGCGACTACGTGCGCGAGATGCACACGAGTTCCGGCCTGCTGGAGGAGCTGAAGGACGGGCTGACGCTTCAGGAGGCCGGCCGCACAGTCCTGGATTACGTGAAGTCCCTGGTGCCGGAGGCGGGCACCGCGCAGCTGGCCGGTAACTCCGTGGGCACTGACAAGTCCTTCCTGGCCCGCGACATGCCCGAGCTCATCGACTACCTGCACTACCGGATCGTGGACGTCTCCTCCATCAAGGAGGTCGCCAAGCGCTGGTTCCCGCGCACCTTCTTCCACGCCCCGGAGAAGCACGGCGGGCACCGCGCGCTGGCAGACATCCTGGAGTCGATCGACGAGCTGCGCTACTACCGCGAGGTGCTGTTCCCCAAGGGCGAGGGCCCCACGAGCGAGGAGTGCCAGGCGGCCGCAGCACAGGTCCTGGAGCACCCGACGGCGCAGCTGCTCTGACGAGGGCGCCTTCGCCGATGGCCCCTGGAGTCTCCGCCCGGCCGACGGCGTCGTCCGGGCTCGGCCGCCGGGGGCGCGGCGGTTGCACCCGGGCCGGGTCGGCACGCACTCTCGCTCCCCTACCGCGAGGGTGACGCAGTACACGGAGTCCGGATTGGTGCCGGCACGGGCTAGCCGATAAAGTACCGACTCGGTGCGACGCCGTCGCCCGATGGTGGCTGTAGCTCAGTCGGTAGAGCGCCTGGTTGTGGTCCAGGAGGTCGCGGGTTCAAGCCCCGTCAGCCACCCCACGATTTCCCCGGCATTCCAGCGTGTGCCGGGGTTTTTTCGGGCCGTGCCTGGGTCGGCGCATGCGCGCCCCCGCCCGCGCCCGCAACCTGTCAAAATTGATGACAAAGGCGCCCGGCGCAACGCGCAGCGTACCCCAGACCGTTGGAATCATGCGGTTTACGAAGCGCGCCGAACGGGCGCGAATGACGTTTGTAATCGATTCGGACAGTCTGGCCCACCCTGCGGCACGTAAGCCCACCCAGCAGGCCGGGCCGACGTCCCGCAGGCCGACTCCCAACCCACCCCGCGAGCCGACGGATTCCTGCGCCCGCCTACCTGGGCTCTACGCCGCGGCGCAGCAGGCCGACGATGTGCCCGTCGATCAGCGCCTCCCAGGAGGCCTCCACCACGTCCGTGCCCACGCCGACCGTGGACCAGGTCTGCTCCCCGTCGGTGATGTCGATGAGCACGCGCACCACCGACCGGGTGCCGCGCTCGGTATCCAGGATGCGCACCTTGTAGTCGGTCAGCTCGAACTCGGCGGTCTCGGGATAGACCTGCTCCAGCGCCGCGCACAGCGCGTGGTCCAGGGCGTTGACGGGACCGTTGCCCTCCCCCAGTACGGCGTAGCGCCGCCCGCCGGCCCACAGGCGCACGGTGGCCTCGGTCTCGGTGACGGTGTCGCCCTCGGTCGACAGCAGCCGCTGCCCGGGCAGGGGCCGGGCCTGGATGGAGGCGCGCCAGGACTCGATGCGGAAGTACTCGGGAAGATCGCCGCGGGCGGCGCGCAGCAGCAGCTCGAAGGAGCCGTCGGCGGCGTCGTAGGTGTAGCCGACGGCCTCACGCGCCTTGACCGCCTCCGTCACCCGGGTGAGCAGCTCGTGGTCGCCGGATGCGTCGATGCCGAACTCGCGGGCCTTGAGCTCAATGGAGGCGCGCCCGGCCATCTCGGACACGAGCATTGTCATCGTGTTGCCCACGCGCTCCGGGTCGATGTGCTGGTACAGGTTCGGGTCCACCCGGATTGCGGAGGCGTGCAGCCCGGCCTTGTGCGCGAAGGCCCGCGCCCCCACGTAGGGCAGGCGGCTCGACGGCGGCCGGTTGACGATCTCGCCCACGTGCCTGGCGACGGCGGACAGCTCGGCCAGGCGCCGGGCGCGCTCGGCGGCGTCGCCGGGCAGCACCGTGAAGTCGGTCTTCAGCTCCAGGTCGGCGATGAGGGTGAGCAGGTTCGCGTTGCCGGTGCGCTCCCCCAGCCCGTTGACGCATCCCTGCACCTGCCGGGCCCCGGCCCGGACGGCCGCTAGGGCCCCGGCGACGGCGACCCCGGCGTCGTCATGAGTGTGGATGCCGATAGTGCAGTCCCCCTGCCCGGCCTTCTCCAGGGCGTCGCGCAGGCGGGCCACGCGCTCGCCGACGACGTCGGGCAGGGTGCCACCATTGGTGTCGCAGGGAATGACGGTGCCGGCTCCCGCCTGCGCGGCGGCCACGGCAACGGCGAGGGGGTAGGGCAGGTCCAGTCCGCTACCGGCCGGTTCCGTGCCGGCCGCAGCTCCGGCGCCGCCGGCAGCGGCTGGGCCGGCCTCGCCGGAACCGGCCGCCTCGCCGGCGAGGACGGCGGCGTGATCGAGCCCGTCGAAGAAGTGCTCCAGGTCAACCATGACCTCGCGGCCCGCGGCGACCAGCACGGCGACCGTGTCGCGCACCATGCGCAGGTTCTCCGCCAGGCTGGTTCGCAGGGCCCGCTCCACGTGCACCGGATCGGACTTGGCGACGATAGTCACCACGGGTGCGCCGGAGTCCAGCAGGGCACGCACCTGCGGGTCCTCCCCGGCGGCCATGCCCGCCTTGCAGGTAGAGCCGAAGGCGACCAGCCTGGCCGTGCGCAGCTCCAGCTCAGTGCGGGCACGGGCGAAGAACTCGGTGTCCTTGGGGATGGCGCCGGGCCAGCCGGCCTCGATGTAGGCCACGCCCAGCTCATCCAGTAGCCGGGCGACGGCGAGCTTGTCGGCGACGGTGAAGGCGACGGACTGCTGCTGGGCGCCGTCACGCAGGGTGGTGTCGTAGGCGGCGACGGCGCTGGAAGTGCCTGCGGGCATGTGGGGTTCCCTTCCGCGGTGGCTGTTCACCGGAGAGTCTGTCATATTCAGACAGCTTGTCTGCTCCCGCGGCAACCGCTCCCTGAGAGGGTGCTCACCCGGCGGCTCCAACCCGTGGCGTGCGCGTGGCCGATGCCGGTTGCGTCTACGCTTTTCCCACCAGCCCTTTGACCTGCCGGAGGAGCCGATGAGCGACGCCCAGACTGCGCGTACCGTCTCCGTGTTCGGCTCCTGCGTGGGTCGGGACACCGTGGAGGTGATGCGTCGGCAAGGCTGGCGAGTCGGGGCCTATGTGGCACGCCAGTCGTTGCTGTCGGCGGGTTCGCACGTGCCGGAGGGCACCTTGGACCTGAGCGGGTTCAGCTCCGCCTTCGTCAGGCGGGTACACGCCGAGGACCTGGTCGGCGACCGCCACTCCCGCCTGCAGGCTGCGGCGGAGCGCACGGACGTGCTGCTGTGGGACATCGTGGACGAGCGCCTGGGCGTGTTCGAGCTGCCCGGCGGCGAGCTGCTGACCCGCACCACTGAGGGACTCACGGCGGGCCTGTACGACTCGCTGGAGGGAGCGCGCCTGCTGGAGTTCGGATCTGACGAGCACTTCGAGCGCTGGCGGGAGACGCTGCCGGCCTGGCGCGCGGAGCTGGAGGACCTGGGCCTGGCTGACCGCACGCTGCTGCTGCAAACGGCGTGGGCAATTGCGGACGAGGACGGGGAGAGCACGCCGACGTCCTGGGGCGTGGGCGCGGCGGAGGCAAACTGGTTCGCGCAGCGCTACTACGAGGCCGCAGCAGAGGCCACGGGAGTGCGCGTGCTGCGCCTGCCGGACGAGCTGACGCTTGCCGGCACGCACCATGTCTGGGGGCCGGCACCCTTCCACTACCAGGACGCCGCCTACGCGTGGCTGGCCGAGCGCATCAACCGCTTTGCGGAGCAGCTCCCCGCCAGGCACTAGGCGGCGGCGAGCCGGCACTGAGCCGACTCCCAGACCGCCTCACGGGCAGAGTTCCGGGATGAGTTCCGGGCAGAGTTCCGGGCCGACGCCGCGGCACAGGCAGGCATGAGTATGGCAACAAAGGTAACGGTCCGGCAGCTCGGCGGGATACTGGGTAGCCGAAGTGAGACCGCGCGCTATCCTGAGAAACGTCTTTGTCAGTGACTCCCCGTCTCTGGCAGTACAGTTCCCACTAGGAGTGCCAGTGCCGAAGAGCGTCATGGTCGTTTACGGCACACGCCCCGAGGCGATCAAGCTGGCGCCGGTCATCCAGGGGCTGCGAGACCACGCGGACCTGCGCCCCACGCTCGTGTCCACTGGGCAGCACCGGGAGATGCTGGGCCAGGTAAGCGAGATTTTCAGCCTGGCGCCGGACTATGACATCGACGTGTTCGAACCCGGCCAGACCCTGAACACGCTCAGCGCCAAGATCCTCGCCCGGCTGGATCCTGTCCTCGCCTCCGCAAGCCCGGACGCGGTCCTGGTACAGGGCGATACGACCTCCGTCGCCGCCGCGGCGCTGGCGGCCTTCTACCGACGAGTGCCAGTGGTGCACCTAGAGGCGGGGCTGCGCTCGGGGAACCTCTCCTCCCCCTTTCCCGAGGAGGCCAATCGGCGGGTGACCACCCAGCTGGCCTCACTACACCTGGCGCCTACCCCGCGCTCAAGAGCTAACCTGCTGCGCGAGGGCGTGGACCCGGAAGGCATCGCGGTCACCGGCAACACGGTGATTGACGCCCTGCTGCACACGCGCGCCCGGCGCACTCAGCCCGCCGACCCCCGTCTGCGGGAGGCGATTGCGCAGGGGCGTCCGCTCATCTTGGTCACGGCCCACCGGCGGGAGAACTGGGGTGAGGCGCTGGAGGGTGTGGGACGGGCGCTGGCACGCCTGGCGGCCCGCTTCCCCGAGCACCTGATCGTGCTGCCGGTGCACCGTAATCCGGTTGTGCGCGAGGCAGTCATCCCGCACGTGGCGCAGCTGGCGAATGTGCTCATCTCCGAGCCCCTGGCCTACGGGGAGTTCACCACCGTCATGGACGCCGCCCGGATCGTGCTCACCGACTCCGGCGGCGTGCAGGAGGAGGCGCCGAGCCTGGGCAAGCCCGTACTGGTGATGCGCGAGAACACCGAGCGTCCCGAGGGCGTAGAAGCCGGCACGGTCCGCCTCATCGGCACGGCGGAGGACCGGCTGGTAACGGAGGTCTCCGCCCTGCTGGACTCCCCCACCCTGTATCAGCAGATGGCTCACGCCGCCAACCCTTACGGCGATGGCCACGCATCCCAGCGCGCGGTGGCCGCGATCGCCGCGCTGCTGGGCCTGGGCGAGCGCCTGCCCGATTTCCGTCCCGCCATGTCACGTCCCACCGATCACCTGAGGTCAGTATCACTGTGAATTCCCTGAACTCCTCCCCGGCGGGGGCCCGGCAGGAAGCCCCCGCATCCGGACCGCAGCCCGGCGCAGCCGCCCTCCCCACCACACCGGACCCGCGCGAGTCCTGGCCGACCACCGATATCGGCGGCTCGCGGCTGCACCTGCCGCACGGGACCATCCCGGCCCTGGACTGCGCCATGTGGGTGCTGGCGATTGTGCTGGTCCTGTCCCTGAACATTGACGGCAGCTCCCGGGAGCCGACCGGCATCGCGACCGGTATCGCCATCCTGCTCGCGGCAGTGCTGCAGCTGCTGGCCTGGCTGCTGTTCCTGCGCGGCCGCGCCCGCTTCGCCACCGGGGATGAGATCCCGCAGATCCTGGTCACGGATGTACTGATTGCGGCGGTGCTGATGCTCGCATCCATCCTGTCCCAGGGCCTGCTGCTGCCGCTGGGGGCGGCGGTGGTCTCCGGGGCGGTGGCGCTGACCCTGCATATGGCGGTGCGCTGGCTCTTCCAGCGCGTAGTCGCCTGGCGGCACCGCCCGCAGGCGCACCGCAGCCGGCGCACCATCGTGCTCGGGGCAGGCTACGGCGGGGTACAGGCGATCAGCTTGATGCAGCAGGACCAGGAGGGCGTCTTCACCCCGGTTGCCATCCTGGACGATGACCCCTCCAAGCGGCACCTGCGCATCAGCGGGGTGCGGGTGCTGGGGCCGTGGGAGGCGCTCGGGCAGGTAGCCGCGGAGAAGCGCGCCGACCTGGTACTGCTGGCGGTGCCCTCCGCAGGCCCGGAGCGAGTCGACGAGGTTGTGGAGAAGGCCCAGTCCCTGGGACTCGAGATCCGCATCATGCCCTCCATGGAGGAGCTGGTCGAGCGCGCGCCCTCGTACCACCCCGACGCCTCCCAGCTCCAGTCGACCAACGTCTTCCGGCCCCCGCAGATCGCGGACCTGCTCGGACGCCGCGAGATCGACACCGACGTCGACGCCATCGGTGCCTACCTGACCGGCGAGCGCGTCCTGGTGACGGGTGCGGGCGGATCGATCGGCTCCCAGCTGTGCCACGCAATCGCCCGCTACGAGCCGGAGCGACTGATCATGGTGGACCGGGACGACTCCGCCCTGCACGCGGTACAGCTGTCCCTGGACGGGCAGGCGATGCTCGACTCCCCCGACGTGATCCTCGGAGACCTGCGCACCCCCGGCTTCATTCCCGCCCTGTTCGACGAGAACCGGCCGACCATCGTCTTCCACGCGGCCGCACTGAAGCACGTCACGCTCACGGAGCGCTTCCCGGAGGAGGCCTTCCTGACGAATGTGGCGGCCACCCGCGACCTGCTGCTGGCGGCAGCCAGTCATGACGTGCGGCGATTCATCAATATCTCCACGGACAAGGCCGCGGACCCGCAGTGCGTGCTCGGCTACTCCAAGCGGGTGGCCGAGCGGCTGACGGCAACCATCGGGCGGACGCTGGCTCCCGAGCGCCGCTTCATGTCCGTGCGATTCGGGAACGTACTGGGTTCACGCGGCTCGGCGCTGCTGACCTTCGCCTCCCAGCTGGAGCGCGGGCTACCGCTGACGATCACGGACCCGAGCATGGAGCGGTTCTTCATGAGCGTGGACGAGGCCTGCCAGCTGGTCCTGCAGGCAGGGGTGCTTGGGCGCTCGGGCGAGGTCCTGATCCTGGACATGGGCAAGCCGCACAACATCGAGGAGATCGCGCGCCGCTTCGCCACCCTGATGGGCTACCCCGACGCGCAAGTCACCTACACGCGGGTGCGCCCCGGGGAGAAGCTCACCGAGGAGCTGTTCGGCCGGGGCGAGCAGGACGTGCGCCCGAATCACCCGCTGATCTCGCAGACCTCGGTGCCGCCCTACCCGATGGGGAAGCTCGCGGCGATCACCGACTTGCGTGAACGCGCCGAGTGGGGCCAGCACGGTGCCCTGGTACGCCGGTGGATGGAAGCGGAGAGCGGGGCATGACAGTTGCCCTGGTCCTCGGCTTCCTGGCCGCCGCGGCGGCGTCGGCGCTGGCGACGGCGGCGCTGATCCCGGTGCTGCGGCGCGCCCAGGTGGTCGATGTCCCGGTGGATCGCTCGCTGCACGTGGTGCCGACACCGCGCGGCGGCGGCCTGGCCGTGGTGCTAGGGGCGCTGCTGGTAATGGGCCCGGCGATCGTAATCGCCTGGCACCGGCTCGCGACGACGCATGCGTACACCCGCTTCAGCGTGCTGGCGCTGGGGCTGGTGGCGATTGTGGCCTTCGCGGTCGTGGGCCTGACGGAGGACCTCTTCTCTCTTTCCACCCGGTTGCGCCTGTGTCTGCAGCTGGTCCTGGGCCTGCTCCTGGGCCTGGCCGCCGCCGCCCTGGTGGGGGCGAACCCGTGGGTGGCCGTGGCCGTGGCCGTGTGCGCCGCGGGACTGGTCAACGCCACCAACTTCATGGACGGCGCAAACGGCTTGGCTGCGGGGCACGCGGTGGTGGCGGGCCTATGGTTCACGGTGGTGGCGCTGGCGCACCCGGTTCCGGGACTCGGCGTCGTGATGATTGCGGTGGCCGGGGCGGCAGCAGGATTCCTGCCCTTCAACGCGCCGCGGGCGCGGCTCTTCCTGGGCGACTCCGGGTCCTACGCGCTTGGCGGCGCCTGGGCCTTCGCGGCCACGATCTGCCTGGCCTCCGGGGTTCCGGCAAGTGCTTCGGTAGCACCGCTGCTGGTGCTGGTGACCGATGCCGGCTTCACCCTGGGGATGCGGGTGCGCACCGGGCAGCGGTGGTATGAGCCGCACAAGCTGCACGTTTACCAGCGCCTGGTGACATTCGGCTGGCCGCACTGGGCCGTGGCCCTGCTGGTGGCGGCCACGGCGGCGCTGTGCTCGGCCCTGGCCTGGCTGGGCCTGGTGCTGGGGCAGCCGGCGCTTGCCTGGGGGCTCATCGGCGCTGTGCTGATCGCCTACCTGTACCTGCCGCTAGCGGTCGGGGCCGGCGACCCCTTCCGCGCGCTGAGGCCGGTGAGGTGAGGAAGATGAGGATCCTGCTGCTCACCCACTACTGGGCGCCGGAGACGGGCGCCCCGCAGATGCGTTGGGGCTGGCTGGCCCGCGGCCTGGTCCGGCGCGGCCACGAGCTGGCCGTGCTGGCTCCGCCGCCGCACTATCCCACCGGGCGCCTGCTCGACGCCGACCCGCGCCACGCCCCGGGCGCGGTGCACCGGGACCCGTCCGGGGCGATGATCCACCGCACTGCCTTCCGCCCCTACGACGTCGGCCTGGGGGCCGGGGCGCGGACCAGGCGGTGGCTGCGGCGGATGCCCTCAGGCTGGGGCTGCGGCGCTTTACCGGATCGCAGCGGCCCGACGTCGTCGTCGGCACGGTGCCGGGGCTGCCGACCCTGCCAGCCGCCCTGATGCTGGGGCGCGTGCTGCGCCGGCCGGTAGTGGCGGAGCTGCGCGACGCCTGGCCGGACATCCTTGAATCCGCCTCCAGCTGGGCAGGCGGTGACGCTCCCGGGCTGCGGCGTCGGGCGCTGGCGGCGGCGCGCGGGACCGTACCGGGGGCAATCACCCATCTGGAGCGCCAGGCCGACGCCGTGGTTACCACCACCGAGTCCTTCGCCCGAGCGCTCCGCGAGCGCGGCCTGGGGCACGTGGTCACGGTCCGCAATGCGCCGGCAGCCCCGGTCGCGGCGCTCCCGCCCGTGCCTGGCTCTCGGGCGGATGGTGCCCTGCGCGTGCTGTACCTGGGCACGGTGGGTCGGGCCCAGGGGCTGGACAGTGCGGTGCGGGCCGCCGCCCTGGCAGCACAGCGGGGCACGCATGTGATGCTGCGGATTGTCGGCGACGGCGCGCAGGCCGCAGCCGTGCGCGCGGAGGCGACGCGTCTAGACGCCCCGGTGCAGGTGCTGGAGCCGGTTCCCGTGGAGCGGGTGGGCGAGCAGTACGCGTGGGCGGACACGGTGCTGGTGTCTTTGCAGGACTGGCCTGCCATGTCACTGACGGTTCCGTCCAAGCTGTACGAGCTCCTGGCCACCGGTCGGCACATCAGTGGCGCGGTTGCGGGCGAGGCCGCAGCGATTGTGCGCGAGTCCGGAGCCGGGGACATAGTCGCCCCGCAAGACCCGCAGGCGCTGGCGGCACTGTGGACGGAGCTGGCGGCCGACCGCTCCCGCCTGGCTCCCGCCAGCGGCTCGCTGTGGCTGGATGAGCACGCACGCAAGGAGGACCTGGTGTCCCGTTACGAGTCACTGCTGGAGGGGGTAACTGGTGCCTGAGGCTCAGCGCATCCGCAATATACGCTTGCTGATTGACTCCACTAGTCGGCTTCTCGCCGAGGATCCGCTGCTGCTGGCGGTGCAGTCGGCCCGGCGCCTGCCCCCCGGGGCACGCGGGCGCATGGCACGAGCCGCCGGCGCAGGCGCGAGGCCAGGGTCCTTGCGCCTGGCCCTGGGCGAGTTCCTTGCCGACCGCCCCGCGCAGGCCGAGCGAGCGCTGGCTGCCGCGGTACCCCGTTCACCGGCGGGCAGGCGGTTAGCGGCGGAGCTGTCAGTCCAGCTCGGCCGCCTTCACCCCGACGCCGCCGCCCAGCTGCCGCCAACGCTGCGCTCCCGGGACTACTGGTCCCGGGGTCAGCTCCATGACGCGGTTGCGGTGCTCGACGGCGTGCCCGAGGCGCGGGCGCGGCGCGCACGGCTGCGCTCGCAACTGGCGGTGATGAGCCCGGGCTTCACGCTCCCACGGGTAACCCGCTCGCCCAGGTGGGAGGAGCCGGCTCGGAGCGGACCGACCCGGGTGCTACATGTACTGACGAACTCCTTCCCGCACACCCAGTCCGGCTATGCGGTGCGCTCTCACGCGGTGCTTGGCGCCCAGCGCGCCGCGGGCATTGAGGTGCGCGCGATTACGCGGATCGGCTATCCGGTGACGGTGGGGCTGGTAGGCGCGGCCGGCACGGACGTGGTGGATGGGATCGAGTACCGGCGGCTGCTGCCGTCCCGGCTGGCGCCGACCCCGGCGGCGCGGCTGGTGCAAATGGCGCGTCTGCTGGCGCAGGAGGTGGAGGTCTTCCGCCCGCACGTGCTGCACACCACCACGAACTTTCAGAACGCGCTGGTCACGCGCGCCGTGGCAGAGTCGTACGGGCTGGCGTGGGTGTATGAGATGCGCGGTGTGCTGGAGCAGACCTGGGTGGCCTCCCGCCCGGTGAGCCAGCAGGCTCAGGCGCTGGGCTCAGAGCGGTTCCGCCTGTTGCGCGCCAAGGAGACCGAGATGGCGCTGGCGGCGGACGCGGTAGTGGTCCTGTCGCAGGTACAGCTTGAGGACCTGGTCGCGCGCGGGGTGCCGGCGGAGCGCATCAGGATTGTTCCTAACGCGGTGGAGGACGCCGTGCTGGAGGTGCCCGCGGTGGGTGCGGCTGAGGCGCGCACTCGGCTGGGGCTGCCTCGCGAGGGCTTCTGGGCTGGCAGCGTCTCCTCCCTGGTGGACTATGAGGGCTTCGATGTATTGCTCGAGGCGGTGGCGCGGTGCCGCGCGAGCGGGGTCGATGTGCGCTGCCTGCTGGTGGGCGACGGCGTCAGTCGGCCGGGGCTCGAGGCACGGGCGGCGGAGCTCGGCCTGGGGCCCGAGGTCTGCGTGCTGCCGGGGAGGGTGCCGCAGCAGGAGTCCCTGAACTGGTACCAGGCCCTGGATGCGTTCTGCGTGCCCCGGAGGGACACGCCTGTCTGCAGGTCGGTGACGCCGATCAAGCCTTTCAACGCGATGGCACTGGGCCGGGAGGTGCTGGTGTCTGACCTGCCGGCCTTGCGGGAGGTTGTTGCCCGGGGCGGTGGCGAGGTATTCCCCGCCGAGGATGCTGCGGCCCTCGCCACTGCCCTCACTGGGGCGGCCAGGCGCTCGGAGGACTCGAATCGTGTTGCCGCGCCCGGCCAGAATAGGATTCGTGCTGAAGCTTGCGGACTACCCACGTGGAGTCGCAACGGCACGGTCTACCGCGCGATGTATGAGGAGTTGAGGTGAGCACACAGTCTCAGGAGCCGATGCCCATGACCTGGCTCGATCGCGCTTACGAGAACTACTACATGCGTAGTTCCCACGTCGTCTCCGACCGCCAGCTGGAGTCCCTGGACCCGGTCGGGCTGCGGCCGCCGCTGGGCAAGTACATCGCACAGCTGTGGCAGCGGCGGCACTTCATTTGGGCGGATGCCCGGGCCAAGGCGCTTGGCTCCCAGCGCGGCACGCTACTCGGCAATGCCTGGCTGATCGTCAAGCCTATGCTGGATGCACTCGTCTATTTCGTGATATTCGGTCTACTGCTGCAGACCTCCCGCGGCATCGAGAACTTTGTCGGCTACCTGATCATCGGCGTGACGCTGTTTCCGCCCCTCCAGCGTTCAATAACAGGAGGAGCCCAAGTGGTCAGGAACGGCAGGAACATGATTCGGGGCTTCTCCTTCCCCCGCGCAGTGCTGCCGATCTCGTACACGCTGCGCTCGGCGATCGACACGTTGCCGCCCCTGGCGTCGGTGCTGTTCTTAGTGGCAGTCCTGCCTCCCCACGCCCTACCCACATTGCACTGGCTACTCATCATCCCGATCTTCCTATTACAGTTCATGCTCGCGCTGGGACTGACTTTTTTCGCGGCGCGCATCACCACGCTGTTTCCAGACATGCGCAATATCTGGCCGTTCCTGACCCAGTTCTGGTTCTACGGATCAGGCGTGTTCTTTTCCTACGAGCGGTTCATAGACCACCCCACCGTGCTTGCGTTCATGGACGTGAACCCCGGTTACCTCATCCTCACGATGTACCGGGACTGCATCTTGTACGACGCAATGCCTGACACGAGGTCCTGGGCGCTGCTGATCACCTGGACCTTTGGAGCGCTGGTTCTCGGCTTCGTATTCTTCTGGGAGAAGGAGGTCGCATATGCCGTCGAACGCTGAATCGACGAAAGACTCCGCTGCCGCAGAGCCCACCGTGGTAGTACGCGACGTGCAGGTCCGCTACCGCTCCCCCTCCAGTGACGCCAGCGCCATGCGCGCGCTGTCACCTGCCACGCGGGTGTTCCTGCGAGTGACCGGTCAGCGACCGAAGGTGGATGTCGACGCGCTCAAGGGGGTCTCGCTGGTGGCCCGCGCCGGTGAGTCGATTGGCATCCTCGGCAGAAACGGCTCGGGCAAGTCCACTCTGCTGCGCATCATCGCCGGGCTGGAGACACCCCGCGCCGGCAGTGTCAGAGCCCGCTCAACTCCGGTGCTGCTCGGGGTTAACGCGGCCCTAGTACCCGACCTTCCTGGTGAGCGGAACGTCCTGCTCGGCTGCCTGGCCATGGGCCTGTCCAAGCAGCAGGCTCGGGACGTGCTGCCCGAGGTCGTAGAGCTTGCCGGAATTGGCAAGGCGATTTACCGACCGATGAAGACCTACTCGTCAGGTATGGCCTCCAGGCTCCGCTTCGCCATCGCCGCCGCCGCGAATCCAGACATCCTGCTTATTGACGAGGCACTGAGCACCGGTGACGCCGCCTTCAAGGAGCGCAGTGAGCGGAAGATGACTGAGCTCCGCCAGGCAGCGGGGACGGTGTTCCTGGTGAGCCACGCGGCGCAGACCATTGAGGAGATGTGCTCACGGGCGATCTGGCTGATGGAGGGCGAGATAATCGGGGACGGCCCCGGACCGGAGATCGCCCACGATTACCGCTGGTGGTCGTGGAACATCACCAAGAACGAGTTCGACAAGGCGGACGAGATCCTGGCCCGCTGCCGCCGGAAGTGGGCGCCCCGGCAGCCTGTGATCTCCGATCCGGATCTCTACAGGGGCGCTTGGCGGCACGCCTACTAGCCGCTCCGCCCGGCTGAGGGGCAGGCCACCTCGGGGTCGGCTGGTGCCGCCCCCCGCAGATGCTCCGCCCGGCTGAGGGGCACGGGGTGTAGGAGGCGGCTTGGGTGGTCAGTCGGGACCTGACCGATCACCCAAGCCGCCTGGTGCCTACTTCGCTGAAACCGCTCGGACGCACCGCGTCAGCAGTGCGGCGATCTCCTCGGCGAGGTCTTCGCGCGACAGCTTGCGGTCGAATTCACGTAGCCTGAATCCCATTCCTCCCGACAGAGGGCCCATGAACTGGATCCCACTGCTGGTAAGCGCCTCACGCAGAGCGTCGAAATGATTCCGGTCGCGCACGGAGAGCGCGACTCCGATGGACTTGGCGCCCATCTCCAAGTCAAAGGCAATGCGCCCGAGCCGACCGGCGTCCCGCTCTAGCACGCCGACGTTTGAACGCCAGAACCAGGATCTTGTCCAGGAGTCCCCGGGGACTCCGCAGCGGGCGCGCACGGCCTCCTGCAGCCACTCGCGGAAGACCCTGTCAGCGTCTACGGGCGTAGCTCGTGACACTTCCTTCAGCGCGCGACGCACCTCGGCCCAGGGGATGGTGTCCGGGAAGACCTCCGCGAGTGCACCGACAACGCCGTAGTCAACCGAGAACTGCCCCCGGTCCTCCACGTTCTGCAGGCGCGTGGGCACCTTCCACCCCATATTGAGACCGCGGAAGTGCGCCAGGTAGAACCGGTCGTCGGGTGGTACGTCGGCGCCGCGGATGAAGTGGCACGTCGGTGAGGTCGCGGAGGACAGGGAGGAGAACCTCGCCGTCCACTTGGGGCGGCACGGATGACCGGTCTTGAGCATCTTGAAGAAGTCCCAGAAACGCGGCGCACGGGACGTGTCCGAGCGGGAGTTCTCGATCCACCTGCCGCCGTAGCCGACCACGCCGTCCTCGGACTCCGCAAGCGCATCGAAGACATCCATGTCGGTGGTCTTGATGACCAGTTCATCGATGTCGGAATTGATCACACCGACGGCGGACTGCAAGAAGCGGTACCTGGCGTCCTGGAAAGCGCCGATCTGGCCGTAGTCGGAGTCCCATGCGACATTCGGGCCGACCCAGGGGCTGCCTTGGGGACCGAATTTGTAGTTCCACTCCACGACTACGGCGGTCTCCAGCCCCTCAAGCGACCTAAGCGCTCCGAGGAGCTCTTCCGGAGTCCTGGTAGTCGAAGCGTTGTCGTAGAGCAGGACCGCGTCAACGCCGTGCTCGTGCTGGTAGTAGCGGATCCAGTCGAGTATCCAGGCGATGGGCTCGTCCTTCTGGTGAGCCATCAGCACTCTACGACCGGCGAACAGCTCGTTCATATCCGGCGTCGGCGTGAGCGCGAGCCTCGTGCCGTCGCTGAGCCGGAACTTCAGCTCGGCGTTCCCCATGCCGGGATCACGTAGCCGTACTGTGGAGACCTGGCTGCGATCGTGCTTGACCGTGCTGAACCGCACCGGGTCTTCAGACGCGCCGAAGCGAACGTCCCCGCCGGTTATGAGCCCCTCCAGATTCAGTAGCGGAGGTCCGACCAGCGTCACCGTGCGGCCGCTAAGAATAGCGTCGTAGAACACCGTCGAGTCATCGTATTTGTCCGCATAGGTGGGGTCGCGCTTCTCGACCGGACGCGGCGGTTCGCGCCTGAGCGAACCAGCTTCCGACAGTGAGGCGCCCACCGGGCGCACCAGCTTGTAGATAGTCATAGCCGTTCCTTCTGTGGAGCATCTTCGAGAATGTCTGCTTCTTGCCCAGCAGGACGATCAATTGCAAGTATCGCGCCCAGCGTCGCGGAGGTCGCATCGGCGCAGTACTTCTCGGCGTCGAATACTCCTGCGGCCACGGACATGTCAGCGCTCGCCACCTGAATGGCGTGTGCGATCTCCTCCGCAGAGGTTCCGCAGGTCAGGCCGTACCCAAGCCTGATCAGTTCCAGGCTGCCGGGCACATCGGAGGCGATCACCGGAACACCCAATGCCATCGCTTCGAGGATTGTCACCGGCTGGCCCTCATGCGTCGAGGGCAGGATGAAGCAGTCAGCGCATGCCAGAACCGGGTACGGGTTGGCCAGCTGCCCCGTGAACAGAACGTGCCGATCGAGGTCACGGCGCCTTGCGTGCACCTTGAGATCGGGTTCGAGCAGCCCGGACCCTACGAGTACCAGGCCGACGTCGACGCCGCGTGAGCGAGCGGTTGCGACGGCGTCGATCAGCGCAGTCTGGTTCTTCTCCCGCGACATTCGCCCGATCGACACGAAGGTCAGTGCATGCGCTCGTTTGAACGCGCCCACGTCCTCCGGCAGCGCCTCCTGGGACAGCCTGTGCAGCTTGTCCATCTCGATGAGGTTGCGCGCGGCTGCCTGCCGGGAACCGGTATCAATCCCGAGCAGCCGCAGGCTCCTTTGATTGTGTGCCGCCAGTCCCGGGCTAACCGCAATGATCGCGGCGGCAGTGTCGTAGAGCCGGAAGACGCGCATCAGGTCCGGGAGCTTCTCCCGGTACTCGTCGTCCATCTGGTTGTGCTGATAGCAGGAGACGCGCGCGCCGCGCCGTCCCCAGGCGGCTATGAGCGACAGCCAGGTGTACGCGTATCCGTCGTACTCGACGGCGGCGTCGGGGACGAAGTCGCCCAGCAGCCGTCGGCTCTCACGGTCCCAGTAGCTCCAGTACTCCCGCCAGAACGCGGGCGTCTCAGCGTCTGGGTGGCGTGAGAACTCGTTCGTGCACCAGCGCTCTGCCACAGTCCAGGGGGCCACCCCCTGCCTGCAGATGACGTGTACGTGCTCCGGCAGCCGCATGTACATCTCCCGGCGGTCGTCGCGGCTGCGCAGCACCTTCGGCTCCACCAGGAGGCTCACCGAGTACTCTGCGGGATCCAGCGAATTCATGAGGGAGAGCAGCGCTGAGGCGATGCCGTTGGGAATCAGCGAGGCATGGAAGAGGATGGTCTTCCGACCGACGGCGCCGTTGTCCACGCGGTAGTCACGAACCACGGAGGGCTCGGGCAGGCTGCGAACGCCGTCGAAGAAGAGCCTGACCATCCGCTCCGAGGCGTTACCGTCCTCAAGCGGGCAGTACCGCCGAAGATCCGCGTCCTCAGGCGCTCCTGCACCCAGTATCGCCTGGTCGATCGCGTCACAGAGGCCGCTCCGGTCCTGGCAGTGCAGCCCCGGAACCGCATCCGGGTCCAGGTACAGCCCCCGGTCCGCCCGGTACTCATCCAGATCGTGCATGTACAGCACAATCGGCTTCCGCTGGGGCATGAAGTCAAAGAAGATCGAGGAGTAGTCCGTCACCAGAATATCGATCGCTGCGAGCAGCTCGTTCGTATCGATGTCCTTGGGAACGATAGTGACCGGGAGCTCAACGCCTTCGAGCAGTTTCTCGGAGAGCCGGTGGGCACGGTAGACAACCACTACGTCATCACGGGCTGCCATGGCCTTGAGGTCATCCACCAGCGCATCGGCGTCCAGCTCGCGCTCGCTCACGCCGCCGCGCCACGTGGGGGCGTACAGCAGCAGCTTGCGCTCGTCGCCCGGCGCCAGACCGAGCCGTGAGCGAAGCGCCTGCCGCCCTCCCGCATCCATCAGGATGGAGGTGTCCAGACGTGGCGAACCCGCAATGACTGACACTCCCCTATACACGTCCAGTAGATCGTGATCCTCAATCAGTGCACACTCCGTAAGGGCGTTGGGCGCCATCACGACGGTGCTCTGCTGGAAGTTTCGCTGGAGGTTCTCGTAAGCCAGCAGCTCGCCCTTCATGGAGCGGCCGAGTGTCTTGAACGGGGTACCGTGCCAGGTGTTCAGGTACTCCTGCCCGGGCCTACGCACAAAGTAGGGTGCGAAGGACACGTTGTTCACAATGTGGCCGGCAGTGGCCAGATACTGCATGTACTCCTGCGAGTGCAGACGGACGAACACGACGTTGTCATGGTCAAGCACGTCGGCGGGGATTCCGCTCTCGTCGTTGATCGCCCACACATGGATGAGGTGCTCGTACTCCGGCCGGTCCACCATCCAGCGGAACATGGCCAGGGGGTGACACCCGATGGACGCGCCGTGGTTCGACTCCCACAGCACCAGGTTCGGGCTGACGGGGAGTGTCTCCAGTGCCTCCGCGTAGCGGATGTTGCGCAGTGCCGCAGGAGTCTTGCTGTAGGCGGCTGGGTCCAGCCCGTCCTTTGAGCCGAACTCCTCAACATGCTCGAGGATCTCGCATGCCAGTGCGGGGTCACCAGCCTCCTTCACAGCGACCGCCAGGCGTACCCGGGTAGTGCGATCCCCCTTGAGGACCAGCGGCAGTATGGCGCGAATACGCGCCACCTTGTCGACCTTGCTCAGGTACCGCCCGCGCATGTTGAGCAGGCGTGCTTCAACCAGGTCGATCGGACGGTGCCGGTTCAGCACGTGTGGGGACAGCACGTGGGCGTAGGCATCGTTCAGCTTGGGCTCCTTGGGAACGCCCGTGTACTCCAGATAGGACTTCACCGCGTCGTTGTAACGCCCCATGGCCGCCAGCACGACCCCGCGCCGGTAGTTCCACCAGTGCCCCGAGCGGCCACGCAGAGTGGATAACGCCTGCGAGTAAGCCAGCTCTGCCGCGACGTAGTCGCCCGCTCGCTCACGCGCCAGGCCGAACTTATAGTGCTTGTACCCACTTTCGGGGTCGCTCAGCACAGACAGGGCGTAGTGCTCGCTCGCCTCACGGTAGTCGTGCAGTTTGTCCTTACAGAACGCGATCTCATACTCGACCTGCGTCTCCGTCATGCCCTCGCCCGGGAATGCGCGGACGAGTTCAGCTGCCAGGCGCCAGTCGGAGCGCTGGTACGCGAACTGCGCCGGCCCCTTCTCCTTGGCCTTTCCGCCCGCCATGTCGCAGGCGCGGGCAAAGGTGTCGCCGGCCGCCTTATCACCGGACCGGTACTGGATCATGCCGAGGTCGAACAGCTCGGCCGCCTTGAGCTTCCCTACGTCTGAGATTCGCGCGATCAGCTCACGGGCCCGCTCCTGGTGGCCCATGGCCAGCTCGCCGGCGAGCGTCTTGCGCAGCCAGTCGCAGTCCTCCCCGTGGCTGGGCAGGCCGCTGCGCAGGACCTCGAGCCGCCGCCACAGCGGCGTGTCCTTGGGCAGTGCGGCAAGAAGCTGCTCGGAGACCCGGGGGTCGGGCCCGCCGGCAGCACGGGTTAGGAGGCTGTTCGCGTCCTCCCCAGCGCCCCGCTCGCGCATCAGCCGCGCTAGGCTGAGGAGCGCCTCGATGCTGGTCGGGTCATCCTCAACTATGCTCGCGTAGACGGCCTCTGCCTCCTCAGGCCGCTCGAGCCTCTCAGCGATGAGTCCCATCCGCAGCCGGGAGGCGGGGTCGTGCGCCGCGGCAGGAAGCTCGATGTAGATGCTTCGGGCGAGCTCCAGGTCGCCTTCCGCGTAGGCTTGCGCAGCCGCGTAGCGAGCGAAGCGGCTACCGGTGCGACCCCGGAAGCGGCCACTGGCTCGTTCCCCGACACCGCGCGCCCACCGCACTTGCAGCGCCTGACCCTGTTTCCTCTGCGTTGTCATGGAGCGACTCACCCCCGTCACAGCCTCTGCATGTCGTTCTTGATCTGGGTGGTCGAGATCTCCGGCGTGCGCGGCAGGTAGACGACCTCGCACAGGCCCGCGAGCTGCTCGTCAAACTTGCCCGCCCAGTCATCCCCCATGACGAACACGTCGATCTCATACTTCTTCACATCGTCAACCTTCTGCTCCCACGTGTACTCCGGCACCACCAGATCCACGTACCGGATCGCCTCCAGCATCCGCCGACGCTCCTCATACGAGAAGTAGGACTTCTTACCCTTCCCCGCATTGAACTCATCAGACGACAGCACCACCACCAGGTAGTCGCCAAGCGCCCTCGCACGACGCAACAGCTCAATATGCCCGTAGTGCAACAAATCGTAGGTGCCGTAAGTGATGACGCGCTTCATGAGTCCTCGCATGGGTGATGGGGAGCCGTTCGCGACCGCGTGCTTGCCAAATCGTAACTAGCACGAAGGTCGTGAATGAAGAAAGCTTACCTGAGTCCCGGCTGTTCGGTGTCCCGCTTGCGGCTCGTCGTTGACCTGCGGTGAAGCCGCGACGGTCGAGCGCCGACGGCGACCTCGCACCCGCAGTAGACCGCCAACGGGTCCGCACACCATCCCGGCTCGCGAACGATCCATCCGACGCTCTCTAGTATGTGGCTTGTTACCTACGTCGGACCGCCGTCGCCCTCCCGCCTGAGCCCGCTCCCACCTATCGCATCTCTGGATCACCCATGTGGCGGCAAGGGCCCTGAAAATAAATCCGGCGGCCGCCCAAAAAAAGGGGCTAGTTCGTTTCGCGGCCGCAAGGGTGAGCCGACCGCGGGTTGTCGGGCACCTGGAAGCGGCGCCTGTGCGCTGCACCGGAACTGGCCGCCGCCTTCCCCGTGGCCGAATCGGCCAGCGTCTTCGCACCTGTAACCACCCACAAGGCCGTTCCACCGCTGCCGCACCACTGCACAGGGCCGACAACGCCCGCTAACCCGTTTACCCGAGAAGACCCGAGGTAGACAACCGAACGCTAGATACCGTAAAACCTGATTCCTGGAAGGTTATTCATGGGGTGTACGTGAAGGTGGGGGTGAGTATGCCGGTGATGGTTGTTAGGAAGGCTTGTATGGGGTGGCGGTAGCCGGAGTGCAGGACGCGCCAGGTCTTGAGGGTGGCTATGGTTGTTTCGACTACGAAGCGGATGCGGTCGGCCGAGGCGTTGTAGGACATGTCGTTCTCGTGCGGGCGCGGCCCGCGTAGCTTCTTGACGGGCGTGGTCATGCCCAGCCCGGTGGAGCCCCGTCGCCAGTAAGCGTTGGCGGTGCCTGCCCGCCGGGTAGGCACTCGGGCGGGACGTCCAGCAGGCCCGATGTTCCCAGCGCGGCCGCGTCGTGCGCGGATCCGGGCAGCGGGTCGGACACCCGTGCCAGAGCGCCGAAACGGGCACGGGCAACCTGCACGTTACGCACGGCAGTGCGGTACTTGCCTGCGAGCAGGCCAGGTGCGCCTTTCCAGTCCCAGGTCTTGAGCAGGGTGCCGTCCACAATCTGCACCTAGATGGGGTCGATGTCCTCCACTGCAAGCACGCCGTTCCCCAGGGCGTAGGCGTCAGGGTGGCGTAGGCGCTGATGATGCGGGAGGCGGTGGGCTGGGAGACGTCGAAGACCTCAGCAGGAACTCCTGGCTGGTGTTTGTGGCGCAGCGCCATCACGTCCAGATTTACCAGCTGGTACCGGCCCAGTACCCAGGAGCCGCCCTAGCACGCACCCACTACGCGCGCGCATCGAAAATCCCCCACACCCCTACGAATACCCCTCCCGGTACTACCCCCGTTGATCATATATCCCTTCCGCTGCAGCAGCCGAACCCTTCTCTACGCCGCACCGACCGATAGCTCGCCAGAACTCGCGAATAGCATCAGTGGAGTACGTTCTGCTCTCGAACCTAGCCGCAGCCTCTCGGCATTCTTTCCAGCGCCGCATAGCATCAACCCAGAGGTCATGCTCAAGAGGCAGGATCCTCTGCGCGCCGTCCGGCCCCATTGCCCTTATTCCGTCGATATCAGAACCAATTACGGCGGTCCCCAAGGCCCGTGCCTCCAGGATGACCATGGGCTGCCCTTCATGGAGAGACGGGATCAACATCGCATCCGCGCGTGCGAGTATCGGGTACGGATTTCTTACCCACCCCGGCACGAACACCGCCTGCTCAATCCCAAGGCCATGTATCTGCGCCTCAACCTGCGGCCGCAATGGTCCGTCCCCCAGAAGAACCAGACGCGCATCCGAGCATTCCTTGCGGAAACTCGCAAAGGCATTGAGTAAGAATCCGTGGTTCTTCTCCGGGGACATACGCCCGACGTGCACGAATAGCGGTCTCGAATCGCCACACCAATCGATGAATCCATCAATCGATTGCTCATCTGCCAGTCGCTCAAGGACGTCAGGAACAATCACGTTCCGCGCATAAGTAAAGTTGGCGTCGGGAATGCCGTGCGCCTGCGGCAAACGCCTTGCGTTTGTCTCCATCAGCCCCGCGGAAACAGAGACCGCATGGTCAAACCGCGGAATCAGGCTCACTACGGCGGATAGCTCAGGCATCCGAAGTTCTATTTCGCCCTGGATATCATTGTGGAGATACAGCACCTTTGAGGCCTTGCTGTCCGCGATACCGAGAACCAAGCGGGCCATAAACTCGGAGTATCCGTCAAACTCGATCACGGCGTCAAAGGTCGCACCGGGAAGAACCCTGAGCCCTTCTCTCACGAACAGGCGGGTAATCACCGAGTCGAGCCCCGGCCCGGGAGCATACGCCAACTTATGGGCGACGTGCTGGGCGTGCACCTCCAGGCAGGATCTCGGCTGCGCACCGACCCTGCCAATCACACGCACATTTGCCGGGAGCTTGCGCATCGTCTCTTCGCGCCCAGGTTCATTCTGCACCGGACGCCCCTCCGTTAGCACCGTCAGTGACGTGCCCTGGTCGGCTAGCACGGTAATGAGGTTGACGAAGGAACTCGCCATGCCGTTTGGAATCAAGCTTTGGCGGACAAGTAAGCCAGATGATCCTCCGCCCAAGTCTCTTTGAGGATATGCCTCGTCTCGGGACGCCAGGAACGCCTCTGCTACACGTTCCGATGTGTGCCCGTCATCGGCCGGACCAAACTCCGCGATGAATGCTTCACGCTCCACCAGGTCAACCTTAGGCGCCGATATAGCTGCGCGTAGGCTTTCCAGGTTGTCGCAGACTATGCCGGGTAGATGCGACTGATCGAAGTAGACACCCCGGTTCTCGGCGTAGCGGTCCCAATCCGGCACGTAGAACACCATGGGACGCCGGGTCAAGGCGAAGTCGAAGTATATCGATGAGAAGTCCGTGACAAGGAGGTCGATGTCCGGCAGAAGATCGTAGGTGGAAACATGCCTGGGGACAAACTCGATCGTCGGGTCGATCCTCAACGCCGCTTGTTCTACGTAGTGATGGGCGCGCAGATAGGTGTCATATCCCGCATCCGCTAGCGCATCACGAATTGCCAGCAGCGTCTGTACCTGCTCCTCGAGCTCGGAGTCCTCACGCCAGGTGGGAGCGAACAACGCTCGCCTTGCCCCGCTACAGTGGGTGTCGCCGGCGGCTTCTACCAACACGTCGTTGCGCGGGTAGCCCGTGATCTCGATTCTCGCTTTGGTCAAGCCGTTGACATCGCACCCGTTAATCATCACGGACCGAGTGTGCTCGTTCGGGAAAATCGCATAGGTGGCCTGGAGGTAGTTCCGGGCCATGTTGAGATGCACCAGTGGCTCTTGCATGTCCTTCGCGAGCGTCTTGAGCGGAGTCCCGTGCCAGGTCATCAGGTACCGCTGTTCGAGACGCCGAGTAAAGTATGTCGGCCACGTGGAGTTATTGATCAGGTATTTGGCGGTCGCGAGAAGCCTGGTGTACTGCAAAGAGTCTTTCCGGACGACGATCACGTCGGCGCGATCGGCGAGGTCTTCCGGGAGTACGGCATGCTCATCAACGGCCCAAACATGCAGGAATTCGCCTGGGTGCGATCGAAGGATCTCCCGGCACAGCGCAAGCGGGCTACAGTCGATTGAGATTCCGAGGTTGGCCTCATAGAGAATGACATCATCCTCCACCGCGCAGTCCTCCGACCACTCGACATACGCTGCCAGCTGTGCGGTATAGGTCCCAGTCCGCGGAGTATCAACCACCTTTGGCAGCGCCCGATTGAACGTGGTAGTCCGTTTGAGCACGCCTACAGCTCCGCGGAAGTCACCGGTGTCTGCGAGCAGTTCCGCGTAACGGTCTGCGGTTTTAGCCGCCAACGGGTGGCTGAGCAGGCTCACATAGCGATATTCCTCAATAGCCGTTGCTGTATCTCCCGCACGTTCGGCCAGACGCGCACGTTCCTCATGGCCACGGCGATCGGTCGAACCGAAGAAGCGCAGAGGCGCGATAGGTTCTTCGACTGGATCAACCTGAGAAACACCCGAATCGCTGCGTATAACATCTGCCTCGTCCGGGAACTCAGCTGATGGGATCCACGAGGGTCCGCCCGCTATATCGGAAGCAGCTTCTGTCTGCTTGGTAGGCTCAAGCGCACGCGAAGGTGCGAGCCCCATGGATTCCCGCAACGCCTCGTAGGCAGCCGCATAGTAGCCAGCGTCTTCAAAACACCGGCTAATCTCTCGCTGAAGCGTGCGTATCCTGGATTGCTGTCCCGTCAGATTGTCTTCGGCCAGTAAATTGAGTAGTTTCCTATACTCCGTCAAAGCCGCATCACGGGCACCGGAAAGCTGAAGGGCCATTGCGAGGTCTTCGATCCACTCCGTGTTCATCGGCCTCAGATTGACCGCTGACCTCAGTAGCTGTGCGGCATCCGGGAACTCGCACAGCATGGTCTTCATCGTTGCCGCACGATAAAGTAGCCCGGCCCGCCGCCACACTTCGGGCGAAGCTGCCGCGTCGTTGCGATACGTCTCCGCTGCGGCGTCGTAGTGCCGCCCCTCCTCGTGGAAGACACCCAGGCCCCACTTCTTGGCGTCCAGTTTCTGGTCACGATCCTGGGCCATCAAATAGCAGTGCCGGGATCGCCCCCGGTCGCCGGCGCGTTCGTGCGCGTATCCGGCACGGTAGTACGTCCAGCTTCCTCCGCTTAGCGCGGCCGACGCCTCGAAGGCCTCTGCAGCCGCCGGAAGCTGGCCGGCATCTTCGAGCACGGTTGCATAGTTGTATAGCCATTCGGCGTTATCTGAGTGACGCTCTGCAACTTCGGCCATCGCGCTGGCACGCAGCCAAGCGGGATCCTTCTTAGTAAAAGTAGACAAGTATTCTATATCTACCTTCGGATCTGCAAGGTCTTGCACTACTGCAGCGTAATACTCACGGGCGCGCGCCACCTCTCCCTGACGCATGTGCAGGCGCGCAGCGATAAGCTTATCGCTATTTGTCTGCTGACCAGCCTTTGCCCGAGCATCCACCAACGCAACAGCGTCAGCGCACGCACCAGTCTTCTCAAGACTAAAAGCGAGGCGCCTCTCCGCCACGGAGTTTGTGGGATCTGCCTTCAGAGCTGCACGCAGAAGAGGCACCGCGGCCTCGTAGTTCTTCAGCCGGTACTCAAGGTTGCCGAGCGCAAACGCCGATCCTTCCTCAGAGTTCCTCTGAGCAGTCTGGTAGTACTCGCGCGCACGCGCGAAGTTGCTGCGATGCTCGTAGTACTGCCCTAGCCGGACATTGGAGATCAGCTTCATGTCAGCGTCCTTGCTGGAGTCTCAGTTGTTCTGCATGTCGTTCTTGATCTGGGTGGTCGAGATCTCCGGCGTGCGCGGCAGGTAGACGACCTCGCACAGGCCCGCGAGCTGCTCGTCAAACTTGCCCGCCCAGTCATCCCCCATGACGAACACGTCGATCTCATACTTCTTCACATCGTCAACCTTCTGCTCCCACGTGTACTCCGGCACCACCAGATCCACGTACCGGATCGCCTCCAGCATCCGCCGACGCTCCTCATACGAGAAGTAGGACTTCTTACCCTTCCCCGCATTGAACTCATCAGACGACAGCACCACCACCAGGTAGTCGCCAAGCGCCCTCGCACGACGCAACAGCTCAATATGCCCGTAGTGCAACAAATCGTAGGTGCCGTAAGTGATGACGCGCTTCATGGGGCCTCACATGGGTAATGGGTAGCCTTTCCACGATCGAGTACTTACTACGCCAGGGCTAGCATGTCGATCGCGACGTGATGATTCTACCCAAGGCGCAGTACCTTGCCTCCCCTGTGACTGCGCTTACAGGATCACGAAACGGCGCCAATCCGCGACTACAGGCGAGGCTGGCGTGCCTGCTGCGTCAGGCGGACGCACCGCGCCGACTGGTAGGCACGTTCTGCCTCCGCGCCGTGCACCACGTAGCCGCACACCAGCCCCCAGTACGCGGCGGCCGCAGGCGAGTCGGTGAAGGGCACACGCGTATACAGGCTCGCTATCCGTCCAGCCCCTGTCACCGCCACGGCCTCCTCGCCCTTCCACAGCAGCATACGGGCGCGTGCCGCCGCACTCAGGTGCGGCCACGGCGCCCGCCTGATCTGCTCGGAGTCGAGGCGCTCGACCAGACGACGCATCAACGCCTCGTGTTGTGCGGCGAGTCCGGGAATGCTGGGGGCCTCCCCGCGATCTACGACCCCGAAGTACCAGCCCAAGTCATACAGGACCGTCTTCTGCGCCCAGTAAGCACCCCCGGTCTCCTCCAGATACGGCAGGTAACGGTCTACGAGCTGCTCAACGTACCGGCCGGGGCGGTCCCAAGCCGTCTGGACCGCCGAGTCGCCGGAGGCGCGCTTGTTGTAGTAGTAGACCGCGTCCGGAACCACCAGGCAGTACGGGTTCAGTACTCGCACTCTGCCTACATACATGCCGTCCTCGAAGGTCGGCGCCACCCGGTCCTCCGGGAAGCGGCAGCGCCGAGCAAGATCCCCACGCACCAGCACCTCGTGGGTGGATAGCTGCACCACATCCGAGGACCGGCGCACGTCCACGCTGCGCACCCCCCGCCGGAACCGGAAGTCGAGGGGGTGGGGGACGGTCGCCCCCAGCTGGCGGATGAGCGTACGGCCAATGAGCATGCCCGCCCCGCGTCATGCGCACCCAGCAGCGTTGAGATGAAGTCCGGGGCGAGCTCGTCGTCGGGATCGGGGAAGCCGATCCAGTCACCCGTCGCCTGAAGCAGCCCGAGGTTGCGAGCACGGCCCTGGCCACCGTTGTTCGTCTCGATCACCCGAGCGCGAAGATCTGTCCTCGCTGCCCACTTGCGGCACAGGACCGGGGAGTCGTCGCCGGCACCGTCCAGGACAAGTAGTACCTCCATCCGCTCATGCGGATAGTCCTGGGCGTCCAGGGAGGCGAGGAAGTCCGGCAGGTACTCGGCCACCCCGTACACCGCCACCACCAGGGAGACGGTCAGGTCCCGGCCAGTACGGCGACGGCGAGCAATTCCCACTAGATCGTCTCCTTCAGCAGCCGGTGCAGGATCCGCTCACAGGCCCCCGCATCCGGGATGATCAGCTCCGAGGCCGCATGCAGCCGACCCGCGCGCGCGTCCAACGCCGCCGCGAGCGCCTCCCCCAGGCTCGCAGCGGACACGGCGCCTGCCGCCACGTGCATGCGGCGGTAGGCATCGGCGTCGGCGGTGCCGTCCGGACTCCAGACGATTGCCGCGGCCCCCAGCAGCATCGCGTCATCCAGTATCGAAGAGCGGTCCGAGACCACGGCCCACGCCCGCGACAACTGCCCGGGCACGTCCGTGCCGGTGGTGGTGGGTGCGGCCAGGCTCCTAAACCAATCCGGCGTAGTCAGGGCGAGCTTTGGGTGCACGAACAACACCGCGTCTACCCCCGACTCCCTCAGGGCCTCGGCGAGTTGGAGCCAGGGCGCGTAGAAACCGGCGAGCAGGTCCGTGCGTCCAGGGTCCCGGTCCAGCGTCCTGGAAAGCCACGGACTCCAGGTGGGCGCCAGCACTACCCGATCGCGCTCGCGCCCGAGTAGTGCGTGCATGGCGTCATGGCGGGGGAAGCCGGTCAGCCATACCTCCCGGTCGGTGAGCAGGTAGGGGCTGTGGTCGGCGGTGATGGCGGTGTACTCGGCGCGGTGGGCGGTGATGAGCACGTCGATGCGGCGCGTGTTGAACCATCGCCACATGTGCCGCATGGTCACGCCGTGTTGCAGGAAGATCACCCGCTGGTCCCTGCGGGTTCCCGTGCCCACCAGGCGTGCGGCTACGACGGGGTCGCCGATGTCGGCCAGCAGCAGCGTGTCGGCCTGCGCCCAGGCGGTCTCAAATGCGGTCGTTCCCGGAGAGGCCAGCTCGAATCCCTCCGCCTCCAGACGCTCCCAGTCCGCACAGCGGCGGTCTATGGCGAGCACGTGCCGGATGCCCGGCGCGTGCTCGCGCGCGTAGCGGTACAGGGGCTCGGCGTTGTCCCCGGCCGAGTCGTGCCGGTCCATGTACAGCCAGGTGCGGGGAGCACCCTGCGGCGTCACCGCCGACGCGTCCAGCCGTGGCATTCCCGCCTCCGCCCGAGTGGGCTCAGGCGCCGTACCACCGCGGTGGCCGACCAGTCGGGCCGTGCGACGTCGCAACGCCCGTAGCCTCCGTGTCAGGGCGCGCCGCACCCTGGTCACCGGTGCGGGCGGGGGCGACGGCGGGCGCCGCATGCCCCGGTATGGCGCGGGGGTGACCTCGCGGCCGTCGATGACTGCCGTCAAGGTCCCCCTGGGGAGCCAGACGAGCCGCTCGTGCACGAGTACGCGATCGAAGTAGGCGTGGTCGACGATCTTCGTGCTCGTAGGCTCGGCCGGCGCACCGTCGACGTACCACTGCTCCCTAGGCGGGGAGCCGGTGAAGAAGTAGGACACCTGGCGGTCGGCCCGGAAGGGGCGCTCCGACGGCAGCACGGGCTCGGGCAGGCGGGCGCCGGTAGCGGCCAGCAGTGCCGCCAGCCGGTTGAGAGCCACCGGCGTGGCGCAGTACGCCTCGACCTGGGCCGCCGGCACACGGGCAAGCACGCCGACCAGTAGATCCGCCACGCGTGCGCGCTCGGCCTCGCCCAGCGCGTGGGCGGCGAAGCGCAGGCCCCGGTCTGCGTCGGTCACTTCGAGCAGGCGCGCCAGCACCAGCTGGTGCACCCAGGCGGGGAGCCCGCCCCGTTCCCCCGCCGCGGCGTACCAGGCGGGAATGTCCCGCTCCAGCACCTGGACGTACTCCGGCAGCGTGGACAGCGGCGGCTGCTCCTCCGGCCGGGGACGTTCGATCACACCCGGCCCGTCGTGCAGGCGTACCCGCTGGCCGGTGCCCGCGAGCAGGCGGATCAGCAGCGTGGCGCCGTCGGCGTCGGCCTCGTCCCAGGCCGGCAGGCCACCGGCGGGAACGTCCATGACCGCACCCGCCAGCCGCAGCGTGAACAAGTGCGGCTCAGCCAGCAGGCTGGAGTCGCGGGCCCCGTGGGCGAAGCGGGCCCGCAGCGGGTGGGTGTCCGAGACCTGGCCGTCAACCATCCGCTTGAGCGGCACCATGACCACCCCGGCGCGGCCACTCCCCGGCAGTTCCTCGGCCAGCCCCGGCTCGGGCACATCCCCCGCCCGCAGCACCAGCACCCGGCCGCGCAGGCCGGCGAGCACCCTGCGAGTGGCGGCCAGAGGCGTCTGCCCCACCACGGGCTGCAGGTCATGCTCCGCGAGCGCCGCGGCCTCCGCCGGGGTGGGACCGTCTGCGCCGACGCATACGGCGACGTCGCCGATCCCCTCGTCGGCCAGGCCGATGAGGGTCGTCTCCAGGTCCCCGCCGCCGTCGACAATGACTACCACGCGGAGACTCGTAGCACCACCGTGGAGGGCCCGCTCCCGGTCAGGAAAGGCAATACCGTTCTTCAAAGAAGCTCCTGCTCAGCACTCTCTGGGATCACGACCCGCCCATCCCGATCATTGCACCGAGCCGGGGATCTCCGCGTCACCGGGCGCGCCCCAGTGGGTGATGCGGCCGGTCGCCAGCACCTCGGCGGAGGAGATGCCCCAGGTGTGGGCCGGTCCGGTGCCGCGGCGCTGCACGAAGCCGAAGCGGGAGGCGGAGTACATGCGGGCACCGGCGGCGGACGCCCGCTTGAGGAAGCCGGTGTCCTCCCCGATGGTGGTGTCCGGGAAGCCCGCCTCGCGCGCCAGCCCCGTGGTGGCCACCAGCGTCGGCCCGGACAGGAAGGCCGTGTAGCGGTGCTCCCACTCGGGGAAGCGCAGGACGACGGCGTTCTCACCCTCCAGGTGGACGAAGTGGGCGTGCTTGCCCACCACCTCGGCGCGGGCGTAGTCGGCGGCGGCCAGGGACTCGAACAGGTAGTAGTCGCCGTACAAGTCGTCATCATCCAGCTTGGCGATGAAGTCGGCATCCACGCGCGCCAGCATGCGGTTGTAGTTGGCCCCCAGCGAGTCGGCGGCCTCGCCCACAACCCAGTCCACCTCCAGGCCCAGCTCGCGGGCGCGGGCGTGGGCAGCGTCCGGCGCCTCAAAGCCGTGGGTGAGGATGATGGGCCGCAGCTCGACGTGCTGCTGGCGGGCGAGGGTATCCAGTACGCCGTCCAGCCGCTCCGGGCGAATCGTTGATACCAGCGGGGCGATGGTGGGGCGGCGGTAGGCCCGCTCCCCCAGGCCGACCGCCTCCAGCACCTGGTCCACGCGGGCGGTGTAGGTATGCCGCAGCCAGATCTCCCGCTGCGCCAGGTAGGTCATGCGGTCACGCAGCTCGGGATTGCTCACCAGGGCCCGCTCGGCCCAGTAGGCCTCCTTGCGGTCACCGACGACGGCGAGCGTCCCGGCGGGCAGGAAGCGCCCGGTAGCGGGCGACGGCATGGTCACCACCGGGGTGCCGCAGGCGGTGATCTCAAAGATCCGGCGGGCGAACATGGAGGGGCTGGAGACCACCGAGTTGACGTTCAGGAACACCTTGTAGCCACGGTAGGCGGACAGCATCTCCGGGTAGCTCAGCGAGCCGCGCACGAAGGCGTCGTAGGGGGCGGGGAACTGGTAGTTCGCGTCGGCGCCGAGGTAGCGGGAGAAGATGTCCAGTCCCCGCTCCAGCTTCGGGGCGGCATCCACGGCGGCACCCAGCAGCGCCTCCATCTGCTCGCGCCGCTCGGGGTACTTGTGGGCGAAGTACATGCCGGCGAAGGCGATATCCCGCAGCGGGACGGGGCGGCCGTCGTCGTCGCACAGGCGCACCGGGTTGTGGATGGTGGGCTGGGCGGCGAAGGGCAGCACGCCGATGCGGTCATGGCCCAGCTCGGCCCGGTAGCGGTCCAGGAGAGTCTCATCCGTGGTGAGCACCCAGTCGAACAGGCGGGCGGTCGCGATCGCCTCGTCGTAGTGGGCGGGGTCCTCCTTGTTCCAAAACACCGTGGGAATGCCGGCGGCGCGGGCGTGCGCAACCAGTTCCCGCAGGTGGGTGGAGGGCCCGTTCCTGCCGATCACCTGGTAGCGCCAGGCATCCCCGTTGCCGTGCCACGCGGATTCCACGAACAGCAGGTCAATCGGCTCAGCGGCGATCTGCTCGCGCCACTCGGCGGGGGTCAGCGCCACGGGCCGCCACTCGTACTGGAGTGCGAGGGCGGTGAACTCGTCCGCGATCACGCCGACGGTCAGGTCGTGGCGGGGCGGGGCGGCGTCGGGCGCGGGAACCTCCCAGGCAGGGAAGGCGACCTGCCCCTTGCGGGCGCGGCGGCCCCGGGCGGGGCGCGCCCAGGCACTCGCCCGCCGCCTACGCCGGAACTCCCTTACCCCGGCGATTCCACCGTGGCGGGCATGCCACAGGGTCTTGCGGGCCGTGCGGAACAGGTCACTCATGGGGCTCCTCCTCGCCGGGGCGGGTCGGCACCACACCCGGCAGCACCGTATCGATCCAGGCGCACACGGCGTCCAGGCTCGCGCGAATAGGTGCGGGATCCACCACCGCGGGCACCGGGCCGGCGGCCAGCAGCTCGGCCGCACGGGCCTGCACCTGCGCCTGGGTACGGGTGACGGGCAAACCCGAGTCGGCCGGCCAGTCCCGGTAGAAGCCCCGCTCCCGATCCCGGTACGCCTCCAGGTCGGGCAGGTGCAGTAGGGCCGGGCGGCCGGTCAGGGCCCAGTCGAACACCACCGAGGAGTAGTCGGTGATGAGCAGGTCGGAGGCCAGCATCAGGTCCTCGATACTCGGGTAGCGGCCCACGCCGATCACGCGGTCAGCATGGGCCCGCAGTGAGTTCATATGGTGGCTGCGCAATAGCACCACGGCGCCGGTAGCGCGGGCCAGGGCGCCGGCGTCCAGTAGCTCCGAAGCGTCCTGATAGGGCCGTCGCAGTCCCTCCCGCCAGGTCGGGGCGTACAGGATGACGGGTTCGGCCGGGCCGATGCCCAGTTGTGCACGCACGCGCCCTGCCTTGGTCTGCCCGCCCAGGAGGCCGGTGTTGCGCGGCTGCTCACCCACTAATACCCGCCCGGCGTATCCCAGCCCGCGGCGAAGGTCCGCCGCTGCCGCCGGGGACTGTGCCAGCAGGAGGTCCCACTGGGGCGCCTGCCGGGCCATCAGGCGCCGGTAGGGCAAGGTGACGGAAGCGGAAGGGGCGTCGTTGAGCAGCCGCTTGATGGGGGTGCCATGCCAGGTCTGCAGGAGGCGCTGCCCGGGGTCCTTGGTGAACCAGTGGGGCAGGTGGTCATTGACCACGAGCAGGCGGGCGGTCCGCAGGGCGCGGAACCACTCGGGAGTGCCGACGACGATCGGTGTGGCCCCGGCCGGCACGGAAACCGTCCCGTCCCGCACGGATACCCAAAGCGGCACGGGCGTGGAGCGGGCGATGAGCTCGTCGCGGATGGCACCTGGATTGTCACCTGCGGACTTGCCGCTGAAGGTCTCGAAGAAGATCCCGGGCACGAGCGGCCCCCAGTCCTCCTCGATCAGCAGGCGGCGGCCGTACCGGGACCGGTACTGCGGGTCAACCGGTGCGATGATACTCATTTCCAGGCCCCCGTCCGCCTGGGGGCGCAGGCGTACGCGGCGTACGCGCCCGGCCAGCTCGGTCGGGGGCCCGTCCAGGGCGGCACCGGTGACGCAGCGCCCTTCACTGCCCGCTGCGGACCAGCGCAGGACGAAGCCGCCGGAGGGCAGACTCGGGTCCGTCAGGTCCAACTCCGCCGCCCAGCCACCGGCGGCAACGGTCGTGGTCAGCGGGAAGCGTCCGCTGGATGCGGCGGCGGTGATCGCCAGGTCAGCGGGGACTGGGCCGGGACCGCCGACCCGGAGCCGTCCGCCGTCCAGGCTGGCGCGGGCGACGCTCACCCCGTCCGGGGCGAGCCCCCCGGCACCGGGTGGCGCCTCCCCCGCGGCCGCGGGGCGAATAACTAGTGCCCCGCCGTCGGCTGCGGCGCTCCACCCCGTGGCCGACGTGCGCGGTCGACGCGTGCCCAGTGGTGGCGGCACCGGCTGCTCCAGCAGCCGGCCGGCTACCCGCAGGCGCAACTGCACCCGCATGGGAGCGGAAGGTATACCCGCCAGGCTGACGGTCGCGCGGTAACCCGAGCCGGTGTAGCTGCGCCAGGGGTCCTCGGCCTCCAGGTCCGCGAGCGGCGCAGCAATACGCTCGACGTCGGCGCGGGCGACCTCCCGGCCGTCCGCGCCTATCAGGACTACCTCGGGACCGGGATCGGCGCAGGGGTCTACGCCCGGCACATACGCCCAGCCCTCCAGCAGGAGCCCGTCCTCACCAATCCACCGGCATGCCCGCAGCACCTGGTGGATGCGCAGATCGGCATCCGTGACGGCGCGGACCTGCGCGGGAACGGGCGCGATCCGCCCAAGCACGGGCGGATCGGCGCGCAGCCCGCCCGCCGCAGCAGTCAGGGGAACGGCAGGCGTGTCCTCGTAACGGGACGCCAGCACCTCAAGCAGATCGGCCGAGCCTGCGTGCCCAAGGACCCACAGCAGCAGGCGGTCGGAGAAGGGCAGCGCGCCCCACGCGACGGTGTCCGCGTCCGGGAGGGCGCTGCGGGTCACCGCGCGCAGCCGCTCCACCGCATCATCGGGCTGGGCCGGCGCCCCGGCAGCCAGGTCGACTAGCGCGCGGCCGTGCAGGACACCGAGCAGGGCCTCGCCCCCACCCGCCAGTAGCCGCCGGTCGGCGGCGATAGCACTCGCAACCGCGCTCAGGTCCGCATCCCAGCCGGGTTTCGGCACGGCGCCGACCAGGACCAGGTCCGCAGGCTCAACCAGGACCGGCTGGGCACCAAGGACAAGACGGAGTGCGGCGGTGCGGGCGGCCTCCTGCGGGGCGGCGTCCCCGATCCCGGCCGCCGCAGTGACCCAGGCGCTCGCGGGGGCAACCACTCTGCCGGGGATGAAGCCATCCAGTAGCTCCGGAGCGGAGGTGATGCTGGTCAGGCGGCGCGGCTCCGGCACGCCGGGCCCGGGCCCCTGGGCGAGTGGCCGGGCTCCCCCGAGGTGAACCTCGCCGTCGGCGGGTATCGTCCCGTAACCGTCGCGGGCCGCGGCGTCGGACGCAGACATGATCGTCAGCATCCGGCCCCGGGCCGCCTCCAGGACCGCTCCCAATCCCCCCTCAATCACGCGGACGCGGCGGTTGCGGCGGGCGAGCGCTCCGAGCGCCTCCCGCTCAGGGGGAGGGCAGGAATCCATGACAAGAGCGAGAACCTCGCCATCCACCGACTGCTGGTTCAGCAGGGAGCGTGCGGCGCGCGCCACGCTGGCGTTGGCGCCGACCAGCAGCACTACGCTCAGAACCGGCCGGCGGCGCCGAGCCAGCAGCCGCAGCGTGCTTTGAATCCCCATGGCGTCGTTGCTCCCAGGCCGCTTAGCGGGTCAGCGCCAGGCGCCGCGCGTATCGATCACACGCTTGCCGTCCAGCGGTGACCGGTCCAGTGCCTTGAACTCCTTGTGGTCTACCAGCAGTACCACCACGTCCGCCGCGGCAATCGCCTCCCGGTAGTCCACGAGCGAGATGTTCCCTGCGGCGGCGAGCGACGCGGGCAGCTCGGTGATATTCGGTTCGGCGGCCAGAATCCTGGCCTCGGGCAGCAGCGCCGCCAGCTCCCGCGTCACCGACAGGGCCGGGGACTCCCGCAGATCATCCACGTCGGCCTTGAAGGCCAGTCCCAGGGCCGCGATAGTCGGCGACTCCAGTCCCGCCACGGCCTCCCGCACGCGCCCGACCACGTGCCTCGGCTTGGAGTCGTTGACGTCGCGCGCCGCGTGAATCAGTCTTGCCTCATCCGGCGCGGCAGACACGATGAACCAGGGGTCCACGGCGATGCAGTGACCACCAACCCCGGGGCCGGGCTGCAGAATATTCACCCGCGGGTGCAGGTTCGCCAGCTCGATCAGCTCCCACACATCGATCCCGAGCTTCTCGGAGATGATCGACAGCTCATTGGCGAAGGCGATATTCACGTCCCGGAAGGCGTTCTCCGTCAGCTTGGCCAGCTCCGCCGTGCGGGCGTCCGTCAGCCGCAGCTCGCCCGTGCAGAAAGTGGCGTACAGATCACGGGCCAGCTCCGCCGCCCGCGGCGTGAGGCCGCCGATGATCCGCGAGTTAGTGATCATCTCGGTCATGATCCGCCCCGGCAGCACCCGCTCCGGGCAGTGCGCGAAGTGCACCACCGGCCTGTCCCCGGATCCGTCCAGCGACAGGTCCGGCCGCTGCCCCAGGATCAACTGCGCCATGTGCTCGGTGGTCCCCGGAGGGGAAGTCGACTCCAGCACCACCAGCTCACCACCCGTCAGGTGGGGCGCAATCTCGCGCGCCGCCGCCTGAATGTAGGACAGGTCCGCCTCATGTTCACCGGTCCTGCCCTGCTTAAACGGCGTCGGCACCGCCACGATGTACACGCCCGCGGCCGGCATCTGCACCTGTGCGCGCAGCCGCCCCCGGGCAACCCCTTCGGCCACGGCCTCGCCCAGGCCCGCCTCCACGAACGGCAGCTCTCCCCGGTTGACCGCGGCGGCACGCTCTTCCGACACGTCCACCCCGATCACCTCGGCCCCGGCGCGCGCCAGCACGGCCGCCGTCGGCAGGCCGATATAACCGAGTCCAACCACGCAGATCGAGGTCATGTGGGGGCCATCTCCTAAGGATCGACCACGACCAAAGGTGACCCCCTGGTCGGTGGGTTGCTTACAGCCTAGATGATCGCACTTAGTTGCGAAGTCACCAAGATTGCTGATTGCCACAGCCGGGACTGGCTTTTGTGGCACAGACGGGCCGTCAGTTCACCGTGGCCGGAAGCAGGGTGACGGCGTCGGGGTTCTCCTCCAGGTAGTCCGCAACCGCGTCCTTCTGGAAGGCCTCGAACAGGGGGCGTCGGCCTCGGCATCAAGCAGGACGATCGACTGCCCGTCCGCGCTCGTACCCGTGCCGGAAGTGGGAACGGTCATGAAGTTGATGTCCGTGGAGTGGATGCCGCGCAGAGCCAGGGCCAGCGACTGCATCTCATTAATCGTGAAGCCCTCGTCCACGGCCAGGGTCTCGGTGACCGTGGTCAGGAAGGAGTACAGCTTCCCCGGGTTGGACAGGATGCCGTTGTTCAGCACGGCCCCGACCATGGCGCGCATCCAGGCCTGCTGCCGGTTGACGCGGTCGAAGTCGCCGCCGGGCAGGCTCTTGCGCTCGCGCGCGTAGGCGAGTGCCTGCTCCCCGTTGAGCAGCTGCCCGCCGGGCTCGAACTCGGTTCCAGCCAGCGTCTGGGGCGTCTTGAGGTTGATCGTCACGCCGCCAATTGAGTCCGTAATAGCGCTGAAGGACTCGAAGTCCGCTACCACGAAGTGGTCGATGCGCACCCCGGTGAGCTGCTCGACAGTCTGAATGGTCAGGCTCGGACCGCCGTAGGAGAAGGCTGCGTTGATCTTGTTCTCCCCGTAGCCGGGGATGTCCACCCAGGAGTCACGCGGGATCGACATGACGGAGACGTCCTCGCGATCACCGCTGACCTGCACCAGCATGATCGCATCGGTGCGCTGGGCGCCGGCCTCCCACTGGCTGGGGTCTCCGGCGCTGATACGTGAGTCGGAGCCGAGCACGAGGATGTTTGTGGCCGGGTCCTCGGCGTCCTGCTCCGGGGCGCGAGCGCCGGAGTCAATTGACGCGAAGGGGTTGCCGATCGTCTCGATGTTGGCCGCCAGCCGGCTGCGCAGCCACAGGCCCCCCGCGGCTGTGCCCGCGACGAGCACCGCCACGACCGCGAGCACGGACACCAGCCCGATGCGCCAGCGGCGCCCGCTACCGCTCTTGCCGGAGCCATCGCTCGCGGAGTCGGTCCGCCCGACGCCGCCGAGCACGTCATCATTCGCATTTCCGCGAGCGGCATCGTCTGCGCGCTGCTCGTTATCGCTCATAAGTCAATCTGACCACACCGAGCGGGGCGGGGAGCCGCGCAGCCGTGGGGATCGGATCACAAGCCGGTTGCGACGTCAGGCCAGGCGGTACATCCAGTCGTAGGGGTCCTCCAGGCGCCCGTACTGGATGCCCGTCAGGCGCTCGTAGATCTCGTGCGTGACTTCGCTGCCCTCAATGGCAACGTCGAATCCCTCACCCTTGAGCCGCCCGAGCGGGACAACGACGGCGGCGGTGCCGCAGGCGAAGACCTCGCGCACCCTTCCTGATGAAATGTCCTCCAACAGGCTCTCCAGGGGGATGGTCTCCTCCACCACCCTACGGCCGGAGTCCTTGAGCAGGCGAATGATGGCGCTGCGGGTGTTCCCTTCGAGGATGGTGCCGGTCAGGCGCGGGGTGCGCACGGTGCCGTCGGCGTCCACCACCATCACGTTCATGCCGCCGAGCTCCTCCAGGTTCTTCCCGGTGACGTCATCAAGGAAGCAGACCTGGTCGCAGCCCTGAGCGTCGGCCTCCTGCTGCGGCAGCAGGGAGGAGGCGTAGTTTCCGCCGGTCTTGGCGAATCCGGTTCCGCCGCGCCCGGCCCGGTGGTAGTCCTGTGACACCCAGATGGAGATGGGCTGCAGGCCGTTGGTGAAGTAGGCGCCCGACGGCGAGGCGATGACGTAGTAGTCAATGGTGCTGGCGGCGTGCACGCCGAGGAAGGCCTCGGAGGCGAAGGCGTATGGCCGCAGGTACAGGGACTCCCCCTCCCCCGAGGGCACCCACTCGGCGTCGGCACGCACCAGGTCCACCAAGGAGGCGATGAAGTCCTCCTCGGGCAGTTCGGGGACGGCCATGCGGCGGGCCGACAGATTCATCCGGGCGGCGTTGTAACGAGGCCGGAAGGTCCAGATCGAGCCGTCGGCGTGGCGGTATGCCTTAATGCCCTCGAAGATCTCCTGCGCGTAGTGCAGCACGGCTGCGGCGGGTGAGAGGGTCAGGTCCGCGAAGGGAACGATGGCGTGCTCCGCCCAGCCGCCCTCCTTGGTCCAGCGGGCGTGAGCCATGTGGTCGGTGAACACCCTGCCGAAATGCAGATCGGTGAGGGCCTGGGCGCGCTCGGCGTCGCTGGCCGGGTGCGGGTGCGGCTGCCGGGGGAAGCGGCCGGCGAGGGAGTCGGCTGGAGGGACCGGGACAGCGGCGGCGCGAGCCAGAGGCGTCTGGAGGGAATCGGGCGTGGAAGCGGCGGCTGGGGTCACAGACATACCGGCACTGTACCGCCGTTCCACTGCCCGGAAGGACATCTCTCAAATGCTGGTTCGGCCGATCCTGTGTGCCGTACTCAGAAGCGAGCTGACACACGCGCCGTTGGCTCAGACGCTCCCACCCGGTCCTCCCGCGCCCGCACCGGGAGGGCCCCACCACCGCCCCATGCACCGCAGCGTCAACGGTCATCTCGCGCCCGCACCGGGAGGGCGACCTCCGCCTCCGCCGCGAGCCGCCCGGGCTGGCGTACTGCACCCGCCCGGGAAGGCGCCTGGGGTCTGGCGCGCCGGCTTCAGCCCCGCACTGCGGCCGTGACGGCGTCCCCGATCTCGCTGGTGGTGCGCACCAGCGGGGCTCCGGCGGCCTCGGCTACGGCCCGGGCGGCCATGTCTGCGTCCACGGCCGCCTCCACCCTGGCGGCCGCCTCCGTCATGCCCAAGTGGCTGAGCATCATGGCTACGGCGGAGATAGTGGCGACCGGGTCGGCCTTGCCCTGCCCGGCGATGTCCGGGGCGGAGCCGTGGACCGGCTCGAACATGGAGGGGAACTCCCCGGCCGGGTTGAGGTTGCCCGAGGCCGACAGGCCAATGCCGCCGGTGATGGCGCCGGCCTCGTCGGTGAGGATGTCGCCGAAGAGGTTGTCAGTGACGATCACGTCGAAGCGGCCCGGGTCGGTGACCAAGTAGATGGTGGCGGCGTCAACGTGGGCGTAGTCCACCTTCACCTCCGGGTACTCGGCGCCGACCTCCTCAACGGTGCGGCGCCACAAGTGGCCGGCGTTGACCAGCACGTTGTGCTTGTGCACCAGGGTGAGGTGGTGGGCGGGGCGGGCCTGGGCGGTCTCGAAGGCGTAGCGCACCACGCGCTCGACCCCGTAGGCGGTGTTGACGCTGACCTCGGTGGCGATCTCCTGCGGGGTGCCGGTGCGCACGGTGCCGCCGTTGCCGCAGTACAGGCCCTCGGTGCCCTCGCGCACCACCACGAAGTCGATGTCTCCCGGATCAGCCAGTGGAGTGGCCACGCCCGGGTAGTACTTGGAGGGCCGCAGGTTGACGTAGTGGTCCAGTTCGAAGCGCAGCCGGAGCAGCAGGCCGCGCTCGAGCACGCCGGAGGGGACCGATGGGTCGCCGACGGCACCCAGGAGGATCGCGTCGTGAGTCTTGATGTCCTCCAATTCGGCGTCCGCAATGGTCTCGCCGGTACGGTGCCAGCGCTCGGCACCCAGGTCGAAGTCGGTGGTCTCCAGGGTGACGCCGCTACCTTCCAGGGCGGCCCGGAGCACCTTCAGGCCCTCGGGCACCACCTCCTTGCCGATGCCGTCGCCGGGGATCACTGCAAGTCTGATGGTCTGCGTCATGCGGCGACCCTAAGCGGATCGGTCGTCGCCCCGGGCGGGCATCTCAGATAGCGGCGAGCGGTTGGCGGGCCCGCCAGCAGGCACTGCGCCGCTCCTGCCGACCCCACGGTGCCGACCAGTCCGCGGCGCGCCGTCGCCACGACGCCGTTGCACGACCCCGGGCGATACTCCACGACCTTGGTGCGTGTTGCACGACCCTGGGGAGGTCGTGGAACACGCACCAAGGTCGTGCAACGCATGAGCGCAGCCACCACGAACCGGGGCACCCGCGCTACTGATAGCTCAGGTGCTGCCGGTTCCTGACCACGGCGGACTCGAGCTCCTTCTCGAGCCTCTTCCAGGCCTCCAGATGCTTGACGTCACCATCTATCCGGATCTGGCCGACGAGTTTCGAGCGCTTGCGTTCAAAGGCGTTCACCGTCATGAAGCGAGAACGGTCCCGGTTGAGGTACTCCTTCAGCGTTCGCTTGGGGTCCGCCAGATCCTCGATCCCGGCCAGCCGAAATCCTTGCCGCGACGCCCAAGGTTGAAAGGACTCCTCCTTCGACCACAGGTCCGCCAGCACCCACGCCTCGGTCATCGTCACCGGGATCACCGGCACGACGCGGTCGTCGCCCGGGGAACGGCACTCCTTGATCCGAGCCTCTATGCCTACGTTGTCGGCGTCGCGGTGCACGAAGATCAGGTCATACGGCTCTTCTGCCAACGCCTTGATCTTCTCCTCAGCATTATTCGGCCGCCGCCCAGTCCATCCGTGCGGTTCAAGGTTCACGTCGGCACCGGGACGCATGCTCATGAGCAGCCGCTCGAGTACCTTAGCTAGCCCGTTGTCGGAGGTTCCCTCGCCGATGAAGGCGCACTGCCAGTACTCAGTCATCGGTCTCCTCTGGCGCCGAGGGGTTGTACAGGAAGGCGAAGAGCTTAGAGCGCGACACCGGCGCCGAGCTCCGCGGACGGTCGTCCGAGCCCTCCCACCGCTCGGACCGCCAGGTTCCCGGCAGCGGATTGAAGGTCACGGACTCCGTGATGCACCCATCGGGCTCTCGGCGTCGCCATGGCACCGCGCACAGCACGTCGTCGGCGTGGTCCCGCATGACATCCTGGACCAGGTAGGGCGAATGCGTGTTGACGAGGACCTGCCCGGCGTGGCCGTCACGGGCTTCCGTCATGGAGCGCAGCAGTTCGAGTATGTCAGCGATCTTGGCGGGGTGGAGGCCGTTCTCCGGCTCCTCGATTGCGATGAGGCTCTGGCCGGTATCCAGTACCGCGAGAGCGGCGAGCGCGATCAGACGCAGGGTGCCGTCGGAGAGGCTGAGCGCAGATAGCTCGGGCCCGTCTCCGATCCTGGCACGCAGTTCCAGGTAGTCACCGTTGGGGACCACCCGCAGCTCGCGCATCTCAAGGAACGGAGCCACAGCATCAATGATGTCCTGGTAGACCCGGCCGCCGTCCCGAGCGGCACGCCGGTAGAGGGCCGAGGCCAGGTGCGCTCCCGATGCGGTGATGTCCGCCTCCTCGTCACGGTCGTCCGAGCGACGTAGGGCGGAGGGCTCGAGGGACAGAAAGCGCCACGAGCGCATCTGCGCCGCGACGGCGGCGACGGCTCGCGAGAAGCCCGCACCGACAGGATCGCCGAGCAAGGTACGTACGCTGCCGTCGACCGGAAACATCATCAGATCTTCCCCACCACATCCCGGTAGAGGCTCAACATCATCGCGGCTAACAAAGACAGCCTTAATGAAGCCGGCATCTGGCGGGGCGTCGCTACCCACTGACACATCGTCCGTAAAGATGTACGTCCCTGGAGTATCTAGCGAGCCGAGTCGCTCCTTGGCCAACGTAAGGTCGGTGTCGCCATCGCGTTCATTGACGCGGAACTCCACCTCGTAGCGGAACCTCTCGGCGCGCGTCGGGACCCGTGGCGGCCCCGACCGGGGATCGCGCGGCGCCATCTGCCCGGGCCGCGTCACGTCGACGTCGGCAGTGACCTCCGCAGCAAGCCGAACCGTGTGCCCGTCGGCGAGCGACTCGGGTGGGAAGAGCACGCGCAGCGGCGTCTTCTGACCGCCATCGGAACGCAGCCGGCGGAATGCCTCGCGGTACGGGTACTGGACGAGGAGGCTGAGCAGCTCGATCGCGTCGAACAGGTTGGACTTCCCAACGCCATTTGGCCCAGCGATCACAGTCATCGGACCGAAGTCAACGGCAACGTCCCGGAGGTTCTTGAACCCCGAGACCTCAATCCTGTTCAGCACGGCCTCGGCTCCTTCCCACGGCCTCACACCGATTGCAGACCAGGATAGCAACCGCGTTAACCGAACCGTATTTGGACGAGGACGCCCCCATCCGCACGCCTCATCCTCTTACCTCACGCGGGCTCTTCAGGTACGCCAGCACCGCACTGCGCGGAACCGGGCGGATGCCGTCGCCGCCGTCCCGGCCCCGGCTGCGCCACGACCCCTCCAGGGGCCGGAAGTCGGCGACTCGCAGCTGCGAACCGTCCCCGCTGCGCACCGTACGCGCAACCGCGCAGAGTAGCTCGGCGTCGTCGGCACACTGGAACAGGTAAGGAGAATGCGTGTTCACGATGACCTGGCGCAAGTGCTGTGAAGTAGGCTCGGACAGGTCATGCAACAGGTTGTACAAGTCGGCGATCTTAGCGGGGTGGATACCGTTCTCCGGCTCCTCCAGGCACAGTAGCCCCGAGTAGTCGGGGCGGCGCCGATGGCGGCCAGCGCGAGCGAGCGCAATGTCCCGTCAGACAGAGCCCGCGCGGGAAGCTCGGGTGAGTCCCCAACCTGGGCGCGCAGCTCCAAGGCCTGCCGCACGGGATCCTCCCTGACCGACAGGCTGCGGATGTCCACCAGGGCGCTGACGGCGTCACGCACCCGCCGGAGCACCGCGCCGTCCCGCCCGGACGCAAGATCCTGGCGGTACAGGGAAGCCGCCACGTGCGCCCCTGAGGCAGAAATAGCGCGCCGCTCCATTAAGTCGTCGGGTGAGCGCATGGCACTGGGCTCCAGGGCCAGGAATCGCCACGACGCCATTTCGGTACGCGCAGCGAGGATAGTCGGGTACTCGGCACTGGCGACGGCGGACAGGACAGTTCGCTGAGCGCCGTCGGCAAGAACTTGGCGCGCTCTTCCCGAGGCCTCGCGGTGCACCATCACCACTCCGCTGCCGCCAGCGACTTCGTAGTTCATGAAGAAGCCGTTGGAGTCGTCCCGCCGGGAGGGGATAAACCGGCGGCAGAGATCCGCTTCCGGGAAAAGGAGTGGGCGTGTGCTGTCGTTCAGCGGGCGCAGCCGCTCCCCCGCCAGCCGCAGCCGCAGGCCCCCTGGCACCGAGGCGTCGCGGTGTACCGCGATCTTCACCTCGTAGCGCACATATCCGCATGACGGCACCACCGCCTGCCCGAACTCGTCCTCCGCCCGCGGGGGCAGGATCATCTCCGCGGCCAGGGTCAGGTGACCGCGTCCGGCCAGCACTTCTGCCGCAAGTAGAGCGCTGGCGTCGAACTGCTGCTGAGCCGTGGGGCGCACCTGCGCACAGGCGTCGTGGAACGAATTGCAGCTGAGCAGGGAGAGGAACTCCAGCGCATTGAGCAGATTCGATTTTCCCACCGCGTTCGGGCCAGTGATACAGGTGAATGGGCCGAAGTCGACCGCCACACCTACGAGATTCTTGAATCCTGTCACCTCGAAACGGGTTAGCACACTTACGCCCCCATCATCTCCTACCGGCAGCTCGCACAGTTTATCCTCAGGCAAGCGCCCACACGCCCACATACGGCAGCGTGGTCAAAACGCTACATTAAACGCCTTCTAAAACGATGAATTCCGGGAAAAATAAGGGGCGGCGGGCCGCAGCCCGCCGCCCCACTGGGAAGCAATTACCGGCTCACCGGACCAGTCCGCCGCCGCGGGCCGACTCCGCCGCCCCGCGCGGTTGCACCTGACCGGATGCCGACCCCGCCCGTCGGCTCAGCGTGCGGCCGAGCCCTCGGTGTAGTCCTTGTCCAGGTCGGCGCGCCAGGCGAACATGGAGCGCACCTCGCGGCCAGTGGCCTCGATCGGGTGTGCCTCGCCCTCGGCCCGCAGCCGCTTGAACTCCGGGGCGCCGGCGGCCTGGTCGTCCATGAAGCGCTTGGCGAAGGAGCCGTCCTGGATGTCGCCCAGGACCTCCTTCATGTGCTCCTTGACGTCGGGGGTGATCACGCGCGGACCGGAGATGTAGTCGCCGTACTCGGCGGTGTCGGAGCAGGACCAGCGCTGCTTGGAGATGCCGCCCTCGTTGATCAGGTCGACGATCAGCTTGAGCTCGTGGCAGACCTCGAAGTAGGCCATCTCCGGCTGGTACCCGGCCTCGACCAGCGTCTCGAAGCCGTACTGGATCAGCTTGGACACGCCGCCGCACAGGACTGTCTGCTCGCCGAACAAGTCGGTCTCGGTCTCCTCGCGGAAGGTGGTCTTGATAGCGCCGGCCCGGGTACCTCCAATGGCCTTGGCGTAGGACAGCACCAGCGGCCAGGCCTGACCGGAGGCGTCCTGCTGGACGCACACCAGCACGGGCACGCCGCGGCCGGCCTCGAACTCGCGGCGCACGGTGTGACCGGGGCCCTTGGGGGCAACCATGACCACGTCGATGTCCGCGGCTGGGGTGATGTAGCCGAAGTGGATGTTGAAGCCGTGTGAGAACAGCAGGGCGGAACCGGACTTGAGGTTGGGCTCGATCTCCGTCTTGTACAGCTCGGCCTGCACCTGGTCAGGGGCCAGGACGACGGTGACGTCGGCCTCAGCCACGGCCTCGGCGATCGGCTTGACGGTCAGGCCGGCCTCCTGGGCCTTGGCGGCGGAGCGGGACCCCTCACGCAGGCCGACGACGACCTCCACGCCGGAGTCGCGCAGATTCAGGGCGTGTGCGTGTCCCTGCGAGCCGTAGCCGATGACGGCCACCTTCTTGGACTGGATGACCGACAGGTCGGCGTCGTCGTCGTAGAACTTCTCAGCTGCCATAGTGGGTTCTCACTTCTCCTTGAGTTGATCGGTGATGGAACGGGGGCCGCGGGAAATCGCGACCGCACCGGACTGGACGATCTCCTTGACCCCGTGGGGGCCAGGGCGTCCAGGAGGGCCTTGACCTTGGACTCCGAGCCTACGGACTCGATGACCACCGAGGTTGGGGACACGTCCACGACGTGCGCCCGGAACAGGTCAACGATCTGCAGCACGGCGGTCCGGTTTGAGTCGTCGGCACGCACCTTAATCAGGTACAGCTCGCGCCCGACCGAGGTGTCCGGGTCCAGCTCGACGATCTTGATGACGTTGACCAGCTTGTTCAGCTGCTTGGTCACCTGCTCCATGGCCGGGCCCTCGGCGTCGGCGATCACCGTGATGCGCGAGATGTCCTCGTGCTCGGTGGGGCCGACCGCCAGGGAATGGATGTTGAAGCCACGGCGGGTGAACAGGGCCGACACGCGGGTGAGCACGCCGGGCTTGTTCTCCACCAGGACTGACAGCGTGTGCTTCTCGCTCACGGTCTCACTCCTCCTCCCACGCCGGGCTCATGCCCCGCGCGTGCTGGATCTCGTCGTTGGACACGCCCGCGGCGACCATGGGCCACACCTGGGCGTCGGCGGACACGATGAAGTCGATGACGACGGGCCGGTCATTGATGGCGTTGGCCTGGGCGATGACGTCGTCGACGTCCTCGAGCCGCTCGCAACGCAGGCCGACGGCCCCGTAGGCCTCGGCGAGCTTGGCGAAGTCGGGGATGCGCTCGGTGCCGGCACCGGTGTGCAGGTCCGTGTTGGAGTAGCGCTCCCCGTAGAACAGGGTCTGCCACTGGCGGACCATGCCCAGGGACGAGTTGTTGATGATGGCGACCTTGATGGGGATGTTGTTGAGCGTGCAGGTCGCCAGCTCCTGGTTGGTCATCTGGAAGCAGCCGTCGCCGTCGATCAGCCACACGGGCCGGTCAGGGCAGGCCTCCTTCGCCCCCATGGCAGCCGGCACTCCGTAGCCCATGGTGCCGGCGCCGGCGGAGGTCAGCCAGGAGTGGGGCTGGTTGAAGTGGAGGTAGTGGGCGGCCCACATCTGGTGCTGGCCGACGCCGGTCACCCAGATGGTGTCCTCCGCGGCCGCCTTGTCCAGGTGGGTGATGACCTCCTGCGGCTGGAGCAGTCCGTCGTCGGTGTCGGTCCAGTCGGTGGGGTAGGTGGCGCGAATGTGGGCGACCTCGGTCAGCCACTGGTCGATTTCGGTGCGCGGCTCGGCGGCGAACTGCTCGCGGCAGGCGGCGGTCAGCGCGGGCACGACATCCTTCAGGTCCCCCACGATGGGGATGTCCGCGGAGCGGATCTTGGAGATCTCGGCCGGGTCGATGTCCACGTGGATCACGGCGGCGTGCCGGGCGAAGGTGTCCGGCTTGCCGGTGACGCGGTCGTCGAAGCGGGCGCCGAGGGTGATGATCAGGTCGGCGCGCTGCAGGGCGCCGACGGCGGCGACGGTGCCGTGCATGCCGGGCATGCCCAGGTTGAGCTGGTGGTCGGTGGGCAGCACGTCCAGGGCGGTCAGCGTCGTCGTGAAGGGGGCGCCGACGAGCTCGACCAGCTCCTTCAGCTGCTCAGCCGGCACGCCGGCGCGGCTGAGGCCACCACCCAGGTAGAAGACGGGGCGCTCGGCGGAGGCGATTGCCTCCGCGGCCTGGGCGATGCGCCGCTGGTTGGGTCTGCCCGGCAGGCTGTAGCCGGGCAGGTCCATGCGTGGGGGCCAATGGAACTCGGTCTGCCCGACCTGGGCGTCCTTGGTGAAGTCCAGCAGGACGGGGCCCGGGCGGCCGGTCGCGGCCAGGTGGAAGGCCTCCGCTACGCGGCCGGGGATCTCGTCGGGCGAGGTGACCAGGAATGAGTGCTTGACGAAGGGCATGGTCGAGCCGACGATGTCCGCCTCCTGGAAGGCGTCGGTGCCGATCGCGGCGGAGCCGACCTGCCCGGTGATGGCGACCATGGGCACAGAGTCCATGTGCGCGTCACCGATCGCGGTGACCAGGTTGGTGGCGCCGGGGCCGGAGGTGGCCACGCAGACGCCGACCCTTCCGGTGGCCATGGCGTAACCCTCGGCGGCGTGCCCGGCGCCCTGCTCGTGGCGCACCAGCACGTGGCGGATCTTCTCGCTGGCCAGCAGCGGGTCGTAGAAGGGCAGGATCGCGCCTCCGGGCATGCCGAAGATGTCGGTAACGCCGATCTCCTCCAGGGAACGCACGAGTGCCTGCGCACCCGTCATTACTTGTCGGTCCTGGCCCGGGGAGCCTGTGTCACGAACCATCGTCCGCCCTCCTATCCGTGAGATCCGTTTGCTTACACGTTTACTGACCGGTGTACCGGCCGGTGTGGGAGGAACCGTATGCCGAGCTGCGGGCCGCCGTCGATTTCGCCACCCGTGATCTCACATATTGGAATCACGGACGACGCCGGGGGTCCGCTACCCCCGCTCCGAAACGACCGGGCACAGGACGCAACTTCAACCGGCCGCGGCGGCAGCGTGGGCCGCGGCTCCCGGACGGGCGGCGGCGCTAGGGGCCCCTGCGAGGAATGTCAGATGTCTCTCGTATGCGCGCGGTCTTTGGTCCATGCAGCTGAATCCACGCGGATGCCAGAATGCCCTAGTCAACTGCTCATCTGCGCGGCCGACGGCGCAAGCACCGGCGTCGGCCCAGGACAACTGGAAGGCGGCACCTCCACGTGGTCATCGGACTGCTCAATGCCCTGGCCGAGAACCCTGTACTCATCCTATTCCTTCTAATCGGCGTCGGGATGCTAGTCGGGCGCATCAAGGTCGGCGGGGTCAGCCTGGGGGCGGCGGCCGTCCTCTTCGCCGGGATCATCCTGGCCGCCTGGGGCACTGCCGAGGGCATCGTCATTGAGATCCCCGCCCAGATGGGCACGCTGGGGCTGGCGATCTTCACCTTCGCCATCGGTATCCAGTCCGGGCCGAACTTCTTCCACGTGCTGCGCACTGCGGCCGGCCCGCTCGCGATCATGCTGGCGGTACTGGTGGTGGGCGCAGCGGCCGGCCTGGGGGTGGGCCGCTCGCTGGGAATGAGCCCGGCGATGATCGCCGGGACCTTCGCCGGAGCGCTGACGAATACGCCGGCGCTGGCCGCCGCCGGCGGCGCGGCCACGGCCGCGGGCAATCCTGACGGCATGGCGATCGCCACGGTCGGCTACGCGGTCGCCTACCTGTACGGCGTGATCGGCATGCTGTTCTTCTGCCTATTGGCGCTGCGCTACCGCCGCTCGGACAAGGACGCCCCCTCCCCCCTGGTCAACCGCACCGTGCGCGTTGAGCGCGAGGACGCCCCGCAGCTGGGGGACATTGCCGAACGCGTCAGCGGGGAGATGAAGTTCTCGCGCCTGCGCCGCGGCGAGACGGGCCCCATCACCCGCCCGACCCCGACCGACAAGATCTACAAGGATGACCTGATCACCGTCGTCGGCACGCAGGACGCCGTGAACCAGGTCATTCACGAGATCGGGCACCCCTCCTCCCACTCCCTGATCGAGGACCGCCGCTACCTGGACTTCCGCCGCATCACCGTGTCCGACCCCAAGCTTGCCGGGCACACCTTGGCAGACCTGGACGTCGACCACCGGTTCGGCGCCACAATCTCCCGGGTGCGCCGCGGGGATGTGGACATGGTGGGCACCCCGGACCTGGTGCTCCAGCAGGGCGATCGTGTGCGCGTGGTCGCGCCGACCAGCCGGATGGCGGAGCTGTCCAAGTTCTTCGGCGACTCCGCGCACGGCCTGTCCTCCATCAACCCGGTGGCGATGGGGCTGGGTATGGCCGTGGGGATCGTCATCGGTGAGTGGGCGATCCCGCTGCCCGGGGGATCCACGTTCTCCATTGGTGCGGCTGCGGGCACGCTGATCGTTGGCCTGGTCTTCGGCCGCATCGGCCGTGTCAAGGGGTTTGTGACGGCGATGCCGTTCACCGCGACGGCGGTGCTCTCCGAGCTGGGGCTGCTGGTGTTCCTGGCGCAGGCGGGTACGCGCGCGGGCGGGCAGATTGCTAACGCTTTTACGGGCGGCGATTGGTGGAAGATCCTGATCACCGGTTTTGTCATCACGACGATCGTGGGCTTTGGCATGTATGCGTCCATGCGGTGGATCGTGAAGATGGGCGGTACGCGCCTGTCCGGCCTGCTCGGTGGCCTGCAGACGCAGCCGGCGGTGCTGGCGTTCGCCAACGAGCGCACCGGCGCGGACCCGCGTGTGGCGCTCGGCTACGCCATGGTCTACCCGGTAGCGATGATCGTGAAGATCTTCATCGCCCAGTTCCTGGGCGGGATGTAACCCGTCCGGGAAGCGAACCGCGACGAGTACTAAGTACGGCGGAGGGCCCGAACCGCAGGTCGGCGGTTCGGGCCCTCCGCGTTGGCACCTTGCAGCGGGCGCGCGTCTGCGCGAGCGAGCGGGACAGAGCGACCGACGGAGGTCGGCCTGCGGCATCGGGTTGTTCCAATGCCGCCAAATGGAGCCCGGCCACTAGGGCCGGGAAAGAGCGTCATCTGCAAATTCGCAGGTAGGACCCTCGCTACACCTCAATGGAGCCCGGCGGCAGAACCGGGAACTTTACAGGCACAGCCTGCCGAACTATACCTGCATACCTGACTCTTCTATGGGCTCTGTTCCATGCGTGCACCGACTACGGCATGAAGCCCAGCAGAACGCTCCGGGCGACCACCTCGCAGCCGTCCAAGGCGTTGACGTCAACGCCCCGACAATGTCGCGAGCAGCGCCACTACGGCCAGGATCAGTGGTGGAATGTTATCGACGACAGTCTGCCAGACCTGCGCCTTGTGCTTACTCTTCATCCTTTTGGCCTTGTGACGCCGACGTGAAACGTCGGCTCGATGAACGCCCTGACCGACCATCACAACCTACCTCCTTTCACCGTTCGTAGCCAGGGTAATATATACAGGCAGCTCGTCGTCAACCGCTACGCCTACGGAGCCCGGCCATGAAGGCCGGGAAGACTCGGTCGCCGCATCGGACAGCTGGATGATCTGGTGGCCTCAATGGAGCCCGGCCATGAAGGCCGGGAAGACCCGAAGGCCGACCCGCCCAACTCCTCCCCCACCACGCCTCAATGGAGCCCGGCCATGAAGGCCGGGAAGACCAGTACGTCGGTGTCGTCGTGGCGGCGTGCGAGGAGGCCTCAATGGAGCCCGGCCATGAAGGCCGGGAAGACGACCCTGCGGGTCACAGTCGTCTCCTCCACGCCACTGCCTCAATGGAGCCCGGCCATGAAGGCCGGGAAGACGGACTTCCGGTTCTGGAAGTACTGGTCGTCAACCACGCCTCAATGGAGCCCGGCCATGAAGGCCGGGAAGACCTGGATCAGGCGGGCGAGGTAGATGCCGGTCCCGCCGCCTCAATGGAGCCCGGCCATGAAGGCCGGGAAGACCGCCTGCACGCTGTCGACGGAGGCCCGCCCATCGTGGCCTCAATGGAGCCCGGCCATGAAGGCCGGGAAGACCTACGTCGAAAACCTCGGTCTCGCATTAGCCACGAGGCCTCAATGGAGCCCGGCCATGAAGGCCGGGAAGACGTCCCGCCCGAGCTGCGCCGCTTTGAGACGGTCCTGCCTCAATGGAGCCCGGCCATGAAGGCCGGGAAGACCCAGACACACACGCAGAACCGCGGCAACGCACGAGGTGCCTCAATGGAGCCCGGCCATGAAGGCCGGGAAGACCGCCTGAGGGATGTTAGCGGTTTCAGGAAGGTCGCGGCCTCAATGGAGCCCGGCCATGAAGGCCGGGAAGACGTACGTCATTGCCACAGCGATCGCTGCACCAGTCAAGCCTCAATTGAGCCCGGCCATGAAGGCCGGGAAGACAGGTCCGCCTCAACGAAGACGGCTACTTCGAGAATATGCCTCAATGGAGCCCGGCCATGAAGGCCGGGAAGACCCGGTGCTGCGTGGATCGCGACCCTAGCGGCGCTACGCCTCAATGGAGCCCGGCCATGAAGGCCGGGAAGACCGGCTACTTCGAGAACAACCGACCTGCCAATGCCTGCCTCAATGGAGCCCGGCCATGAAGGCCGGGAAGACCCAGGCGCACAGGGCCGTAGCGCAAAAACTAGCTGGCCTCAATGGAGCCCGGCCATGAAGGCCGGGAAGACTCACGACCACCACTAGCAAAGCAGAGGTGCCACAAGGCCTCAATGGAGCCCGGCCATGAAGGCCGGGAAGACCGCACCCTCCTGTCCTGGCTGACGCCTGAGCGCAGGCCTCAATGGAGCCCGGCCATGAAGGCCGGGAAGACACCACGACGGCGGTAACCTACGCGGTTGCGTGCGGTGCCTCAATGGAGCCCGGCCATGAAGGCCGGGAAGACGCAGCACTGTGCGCCGCCGTGCAGCTGATCGAAGAGCCTCAATGGAGCCCGGCCATGAAGGCCGGGAAGACCGCCACCAACCAGTAGTCGCCGAGGAGCACATTGTGCCTCAATGGAGCCCGGCCATGAAGGCCGGGAAGACTCGATCTCGTAGATTGCGTCCTCGACCCGGGTCAGGCCTCAATGGAGCCCGGCCATGAAGGCCGGGAAGACACGGCTTCAGCACGCAGGTCTACTTCTACAGCGCGTCGCCTCAATGGAGCCCGGCCATGAAGGCCGGGAAGACACGAGCACCTACCGGAGGGATTCGAGGCCTTTGTGACGCCTCAATGGAGCCCGGCCATGAAGGCCGGGAAGACCTCACAGCGCGGACAGTGGTCCTTGACGTAAATGTCGCCTCAATGGAGCCCGGCCATGAAGGCCGGGAAGACGGCCTGGTCGGCCAGGTAGTCGCTGATCTCTGAGACGCCTCAATAGAGCCCGGCCATGAAGGCCGGGAAGACGTCCGTGTCCGCTGACGGCACCACCAGCGCCACCCCGCCTCAATGGAGCCCGGCCATGAAGGCCGGGAAGACTCCATCTGTCACGGTATGCGGCGTACCTGGTCGCGATGCCTCAATGGAGCCCGGCCATGAAGGCCGGGAAGACCAATTCGACCCTGTGCCCCTGGACGGCCGCGGCGTCGCCTCAATGGAGCCCGGCCATGAAGGCCGGGAAGACGCGGTCATCGATGAGTTCGACGACTCCAAGGATGCAATTGCCTCAATGGAGCCCGGCCATGAAGGCCGGGAAGACCGGCAATCGACGGCGGCGACGACCTGGTGACGCCGCTGCCTCAATGGAGCCCGGCCATGAAGGCCGGGAAGACAAACAGGTGGTACGGCCGCTACTGGCCCGTCGAAATGCCTCAATGGAGCCCGGCCATGAAGGCCGGGAAGACCACCCAAGAGATCCACACCCTCACCACGGTGGGGGAGCCTCAATTGAGCCCGGCCATGAAGGCCGGGAAGACGTTTAGCTGCTGCCCACTGTATACGGGGTCAAGCCAGCCTCAATGGAGCCCGGCCATGAAGGCCGGGAAGACCCACGAGGACCAGTCCTGGTGCTCCCGCAGCTCGTCGCCTCAATGGAGCCCGGCCATGAAGGCCGGGAAGACACGCGTGTCTCCGCTGCATGATAGCTACGTGCGAGGCCTCAATGGAGCCCGGCCATGAAGGCCGGGAAGACCACCGAGCCCGTCGATGGCGTGCAGGCGGATGCGTGGCCTCAATGGAGCCCGGCCATGAAGGCCGGGAAGACAGCTCGCGGATTTTGCCGCGGCTGGTCAAGGATTCTACGCGGTCTCGCGAGCGCTGCCGCAGAAACGGGCAAGTGAATCGTGTCCGCTGGTCCGCCGACAACCAGAAAACCCTGTCATACCGCCCTTTCGAGCACTCCCCTGGGATCGGGGCAGCACCGGAGCACTCGCTAAACAATCTGGGCCCCCTGAGTGGGCAGACCCGCACGCCTACCGACGAACGTGAAGCGGTCCTCCCCCAGTTCGCCGAGGTCGACGATCACCACCGAGTCCTCGTCTAGGTTCATGATCTCCTCACTGTCAGCCCTTAAGTGGACCAGCTCGGTCCGGTTCAGGTCGCAGATGAACACAGAGTACTGGAGCCGTTCGCCGTTGGCCTCCATAAGCTTGCAGATCCGGCGCAGCCGCCCGGGCTTGCGGATGTCGTACGCGATGAGATATCGGCGTCGGTTCGTCCTCATCTAGTCACCATCGCCGTGTAGTCATCCAGCTCCCCCAACATGACCGCACCGAGCACCCGTGCCTGGATGTCCATGACGCGACGATAGCTGGCCTTGTAGCCGAACTGCGGGTGCGTAATCTCCTGCTCCAGCCTCCGCTCATAGGCCCTGAGCACGGCCTTGCGGCCACTCGCCTCCAGCATGCATCCGCCGGCCCGACTCTGAAAGTCATGCGGACCGACTTCACCGTTGTTTAGCACCTGCAGCACCACGCTCTCTGCTACCAGGGACCGAAACTCCTCCGCCAGGTCCAACGCGAGCGCAGGACGCCCGAACCGGGGCTTATGGAACATCCCGTAGTAGGGGTCGAAGCCGATCCCCATGAGCGTGACAGTCAGGTCCTTAACCAGCAGCGTGTAGCAGAAGGACAGCAGTGCGTTGAGCGGATCCTTCGGCGGCCGCCGCGTGCGCCCGTTCTCCTGGAAGTCCGAGACGTCCACACGTGAGTTCTTCCCGACCATGGCCGAGAAGCTCCCGAAGTACAGGCGTGCAGCCGTCCCCTCGATCCCGAGCAGTTGCTGCGAAGACTCGGCCTGCATCGCCTGGATGGCTAGCTGCTTGAGCTGCTCGCCAACTCGGGGCATCTCGCCACGCGCGTTTCGGCGCAGCATCGTGCGGCTGTTGCGGATCTTTCCGGAGATCATCCGGCGCGCGATCTCAAGCTGTTGCTGCTCGGGCGCTCGGAACTGCGCGATCCGCAGGTCCACGTTCTTACCCGGCAGTCCTTCGGCAATGCCGGAGAACCAGCCCCCGTAGCTGAACCACAGCACCGGGATGTCTCGCGAAAGCAGGGTCCTGGCAGCCTGGGCGGACACCGTCACGTTCCCAAAGACGCACACCTGGCTTACGTCTATCAGGCGATAGCTGGCCTTCAACTCGCCCGACAAGCGCACCTCCAGCCGGTCGCTTCGCACGCCGACCACCGCACCTTGCAGCGTCACGTAGACCGGGCGTCCCTCCAGAATCGGCGCCATCAACCGCTTCAGCGGTCTGCGCTGCTTCGGAGGCGTCTGCAGTGCGTCCAGCTCATCGGGCAGACAGATGCCCACCAGCGAGCAGCGGGCACACTTCGGGCTGTCACGCATCGGTGGGGGCGCCGACGGGTCGGACGCCACCCGCCACGCACGTGTCACGGTGTCGGTGATCTCCTGCAGCGCCGCATCGTCCACGGTGATGTGGACGCGCTGCCGGGTCTCGGCGTACCAGATCTCGGCCCGCTCGACGGCGTAACCCTCCTCGCGCAGCAACAGCGCCTGCACCAGGGACTGCACGCGATCACTGGGCCAAGCACCACCATCCTTGTTGGGGTGTCCCTTCTTGTAGTCGACCGGGACGACGGTCCCGTCCCCGCCGTCCTCCACGAGATCCAGCCTGGTAGCCAGCCCGAGCCTCGGTGAGGACAGCGACACGGATCTGGCGACCCGCCCGTTCCACGCCTCGGACTTGTCCGGCAGGTCCCCCGCCTCCCGGTCAACAACCCGGTGCAGGTACAGCCCCTCCTCGACGTCGTCGCTGGTGGCGAATTGCTGCTGCACCCACTCCAGGTGGAACAGCCGTGGGCAGTACACGAACTCATTCAGCATGCGTGCGGGCACCGTCTCCGGCAGTCCCGGCAGGTCAGGCCTGATGGTGTTGATGCTCATGACACTGTCACCAATACGCCCGCGGACTTCTGACCTTCCGCCTTACGACGATGCGCACGGCATACATGGAAGATCCCCATGACGCGAAGCTTGTCCTGCTCCACCGCATCCCACTTTCCGTCCAAGACCGGGTCCTCAACCAGTGCCTTCACCGCCGCCAACCCCAACGGCTCTCGCCACAGAGGCAGTCTCAGTTCAGGAGCCGAGCGGCGGTCGTCACGACCGACCGGCTGACTGTGCCACCCACTGGTGCGGACCTGCTGTCCGGCCGCCGTGGTGGTCCAAAGCGGGTAGGACATGAGCGCTAGCCACGTCGCCCCGGGCACGCCGCGCATCTCGGCCTTGCCTCTGCCGTCCTCGCCGCTGTCCCAGTTGGCGCGGTGATCCAGGTACTCGCCGGTTACGCCAGGCACTCTGCGCCAGCCGATTAGCGCCTGACGCAAATACTCGGGCTCGGACTGCACCAGCCGCAGAGGCTTCTCCAGCATTGTTGCCATGGACTGCTTGCCTGCGGGCGCAGTGAACTGGCTTATCGCACCGCGCCCCTGGGGGTCAGCGACTAGGTCGGTCACGAGGCTGGCGAGCCACCTCTGCACCACGGGCGACGGAGTGTCGACGCCGAACCGTTCGTACAACTGCCCCTGTTTCAGCCGTAGCTTGTCAGGCGCTTCCCCGGGAGGCGGGAAGCCCGGAGGTCCTCCGGGCACCACCACGTCCTCGGGCATCTCGGCGACTAGTTCCGACAGCTCCTCGACGACGGCGTCTATCGATGCCAGTATCGAGTGCAGTACCGGGGCGCGGTCATCCGGGTCCCAGGACAGGCGAGCGTCGTCGTCGGCGAAGTCATGGATCAGCCGAAACGTACCGATGGCGGCAAGAATGGCCAGCGGTGATTCGCCGATCAGTGCAGGAAACTTGACTTGGCTCATGATCCCTCCGATGAAATAGTCATATCGGCGCTGCGCACCACTGTCTCAAGCAGCGCCAGGCCCCACCGGCCGTAGCGATCAGTGAGCCTGGCGAATCGATCCGCGTCTGCCAGATGCAACTCGACCGGCAGCGGAACCTCGACGGCGACCTCACCAATCGCCGCCCGAAGCGCACCGTCTCCCCGGTCGTCAACGGGTGGCAGGAAGGGACGGGCATGGCCGTGGTGGCTGGACACGAGATGCCGCAGCAGCTCGACGTCACCCGGGTAGGGCTCGACGAACCCCTCCAGGTGGGCGGCGACGATCGCCTCAGACCAGGCCTCGTGGCTGGCGCCGCTGGGCAGGCCGCTGCGCCGCCGGGCGCGTCTATACCGGCCCCGGTCCCCGGGCGGCATGCCGGACTTCGCCAGCGGCTCCCGGGCGAGCTCCGCGGCAATTCGGGAACCGTCGAACAGCATGGCTTGGAAACGCATGTCCACTTTGCCCAGGTCGTGCCAGCGGGCAGCGTCTACGACGACGCGCCGCAGCTCCTCCGGCAGCCCCAGGTTAGTTGCGATCTGCCGGGCACGTTCTCCTACCGCCGCCAGGTGCGCCGCCAGGGTCACGCGCCTGTTGAGGGTGGAAGTGCCCGCCTGGTCCTCCTCGCTGACGGCGCGCCATGGCACTGATGACGCGGCATTGCCGCCGGCGTGGTCTCCGCTCGTGCCGACGGTCCGCCAGTCGTCTGCCGGAGCAGTACCCCGCAGCACCGGAATCAGTTCCCTCGAACCAGCGGCGGAATGCCCAGGTCTCCTGTTCCGACGGCGCCGCTCCACACCGGTTGAGATGAGGGCGCCGCTGTGCTCAAAAGCGTTCTGCAAGCACTCGATGTCCTCCGGCGTCCAGGGATACTCGGGGGCGCCGGACGAGCCCAGCCACTGGCGTGCCGCCTCTACGAGGGCGCCCTGACATGCGTCACGGTCCTCCGGCTCCTCCGCGTTCCGCCAGTCGGCCACCAGTTCCCGCAGCCTCTCAAGAGGCGGCAGGCCCAGTCGGCTCCCCGGGTCGGAGTCCAGGCGCAGAATGGGCTGCCCACGTCGCAGGGAGGCGAGTTCGGAGATGTCCTTTACGGGCGCCTTGCTGGAGGGGTTCCAGCCGAAGCGGTCCAGGCCGCCGTACTCGCACGGAACGACGATCGTGTCTCCCGGCCGCAATTCACGAGCGGTGATCCACCGCCACTGATCGTCGGAGCCGCGGCGCAACACCTGCAGATTGGCATTGCCTTCATTGTCCTTGAAGGGGATGTCATCGAAGCCGTCGTAGTCGTCGACGTCGGCCATGGTCTCCGACTGGCCCTGTTGCAGCCAGGCACGTGCCGCCATGAGCGAGATCTCTATACATTCCTCGCTGCGCACCGGCACCGACTCCACCACGGCTCCCGCATGATCTGGGGGCAGCAACTCAGGGTCGCCCTCGGCATTCTCACCGCCACTCCTGATCTCTAGGCCGTCGCGCCAGGCGATGGTGATCCGGGCGGCGGCCTTGTTGATGCCGTGCAGGTACGGGTCCAACGGCGGATCGTTTACCGGAGCGGGATTTGTCCTCGCCCAGGCGTCCAGATGAGCGGGCAGTAACAACGGCGGCAGGGGCGGCGGCGAGATCAGGTCTCTCGACACGTCCTCCTGCAGATGGCGCAGCGCCAGCGGAGAAACGTCAAGCCCGTTCTGCGCGATCCTTCGCAGAAACTCGGCCGTAGCCACCTTCGCCGGTCCATATACGGAGGGCTTCTTGGCGCGGTCCTCCACCACTGTGATGGAAGCGGAGGCACGATCTCCTCGCCGGTTGACCCGGCCGAAGCGCTGCACCAGGGCATCCCAGGAGGCGGTCTCGGTGACCATGTCCGTGGCGTCGAGGTCGATGCCGACCTCAATGGTCTGGGTGGCCACCAGCACCGCCTTGTGGTCGCCTGGTTCCCGGCCGGCGCCGAACAGCTCGGTGACCCGCGCAGCGATCCCCTCCCGGTCCAGTGGGCGCGAGCGCCCCATGAGCAGCAGTACCTCAACGCCGTCCAGCTTCGTTCCGCCGGTTGTCAACGCCTCGAACACTTCCCGGGCCCGGGCGACCGTGTTGCACACCACCAGCACCCGGTGGTCCTTGGGCCCATTGGGGAGTCATCGGGCGTCTCGAACCGCTCGTGCTTCTCAAGGATGTCCCGTACCTGGGCAGCCATCTCCTTGACGATCTTCTTCTCCGTGGAGTCGACGAGCGTCAGGGGCTTATGCGCGGTCAGCCTCTGCGCGGCGGTCATATTCCGTAAATGCGCGTCCTCATCGAATGACGCCTCCCAGGCACCGAGCTCCTTCCCGGGCCTCTCCGCACTCGTAGCACTCAGGTGAATCACCGAGCTCTCCGGCAGCCCCAGCTGGCAGGTCCGGTCGGCCTGACGGGCGGACGCCAGCGAGGTGGTGAAGGCCTGTGCCAGGTGGGCCTCGTCGATCATGATGACCGAGTCGGTGCCCACGAGCGCGGCGTCGATGGGCCGTCGTCCTTTGCTGACCCCGTATCCGCGGAAGAACAGGCGGCTGCCCACCTGGTCCACGGTGCCGGTGATTATGGCTGGCAGGTCGGGACGCGGCAGCCAGGCGGCGTCCCAGGTCGCCCCGCCGCGCATCTTCACCACCCGCAGTGCGGCCTCGCTCTGCGATGCGCCGAACAGGCCCCGAAGTCGCCGAGCAACCTCGAACACGGTTCCTTCGGTTGCGCTCTCCAGCTTCTCGGCAATGCGCTTACCGTGGGCCTCGGCCTGGTCGACCACAATGCGCCTGTCCACCACCAGGAATATGCGACGGCGCCCCAGGCCTGCGGGGGCCTCGCCTCCGGCGCTTAGTGCCAGGAGGAACACGGCCACGTCCAGCATGGAGGTCTTGCCCAGACCCGTGGGTACGTCAACCAGTGCTGGCCAACTCCCCTTTTCTACGGCCTGCTCGACCACCGCCGACTGCCAGGGGAAGGGGTCATGTCCATGCACCTCCCGCATGAACTTCTCGAAATCGGTGACATTCATTGCTGCTCCTCCTCATATTCGGGAGCGAACAGCCCGACACCGAAGTAGCGTCCCGCACCGGCCAGAATCGGCCCCCTGACGGGGCGATCGAAGGTGACACGCGCATGCGTGTACAGGCGTCCCTGACACCGCTTGGGCAACTCCTGCGGTCTCAGCCGCACCGCCCCGTACACCATGGGCTCCTTGCTCACTTCGACCTCACGCGGCTCCGGCAGGCCGGCGTTGACGAAGGACTCGGCCACCGCCGCGGCGAGGTCGCGGTCCTTCGGGTAGCGGTCCAGCACCAGGGGCGTGGCCGTGGCCCACGTCCGCGCGGGGAGCGTCCAGCGCTCGACGGTGGAAGTGAAGGGCCGTGTCTCGTCAGGCGCATACCGGAGCCGAAAACTCTGTCTGAATCCGTTGACACGCAGCACGACATCCCGTTCCGGATCCTCCCCGAGGATGCCGCGCAGAATGCGCAGGCGTTCGTCATGCTCCAACCCCGGAATGCTGACGGCCAGAGCCATCAGCTGTCCGTCTGCGTGCTCATTGCCCACGAAGGGTAGCCCCAGGTAGGCGACATGCGGCAGTCCGGGGGTACCGTGGCCGTGCAGTGCGGGAGGCAGCGGGTTCTCCGTCTGCCCCATGACCTTGCGGCGCAGGGCCTCGGTGAAAATGGAAACCAGATGGCCGGAGGGACGCAGCTCCTCGAATCTGAGAATGACCAGGTCTGGGTAGGGGGAATCGAAGTCGTCCACCGCAGAGATCTCCTCGCTGCTCTCGTCACTGGTCTCCGCCGCCCCGACTTCACGGTAGAAACGGCGCGCACGCGGGCCGGCGGCCTGCCATGCGGGTTGATCCTCCCGATACAGGGCGTTGAGCTCGTCGAGGTAGCCGGGGTAAGGCACCCGGATACTCAGGGGGCTACGCCCTACCGTCGGCTCATAGGTGGTCAGGCCCGGCAGCGGCGTCGGCTCCCCCACCCGGCTGAAGGCGAGCGTTGCCGACGACGTCGAGCGGCCGAGGTACGGCACGCGCCGGGCGAGGCGGTCGAGGTCGGCCACCGTGCCATCGGAAAGTGCGTCCCCATCCGGCCAGTCGAACTGGACGCGGGCGTCCTCAGGCAGGGTGCTGGTGCGCTGCCGCAAGACGCTGGTGCGTCCGGGGTGGGTCTGATGCCCGCCCTTGTTGTCACGCACGTTCTTCACGACGTATCCCCGAGAATGCCGCGCACCCACCGCGGCGGTGGGGGACGCATGTATCAGCGGCGGCGCCAGGCGCTCCAACTCCTCCAACGGTCCTAGTTCATCCTCACCGGCGACGGCGCGCAGGGCGGCGAAGGCCCGGGCCGGGTGGGGAGGCCACTCCGCGGCACGCGGGTCCTCCCCTCCCCCGGCGTCGTAGCGCTCGCTCAGGAGCGTGATGTCCAAGCGGAGGGTCATGTCACTCCCCCGTGGACTCGGCCTTGGTCAGGCTGAAGTCGATCGCCTGGCTCAAGGCTTTGTTGGGCTTCAGCTCCACGGTCTCCAGATGCAGCGGCACCCCGGCGTCCAGGGCCGCCTGCAGGGCGTCCTCGTACAAGTGGACTGCCGCGCTCGGGGACAGTGCGAAGGACTCCGCCACGCCGCCACGACCGATCCATTCCAGCTGCTCGGCCTGCATGACCAGGTCGCAGCCGCTGCGCAGCCACAGGCCGGCGTCGCCGAAGGCAAGCCGGTCACCCAGGAGGCCAAATGCGACGAGCAGGGCTCGGGCGACCTCGACGGCCGCGGGATCCATGGAGCCGAAGCCCAGTCGCCGGGTGGCGGTGAGGCTGAGGACGGCGGTGCGAGTCGCCTCACTGATGGTGACGCCGCCGTGGATGGGTTTCTTCGGGGCAATATTGCCGTGTCCAATCTCGCTGAGCTTGGTGTCCTTCTTCTTCTCGCTCACCGGCGAATAGGTCCAGTTATCGCCGTCACCGCTGCGCGATCCGGTCAGGTTCGCCGGGTCCATGCGCCCGGCCTTGCGCTCACCCTCAACCGGGTCCCAACCGATCATCTCGCTGGCGTACAGGCGCGGGAACTTCGCCTGCCGTCCCTTGCGTTGGGAGTTCCAGCCTCCGTAGACGAGGGTGGCGGGGTCATATGTCAGCAGCGCCGTCGCATCCTCCAACGACGCTGCCAGAATCGCCTTGCCGATCTCGGTCCGGTCGAACTCGACGCCGCCAAGCTCGCAGTCACGCCAGTAGGCATCGAAGGCGCGGTGCGGCGCCTCGAGGCCAATGAGTTCGAAGCTCGCCGCGTTTTCATGCGTCATCCGCAACATGGGCATGCGGATAACACCCTGCCGCCAAGCCCTCGCCTCCGCCTCCTCGCAGCGGTTGGCCTGGGACGGCACCTGGTCGAGGACCTTTGTCTTGTGCAGCACGCCGTCACGCCACCGGTCTTCTGAAGGCAAATAGGAAGAGTCATCTCCCGCGGTGGGGAACGTCGGCGGATACACACGCGCGCCCGGACCGCCGCTGGGCTGGTAGGTGGCCTCCACGCGGATCGCGGCCCACTCCGGGTCCGCGAGCTTGTCCCGCAGGGCGTCCAATGTGAGTTCAGTCATGATTTCTGCTCCTTCGATGGATGAGTGGTGCGCATGAGCGAGACATCCGCCGCTACCTGTGAGCTCAACCATATGCGGTTCATAGGACTTGAGTGATCGCCTGGTCGAGCTACGAGCGAGCACGCTCCGAGCATCGGCGTCGGCCCGAATGGCTCGGGGCCGGTTGCCGCCAATGGGTCAAGGGCGTGCCCAGGCTGTTTCTTGCTCACGTCACCCATGCTGTCAGGCACGACCGACACGAATTCGACCCCGTTAGCAGGGCGCGGGCCGGACTGGCCGCTTTAATACCCCCTGGGGTATTGTCCGGCGTGCGCCCCGATGGTGCCGGGCAACCGACAGCGCCGCAGAGGACCACCACGCGAAAGGCATGAAGATGACCCCACCCGCCACTTCACGGGATTCCGTCTCTGCACCTGAGGACGGCGCCCCGCGCCCATCCCCCACCGGCTCCGAGCGCCCCCTGCGGCTGGTCGTCGTCGGCGGCGTCGCCGGCGGGATGAGCTGCGCCGCCCGCGCGCGCCGCCTGAGCGAGGATGCGGAGATCATCGTCCTGGACCGCGGGCAGCACGTGTCCTTCGCCAACTGCGCCCTGCCCTACTACGTGGGCGGGGAGATCGAGGACCAGGATGATCTGCTGGTGCAGACCCCCGAGCGGCTGCGCGCCTGGCTCAACCTGGATGTGCGCACCGGCCACGACGTCTCCGGCATCGACCCCGCCGCCCAGGAGGTGATCGTGAGCACCGCCGCTGGCGAGCAGCGCATCCGCTACGACGCCCTGGTGCTGGCCCCAGGCGCGGAGGCCGCACGCCCGCCCGTCGACGGCCTGGACTCTCCGCGCGTTTCCACCCTGCGCACCGTCGAGGACGCCGTCCGCCTGCGCGAGTGGGCGGACGCGGGAGCGAAGTCGGCGGTCGTCCTGGGAGCGGGATTCATCGGCATTGAGGCCGCCGAGGTACTGGCCAAGCGCGGTATTGCCACCACCGTCGTCGAGTTCGCCGACCATGTGCTGCCGCCGCTGGAACGGGAGTACGCCTACCCGATCACCCAGGAGCTGCGTCGGCTGGGCATTGACGTTCGCGCGGGAGCTGCGGCCCACTCCATCGTCCACGGCGCCGACGCGGACGAGGTGCTCCTGTCAGACGGGACTAGCGTGCGGGCCGACCTGATCGTTCTAGCCACGGGGGTGCGTCCGGACACCGACGCCTTCGTCTCCTCCGGCCTGGAGCTGGAGCGTGGGGCGATCGTCGTCGACGAGCACGGCCGCACGAATCTGCCGCACGTGTACGCCGTCGGCGACGCCACCGTGTCGACCGATCCGGTGACCAGGGCCCGCCGCCCCGTCCCGCTGGCGGGCCCGGCGAACCGCGCGGGGCGGCTGGTGGCCGACTTCATCATGGATCCTGCGCATGCCCGGCCGATTCCCGCGCCGCTGGGCACCGCCATTGTGCGCGTCGGGAAGATGACGGCGGCGATGACCGGCGCCAACCGCGCCGCGCTGGATGCGGCGGGCATCGAGTACACGACCATTCACCTGCACCCCAACCAGCACGCCGGCTATTTCCCAGGGGCCACCCAGCTGCACCTTTCGGTCAGCTTCACCCCAGACGGGCGCATCCTGGGCGCCCAGTGCGTCGGGCGCGACGGCGTCGACAAGCGCATCGACGTACTGGCCACGGCCATCCGCGCCGGCCTGGGCGTCGCGGACCTGATCGACCTGGATCTGGCTTACACCCCGCCCTTCGGTCAGGCGAAGGACCCGGTGAACCTGGCGGGGATGCTGGGCTCGAACGTGCTGGATGGAAGCGTGGAGGTGTGGGACGTGCGCGACCTGGAGCAGGTCCGGCGCACCCACCTGCTGCTGGACGTGCGCACGCGGGCCGAGGTCGTCCGTGGCATGGTGCCGGGGGCGCTCAATATCCCGCATACCGAGCTGCGAGCCCGTATCGATGAGGTGCGGCAGGCCGCTGCCGGCCGCCCTGTCGGTGTGATCTGCCAGGTGGGGGTGCGGGCGAATATCGCCCACCGGATCCTGGTGGGCAATGGGCTGAAGTCCTCGGTCCTGACCGGCGGCATGATCACCCTGCGCGCCTGGCTGGGTGACGACGCCGACTCCTTCCTGGTGGGAGCGTGATCGCCGTGGCCAAGACTCAAGATGCTGCAACTCGAGGTGCCGCCGCGACGACGGCGCCGGCCTTCGAGTGTGATCCGGAGACGAAGCGGCGGATCGTCAACCGGCTCAAGCGGGCGCGCGGCCAGCTGGACGCCGTCATCGACGCCGCCGAGCGCGGAGCCTCCTGCAAGGAGACGATCACGCAGCTGTCAGCGGTCACGCATGCGCTGAACCGGGCCGGGTTCGTCATTGTCGCCAGCGCGATGCGCAACTGTGTCGACGCCGAGCAGGCGGCATCCGCCGGCGACGGCGGGGCCGGAGCCGCGGCGGACGAGGCGGTCGCACCGGCGATGACCGTCGACGAGCTGGAGAAGATCTTCCTGTCCCTGGTCTAGGCGCCAGGGCGCGCCGGACACCGCCACTTTCTTTCGACCCGATCAACCGAAACCAAAACAAGGAGAACATCATGTGTCGCAAGGTGACGTGCAAGAAATGCGGCAAGCCCACCTGGGCGGGCTGCGGGCAGCACATTGAGCAGGCGCTGGCGGGCGTGCCCAAGTCGCAGCGCTGCCAGGGCCACGACGACGAGCCCGCCTCGTCCGCCGCGCCATCGGGCTTCCTGCGCGGACTCTTCGGGCGGAAGTAGCGCGCCAAACTGTCCGAGTTCGGCATAAACGCGTTCACCGCGTCGAACCGCGACTTCGCGATCGTTGGAATGACGCGGCTCTCCGAGAGCCCCTCCGGCCGACCGGGGACGTTTATGCCGATCTCAGACATTCTTCCCCGGCCCCGTCCGCAGTTCGGCGGCAACACCGGGCCCCGGAAGATCTCAGGACTCAAAGGCGATCACCTGACTTGGGCACACCGCCGGAGGGCAGTAACACGGTAGCCTGGTGCCATGCCCGCCCAGGAGTCGCTCGGAAGAATCGTCATCCAGGGGTACCGCTCGATTCGCGATCTCGACCTGGAGTTGACGAGTGATGTCACCGTCCTCATCGGTGCCAACGGGTCCGGCAAGTCCAACCTCGTCAGCGCCCTTGAGCTCATCTCCCGCGTCTGGGACGACACATTCCAGAACTACCTCACGGATCGGGGCGGGATCGCGCCGTCCCTCCGCGACGAGGACGGCGCCGCCCGCATCACGATCTTCGGCGCAGGCACCCCGGGGTGTCCCATCAACGGCTACCGCGTAGTCCTCGCGCTTGACGACGACGACGCTCCCCGCGTCACAGAGGATCTCCTGTCCCAACAGCCATCGCACGATCACCCCTTCTGGGAGAGGATATCCCGAAGCGACATGCATGGGAGAGGTAAGACCGTCCCGCACGAGGGCCAGGGCAAACGTACTATCGCATATCACGTCGCACCTATCGTCTCCGGATGTCGCGCATTCCACTTCGACGACGTCTCCCCCAACGCCCCTGTGCGGCAGTACAGCAACACCGCAGATGATCTTGCGCTTCACTCCGACGCCTTAAACATTGGCCCATTCCTGCTCAAGACTCGCGAAAATCACCCCCACCGCTACGAGCAGATCGTCTCGACCGTACGCTCAGCGGCGCCATTCTTTGAGGATTTCGTGCTGGAGCCGAACCAGAATGATCGCCTCCGACTACGCTGGCGGCAGCGCGGACTCGACCGCGTCTTCTCCTCCCGAGAGATGAGCGACGGCACCCTGCGTTTCGTGTGCCTGGCGACTCTACTGCTGGGTCCGGATCTTCCCTCGACCGTAGTTCTGGACGAGCCCGAACTCGGCCTGCACCCTGCAGCGATCACGCTGCTCGCGGAGATGATACACGCCGCAGGCAGGATGGGGCATCGCGTCCTAGTAGCCACCCAGTCGGTGTCCTTGCTGTCACACTTCGAGATCGGCGAAGTTCTGGTACTGAACCGAGTCGACGGCGCCACGGTCACCACGCGCCCCGACCCCGAGATCCTAGCGGGTTTCCTCGAGGAGTACTCGGTAGGAGCCCTGTGGGAGATGAACCTGCTCACAGGTCATCCGTCCTTCCACGAACAGCCGATCGAGGTTATCCGATGACAGCTCCCAGACAAGTCATGGTGCTCGTTGAAGGACAAACCGAGAAAGACATCTTGGATGAGCGTTTTCGCCCCCATGGCGAAGTCTCGTTCAGTGTACGTTTACCCGATTCCCGTCACTACATCCCAAACACCCAAAGGACCCAACCGGGGCGGCGGCACCTGGGGACACTATGATAACGGCGTGCGTAACTTACTTAAAGGCACCCATCTGAGCAGTGTTGGTCTGCTGATAGACTTCTACGGCTACCCGCGCAATGCACTCGGTTACGTTTCCAACGGCAAAGGGGAGTCGTACCGGCTGTCCTTGGAACAGGCCCTTCGAGACCGCCTCGAGGACCCCAGGTTCCACCCACTCGTCGTTAAGCATGAGATCGCGGCACTGGCACTCGCATCCATCTTCGCCGGTCATTCGACGGGAGCCTTCTCAGCGAAGGCGCTGAGGCAACTCATCAAAGCTGTCGAGGCAAGCGGCGGCGCAGAGGAGGTCAACAACGGGCCGGACACGAGCCCGTCCAAGCGTATTCTCCGGGCCTGTCCCGAATACCACAAAGTGCAACATGGCCGGGCGCTTGCAGAGTTGGAGGGTGCGGAAGAGCTTCTAGGGCAGTGCCCCATGTTCGCGGCCTGGTGGAAGAGCCTTCTCGAGGATGCGCCGTCCTGAGCCGCCGTCGACGGTGCGCACCGCGCACTCGCGAACCACATCCATACGCCCGCTGCACGCCGCCCGTTAAGCACCTCGAATTCGTCTCGGAGGTCTGTGAGAGGCTGCGGGCACGTTAATGCCAAGCTCGGACATTCTTCCTTACCCCCACCCGCAGCTCTCCGACAACGCCGGGTTCACAGAAGAAGGCCGGAGCGAGTCGTGCGTAGGCATCCTTTGTGGGGAGCCGTAAAAGCTCCTCGTGCATCGCAAGCAGGTCGATCCTTCCGAATAGGAAGACTTCTCCACCATCAAACCGCACTGTTCGAGTCAGGCTGCAGTCCGCGTACGCCGGGCACTCCAGCAGATGCGGCACCCCGCCCACGCGTGACTCTTCCAGCGTCAGGCCCGCCACGGCCAGCCTGCTTTCCCTGGGTGCATCCGCGACCTCTGGGGCCCGCTCGGCCTGCCGGGCGGTAGGGAAGTTCAGAGTGAAGCGTTCGGTAGCGGTCGCATTGGCGCAGGTCTGATGCTGCTCGGAACATCCGAACCCGATGATCGGCCCGCGGAAGGCGGCCATTGACACCCAGCTCTTCGGCGCCAGGTTCACCTCGCCGTCGGCATCGCGAGTCGTCACATACACGATCTGTCCGGGCACCGGGGACGGACGCCACTGCCACTTGTCCGCGGGCAGTGGATGAAAAGGCGAAGCCGCGATCTGATCCATGCCTTGCCCCACAGCCGCCAGTATAAGGTCGAGGCATGAACCGAAGTGTTACGGTCACTGCGACCCGCTGGTCGGGTGGCTGGGAGCTTGAGCTCGACGACGACCACCACACCCAGGTAGCCCACCTCGACCGGGCACGCCAGCAGGTCGTCGATTACCTCGATACCGTTGACGCGGCCACCGACCACTCCAGCTGGGAGATCGACATCGTCCCCCAAGTCGACTCCCTAGCCCAGGTTCGTGCCGTCGATTGACCGCTACGCATCCAGCACGCTGGCCGCTGGGCAGCATCCCCTGGACGCCACCCGCTAAGACCCTGGAATTCGTGTCGGAGGCTTGTGAGAGGCTGCGGGCATGCGGATCCTCCATACTTCCGACTGGCACCTCGGGCGCACCTTCCACGGCCGGGTGCTCGATGACGCCCAGGCTGTCTTCGCCGAGCACCTGATCGAGGTGGTCAAGGCCGAGGGTGTCGACGCCGTCGTCATCTCCGGGGACGTCTACGACCGCGCCATCCCGCCCACCGCCGCCGTACGCCTGCTCGACGACACCCTGTGCCGCCTGGCCGAATGCACCCGCGTCGTGCTCACCCCCGGCAACCACGACTCCGCCCAGCGGCTCGGCTTCGCCGCCGCCCTGCTGCGCGAAGGACTGGACCTGCGCGTGCGCGTGGCCGACGTCGACCGGCCCGTCGTCATCCCCGACGCCGCCGGCCATCCCGGCCTGTACGTCTACGCCCTGCCCTACCTGGATCCCGACGCCGCCCGCGAGTCCCTGCCACCCCTGCTGGCCGCACGCCTCGGGGAGGGGATCGTCGAACCGGAGGCGCAGGCCGACGCCGCCTCTCCCGCCGACCCGGCGGCCTTCCCCGGTCCCCCCGATGCAGCCGCGCCCGTACCCGCCGGCGGTCCCGCCCTGCTGCCGCGCAGCCACGAGGCGGTTGTCTCCGCAGCACTGCGGCCGGTGGCGCACGACTTGGCTGAGCGGCGGGCCGACGACCCGTCCAGGGTGCCCGCGCTGGCCATGGCGCACGCCTTCGTCGTCGGCGGGCAGGCGAGCCCCGACTCCGAGCGGGACATCCGCGTCGGCGGGGTGGACTCCGTGCCGGCGGGCGTGTTCACCACGCTCGGCGGCTCGCCCCTGGCCGACGCCTCCGGCGGGCTCGACTACGTGGCCCTCGGACACCTGCACCGCCCCCAAGAGCTGCACTCCCCCGCCGCCGGGGCCGACACCGCCACGGCCGACGCGCCTGCCGCTGATGCGCACCCGTCCGCCGCGCACGCCCCCGCACGCCCGCGCCTGGTCTACTCCGGCAGCCCGCTGCCCTTCTCCTTCCCCGAGGCCGACGCCACCAAGTCCTCCGTGCTGCTGGAACTGGGCCCCACCGGCGTGACCCGCATGGAACGGATCCCCACCCCCACCCCCTACCGGGCCACCACGCTGCACGGCACACTCGATCAGCTCCTCGCCCCCGCGAACGCGATCTACACCCGCGACTGGGTGCGCGTGGAACTCACCGGCCCCATGCCCCCCGGCACCATGGCCCAGCTCAAGGAACGGTTCCCCAACCTGCTGGCCTTCTCCCACACCCGCCCCGAACAGGCCGAGCGCGAAACCATCACCGTCACCCGCGCCTCCGACCCGGTGGACGTGGCCGACCGCTTCCTGACCGAGATGCTCGGTCACCGCCCCACCCCGGCCCAGCACGCCATCATGGCCGCGGCCTACGACGCCGCCCGCGCCGAAACCCAGCTCAAGGAGGACCGCTGATGCGCCTACACCGCCTGACCATCACGGGGGTGGGCCCCTTCCCCGGCACCGAGACCATCGACTTCGACCGCTTCGCCGACTCCGGCCGCTTCCTGCTGACCGGCCCCACCGGATCGGGCAAGACCACCATCATCGACGCCATCGTCTTCGCCCTCTACGGGGAGGTCGCGGACTCAGACGGGTCCTCCAAGCAGCGCATCCGCTCCACCCTGGTGGCCCCCACCGCCCCCAGCGAGGTCGAGCTCGTCTTCTCCACCTCCGCCGGCGTCTACCGGGTTGTGCGCACACCCGAGTACATGCGCCCCAAACGGCGAGGCAGCGGCACCACCAAGCAGAACGCCTCCGTGAAGCTGTGGCGGCTGTCCGCCCCGGACGGGAAAGCCCTAAGCGAGCCGATCACGCGCATCGATGAGGCAGGCCAGGAGATCCTCCGGATCGTGGGTCTGGACCGTGGCCAGTTCACCCAGACCGTCATCCTGCCGCAGGGGAAGTTCGCCCAGTTCCTGCGCGCCGAATCCAAGCAGCGCCGCCAGCTGCTGCGCGACGTATTCGGCACGGGCGTCTTCGATCACATGCAGGAGGCGCTGCGTATCCGCGGCCGTGCCCTGGAGCAGCAGGCGGAGTCTGCCCGCCAGGTACTGCGCGCCCGCGCCGAGATCCTGGCACCCCTGCTTTCCGAATCCGGCCCCCCGGCGACTACCGACACAGGCGACGCCGCCACCGACTCCCCCGCCGGCGGCCCCGTAGGCACCGCCGCCGACATGCAGTCCCCTGCAGCAAGCGCCGACTCTCCCGGGGAAGACGGCGGCGAACCAGTCTCCCCGCCGCCCTCTCCCGCCGCACAGCTGGAGGCCCTCGTGTCCGCCCGCGTGCCAGATGCCGGGGCCATCACATCCATAGCTCACGCCGCCGTCCAGGCCGCGCAGGCACCGACCGAACCGGCGCAGCATGCCCTGGAGGCGGCCGGCGCCGCGCGCCAGGAGGCGGTCGACGCCGTCAACGCCGCCATCGCCCTGCAGGACCGCCTGGACCGGCGCGCACGCCTGGTGGCCGAGCAGCAGCAGCTCGACGCCAGCGCCGCCCAGGACGCCGCCGACGCCGCCCGTGCGAAAGCGGCCCGGCAGGCCGCCTCCGTCATCCCCGTGCTGGCCCGCGCCCAGGACTCCGCCGACGCCGCCCGCACCGCACACACGCAAGCCATCACGGCCTTGGAGGAGAACCGCCCGCCCACCACCGGCTCCGACCCCGGGAACAACACCACAACCCCACTCACCATCGCCGAATACGAACCCGCCCGCGCATCGCTGGAGGCGCTCACCGCCCTGATCCCAGCCACCGACACACCCGCACCGGCCGGCGCGGATTACGCGGAGGCGCCCCCCGCCCTGGACGCCCTCACACAGGCCGCCCGCACCATCACCACCCGCAGCCACGCCCTGCGCACCCGGGCGGGAACACTCAGCGCCGTCGTCGAGCTGGAAGACGGACTGGCCGCCCGCGCCCAGGAGGCGGTGACCGCCCGGCAGCGCCTCACCGCCAACCAGGCAGACACCGAAGACGCCGCCGCCCAACTGGCGCAGCGGCCCGAGTTGCAGACCGAGCTGGAAGAGGCGCTGGCCGCAGCGCGCGCCGCCCAGGCAAGAGTGCCCGAGCTGCGCCTGCAGCGGGCCGCCTGCGCCGAGCGCCTCGAGGCATCCCAACGCGCCGACGCACTGGACGTCCAGATCGCCGCCGCGCATGACGCCGTCGAGGCCGCCACCGCCGCGGCGCGCGACGCCAACGCGCTCGTCTCCCAGCAGCGCGAGGCCTGGATCAGCGCCACCGCCGGCTCGATCGTCACTGAGCTCGTGGACGGGCAGCCCTGCCCGGTGTGCGGCTCAACCGAGCACCCCGCCCCCGCCGTCCCCGACCAGGGGACCGTCTCCCGCGCGGACGTCGAGGCCGCCGAGGCGGCGCAACGCCAGGCCGACGCCAAGCTGGCGGCACAGGTCAAAACCCACGAGGCACTGGTCGCCGAGCAGGCCACGGCCCGCACCGCCGCCGGGCAGTCCCCCACGGCACAGCTCGCCCAGGCGCTGGAGGCCGCGCAGCGTGAACTCGACTCCGCACAGCAAGCCGCCGCACCAGCGCCAGAACTGGAGTCCCAGCTCGCCGACTTCACCAGCACAACCGAGCAACTGCGCGAACAACTCGCGCAGCGCCGGGCCGAGCTAGCGCAGGAAGGCGCCCGGCTGGAGTCCCAGTTCGAGGCTCTCGCCCGGGACCGGGAGAACTGCCGCACCGTGCAGGGCGCCTACAACTCCGTCGCCGACCACATGCGCGCCCTGAGCGACGCCGCCGAGGCCGCCGGCCAGCTCGCAGCCCTACTCGCTCAGGCCGCCGAGGCCACCCGGACGGCCACGCAAGCCCGTACCGAACTGGCAGATGCCGTCACCCAGGCCGGCTTCGTCTCCGCCACGGACGCGAACGCCGCCTACCTGCCCGGCCAGAAGCTGACGGAACTGGAGCAGAAGGTCGCCGAGGCGGCCGCACGGCGCGAACGCGTCCGGCACGGCCTGACCCAGGATGAGGCGATCGCCTCCCTCACCGGAGAGGAGGAAGCCGACGTCGTCGGCGCGCGCCAACGGCTGGATGCCGCCGAATCCGCCTACCAGGCGGCGGTGGAGAAGCGGGAGCAGGCCCGCTCCCACCTGGCCCGCGTGCAGGAGGCCGCCGACGCCGTCAGCGACGCCGCCACCGCCCTAACCGCCGTGGTCAAGGACTCCGCCGCCCTGTGGGAGGTCGTCGCCGTGGCTTCCGGCTACAACGACTCCGCCACCCCCCTGGCCACCTGGGTGCTGCTAGAGCGGTTCAAGGAAGTTCTCGTCTTCGCCAACCAGCGCCTGTCCCAGATGTCTGCGGGGCGTTATGAACTCGTCCACGTAGACGACGAGGTCGGCTCCAGGAGCCGCACCGACCGCGGACTGGGGCTCGGCATCATCGACCGCTTCTCCGACTCCGGTGTGCGCGGCCCCAAGACGCTGTCCGGTGGGGAGACCTTCTACGTATCCCTGTCCCTCGCCCTGGCCCTGGCCGACGTAGTCACCGCCGAGTCCGGCGGAGTGACCATGGAAACACTGTTCATCGACGAGGGCTTCGGCTCCCTGGACCCCGAAACCCTCCAAAACGTACTGGCCGAGCTGGGCCGCCTACAGGCCGGCGGACGCACCGTCGGCATCGTCTCCCACGTGGAGGAGCTGCGCCGGCAGGTAGCAGACCGCATCGAGGTCACCCGCTCGCCCGCGGGCTCCAGGCTGCGCGTCATCGCCTCCTGACTGAGCCGCCGCCGGCAGCTCACCCCTCCCTGTGCGATCAGTGCCGGTCTCGACACGTCACTTGTGCCGGTCTCGGCACGTCACTTGTGCCGGTCTCGGCACGTCACTTGTGCCGGTCTCGGCACGTCACTTGTGCCGGTCTCGGCACGTCACTTGTGCCGGTCTCGGCGTGTGATTAGTGCCGGTTTCGCGGGGTGGCGGCCAGCTCCTGCGCAAGCGCGGCACGCTCAGAGACGTCATACCAAAGCAGGTCCGCATCCGCGGCACGCTCAAAGGCAGCCTCATCCCCGGTGCGCGCGGCGCGCACATCGGACTCCGCCTCCGCCTCGTCCACCAGCAGCGCAGCCACCTGGTCCCACTCCACCGGCGCGGTCACCTCAACCGTGCCCGGAAGCACGTCGCCCACCACCGGCACCTCCCGCACCTGCGCATCCTCAACATCCGCGGCGATCACTACGCGTCGATCCGCCTCCGCCTCCGCGCCAGGCGCGGCCAGCAGCAGCACCGAGGAGTCCGCGGCGCACAGGCTCGCAGAGACCTCCAGCCCCTCCTGATCCTCCTCGGGAAACGCGTCGGCCAGCGCGGGCGTGACCGCATGGGCTATACGGGGGCTGATCCGGACGGCGGACAGGTCGGAGGCAGTGGCAGGAAGGTAAGCACGCATGGGCCAAGTGTGCCCGATTCCAGCCGGTGCGCGGCACGACCCGGACGGCAGGGCAACACTGAAATCCGGGGCGCCGCGCCCAGCAAGCGCAGCGGGCCCCCACCCCAACGCCTCTACCCGCTTGGCGTGGCACCACAGGTGTGGTGAGCTGCGGTCATGAACTGGGACAGCCTCCTGGCCGATCTGGAAAGCCGCTTTGACGCAGAGCGCCGCGCCGACCTCGCCGCCGAGGCCGCAGAGCTCGCCGAGGCGGAAGTAGCCAGCCTGCGCCTGGCCGACCGGCTACACGGCGCCGTCGGCCGCACCGTGCACCTGCGCACCCGCGGCGGAACGTCCGTGGACGGCGTCGTCAGCCGCGCCGAGGAAGCCTTCGTACTGCTCACCGAGAGCGAGGGTATGCAGTCACTTGTGCCGTTGCACGCAATCGCCCTGGCCACACCCCTGCCGGGCCCAGCACCCGCGCTGGCCGGACGCCGCCCCACCATCCAGGCGGTACTGCGGCGGCTCGCGCGCGCCGGCGCACGCGTGCGCGTGGTATTCGCTGCAGGCGAGTTCACTGGACGGCTCGCCCGCGTGGGGGCCGACTACATCGACGTCATCCACGACGGCGCCGCCCCGGGGCGCGCTCCCGGCGCGGTCACCATCGCCCTGCCGATGATCGAGGTGATACGCAGCCGCTGAACGCATCAGCGGCGCCGCGCACGCCCAGTCCGGGACCCGGGCTAGGCGTCCGCGCCCCTGGTCGCCCGCAGCGATCCGGCCGCCACCATCGCGCGAGTCGCCGCGAGCTGGCGCTCCACGTACTCATCAAAGGCGCTCTCCGGCACGCGCCACAAGTGGCGGGCCCCCACTTGAATCGCCGGGAGCTCACCCGACTGGATCAAGGCCCGCACCCCCTGGGCAGACAGCTGCAGGTGCTCGGCTACTTCAGCGATGGTCAGAAAACTCTCCGGCATGGCACTATGCTCTCACCATCTTGCCGTATACGCCATAGCTGAACATACTTGTGGATAATCAATTACACTCCCAAGGTGTTCAACGGCAGCACACATGATCAAGGAGGGCCCAGTGAGTTCCGCGCGACGAAGCGCACCCAGCCCGGCTGGGGCCGCACGCCCAACCCCACGCAGGCGCCCGCGCCGCCCCACCTGGCGTGACCCGCGCCTGGCCGGCGGACTGGTGCTGATCGGAACCGCGGTGGCCCTGGGCGCCTGGGCCGTCAACGCCGCGGCAGACACCGAGCAGATCTACATCCTCTCCCGCGACGTCGCCCCCGGCACCGACCTGACCGCGGACGGCGTGCTGACCCTGGTTGACTCCCACCCCGGCACCACCGTGTACGTGGCGGCGGGAGAGCTGCCCGAGGACGCCGTCGCAACCCGTTCCCTCCAGGCCGGCGAGCTGCTGCCATCCGGGGCGATCGGCCAGGCGGCGGATGTCGACCTGCGGTCAGTTGTGCTCAATCTCGCCTCGGGACTGCCCGCGGGTACGGCCGCGGGAGACATCGTGGACCTGTGGGCCCTGCCCGCCGCCCAGGTCACGGCACAAGAGCCCGGCCAGGCCGAGGTTGTTGCACGCGGGCTGCTGATCGCCTCGATAGGCGAGGCGGGCCCCAGCCTCATCGGCGGCTCCAGCCTGCAGGTGGAGGTGCTCGTGCCTGAGGAGGCAGTCGCCGACGTGCTCAGCGCCGTCGGCGCGGCCGGCCCGCTCGTGCTGGTGCCCACCGGACAGGGACAGTGATGACCGAGCCGCAAGCAGCCCCATCCAGTCCGCACGGGGTCCTACTCGCGCTTTCCGGTGACGACTCCAACATCCTGCGCGCCCTCGACGCACCCGGTTCGGGGCTGAAAGTGGTGCGTCGGTGCGCCGACACGCCGGAACTACTCAGCGCCGCCATGGCCGGCCTGGCCACACTCGTCGTCACCGACACCGCCTTCGACGACCTCGACCGCACGGTGCTTGACCGCCTGCGCCGCGCCGGCGCGTTCGGACTACTGCTCGCGCCCGATGCCGAGCGCGAGCGGTGGGCGGGAGCAGGCTGGCCCGTGGAATCCGCCGAAACGGCCGCGGCCGGCATCTGCGCCCGCTTGCAGAGCATCGCGCGCGGCCTCGAGGACCCGCCCCAGCCGCCATTTCCTCCGGCAGCACCGCGCGCATCCGCACCGAGCCCGCCGACGGCCGAGCGGGACCTGTGGGACGAGTTCGACGCCGCGACTCCCACGGCACCACTCGCCCCCACGCCGGATCTGGCTCCGAGGCCGGTGCGCGCGCACGCGAATGAGGCGGACAAGCCTCGAGGACGGCTGGTAGCCGTGTGGGGCCCGCAGGGCGCCCCCGGACGCTCCACGATTGCCGCCGCACTGGCCGCCGGACTCAGCGCCGGCACGATTTTGGTGGATGCAGATACTCAGGCCCCCTGCCTCACGCAGTTACTGGGCCTACCCGAGGACTCCTCCGCCCTGGCTACCGCTGCACGGCTCGCCTCCCGCGGCCGCCTGGACCCCGAGGCGCTGGGCCGCATCCTCATACCGGTGAGCGAGGACCGGCGCCTACTGTCCGGTCTGGGCCGAGCGGGCCGATGGCGCGAGCTACCGGCGGCAGCCATGCCGGAGGTGTGGGAACAGTGCCGGCGCGCGGCCGCCTGGACCGTCGTGGACGTGTCCGGGGGCCAGGTCGACGACGCCGTCGACGACTTCACCCTGGAGCCCGGTCCCGGCGCCGTAACCGCTCACCTGCTGCGCAACGCCGATGTGGTGGTGATCGTCGGCGCCGGCGATCCGATCGGCATACGGCGGCTCTTGCAGCTCATCGACGATCTGGATGGGGGCACCCGGCCGACCGGGCGCATTGAGGTGGTTGTCAATCGGGTGCGGGCCTCCGCCGCCGGCCCTTCACCACAGCAGGCCGTCAGGGAGGCACTTGCACGCTTCGGCGGCATAGAAGAAGTCACGCTACTGCCCGACGACGCGGCTACCGCAGACCGCTGCCTGCTGGAGGGGCGCAGCGTGCTTGAGGCTGCACCGGGATCTCCTCTGGGCCGGGCACTGGCGGAGCTGGTGGACCAGATCGACCCGCGCTCGGGGGCCAGGCGCAGCGCGGGACGAGCAGCCCGCGGGGCCCGGCTCCGCCGCCTGACAGCGCGAAGGGCGCCCCGACGCCCCAGGACAGCCGGCGCCAGCCCCAGCCGCACCTCGCCCAACCACAGTGCGCCCGGTGGCGGTCGGCCGGAAGATGCAGCTAGCGCCGTCGTCAACCGCGGCGCCCCTGTAGCCCAGACGCCCGGCCCGCTCGTCGGAGCCAGCACCCCTGCGCCCCCACCGCCACCGGCGGAGACCGGCCCGGACGTGCCGCAGGCGCCGCCTACCGCCGCTACCAGAGCAGACTCCACCGGCCTCCTCGCCCCGCCGCCCGGCCCGGCCGACTCCCGGGCACGCAACCAGGGCGGACGGCACCGCGCCTGAGCGCCGCACACTCACTGAAACCCTCACCGCCAACCCGCAGGCGCCGGTACGAAACCCGGCGACTGCGGGTTGAGTGCATCCAACCGGCACTCAGGCACACCCAGCCTCATTCAACACACACTTGACACATCTCAATCGCTCTACAATGATCTAACATCATCAAACATCATCACCAGCGATGGAGCGAGTCATGTGTGCAGCTACTGCATCAACGCGGACTACTCAAACCCTGCGGCACGTACGCAGCCACGTTGCGCTTGGCACGATCGGCGTGCTGTCCGCAGCGCTGATCCCAGTGCTGGCGAGCACCGCCGCCAACAGCGCCCGCAGCCTCCTGGAGCTGCCGACCGCCTGGTGGGGCAGCGCCCATCTGACTGCCGCAATCACAGCCCTCGCCTGCACCGCCGGAGCCCTGGGTGCACTCTGGCACCTGCTATCCGTGCTCCTCGCGCTTGCGGCCGGGGCCGGCAACCGTCATGGCGCCTCCGCCCCCGGCAATCCGCCGAGCAGGAGCACCCGAGCAGCTGCGCGGGCACTACAACGGTGGGGCGCGCCCCTGGTGCGGCGGATCACCGCCGGCGTGCTGGTCGCGGGAATCACCACCAGTCCGGCACTCGCCGCCCCGGAATCGGAGGTCGGCACCGATGACCTCGGCTGGCAGCCGACCGTGACGGTACCGACTGACCCCGACGCCGCGGCCCCGAGCTCGCCCCCGTCCGCCCCCGCACCAGACTCCGCACCAGACTCCGCGCAGGAACCCGGCTCATCGGAGTCCCATACCGTGGCCGTCGGCGAGTCACTGTGGTCGATCACCGCCGAGCTGCTGGGCCCGCAGGCCTCGCCGGCGCAAATCGCGGACGCCTGGCCGCGCCTGTACCAGGCCAACACCCAGGAGATCGGCACCGACCCGGGGCTCATCCACCCCGGGACCGACCTGGACGTCCCCACACTCACCGACCAGCCCAATTCCTGAACAAACACCCGCTGCGCGCACAGACGCGCGCCCGTCACCGCGCAGGAGAAGCGTCATGTCCATCCTCACCGTTCCCGATACCCGCCCCGACGCCGTCCCCGCCGCAGCGCGTAGGCACCTACGCGCGCTCGAGGCAAAGGAGGATGCCGCGCACCCGGCCGGCCGGAACCGGCGCCGCACCGGCCCGACGCCACCGCTACGGCCCGTCCCGGGCCTGCGCACCTCGACGAGCAGCCCCGCCGGGGCGCTGGTTCCGCGTCCGGTCCTGGAGGGCACCGAGCGGGCCGAGGAGTGGGACCGGCTGCACTTTCGCCCTTCCCTGGGCACCGGCGGCACCGCCAGTCGGCAGGCGTCGACCGCCGGAGATGACATGCCGGACCCGGCACGTTTCGCCGCCGTAGTCGTGACCGCCGCTGCAGAAGTACTACACGGCCAGCGCCGAGCCGACCACCTGGCGCGCTGGACCACGCCGGAGCTGTTCGAGGCGCTGTCCCGGCGGGCAGGACTGGCACGCAGGCTCCTGGGACAGGCGCCGACGCGCGTACGCCCGCGCTCGGCCCACGCCCAAAAGTCCGATAACGGCACCTGCGAGGTGACGATCCTGCTCGACGACGGCGCCCGCGTGCGCGCTGCGGCGGCCCGGCTTGAGGCCTTTCGGGGCCGCTGGCTGCTGGCCGCCCTGGAGATCGCCTGAGGCTCGAGCCAGTTGGCATCCGCCCACCGGGCGGCGCCGGCACCCGGCTACTTGCGCCGCTTCCTGGCCGCCGCCCGCCGCTGCTTGCGGTTGCCTCCGCCCGCTGCGGAGCCGGCCGGCCGCGTAGCGCCGGCGGCAGCTGCACCGGCGGCCGCGGGCCGGGCCGCGTCCCGGCCTCGAGCCGCGGGCTCGGTGGCCGCAGTAGCGGTGCCGTCCTCCGAAGGCGCCGTGTAGGTCAGGCGCTGCTTCAAGGGCTCCTGACCGGCAGCCCCCATAACCGAGGCCACGGCGGCACTGCGCCCGCGGGCGGGCCGCTCAGTGGCGGACGGCGCAGCGGTACCCGCCGCCGCGGTAGCAGACTCGCCCTCCGCATCCTCCTGCGCGGCTGCGGCGCGGGCGGCCGCGGCATCGAAGCGGGCGGCGTTGGCGAACACCTGCTCGACGGTCTCCTCCCGGATCCCCTCCATCATGGCCTTGAACATGTGGGCACCCTCGTTGGCGTACTCCACCAGCGGGTCCCGCTGGGCCATGGCGCGCAGGCCGATGCCCTCCTTCAGGTAGTCCATCTCATACAGGTGCTCGCGCCAGCGCTTGTCCACAACGGCCAGCAGGACGCGCCGCTCCAGCGCTCGCATGGGCTCCTCCCCCAGCTGCGCGCGGGCGATGGGGTTGTCATTGAGACGCTGCTCGGCCTCCTCATAGGCAACGGCGGCGTCATCGCTGAGCTCGGCGGACAGGCGCTCGGTGGAAAGCAGGTCGCGACCGCCGACCTCCTCGATCAGGTCCTCCTGAGTGACGCTGACCGGGTAGACGTGGGCCAGGTCATTCCACAGGGCGTCCAGGTCCCACTCGTCGGGGCGTCCCTCCTGCGTGCGGGCGGCCACGATCGTGCCCACCGCCTGGGCGCGGAAGCCGGCCAGCTGCGGCTCCAGGTCCTCCCCGTCCAGGACGCGGCGCCGCTCGGAGTACACCTTCTCGCGCTGCTCGGTCATGACGTCGTCGTACTTCAGGACGTTCTTGCGGATCTCGTAGTTACGCGACTCGACCTGCCGCTGGGCGGAGGCGATCGCGCGAGTGACCATCTTCGACTCGATCGGCACGTCGTCGGGGTAGGCGCCGGAGCTCATGATGCGCTGCGCAGCCCCGGAGGCGAACATGCGCATCAGGTCATCCTCCATGGACAGGTAGAAGCGCGACTCACCCGGATCCCCCTGGCGGCCGGAGCGCCCGCGCAGCTGGTTATCGATACGGCGGGACTCGTGCCGCTCGGTGCCCAGCACGTACAGCCCGCCCAGCTCGACGACCTCGTCGTGCTCCGCGGCGCAGGACTCCTGCGCCGCCGCGAGCGCCTCGGGCCAGGCCTTCTCGTACTCCTCGGCGTTCTCCTCCGGATCCAGCCCCGCCTCCTTCAGGGCCGTCACCGCAATGTGCTCGGCGTTGCCGCCCAGCATGATGTCGGTGCCGCGTCCGGCCATGTTGGTGGCCACGGTGACGGCGCCCTTGCGGCCCGCCAGGGCGACGACGGCGGCCTCACGTGCATGCTGCTTGGCGTTGAGGACCTCGTGCGGGATGCCGCGCTTGTCCAGCAGCCGCGAGAGCTGCTCGGACTTCTCCACGCTGGTGGTGCCCACCAGCACGGGCTGGCCGGCCGCGTGCCGCTCGGCGATGTCATCGACGACCGCGGCCAGCTTCGCGGCCACGTTGGTGTATACCAGGTCCGGCTGGTCCTGGCGGATCATCGGCTTGTTTGTGGGAATTGGGACCACGCCGATCCCGTAGGTGCCGGAGAACTCGGCGGCCTCGGTCTCGGCGGTACCGGTCATGCCGGAGCGGGATCCCTCCGGGTACAGGCGGAAGTAGTTCTGCAGGGTGATGGTGGCCAGGGTCTGGTTCTCAGCCTTGATGTCCACCCGCTCCTTGGCCTCAATGGCCTGGTGCATGCCCTCGTTGTAGCGGCGCCCGGGCAGGACGCGGCCGGTGTGCTCGTCGACGATGAGGACCTCACCGTCGCGCACGATGTAGTCCTTGTCCAGGTGGAACAGCTCCTTGGCCTTGATGGCGTTGTTCAGGAAGCCGATCAGGGGCGTGTTCTCCGCCTCGTAGAGGTTGTCGATGCCCAGGTAGTCCTCCACCCGCTCGATGCCGGGGGCGAGCACGCCCACGGTGCGCTTCTTCTCATCGACCTCGTAGTCGCGGCCGGCGCGCAGGCGCTGGGCAAGCTTGGCGAACTCCTTGTACCACTTGTTCACGTCACCGGTGGCGGGGCCGGAGATGATCAGCGGCGTGCGGGCCTCGTCAATGAGGATCGAGTCCACCTCGTCGACGATCACGAAGGCGTGCCCGCGCTGGACCAGGTCCTCCGGACGCTGGGCCATGTTGTCGCGCAGGTAGTCGAAGCCGAACTCGTTGTTGGTGCCGTAGGTGATGTCGCACTGGTACTGCTTGCGCCGCTGGGCGGGATTCTGCGTGGCCAGCACGCAGCCGGTGGACAGGCCCAGGAAGCGGTGCACGCGCCCCATGAGGTCGGACTGGTACTCGGCCAGGTAGTCGTTGACGGTGACCACGTGGACGCCCTTACCGGTCAGCGCGCGCAGGTAGGAGGGCATGGTGGCCACTAGGGTCTTGCCCTCACCGGTCTTCATCTCCGCGATGTTGCCCTGGTGCAGGGCGGCGCCGCCCATGATCTGCACGTGGTAGGGGCGTTGGCCGAGCACCCGGTCGGCCGCCTCTACGACGGTGGCGAAGGCCTCGGGAAGGAGCTCGTCCAGGGTCTCCCCATCGGCGTAGCGCTGCTTGAACTCCGCGGTCTGCTCGCGCAGCTCCGCATCGGTGAAGTCCTTGTAGTCCTCGGCGAGGGCCTCCACCTGGGTGGCGAGGGCATCGAGCTTCTTGAGGGTCCGTCCCTCACCGATGCGCAGGATCCGGTCGACAATCGACACGCTGGTATCTCCCCTGGTAGCTGGTGGGAGCCCGCCGCGGCGCGGCCCCTTAGGCGGGCGGGCCCCGTGCCCGGGCGGACCGGGCGCGAACTCCGCCATGGTATGCCATCCCGCCGACGCCGCCGCGGACGGATCAGTGCTATCGCTCACCGCAGAGCCGCGATTGCGCTTCGCCGGCCCGCCACCTGCTGCCCGCTCCTTGCGGCCCTGTCCTTGCGGCCCTATGCCCTGGCAGCCCCGCCCCATCCGCCGCCTCCCGTCGCGTCCTGCGCCCCCGTCCACAGGCGCTCCCGGAGACAGCCCCCAGCAGTTCCCTGTGGAGGCCCCGGGGCAGTGGCGTGCGCGCGTGCAGCCGGCCCAGCACACTGGCCGCATGCCCCCGTCCCGCTCCGGCACGCTCACCGCCGCGCTGCGCCTCGTTCTACCCGTGACCTGTGCGGGCTGCGGCCGCTGGGACGTTGCCCTGTGCCAGGAGTGCGCCGCGCTGCTCGCCGCGCAGCCGCACCGGGTGGAGCACGTCGACGCGGCCGGCGACCTGCCGGTATGGGCGCTTGCCACCTACGCAGGCCCCATCCGCGCCCTGGTCCTGGGCTGGAAGAGCGGAGCGCGGGAGGACTTGGGGCGCCTAATGTCCCAGGTGGGGCAGGACGCGGGCGGATGGCTCGCAGCCCACCTGCCGGACCAGGTGGTGGCGGCCGCAGCCTCGAGCGGGCACCTGCTGGTGGTGCCGGCGCCGTCGGGACTGCGACGGCGCGCACGCGGGCTGCTGGTGGCGGCGGACCTGGCCGACGCCGTCGCGCGGGGCCTGGCAGCGGGCTGGCCTGCTGCCGGCACCCCGGGGCCGGCGCGAGCCGTGACGGTGGCCAGCACGGACGTGCTGCGACGTCGCCTCGGTTCCGGGGGCGTGCACCAGGCGGGCCGCTCGGCGGCCCAGCGGCGGGCGAACCGCTCCGAGCCGCCGCGGGTACTGGCACCGGTGCGAGGCGCGGGAGTAGTGCTGGTGGACGACGTGGTCACCACCGGGGCGACCCTGGGCGCCTGTGCGCGAGCGCTGCGGCAGGCCGGGGCGGTAGTCGGGGCCGCCCTGGTGGTGGCGGCGGCTCCCCCGCCGGCCCGCGGGCGCCCGATCACGGTCCCCGGCGGGCCGGTACCCAGCGAGTCGGCACCTGCCCGTCCCAGCCGGCCACGCACCCAGGTCGGCACCAGTGACGTACCGCCCCAGCCGGGCACCGCTGCGTACGCGTAGCCCGCGCCCCGGTCTGCTGGGACGCCCTCACGCACGGGCCACCAGGGCATCGGCGTCCCGGCTCCACCGCGAACGGTGCGCTGTACGTGGCGGCCCCGGAAATGGTGTAGCTTATGTGTCGTAACACACACGGCAGCGCGGCGCCGAGAGCAGATTCCGCGCCCGGTTGTACACCGGCAGCACACAAGGAGGTGGCCGACCACTCCGAAGCTCGTCGCAAGGTGCGGCGGGTGTTTCCCCCAGCCCGATCCCCTCACAAGGATCACTTGGACTTAGAAAGAGGTTCCACCATGGACATCAACGTCGTCGGCCGCAACGCGGAGATCAGCTCGCGCCTGCGGGACTACGTCGAGGAGAAGGCAGCCAAGGTCGAGCAGTTCGACCCGCGCGTGCAGAGAGTCGAGGTCGAGATCACCCATGAGCGCAACCCGCGCCAGGCGGACACGGCCGAGCGCGCTGAGATCACGGTGATCTCCAAGGGCCCGGTAATCCGGGCCGAGGCCAGCTCCTCGGACCGCTTCGCGGCCTTCGACATCGCCATGGGGAAGCTGACCGAGCGCCTGCGCCGGGCACGGGACCGGAAGAAGAACCACCGGCGCTACATCGTCGACCTCCCGGAGTCGGTACCGCCCGCGCCCGCCGAGGAGCCGCAGCTGCCGGACACCGATGACCTCCCCATCGAGGACTCCCCCACGGCTCCCACCGAGCCGGGCGTGGCCGTGGAGTCGCAGTTGGGCGACTCTCCTGTGGTGGTGCGGCAGAAGCTCCACGAGGCGGTACCGATGACGGTCGACGAGGCGCTGTACCAGATGGAGCTGGTCGGTCACCCCTTCTACCTGTTCATTGAGAAGTCCACGATGCAGCCCTGCGCGGTCTACCACCGGCACGGTTGGACCTACGGCGTGATCCGCCTGAACGCCCAGGTCTCCCCCGCCGACTGACCCCCGCGCACCCGGCCGGATCGGTCATTCACCCGCCCCGCATGCGCTGTGCCGCATGCGGGGCGCGCTGTATGCCGGTGCCTGCACCGGCCGGCATGGCCCCACCGCCGTCCCGCCCCTGCCTGCGCCTCAGGGCAATGGGTAGGCGATGTCCGTCACGTCGGTGGCGCTTACGCGCCAGGCTGTGCCGGTCTGCTGCCAGATGCGCCCCGCCGCGTCGGTGAGCTGCACCGCCCCGGTGGCGCGGTCGGCGGTGATGGCAACCGCTGCCGGGGAGGTGATCGTGGTGGCAAGTGGCCCGCCGACTGGAACCCGCAGGACTCCGGTCGGCGTCTGCCCCTCAGGGGCCGTGGGCAGGACCGCGATGCTCAGCGCGTCGTACCACACGACTGCGCCGGTGCGCGCCCCGGTCGCCGCAGGCAGCTCGAGCGGCTCGCCCAGGCCTGCCGGAGCGCCCTCGTCACGGGTAATGGCCGCCACGCTAACGCGCTCGTCGGCCGCGCCCGTGCCCGCGCTGTGACGCACCACGATGCGGCTGGACTCGGCTGAGACGTCAAAGGAAATCACCTTCCGACCGTCCAGCCAGGCGGCGGCCGGCCTAACCCTCCTACCACGGTCGTCAACCGCCAGGAGCTCGCCCTCGGCACCGGTCCAGACCCAGTGGTGGCGGTCGGCGACAGGCGGCAGCAGCCCGACGCCGCCGGGCCCGGCCGCAGCGCCCGGGTCGGGGTCCTCCCGCGCGCCGTCCTGCGCATCCTGCTCTGCGCCGGTCCCCGAGTCCTCCCCGGAATCGGCATCGCCCACCGACATAATGACGTCCGCCGCGCTCTGCCCCGGCGGCACGCGCAGCAGGCTCGAACGGCTCAGAACGTAGACAGTTCCATCCGCGCCCAGCGTGGGGTGGGAGGCCGTTCCTGCACCCAGGGTCTGGGCCGTAACCAAAGTGGTTCGCGTCGAGGTTGTCCCCTGCACCACCGCCCCCAGGCACATTCCGACGACCGCTCCCGGCGCCGCATCAACCGCGGGCAGCGGCGCCGCGCCACCGAGCTCCTCCCCGTCCGCGCGCACGACGACACCCCGTACCTGGGTGATGTCCGCCGCCCCGACCAGGGTTGCGCGTATCTGCGCCACCACAAGTGCTGCCTGTGAGCCCTCCAGCGCGTGGGGACCGCCCAGTCCGGTCAGGTCCACGTTCGCGACGCCCGCCTCGACGACTACACCGTCATCGCCTACCGCGGCCGCCTCGGGCACCGCCGTGGTCGCACCTGCGGCAAGCCAGTGCGAGGGCCCGCCCAGAAGCGCCTCAATCAGGCGGCGGGGAAACTCGTGCCGGGGCAGCCACCGCAGCTCGGGTACCAGGCGGGAGTGGTCCGGGGTCAGGAAGAACAACGGGGCCGATGCGAAGCCCGCGCTCAGGTCGCCATCGGACAGCAGCATGCCGGCGGGCAGCTCGGCGATACGCCACTGGCCCGAGGTGTTGGCGCTGAGCACATAGTGGCAGGCATGGTCGGGCTCGGACGCCGCGGTGAACGCTCCGCCCGCGTCGATAGTGCCGATCAGGTCCACCGTAACCGTGACCTCGTGCTCGACTACCGTGACGACGGGCATGGTGGAGCCCTCGTAGATCCCTACGCTGGCGCTCGGCTGCCAGGAGGCGGAGGCGGCATCGGTGAGGAAGGCCCGGGCGGTGGCGAAGTCATCGAACAGGCCGGCTACGCAGGCACGCAGGAACCCGGTGACGATCTCATCCGGCGTCGCGCCGTCCACCGGGCCGGCCGCGGTCTGAATGAGCTGCTCCTCGGTGATGCCCGGGAGATCTGACTCGGTGATCTCTCCGGACGTGGGCAGCGCCGTGCACGCGGCGAGCGCTCCCCCACCTAGGAGCATGGCGGCGAGCATGCTGCGCCGGGGCATCTGCCGAGTGAGCCCGGGCGCAGCGGAGGAGCCACTGGACTCGGCCCCAGTCACCGGCGCACCTCCCCCTGCTTCCTGCGGGCGTCCACGTCCTCCGGGGTGCGGGCGCTGGGGCCCTCCCCGGAGCCGTGCGCGCCGGCAGGTACGGGCGGCTCCGGCTCACCGCCCGACAGGGCCGCTGGGGCCGGGGCCTCAGGCTCCTCCTGCTCCACGTCGCGCTCGACGTCCGAGCGCCGAGACGCCGGAGACGGCGTCAACGCCGGGACCGCCGGCGGGACCTGGCCAGGCTCCACGGTACGGGCACCGACGCGGGAGACCGGCGGGGCGTCGTCGGGGACCACGTCCAGCGGTCCCGGCTTGGTGAAAGCACCGGGGGTGGCGTCGGGCCCGAGGCGGCGCGGGAGGGTGAGCAGGAAGGAGGCGCCGTCGGCCGGCCACCCCCAGGCCACGAGCGTGCCCCCGTGCAGGACGGCGTCCTCCAGGGAGATGGACAGGCCCAGCCCGGTGCCGCCCAGGGTGCGCTTGCGGGAGGGGTCGGCGCGGTAGAAGCGGTCAAAGACCTTCTTGACCACGTCCGGGCTCATGCCCACCCCGTGGTCGCGCACACGTACGGCGACGGCGTCGTCACTGGCGGCAACCGTGATATCGATGGGTGAGCCCTCCGCGTGCTCGAGCGCATTGACTATCAGGTTGCGCACGATGCGCTCCACCCGGGCCACATCCACCTCGGCGACGGCGGGAGCATCGGGCAAGTGCAGGCGGATCGGGGAGCCGGAGGCCTCTACGTGCACGGCAACCAGGTCGAGCACGCCACGTACGACGGCGCTGATATCCGCCTCCGCGGATCGCAGCTGGACCCGTCCGGAGTCGATGCGGGAGATCTCGAGCAGGTCGGACAGCATCTGCTCGAAGCGATCAATCTCCCGCATGAGGATCTCCAGGCTGCGTGCGGCGAAAGGATCCTTGATCTCGTCACGCGCCTGCCAGATCTGCTCGGCCGCCAGCCGAATGGAGGCCAGTGGAGTACGCAGTTCGTGGGACACGTCGGATACGAATAGCTTCTCCACCTTCGACAGGCTCTCCCAGGCCTGAATCTGCGCCTCCAGGGAATCGGCCATGTTATTGAAGGAGCGGGAAAGGGTAGCGATCTCGTTCTCCCCCGCCACTGGCAGCCGCTCCTGGAGGTGCCCGCCGGCCAGCCGCTGGGCGGCCAGGGAGGCGCGGCGCACGGGGATGAGTACACGGGAGGTCAGGGCCCACAGGCCCAGCAGCAGCAGCAGCAAGAAGCCTGCGCCGGCGATGATGATGGCGCGGGTAGCCAGGTCGATGACGTGCTGCTCTGGCGCCAGGGTGTAGACGAGGAACAAGTCGTACCCACCCGCCAGGGGCAGGTTGATCCGGGAGCCGACGACCAGCCCGGGGTCGGTGCCGCCGTGGCCGTCGGGGATGCCCACGGGCTGGGAGTACTGGGCGCCGGGTGCGCCTGCCTCCACCTGGGCCGCGAGCTCCTCGGTTATGAGCGCAGCCAGGTCGGCATCGGTGGCCAGGTCGTTGATTATGGTGTTGGAGGCCTCACCGGAGGCCCGGCGCAGTGCTACCCCCTTACCGCCCGCGCCCGCGAAGGAATCGTTGATGGCTGACAGCTGCGCCTGGGCGGTGGCGGTCAGGTCCTCAGCAGTTTCAACCGCGGCCGCGTCGAATACCGATTGGGTGGTCACCGCCCGCTGGCGGGCATCGGCCAGGATTGCGGCACGCCGCTCGGCGAAGACGTCGTTGCGGATGGTTATGGTGACGGCAACCAGCAGGACGGCGATGAGCACCACTCCGGTCACGGTCGCGAACAGCACCATGGAGGTGCCAAGGGACCGGCGTGCCGCCCGCAGTGGGGACGGCGCGCCTTGGCGCCCCGCGTTCCGGACCGGGCTCTGGGCGTCCACGATCAGTGAGCCGCGAGGCTAGGCCTGCGGTGCGGGCGGGGCCCAGAGGCCACCGCGCCCGCAGTCACTTGCCGTCGCCGGCGCGGTAGCCGACTCCGCGTACGGTGACCACGATGCTGGGGTGCTCCGGGTCCTTCTCGATCTTGGCGCGCAGGCGCTGCACGTGAACGTTGACCAGGCGGGTGTCTGCGGCGTGCTGGTATCCCCAGACCTGCTCCAGAAGCTCCTCGCGCGTGAACACCTTCCAGGGCGTGCGCGCAAGGGTCACCAGCAGGTCGAACTCAAGGGGAGTGAGGTTGATGACCGTCTCTCCGCGGTGCACCTGGTGGCCGGAGACATCGATGTCCAGGTCCCCGGCGCGTACGTGCTCGGCGCCATTGGCGTCGATATTGCGGCGCAGGCGGGTGCGCACGCGGGCGAGCAGCTCCTTGGACTTGAACGGCTTGGTGACGTAGTCATCCGCGCCGGCCTCCAACCCGGCGACCACATCCTGGGTGTCCGTACGCGCAGTGAGCATGATGATCGGCACATCGGACTCGGCGCGGATCAGCTTGCAGATTTCCACGCCGTCAATGCCGGGCAGCATCAGGTCCAGCAGGACCAAGTCCGGGTCTGTCTCCCGGAAGGCCTCCAGAGCCTTCGCGCCGTCGGCGCAGAAGGACGGAGTGTAGTCCTCCGCCTCGAGCATGATGCCGATCATCTCGGCCAGGGCAGTGTCATCGTCAACGACCAGAATGCGAGTGCGCATGGCGCCTATCTTGGCACGTAGTCCAGCCACAAACGCCACCGATATGGTGCACTATGACTTTCATCATAGCCCATTAAGTGGACACTAAGCAGCTGTCGGGCCGGGACTTCTGGCCCGGTACCCCTGTCTTATCGCCCCTGCGAGGCCCCCGGAGCCGGCGCCGGGCCCCGCGAGCGTCCACGAAAATCCGTCCCGCCGCGGGGCGTCGCCCGGGCGTGTCGGAGCGTGTACGCGCACCGTCGCGCCGGGCGGCCCGAGCCGCGAAGGCCGCGGCCCCGGCACCTGATCTCCTCCTCTGGGTGGAGAGCGCCGGTTTCCCCGCCGTGACACAGTATGCCCATGAGCACCGACAACACCGGGTGGCAGCCACCCACCGGAGGGACTCACGCGAGCCCATCCCCTGAACCCGGCCCGCAGCAGCAGCCGGAGTCGGCGTCCGCGCCCCGCTATGGCACCTACGCCCAGTCGGAGCAGCCCGCCTACGGCCAGCAGGCGCCCCAGGGTCAAGGCTCCTACGCGGGAGGTGCCCAGTATTCCCAATACGCCCAGCAGGCGGGCACCTACACGGCAGGTCCGGGCGGATTCTTCGTGGCGCCCAAGCCCGGCATCATCCCGTTGCGGCCGCTCACCATCACCGAGATCATCACCGGCGCCTTCGAATCGCTGCGGGCCAACCCCCGAGCCATGTTCCTGCCGGCCATAGTGGTCATGGGTGCCGCCGGCCTGATATCCGCGCTGTTCACATTCCTGGCATTCAGCACCCTGTCCAACCAGATCAGTATCATTGACTCCTACAACGAGTACGATTACGCCTCCGTCGGCTCCGACCAGGAAGTCTTTAACGCGCTCAGTTCATATCTCGGCGGCTCCACCGGCCTGTCACTAGTGAGCACGGCGATCAACTTCTTCGCCATCACCGTCCTGACGGGGCTGCTGACCGTGACCGTATCGCGCTCGGTGCTGGGCCGCATCGCCACGCCGGCCGAGGTGTGGGAGCGCGTCCGGCCGCGGCTGTGGGCACTGATCGGCCAGGCACTGCTGGTGGAACTGGTCACCGGACTGGCCGCATTCGTCGCCGCCCTCGGCGCCGTTGGGCTGTTAATCGGCTCTGTCTTCGCCCTAGACGACTCCGGCAGCTCCGCCAACCTGGGACTGATCATGCTGGTGTGCTTCCTGCTCGGCGTCGGCGGCCTGATCGCTGCGGCCTTCCTGGGCGTGCGCCTGTCCGTGGCGGGCGCCGCGCTGATCCTGGAGAACGTCAGCATCTGGGAGGGCATCCGCCGCTCCTGGCAGCTGACCCGGGGGTACTTCTGGCGCGTGCTGGGCGTCCAGCTGCTGGTCGGCCTGCTGGTTGGCACCGTCTCCGCGGTTCTCGGGGGCGCCATCGGCGCCCTCAGCGGCGCCGGAACCCTGCTCGTCGGGATCGGGGCGTCCACTGTGCTGATCATGGTGTCGGCCTTCATCGGCAGCCTCCTCGACGCGCTGATCCGGCCCTTCTCCTCCGCCGCAACCGCGCTGGTCTACATCGACCTGCGCATGCGTCAGGAGGGCCTGGACGTCGAGCTGCGCCGCTCCGCCGGAGTCTGACCGCGATCGGCGCCCGAGGTTCCGCATGATCCCGATGCCACCGGTGCCCGCAGCCGTCCACGTCCCCTACTCGGGGCGGGAGCTGTGTGGCCTGCCACCCCTGGATGTTCCGGCCACGCCCGACGCCGATACCGCGCGTCGCGCCGCTGAGAAGGAGCTGGCCAAGCCCGCCTATCACCACGCCGCCACCCTGTGGGAGCGCGCCTGGCGCTGGCTCGCGGAGCACCTGGACCCGCGCGGGGCCGTGCCCGGGGTGCCATCGTGGCTGTCCGTGCTGATCGTGGTGGTGCTGGTGCTCGCCCTGGTTGTCGCCCTGGGGGTCATGTTCACCCGTATCACCTGGGCACGGCGCGCCAGGCGCGCGCACGGCGTGCTGTTCGAGGACGACCGCGACGCCTCGGCCCTCACCCGTGCCGCCAACGCCGCTGCCGCCCAGGGAGACTGGGCAACCGCCGTGATCGAGCGCTTCCGGGCAGTAGTGCGTACACTCGATGAGCGCGGCGCACTGGAGGACTATCCGGGCATGACCGCGCACGAGGCGGCGGGGCTGGCAGCCCGTCCGCTGGGCGAGCTGGCAGCCGAGATGGATGAGGCCGCCCGGCTGTTCGACTCCGTGCGTTACGGCAGCGTCGTTTCCACCCCCTCCCAGGACGCGTGGATGCGCGAGTTCGCCGAGCGGGTCACGCGAGCGCCTCTTGCCCTGCCGACGCCGGCCAGGCAGGTGACACCATGAGCACCACCACGGCCCCGGATCGGGGCGAGGGCACCGCGCCTGCGCACACCGGCGATCAGGTAGTGGGGGCGCGCCTGGGCGAGCGGCTGAGCCGCTGGCGCCCCTTCATAGCCGCCGGGGCGCTCCTCGTACTCGTGGCCCTGGCCACCCTGTGGACCACGCCGCAGTCATCCAAGGTCCCCTACGCGATCAACAACTCCCGTGCCAACGGTACCCAGGCTCTGGCCGAGCTGCTGCGCAGCGAGGGGATCGATGTCAGTAGCGTCAGCTCCGCCGACGCCGCCGTCAGTGCTGCCGCGGACGGCGCCACCGTGGTGGTGCTCCACGCCGGGGAGATGAGCTACCTCGACCGCTTCCGACTGGCCCGGACCGGGCAGGACGTAGTGGTCCTGGGAACCCTCTACGAGAATCTTCAGGACCTGACCGACATGACCCCGGTCGGCGTCTCCGCGAGCGCCGACACCTCACTGCGGCCGGAGTGCGCCGACCCCGACGCCGTGGCTGCGGCCTCGCTGGCCGGCTCGACCGGCTCGGTCCTCCTGGATGACGTCAGCGGCGCTGTGGGCTGCTTCCCGGTTAGGGAGGACGCCTATGCCTATGCCACCGCGCCGCTGGAGGGCGGAGGCACACTGCGGGTGATCGCCGACCCGCGCATTGTCACTAATGAGAACCTGACCACGGCCGGGAACGCGGCGCTGGCGATTCGCGCGCTTGGCCACAACGACCGGCTGGTCTGGTTCGATGCCTCCCGAGCGTCGTCCATTTCAACCCTGTGGGACAGGCCTTCGCTGCCACCGTGGCTGCCGGTGCTGCTGTTCCTGGGCTGCGGCGTCGTCATCGCGCTGGCCTTCACGCGGGGGCGCCGCTTCGGAAGACTTGTGCCTGAGGACCTGCCGGTGGTGGTGCGCGCCACCGAGACCGCCATTGGCCGCGGCCGCCTGTACCGCCGGGCCGGCGACCGTGAGCGCGCCGCTCAGGCGCTGCGGTCGGGAACCGCTCTCCGGCTCGGCCGCAGCCTCGGAATGCCGCCGTCCGCGTCCCGCGGCGAACTCGTCGCGGCGGCTGCGCGGGCCACCGGCTGGCCCCAGAAGCAATCGACCATGCCCTGTACGGGCCCACCCCCGCGAATGACCACGTCCTGGCGGATCTGGCCGTTCGCTTGGAACTACTCGAGAGCGAGGTCCACCCGCGATGACCACTCCCCTTCCCCACACAATGACCCGACGCGCCAGTTCGACGAGAGCGACGTTCCCACCACGGCCCTGCCCACCACGGGCGTCCGCGGATACGGCACCGTGGCGGACCCCACCACTGCGCGACCCGGGACAGCACAGCCCGGCACAGGGCAGCCCGCGAGCGCGGGAGCGTCCGCCTCGCCAGGTGCCGCAGCCGGCCCCGTCCGCGCCTCGGCCAGTGCCGAGCCGCACGCAACTACGCCCCCGGGCAACGACCCCCGGGCCCGGCTGCGGGCGGTACGCGCCGAGGTCGCCAAGGCGGTTGTCGGCCAGGATCCGGCCGTCACCGGGCTGGTGATCGCCATGCTCGCCGGTGGCCACGTGCTCTTAGAGGGTGTGCCCGGGGTGGCCAAGACCCTGCTGGTGCGCTCCCTGGCCGCCTCCCTTGACATTGGTACCAAGCGCCTGCAGTTCACGCCCGATCTGATGCCCGGCGACGTGACCGGTTCGCTGATCTATGACGCCCGCACCGCCGAGTTCTCCTTCCGGGAGGGCCCGGTGTTCACCAACCTGCTGCTCGCCGACGAGATCAACCGCACCCCGCCCAAAACCCAGGCCGCCCTGCTGGAGGCGATGGAGGAGCACCAGGTGTCGGTCGACGGCTCCCCGCGCGCGCTGCCCGATCCATTCATGGTGGTGGCGACCCAGAACCCGGTGGAGTACGAGGGCACGTACCCGCTGCCGGAGGCGCAGCTGGACCGTTTCCTGCTCAAGCTCATCCTGCCCCTGCCGGAGCGCGGTGAGGAGCTTGAGGTGCTGTCCCGCCACTCCACCGGATTCAATCCCCGGGACCTGCCGGCGGCGGGCCTGCAGGCCGTGGCCTCTCCCGCGGACCTGGCAACCGCTAGGGAGCAGGTGCGCACCGTCAGCGCCTCACCGGAGGTGCTCGCCTATATCGTGGACCTGGTACGGGCCACCCGCACCTCGCCGTCGGTCGCCCTGGGCGTGTCTCCCCGCGGGGCGACGGCGCTCCTGGCCACCGCCAAGGCCTGGGCCTGGTTGTCGGGACGCGGCTTCGTCACCCCCGACGACGTCAAGGCGCTCGCTCTGCCGACGCTGCGCCACCGCATCCAGCTGCGGGCCGAGGCCGAGCTGGAGGGCGTGTCCACCGAGTCAGTGGTCAACGGTGCCCTGCGTGCGGTGCCGGTGCCGCGGTAGCCGATCGCGCTAAGGAGGCACCCGTGTACCTGACCATGCGCGCCGTCTGGCTGCTTGCCGTCGGCGCCGTCCTCGTGCCGCTCGTGCCCCGCCCGGGCACCGTCGTAGCGTGGACGGCCCTGGTGGCTGCGCTGGTGGCGGTGGATGTGGCGGCGGCGCCCTCGCCGCGGGGCCTGCGCGCCACCAGGTCGGTGCCCCGCTCCGTCCGCCTGGGTGAGACCGTCACCGAGACGCTGACCCTGTTCAACACCACTGGGCGCAGCATGTCCGCCCTGGTTCGGGACGCCTGGCAGCCTTCGGCAGGTGCCTCCCACGAGCGCCGCGCATTGACGGTCCCGGCTGGGCGCCAGCGCCGCCTACGCACCCAGCTGACCCCCACCCGGCGTGGCGACCGCATCGCCGACCTGGTAACCGTGCGCGTGCGCGGCCCCCTGGGGCTGGCCGGCCGGCAGGCCTCGCTGCATGTGCCGGCCAGGCTGCGGGTGCTGCCCCGCTTCGCCTCCCGCAGGCACCTGCCCTCCAAATTGTCCCGGCTGCGGGAGATGGACGGGCGTAGCGCCGTAATGGTGCACGGGGCCGGCACCGAGTTTGACTCCCTGCGCGAGTACGTCGTCGGCGACGACGTGCGTTCCATCGACTGGCGATCCACGGCCCGACGCGCGGAGGTGGTGGTGCGCACCTGGAGGCCGGAGCGGGACCGCCGGGTACTGATAGTGGTGGACACCGGGAGGATGGCGGCGGCGCGCCTGGATGACGCTCCCCGGCTGGACGCGCAGATCGAGGCGATGCTGCTGCTGGCGGCGCTGGCAGCGCGCGCCGGGGACCGGGTGGACGCCGTGGCCACAGACGTACAGACCCGGGCGCAGGTGCGGGGCGTGTCCGGATCCGCCCTCCTGGGCGCGCTGGCGGACGCATTCGCCCCGCTGCAGCCGGCGCTGGTGGAGACCAACTGGACCCTGGTGGCGGCGACGGTGGAGGCGTCCTTGTCCCAGCACGCCCTGGTAGTGGTGCTGACCGGGCTGGACGGGGCGGGAGCCAACGCCGACATGCTGCGGGCCCTGGGCATTATGGCCCGCAAGCACACGGTAGTAGTGGCCTCCGCTACCGATCCGGGCCTGGAGCACCTGCGCTCCCGGCGTGATGACGCCGAAAGCGTTTACACGGCTGCCGCCGCCGAGCGCGAGCTGGTAGAGCTCAGCGCAGTGCGAGCGCGTCTGCGCCGCGCCGGCGTGGAGGTGGTGGAGGAGCAGCCGGGCGCCCTGGCTCCGGCACTTGCCGACGCCTACCTGGCGCTCAAGGCTGCGGGGAGGCTGTGATGGGTGAGCCGCGCGGCACAGCGGCTGTACGGGTGTCCGGCGGTGCCGCCGGACCAGTCGGCCGATCAGCCGGCCTCAGCCTGGATCGCGCCGGCCTCGTCGGTCTCCAGGTCTCCGGTGTGCCCGGCCATGACCGCCCGACGCCCCGGCAGCAGGGTGTACGCCCAGAACACCGCCAGGGCCAGCGCACCGATCGTGCCCTTGAGCAGCCAAGGCAGCGGTGCCGGGGTCACGAAGGCCTCGATGAATCCGGAGACCGCCAGCGCCACCGTCAGCCCCGCCGCAACTGTGATCAGGGCGCGGCCCTCCGCCGCGAGCGCCACGCCGCGCGACCGGTCCCCGGGCGCCAGCATGGTCCAGAACAGTTTCAGGCCCGCGGCGCCGGCCACGAATACGCAGGTCAGCTCCAGCAGCCCGTGCGGGGTGATCAGGGCGAAGAACTGCCCGAGCAGGCCGTGGTCAGCCATGATGGCGCCGGCCTGCCCGACGTTCACCGCGTTGGCGAACAGCACGTAGGCCGGCAGCACCCCGGTGATGCCGCTGGCCACGCACAGGGCGGCGACGCGGGCGTTGTTAGTCCACACCTGGCCGGCGAACTCCGAGGGGGCGTAATTGGAGTAGTAGGCCTCGAAGGACTCCTGCGCGTAGGTGTCCAGTTCACTTTGCGACCCGAGCGCGGCCATGGCCTCGGGACTGCGCAGCGTCCACACGCCCACGATCACGGCGATCGCGATCTCTACCGCCGTCACCGCCACGGTCCACCAGCGCAGCCGGTACAGGGCTGCGGGGACGCTGGCCACCCAGAAGCGCCTGAGATCGCTCATACGCGCCTCGCGCGTGCCGGTTATGCGTCCGCGCGCCGCCGCAATCCTGGTGGACAGCTCGGCCAGCAGCACCGGGTCGGGCGCGCCGGTGCGGATCCGGGACAGGTGCGCGGCAGTGGCCCGGTAAAGGGATACCAGCTCGTCCGCCTCGGCTCCGGTGAGCCGACGGCGGGACGTGAGCTGGTCCAGGCGGTCCCACTGGTCGCGGTGCGCTGCGGCAAAGGCGTCAATGTCCACGAGAGGAGTCTGTCATGGTGAATGAGGCTGCCGCCTCGTCCGAGCGGATGATGACGCCGGACCTGATGATCACCGGTGAGGCCGTAGCTCTGGAGGTGCTTCCCGCCTCCCCCGGATCTCGCATCCTGTCCGGGTTCATCGACTACGCCCTGTATGCCGCCGGCCTGCTGGTCTCCGTGGTCACGGGCCTCCTGATCGGTGACCGGGTCATTCCCCACCCGTCCGAGGCGCTGGTGATGGCGCTGGTGGCCCTGGTGGCCCTGGGCTGGATGGTGGTGGTGCCGCTGGGAGTGGAGGTACTCACGCGGGGGCGCTCCGCCGGGCGGATGGTCACCGGCTCCCGCATCGTCCGCGACGACGGCGGAGCGGTGCGGTTGCGCCACAGCCTGGTGCGAGTCCTGGTGGGCGTCGTCGAGATCTGGCTGCTCGCTGGGGTGCCGGCGGTGTCAGCGTGCGTGGTCACCCGCCGCGGCAAGCGCCTGGGTGACCTGCTGGCGGGCACCTATGCGGTTCGTGAGCGCAGCGGCGGGGTTGATGCGCCGCCGATCCTCATTCCCCCGGAGCTGGCCGCCTGGGCCGCCGACGCCGATCTGCGCGCCCTTCCCGGGCACCTGGCGCTCGTCATCCGGACCTTCCTGCAGCGGGCGTCATCCATGCAGCCCCAGGCGCGGCTGCGGCTGGGGCTGCAGCTGGCCGCGCAGGCGGAGCCCTACGTGGCCCCGCCACCGCCCCCGCACACGCACCCGGAGCGCTTCCTGGCGGCCCTGCTCGCGGCACGGCGGGACCGAGAGTTCATGCTTGAGCTGCGGGACCGGCGCCTGGAGGACGATGCGCGCGCCGCCTTGCGCACGGCGCCGTTTGATGTGGCCGCACCCGCGCGGGGGAAGTGAGGCGGGAGCGGCGGGCCACCGCCCCCGCGGTACCTTGGGACGGCACCGCGGGGGCGGCTCAGTCCTCGGTCTTCTCGCCGCGCAGCACCCGCAGGTGGCCCCGCCGGGTGATCTCGCCGTCGCCCAGTCCGGTCAGGTGATCCGGCAGCGGGGCGGTCAGTGATGTGGGCAGCAGGCCGGTGGGGCGGCCGGCGTGCTCGGCCGGCTGCGGCTTGGGCCGCGGCGCGCGTGACGCCTCCCGGACGGCGTCGGCCAGGGCGGTCAGGTCGTCGTCCGACGGCGGTGCCGGCTGGAAGTCCGTGGCGAGCCGGATTACCTGCCAGCCGCGTGGCGCGGTGAAGGACTCCACGTGCTTCTGGCACAGGTCGTAGGCCTCCGGCTGGGCCTGCGTGGCCAGCGGGCCGAGCACGATCGTGGAGTCGGCGTACACGCTGGTCAAGGTGGCTACGGCCGGGTTCTCGCATCCGGGCCTGCGGCAGTGGCGGACTCTTCTCACGCCCGCAGGCTACCGCGCGCGGGGCGGCGGGTGCGGTAGCCGCGGGAGTGGCGGTGCAGCGTTGCGCCAGGCGCAGTGCTCACAGATCCGGGTCGATCTCCTCCGGACGGCGCCCGAGCACCAGCGCCACCTGCTCAACTACGACGCGCCGCACGAGCTCTGCCAGCTCGGCGTCATCTGCGGCGCGGGAGACTATGGGACGCCGGTACAGGACGATCCGGGTGGGCAGTCCGGCGCGCGGCTCCGCAGCGAATCCCCGGCCGAGCACAACCCCCTGCTCCCACGGTGCGGGGTCTGAGGGCGGAACCTCCTCGACGGCGAACTGCATTTGGGTGATCTCCGGGTGCCGGCGGGACAGTGCGTCGGCGGCGGCGATCACCATGGCGTCGAAGCGCTCGGCCCGGGTGCGCCAGGCGGGCAGGTGGGGCGGCAGCAGCGGGCCCCGCAGCCCGCGACCGTGGCGGTCGCGCCGACGCGGGGACGCCGGGATGGGTGCCGGGGGCAGTTGGGATGACCGAGCCACGCCCCCACCCTAAACGATCATTCCGGGCGGGCCGGCGCCGTCTGCGCCCAGCCGGGGTCAGTGCAGCAGGAGGCTGCGGGTCCCCTGGACATCGGCATCAAGCACGGCCGGGAGCACGGAGATGAGCTCTCCGGGCACATCTTCCCCGACCTGGGCGGTGACCACGGCAGCCGCCACCACCTGCTGGCCGGCGGGACCGGAAATCTCCAGTGCGTTTGCCTCTGCGGGGGTCGGGACGGTGAGCGTGGCGCCCGCGGGCACGCTGAGCTCCTGCTCCCAGTCCCCGCCCACGGATGCCAGGGCGACCGTGGCGGCATCCGGTCCGGTATTGGTCAGCACCACGGTTGGCTCCAGGCCACCCGCCCGCGGCAGTGCCAGGGCTGAGCCCCTGGTGGCATCGGTGGTTGCCTGCACCCAGGCGATGTCGTGTGCAAGCGCTCCGGAGCGGTCGGGGTACTCCCCCGCACTGCGCACGAGCTTCACGGCGGCGCCGACGGGCGTATCAGACGTGACGCGCACCCCGTAGGCGCCGGGCCGCACACCCGCCAGGGAGAAGTCGAATACCGCGCCCGCATCCACGATCACCGCGGTGGCACCGGCCAACTGCTCCTCGCCCCCGGGGCCAAGCAGGGAGATGGATACGGTCGTCGGCACGTCTGCGGGGTTCACCACCCGCACCAGCGGCGCATCGGAGGAGACGGCGCCGTCAACCTGGGCCTCCCCCTGATCGGCGGCGTCCACGAGCACGACTCCGGGTATGGCCAGATCGGTGGCCGGGGCGGCACCGGGCGTCAGCGTGTCCACGCCGGCGGGGGTCTCCCCGTCGAGTGACTCGGTCACCAGGACCGGGATGAGCGTGCCGCCGTCGGCCTCCACGCTCAGCGCCAGCCGGTCGTCCGCCGCCCCCGCAACCTCGAGCAGCAGGGTCGCGGTCTGCCCCGCACTCACGGAAACCTGTCCGGAGGAGGGCAGCGTCAGCTCACCGGTAGAGCCGTACAGGTGAATAGTCGCGGTGACGGTAGTCAGGCCGGGATTTGTCAGCCGCAGCTCGGAGGAGGCGCCGATGTCGGCCGAGCCGCCCACGATCCAGGCCACGGAGGCGGGCGTGGTGCACGGGGCGGCGGCCAGTCCGCGCAAATCGCCGGAGGGGGTCAGCCAGGTGACGGTGCCGATGGCGCCGGCGGAGCCGCCGCCCGGCCCCCCCACGGTAAGGATGCCGCCGTCGGCCTGGGCGAGGGTGGTGGTTCCACCAATCTCCTCCGTGCCGTAGGTCAGCACTGAGTCCTCGTCGCGGGCGGTGATGGCGGTCGTGCTGGCCGCCTCCCCGACGTCGACGCCGCCGATGGTGTTGCGCGGCGCCGCCGGGCAGCCGTAGACGATGTCCGCACCAGGCGCAGGCATCGCAATGGCGGTCACATTCTGGCTGGTGGCGCGGGGTGTGCGGGTGCCCCACCAGGTCAGGCCGACCACGGCCGCCAGGACCAGCAGTACGGCAGTCAGGCGCAGGGCCGCGAAGAACAGTTTGCGGCGTGATGAGCTCATGCGGCAGTCCTCCTGCGACGCAGGGGCAGGGCCACCAGCACAGTGATCACCCACACGGCCTGGATTCCGCGGGCGGCGAGGCCGCCGATGCGAGTGCCGTGGGTGACGATGAGCTCGCCGCCGTCGGCGGGGACCTCGAAGCCGGTGCGCCAGCGGCCGTATGCGTCGGTGATGGGGGCGGGCTGGAGCGGGCGCCCGTCCAGCGCTGCGCTCCAGGTGCCGTCGTTGCGCTCGGACAGGATGAGCAGCCGCTGGCCGGTTCCCGGCTCCAGGACGGTGCGGATGGCGGTCCTGCCGGTCGTGTCCGCGGGCACGGTGGTGGCGGTGCCGGCGCTGGTGACGAGCACGGCGCGGGCGGACTCGACGGCGTTGCTGGGGGACACGCGCCAAGACGTGCCCGAGTCGGTGCGCGCCAGTTGCTGTAGGCCCGGCGTGGCGTCCAGGCCCGCGCGGGTGGACGCCGTCAGCCCGTCTCCGGCCGCATCGGTGAGCAGCACCACCGCGATGCCGTGAGCCGCCAGGCCGTCGGCGACGTGCTCGTCCTGTCCGGCGGCGGCGCGCACCACCAGGTCTGCCAGTTCGGCGTCGGCCGGGTCGGTCAGCGTGATGCCGAGGGCATCATTCGGCTCAGGAGCGCCGGGAGGGGCAGGCGCTGCGGCTGCGGGTAGGCGCGCAGTGAGCTGCGCAGCCAGGACATCGGGGGTGACGTCGGCCAGTTGGTTGCCATCGCCGCGCCAGATCCGCACGCGCAGCTCATCTCCGGCCGCGGAGAGGACCAGGACCCGCCCGGCGGCGTCGGAGGCCTGGATCTCGGAGGCGATCACGGGTATCCGGCTCCCGGCCGGCCGCAGTGCCATGACTGCCGCGTCGGTGCCGGTGGCCGTCGAGTCGCGTGCGGCCAGGGCCCAGGCACCGCCCACCGCCAAGGGGGCGGCGAGGGCTGCGAGGCCGATGCCCACCACGCACACGCGGGCCCAGCGCCGCCAGCCGGCCGCGCCTGCATGCGGGGACGTCACCGAAGGGTACGCGGGGAAGCACGCGGCCCACACCGCGTCGCCCCCGGCCAGTGCCGCCGCCATGAATCCCGCCAGGGCGAAGGAGATGCCCGTCCCCGCCCAGCCGGTGACGGTTTGTGCGCCGGTGCCGTCAGCCTGCGTGCCCAGGGCTGTAATCATGCGCGTTCCAGCACCGGCCAGGGCCAGGCCGCCCAGCCCCATCAGGAAACCTGCCAGCGCCCGGGCGCCGCGGCGCCCGCCGACCACCAGGCCTGACACGGCCGCCGCGGGAACAATGGCCAGCAGGGCCTTCAGCGTCAGCGCGAGGGCGGGGTCGTCGACCAGGTACTCGACGTCGACGGGCATGCCCAGGACGGTCTCAATGGTGCTGGGTGGGGCTACGGCGATGGGCACGCCGGTGTCAGTGAGCAGGTAGCGCGCGGCGGCGACGGCGTCATAGGACTGCGCCAGGCGCAGTGCACGCCACCAGGCGGGCAGGGCGGTGACCGCAACCGGCACCAGCGTCAGCAACAGCCGCAGGGCGCTGCGACGCACGCACACCGCCAGCAGCACCAGGCCCACCACTATAGGCGCGGCCGTTGCGGGTGCGGCGGCCACGATCAGGCTCAGCAGCAGCCCGGCGACCGCGGCGGCGGTGGGGGAGCCGGTCCCGTAGCGCTCCAGGAGCGCCGCCGGGACCGCGGCGGCCGCTTCCGCGGGCTGGTCCAACTCTTCCGCGGGCTCGGCGGGCTCCTGCGCTGGCCGGTCGAGCTCTTCCGCAGGCCGGTCCGGATCTTCCGCGGGCTCTTCCGCGCCCGTTTCCTCCTCGCTCCCCGGGGTGGTGCCGGCCCGCACGACGGGCACGACAGGTACGTCCGCATCCGTAGCCGCGCGAGTCCCATCGTCTAACTGGGGCGCCGATCCGGCTTCCGGCTGATCATCGCCCTCCGGCTGGCTATCGTCCTCCGGTCGGCCATCAGCCGACGAGTCGGGCGCGGCAGCGTCCGGCTCCGCGGTGGGTGAGGCATCGGCGGAGAGCTCAGCCAGGTCCTCGATCCGGGCGGAGGCGAACCGGTCCAGCTCATCGCGCTCCTCCTGGGTGGCGTGATGCGCACCGACCATCCCGGACAGGACCACGTCGCGCCGATCCGCGCCCACGGCGCGAGCCAAGGCCGTCAGTGCCCACGGCAGCGTCAGGTGCACGATGACAGCGGTCAGCCGTCCCTGCCCGACGGCCAGTAGCAGGGTCGGCGCCAGTGACCACACGCACGCAGCCCAGGCTCGCAGCGGGACTCGGCGAGTAACGGTCCCGGCCGCGTACCAGGCGCCGAGCGCCGCCAGAGGAAGGGCCAGTAGCAGCAGGATGCGCACCAGGGCGTCGCCACCAAGTCCGAACCAGGAGCCCACCGCCACGGGTAGGGACAGCACCGCCAGCAGCGGGTTCACGGCGGCGGGATAGCCGTCCCCCGACAGTGCCCAGGTGGACCAGGCGGCATCCCACAGCTCGCGCCAGCCCGAGCCGAGGGAGGGCAGGGCCCCGCCAGTCACTGCCCGAGTGACCAGCAGCCGTGACATCCCGACTGCGGCAACAGCGGCAACGGCTACGAGGGTGACCGTCAGGCCGACTCGTCGCCGACGGGTGAGAACTGCCAGCTCGCGCAGCTCCAGCTCGCTGCGAACGGCTTCCCGGGCCATGCGCTCGCGTTCCTGCCGCCGGCGGTCGCGGCGGGCGGCCCGGATATCGCCGGCGCTGGTGTACAACTGCGCCAGCACCGAGCGGCGCACGCCGTGGTGCGCGGCCAGGCGCCTGCGGCCACGGCGTATCACACCGGCGTCACCGGCGACGCCGAAGGCGGCAGCCAGCTCGTCCCGAGCCAGCGCGGGGTCCTTGGTCAGCAGGCGCCAGCCGGCGCGCGCCAGGCCCAGCAGAACCATCCAGGCGAGCAGCAGCGGCACGGGGCGAGCCGAGAATGTCGCCCACGCCCTCAGCTGGGCCGTGCGCCGGGCGCGAAAAGAGCGATCGGGATCGGGCTCGGGAATGGCGGTCGCCGCGGTGGCGGCCGGCTCGTGAGAGCGCCCACGACCGAGTCCGCGCGCCGCCTGAGGCTGCTGGCCGGGCCGCAGGCCGAGGAAGCTGGCACGGCGGTGGCGGATAATGGCATCCGGGACCACTACCACGCGGTGACCCGCCAGGCGCACCGCCCGGGACAGCTCCAGCCCGTCATCGAACACCGGGAAGGCGGGCGAGATGCCGTCCACCTCATCCCAAACGGACCGGTCGATCAATGCCCCGGCGGTACCGACCGCGAGCATGTCCGACCGGTCGTCGTACTGTCCCTGGTCGATCTCACCGGCTACTACATCATTGGCTCGCCGGGCCGAGGCTGTGGTGCACAGCCCGACCTCCAAGAGTTCGCGGGCATCGTCCCAGTCAACCTGCTTGGGACCTGCCAGGCCCACGGAGCGGGCCGACCGGACCGCGCGCTCCAGCGCCTCCAGGCAGTCGGGCTCCGGGGCTGAGTCGTCATGCAGCAGCCACAGGCGCCAGCCGTCGGCGGTGTCCTCAGCGGGGGGCGTGTTAGCCGCTACCCCAAGCGTCTCGGACTCCGATATCGGCGACATGGCACCGGTAGGGCCGGTAAGGGGGCCGGAGGCCGACCCCGCGCCGAGATACTCCCCCTGCCGCGCACCGGCACCGCCGGTGCTCAGCTTGCCACCGTGACGGCGTCTGCGGTTGCCGCGCGCAACGAGCTCCGCGTACTTCGCCAGGCCGCGCTTGACCGCGTCGCCGAACCCGGTGGCATCCGGTACACGCACCACGCGCACGGCGGTGGCAGAGTCGGCACCGGAGTCGACTACCGCCTCCTCGATCGGGGTGCCGTCACCCAGGCCATTGCTGCGAGAGGCGACGTCGACGATGAGCAGGACATCGGGGGCAGTCGCCTGGCGGGCCACCGCTCGTAGGGTCTCAGGCAGGTAGGGGGTTACCCCGGCTGAGACGAGGACCGCGAGGGTCCCGGCGGGCGAGGCGTACGGTCCGGCGCTTCCCGGCAGGCTCATACCGCGCGCCGTTTGAGCTTGCGGCGCTCGCGCTCAGACAGTCCTCCCCAAATCCCGAAGCGCTCGTCATTGGCCAGGGCGTACTCCAGGCATTCCTCACGGACTTCGCAGGAGGCGCACACGCGCTTGGCTTCGCGCGTGGAGCCACCCTTCTCAGGGAAGAAGGCCTCGGGGTCGGTCTGAGCGCACAGCGCGCGCTCCTGCCAGGCCAGGGGGCCCTCATCGGGATCGTCGTCGCCGAGCAGAAGGAGGAGCGCCTCGTCGTCGGCGTCGTCGGACCGCTCAAGCGGACCGTCGCCGAGGATGTTCCACACGATGGCTTCCCTTCAGGATACGGACGATGTTTACGTAGAATTACACGGGTGTGAGCCGCCGTGAGTCAAGCCGGGTGCGGGAAATTCACTCAATTGCGACGGCTCGGAGGCCGCCGCGGCGAGCCCGGCCCCGCAGTCACTTTCGCCCGGTATTGCACCACTGGCCGCTACCTCGGGCAAACTCGCGCCCGACCCGGCCAACCGTTTTTATGACAATCAACTGTGAGCTTGCTGTGCGCTCGCAGGCGGCGGCGTGCATCTGCTTGGATCAGACGGTGACCAGAACCGTGACCCCAGCAGCCGACCGCCTGGAGGACCTGCCCGACCCCCTGGCGCCCCTGCTTCCCTCCGCCGCGGACGCAGACCGCCCGTGGCTGGTCTGGTACGCACCCGGCGAGCGGGTGGAGCTGACCGGGCACGTGCTGAGCATGTGGCAGTGCAAGATCGCCAACCTGCTCACCACCGAGGCCCACACCGACGACCCCGCGGCAGGGCCGCTGGTGCACCTGGACCTGGGGGTGCACTGGCGAGCACTGACCTGGTGCGGCGGCGCGTGGCTCGTCGGCGGCGCGGTGGCCTTCACCGAGCCGGCCGCGCACGCCGGCTCATCCCCCTCCCCGGGCGGAGTACTCCGCCCAGCGGACGTATCGGTCGCATTCGAGCCGGCAGGCCTGAGTGCCGACGCGCAGGTGCAGGTACTGGTGCCGCGCGAGCCGCTGGCCACGCGCTGGCCCGGGACCCTGCCGCCACTCGTACTGGATGGCGTCGCCGACGTCATGCCCCACGCCGACTCCTTCCCCGCGCACGCGGTCGGCGGGGCCACCACCGCGATGGTGCACTACCCGGCGCAGGCGCCGGGCACTGCCGTCGAGGTGTCGCGCGACGCGCTTGTCGCAGACCTGACCCCGCCCCTGCTGGTTACGCCCGGCGGGACGGGTGCGGGCGGTACCGACCGCGCGGGCGGGGAGGACCGGACACACGCTGCGCTCCTCGGCGGGAACGGCCGAACGGGTGGGGGCGCCCGCGCGGGTACGCGCGCCGTCCTGGTGCGCGCCGGAGCCGCCCAGGAGGCGGTGCGCGGGGTGCTTGCGGCGTGGCAGGCCGGCCTGACCGCCGTGCTCATCTCCCCCGACGCCGATGAGGCGCTAGTCCGGGACGCCGCCCGGCAGGAGGGCGCCGAGGCGGGCAAGCCGCGACGGTAGCCCGAAGGCGGTAGGCCGGGCGTGCAGCTGCGGACACCAGGACGTCCTCGTCTCGGCGCACCCGGCCACCTGCCGAGGCCTACGGCACATCGGCCTGGACGACAGTCCCCTCTCCTTCAACCGCAAGGGTGCGCTCGTCGGCGCCGATGAACAGTGCCTGCCCGCGGGTCAGCCGAGCCTGCCCGGCGGGGGTCGTGATCGTAGTCTCGCCGTCGGTGGCCAGCACGATTCGGGGCCCGCGACCGGGCACCTGCACCCGCCCGTCCGGCGGCACCACCGTGGTCACCAGCAGCTCGAAGTCATCCACCGGCACGTAGTAGGCGCGTGTGGCGCGAGACAGGTACTCGGGGGCGGGCCGCACCGGGGGCGCCGCGACATAGTCCACGCAGGCCAGCATCTCCGGCACATCCACGTGCTTGGTGGTCAGCCCGGCGCGCAGCACGTTGTCCGAGGAGGCCATGACCTCGATACCCATGCCGGTCACGTAGGCGTGCACCGAGCCGGCGGGCACGAACAGGGCCTCGCCCGGCCGCAGCGTGACCGGGTTGAGCAGCAGGGCCGCAGCCACGCCCGGGTCGCCGGGGAAGGAGCGCCACATGCTGATGACGTTGGAGTCCACGCGCCTTGAGGGAGATGCGCCTGCGGTCAACCGGGTATCGATCTCCGCCACGAGCTCGGCGATGTCGGCCTCCCCCGGGCGCGTGCCGGCGGAAACCAGGTCCGTGAACACCTGGCGAATTCCGAAGCGGGTCGGATTCAGCCGCAGGGTGCGACGCATACGCCGTGCCAGGGGCGAGTGCAGGTCGGCGAGCACCTCCGCCGCCCGCCGCGGCGCCCGGAAGCCGGCGACCGCCTCGAAGTGCGTAAGCGCCAGCACCATCTCCGGCTTGTGGTTGGTGTCCTTGTAGTTGCGTACGGGACTGCCCAGGGGGACCCCGGCCTCGTTCTCCAGCTCATAGCCCTCCACCGCCTGCTCCAGCGAGGGATGCACCTGCAAGGAAAGCACCCGGGCGGGGGCGATCAGCTTGAGCAGGAAGGGCAGCTTGGGACCGAAGCGCCGCACCACGTCCTGGCCCAGCAGGCGCTCCGGATCGGAGTCGATCAGCGCCGCCAGGGTGCATTCCCCCGCGCGCGTGGTTCCCGCCGGGTGCGCGCCGAACCACTGCTCGGCCCACGGCTTCCCGTCCGCCTCGACGCCGAGGAACTCGGGGATGGCCTCGGGCGAGCCCCAGTCGTAGCGCTGCCGCGCGCCGTCAAGACGTTCCATGGGCGCCAACGGTAGCCGACGAGTCGGCCCCACAGCGGCGCGCCGGGCGGATTCGCGTAAACCCGTCCGGCTCATTTGCGGCGAAGAGGGCCGCGGATGAGCCAGACTGTGCCCATGCGAGGCATCATCCTGGCCGGCGGATCCGGCACGCGACTGAACCCGATCACCCTGGGCACCTCCAAGCAGCTGGTGCCGGTGTACGACAAGCCGATGATCTACTACCCGCTGAGCACGCTGATGCTCGCCGGCATCCAGGACGTGCTGGTCATCACCACCCCGCACGACGCCCCCAGCTTCCACCGGCTGCTGGGAGACGGCTCCCAGCTGGGCGTGAACCTGTCCTACACGGTGCAGGAGGTCCCCAACGGCCTGGCGCAGGCCTTCGTGCTGGGTGCGGACTTCATCGGCGACCAGCCGGCCGCCCTGGTGCTGGGCGACAACATCTTCTACGGCCCCGGCATGGGCACGCGCCTGCGCCGCCACACCACCCCGGACGGCGGCGTCGTGTACGCCTACCAGGTGGCCGACCCGAGCGCCTACGGCGTGGTGGAGTTCGACGCGGACTTCAAGGCCGTGTCCATCGAGGAGAAGCCCGCCCACCCCAAGTCCGACTACGCCGTGCCCGGACTGTACTTCTATGACAATGACGTGGTGGAGATCGCCAGGAACCTCCAGCCCTCCGCGCGCGGCGAGTACGAGATCACCGACATCAACCGCACCTACCTGGAGGCCGGGCGGCTCACCGTGGAGGTCCTCCCCCGCGGCACGGCCTGGCTGGACACCGGCACCTTCGACTCCCTGGCCGACGCCACCGGCTTTGTGCGCACCGTCCAGCACCGGCAGGGCCTGAATATCGGCTGCCCGGAGGAGGTGGCCTGGCGCATGGGCTTCATCGACGACGACGGCCTGCGCGAGCGCGCCGAGCCGCTGGTCAAGTCCGGCTACGGCCAGTACCTGCTCGGCCTGCTAGAGCGCGGGCGCCGCTGACACTGCCGACGCCGGCGACGCGAGCCGCGAGCGCAGCGTCCCCGTCCAGCGCCCACCATGATCCGTATCCCGCGAACACTCACCCCCACAAGCATTGGAGACTCATGACTGACAGCACCGACACGCCCGCCGCCGACACCAACGGCGTGGAGACGGCCAAGCCGCTCGGCGTCCAGACCACCCCGATCCCCGGCTTCCTGCGCATCGACCTGACCGTGCACGGGGACAACCGCGGCTGGTTCAAGGAGAACTGGCAGCGGGAGAAGATGACCGCCCTGGGCCTGCCGGACTTCGGGCCGGTGCAGAACAACATCTCCTTCAACGATGAGGTCGGGGTGACCCGCGGCATCCACGCCGAGCCGTGGGACAAGTTCGTTTCGGTGGCCACCGGGCGGGTATTCGGCGCCTGGGTGGACCTGCGCGAGGGGCCGTCCTTCGGCACCGTGTACACCACCGAGATCGACCCTTCGGTGGCGGTGTTCGTTCCAAAGGGCGTGGGCAACGCCTACCAGACGCTGGAGCCGAACACGGCCTACACCTACCTGGTGAACGACCACTGGTCTCCCGACGCCCAGTACACCTTCCTGAACCTGGCCGATGAGACCGTCGCCGTGCCCTGGCCGATCCCGCTGGAGCAGGCCATCCAGTCGGACAAGGACCGCGGCCACCCGCGCCTGGCCGACGTCGTCCCCTTCCCCGCGGACGACGCCGCCGACGCCGGCGGCACGGCAGCCTCCGCGCCGGGCAGACGCGTGCTGGTGACCGGGTGCAAGGGGCAGCTCGGGCGCGAGCTCATGAAGCAGCTGCCCGAGGCCGGGTACGCCCCGACCGGCGTGGACCTGCCGGAGGTGGACATCTCCGACGCCGACGCCATGGCCGCCTGGGACTGGTCTGCTTATGACGTCATCATCAATGCTGCCGCCTGGACGAACGTCGACGGCGCCGAGACCCCCGAGGGACGGCGCCTGTCCTGGCGGGCCAACGCCACCGGCCCGGCCAACCTGGCCCGCGAGGCGGCCCGCCACGGCCTGACCCTGGTGCACATCTCCAGCGAGTACACCTTCGACGGCGAGCTGGAGCCGCACACCGAGGCCGAGGCCCCCAGCCCGCTGGGCGTGTACGGTCAGTCGAAGGCGGGCGGCGATGCCGCCGTCGAGGCCACCCCCAGGCACTACCTGGTGCGCACCTCCTGGGTGGTTGGCGACGGCAAGAACTTCGCCAAGACCATGGCCTCCCTGGCCGCCCGCGGCATCGCCCCGAAGGTGGTGGACGACCAGACCGGCCGCCTCACCTTCACCACGGACCTCGCGGCCGGCATCATCCACCTGCTGCGCACCGGCGCCGAGTTCGGCACCTACAACCTGTCCGGCGAGGGTCCCGTGGTGTCCTGGTGCGACGTCGCCAAGCGCGTGTTCGAGCTGGTGGGTCACAGCGCCGAGGAGGTCACGCCGGTTTCCACCGCCGAGTACTACGCGGGGCAGGAGGGCATCGCCCCCCGGCCGCTGCGCAGCGCCCTGGACCTGAGCAAGATCGAGGCGGCCGGATTCACCCCCGCGAACTCCATGGAGCGCCTGGACGCCTACGTGCCCACCATCGAGCTGTGAGGCAGGTGTACCGCGGGGCGCCCGCGCCGCTCGGCTGACGGGCCCCGCGGCTGCGCCGTCGGAACTACTCGGCGCCGCTCAGCGCCGCGGCTCCTCCCAGCCTGCCGATTCGTACCACCGCGATCGTCCACGCCACGAGCGCCGCGCCCAGCAGCACGATCGCGGGTCCGGGCCAGGCCGGGAATCCCCCTGCCGGGGCAGCGGCGCCCTGTTGCGCCTGCTGCCACCACCAGGGCACGAAGAACACGGCCCACAGGGCGAACCAGGCGCCGGTGGCGATTCCGGCCAGCCGCCGTGAGCAGGTCAGGCCGCCCGCCATCAGCACCGCCAGCGTCAGCAACGCCGGCAGCAGGTAGCGCGGGTGAAGGCCACCGCCGCCAGCCGAGTACTTCAACTGCATCGCCACGATGAGTACGGCCTCAAGGCCGAGCACCCCGGCCACCGCCAGGTCCGCGCCGGTAGCGCGCCGACGCACCAGCGCGACCACGCCCGCGGCAAGCCCGCATGCGGCGGGCGCCGCGATCAGTACGAGACCCACCCCTCCCAGGGCGGGCACGGGCACGAACAGTGACAGCAGTCGCTGCCAGGTTTCCGGCCGCGCGGCGAGCTCGGAAACCGGGACCTGGTGGGTGTTGAAGTGCTCGGCCGCCCACTCGGGGTGCCCGCCGGTGATCGTCCCGGTCAGGCGCAGGTTGCGCAGGTAGAACCAGCCCGCGGACAGCGCCACCAGCACGCCCACACCGGCGCCGTTGAGCAACGCGGTCCACCGGCCCCAGCGGTCGCGTCCCGCCCCGCGCACCATTCCCTCCAGGACGATCGCGAGCATGCACACGGCTACCACCACCATCAGCGACAGGCGGGTGAGCAGCGCGGCGCAGCCGAGCACGGCAAGCAGGAGCCAGCGGCGCCGCGTGGGGCCCTGGCGGATGAACTGGCAGGTCAGCGCGAGGCAGGCGGCCATCAGCAGGGTGGCCAGGGTGTCGTTGTACACGGCCCCCGATACCCCCAGCATCGAGCAGCACAGCGCGGCGATCAGCATCGTGGTGGGGGCAAGTAGCCGATTGCGCGGGAAGGCGACCTGCGCGGCATACCCGATCACGGCCACGGCGGCGGCCCCGAGCAGCACGTTGAGCGCCCGGGCGGCCAGGCCCGCGGCCAGCACGCCTGCCCAGTCCGTCAACCCGCCTGCGAGGGGGGCCATGATCAGGTAGAAGAGCGGCGGGTGCTGGGAGACGGACTGCACGGACAGGGGTGTCCTGGGCCAGACCCCGGGATCACCGGCCCGGTGAAGAAGTCGGGCCATTGGCCGTGCCAGAGCTGAAAGGCGTAATCAAGGTGGTTGACCTCGTCAGCGCTGCCGAACAGGGGGATCAGCAGCGCGCGGCCCGCCGCGCACAGTACGAAGCCAACGAGCACCGCGCGCCCCGCGCCGGAGATCGCCCGGCTTCGCGGCCGCCGCCGTGCCCCGTACCGGTGGTCGTTGGGATCGGCGGGAGTTCGGTCCGGGGATGGCGCGCTTCTCACCGGGTCACAATAGACCGGCTCCTGCGGTGCGGGCGCTTTGGTCGGCACGCTCGCCTGCGTGGCCGCACACCTTAGTTGCCCCGGTCACGCAGACGTGAGCCCGGCTCCGCCGCTGTGCGCAACGAGTCTGAACCCAAGTCCGCCTTTGGGGCGCGACACGCGGCGGCTGCGGGGCCGCGTCCGCTAGCCTGCCTGCATGCGTATTTCCGTAATTGGTTGTGGGTACCTGGGCGCTGTGCACGCGGCTTCGATGGCCGAGCTGGGGCACACCGTGGTAGGTGTTGACGTCGATGCCCGCAAGGTGGAGCTGCTGTCCCAGGGCAAGGCTCCCTTCTTCGAGCCCGGATTCGAGGAGATCCTGAGCCGCAACGTGCAGTCCGGCCGCCTGACCTTCACCACCGACTACGCGGCGATCGCCGGCGCACAGGTGCACTTCATTGGCGTGGGCACGCCCCAGTCGGAGAGCGGCGCTGCCGACCTGACCTACGTAGACGCCGCGGTTGAGGGCATGCTTCCCCACCTGGGCCGGTGCACCGACGGCGTCGAGGTGGTAGCCGGCAAGTCGACTGTCCCGGTCGGCACCGCCGCCCGCCTGGCCGAGCAGGTCGCTCCCACCGGGGTGAGCCTGGTTTGGAACCCGGAGTTCCTGCGGGAGGGTTTCGCGGTCAAGGACACGCTGGACCCTGACCGCATGGTCTACGGCCTGCCCGCGGACGAGCAGTCCGCCGCGGCCGCGCAGGCTGTCCTAGATGAGCTGTACCGCCCCATCATCGACGCCGGCACGCCCCGGCTGGTGATGGACTACCAGACAGCGGAGCTGGTGAAGATCTCCGCCAACGCCTTCCTCGCCACCAAGATCTCCTTCATCAACGCCATGGCACAGATCTGCGACGCCGCCGGCGCCGACGTGACCGCGCTGGCCGGCGCCATCGGCCTGGACGACCGCATCGGCAAGCGCTTCCTGCGCGCCGGCATCGGCTTCGGCGGGGGCTGCCTGCCCAAGGACATCCGCGCCTTCCAGGCGCGCGCCGCGGAGCTGGGGGTGGGCGACTCGCTCGGCTTCCTCGCCGAGGTGGACAAGCTCAACGACGCTGTACGTCACTCCGTGGTGGATACCGCCCGCCGCCTACTCGGCGAGGACCTGGCCGGGAAGCGGGTGGCGGTGCTCGGGGCCGCCTTCAAGCCCGACAGCGACGATATGCGCAACTCCCCCGCGCTCGACCTGGCGCAGGAGTTCACCGAGCTGTCCGCCTCCGTGGTGGTCACGGACCCCGCGGCCGGCCCCATCCTGGCCGCCCGGGAGGGCCTGCCCTACCAGATCGCCGGCAGTATCGAGGAGGCGCTGACTGGCGCTGACCTGGTGGTGCTGGGAACCGAGTGGAAGCAGTTCACCACCCTTGATCCTGCGAAGGCCGCCGAGCTGGTGGCCCGCCGCATCGTTATCGACGGCCGTAACGCACTGCCGCGCGAGGACTGGAAGGCTGCGGGATTCACCTACGCGGGTATCGGACGGCGCTGAGCCGCCCGCTTCACAACGACGCCACCGTCCAGCTGACCGGGTTGATTCCATCGCTGGACGGCAGTAGGACGGTGGCGCCGTCGGGCGACAGCGCCGGGCGCGAGTAGCCCGCCGCCTCGCCCAGCCGGATCAGCCCGGTACCGTCCCATGCGACTGCATACATGCCGGTCTCCTCTCCGTTGGAGCCGGAGCCCCAGGCGAAGCGGGCGGTGCCCGCCGAGCCGATGATGATCGCGGACGGCGTGTGCAGCCAGGTCTGCGGCGCCTGCTGGTCGGAGTTCCACAGGCCGATGTAGGTTCCCGCCTCCGCGGTTGCTGAGGACACGGCAACGGCTCGGTGGTTCCCGGCGGCCCAAACGCCCGTGACTTGCCACGATGAGTCCGCAGAGCTGATCGACATTACCTCCTGGGCGGTGCCGGTCGCCTGCTCCCACTGGGTGAGTGTGGTGAGCGCGCCCTGCGCGTCGGGCTGCGCGAACAGGACGCCGCCGTCAACGGCTGCCGGCAGGTCGCCGGTGGCGACGACGGTGTGGTCCCCTGCGCCGTCCAGTGCGAAGCGAAGTACCTGCCGCTCCCAGGCCTCGCCGACCGCGACGGCGGAGGCCCAGTACACGCTCGTGCCGTCAGTGGTGGGGACGACTTCAAACGGACCAGTGGGCGTCTGGGTGGTTCCGTTCAGCTCCTGCGCGGAGCCGATGAGCTCCGCCTCCTGGCCTCCCGTGCGCCGGTAGGCCCACAGCTGCCAGTTGTCGATCACCGATGAGGCCTCAGACTCGACGTCTACCGTGGCGGCCCGCCACACGATCCAGTCGTCGGTGGCGGAGCCGTCCTGCGGCTCGAAGTAGTCCTCCGGATTCACGATGGCGGGAGGTGCGGGCGTGAGGCGCTCGGGACCCGCGGGGGTCAGGACGGCGGCGGCGTAGGACATGAGTGCATTCGGGTTGGCGCTGACCGACCCGAAGACCTCCGCCCCGGACAGCGGTAGGACGCCGATCTCGGAGTAGTCGCCGCCGAAGCCCCACTCGGTGGACAGCACCGCAGCCTGTGCCGTCTGCGCTACCTCTATCGGGGTGGCGGTGACCGGTTGGCCGACCAGGGAGAACGGCAGGGTGGAGCCCTGGTCCGTGGTGGCGGTGGCCGCAGCCGTGGTTGGCGCCGTCGGCGCCGTGGGGGCAGCCGCCCCGGTTGTGGCCGTTGTGGCCGGAGTCCGACTGCACCCGGCGAGGAGCAGCCCGCAGGACATGCCTGCGGCGGTAAGCAGCCTGCGCCTACTGAATACCCGCGTCATTTATGCTGACCTGCCTTAAGTCTCAGGGAGTGAAGATTCCGATGTGCTGGCGGCCGTCGTTGACGTACTCGTACTGGAGGAAGTTACGGGTGAACGTTGACAGCGACGGATACCAGAACTTCTGCGAGGCGCCGCCCCAGAGCGTGGCGCCGGGGTCCGCGAACTGCACCGCATCGGTCTTGGTGTTGTAGCCGGTTACCACCATGATGTGGGAGAACGTGGAGTTGCTGTGGCCGTTGAAGTGGGGCCCGCCGCGGCGCTCCTGCTCGTCAACAGCCACCGGGTACCCCTTGGAGAACGACTGCTTGACCTTGGTCTGCACGACCGCCGGAGTCGGCGTGTGAATAGTGGAGTAGACCGCCCTGCCCAGCCACGCATTCATGCCCTGCTGGAACTTGCGGTCATGGAATGACGTGTACCCGTAGCGTCGCGTCGCCATCGCGGTGGCAACATTCTCGATGCTCAGTGACGCGCCCGTGGCCTTAGACCGTCCTGCATTCTTGTACCGCAGGATCATGTAGCCGGAGGTCGGCCCGCAGAAGAAGTTGTTCGGCTGCCCCGCCCAGGCAACATCGAAGGTAAATACCGTCTGCGCCGGCTTGACCTCCGGTGGACGGCGCAGGCCGAAGGTGTCCCGGCCATCACCGTTCCAGTCGCCCACCAGCACCAGGTCAGTCGCCCGCCCGTAGGAGACCATCTGATCCGCGTTGCCGCCCGTGAGCGAGTTCTTCACATGGAACACATTGCCGCGCCGCACGGCGAAGGTGTCCTTCTTGTTGCGGTTCCAGTCGCCAGCGTACACCTCGTCACCTGCGCGCCCGTAGGAGAAGACGACGTCCGCGGCACCGCTCTTGATCGTGTTGGACACGTAGTAGTCCTTACCGCGGCGCACGGCCAGGGTGTCCTTGCCGTCCCCGTTCCAGTCACCGACGATCACCTGGTCCGTGGCGCGCCCGTAGGTGATCTGCGTATCGGCGACGCCACCGCGAAGGCAGTTGAGGATGAAGTACTGGTTTCCGCGGCGCACGGCCAGGGTGTCCCTGCCGTCCCCGTTCCAGTCACCGACGATCACCTGGTCCGTGGCGCGCCCGAATATGATGACGACGTCGGCGGCGCCACCGGCGAGCCGGTTGGAGAAGAAATAGTAATTACCGCGCCGTACGGCCAGGGTGTCCTTGCCGTCGCCATTCCAGTCGCCGGTTAGCGCCATGTCATTATTGCGCCCGTATGTGAAGACCGTGGTCGCCTTCGACGTGAACGTGTTGGCAAAGTAATAGGTGCTGCCAAGGTTCTTCTCGGTGCCGCGAGCGTTCGCGGCACCGGCGGCCACACCGCTGGGCAGGGGCAGGCGGCCCCCGAGGTACCCGCCTGCTTCAGCGCTCCTGCATCCGCATCGTCCTTGGCCGCGGCGGCCGGGTCAAGCGGCACAAGACCGTCGGTGCTTGAGGCGGTGGGTGCGGCGGAGGGCGGTGCTGGTGACTCATCCCCGCCGCCAGGGGCCGTGGCGGCTTGGGACGGCGTCGGGGCACTGCCCGCCTCGGTGGGCAGTGCCGTTGCGGTTGCGGTCGCGGAGGGCGTCGGTGTCGCCTCCGCAGTGGGGTCGGCGACCGCCATTGGTGATACCAGAGCGAGTGAGGCGAGAAGGGACAGCGCGACGGTGCGCGGAGTCCATGGTGCATGACGCCGCATGGGTGAGGAATCCTGTCTGGGAGGAACGGGGAATATCTCCGCCAGGCTACCGCACAGCTTTCACACAGCGTGCTTCATTGTCGCATCAACGATAACAACACGGATGCACGCACGCCCCGCACCAGGTATCGCCGCTAGGCGCACGCGTGGAAGCACGCGGCCTGCACCGCGGGCCACGTAACCGGAGGGGCCTCAGCCCATGCCGGCGCTCAGCACCAGACCGCGTCCCTTAGGGCCAGCAGGAAGGTTCTTCCGAAACGGGTGGTCGGTTCCAGCACGGCGCTCTCCGCCCACTCGTTCCAGGCGTTGATGAACACCACGCGGTGCTCCGGCTCCCGGGACATCACCGAGTCGATCAGGCCTGCCACCCAACGGCGGAAGGTGTAGGGGTTCGAGCCGTACCAGGTGTCCGCCGTCCACTGGCGGCGCGCGGTGTTGTCGAATGCGACCATGGCCCCCGGGTACTCGCTGTCATCCAGCGTGCCGGACATCGCCAGGGAGGCCTTGACGGTCTCCTGGTAGCTCATGAAGTTCCCGCGCCAGCGCGAGTCGAGGCCGACCTCTGTGGCCGGGCCCGCCACCCAGGGCAGGTTGTGCGGCGGGAACTGGAGCGTGCCGTCGATGCCCGTGTCGGCACCCAGCGCCTGGATGCCGTCGAACTCCTCGGCTACCGCGACGGCGAGCACGTACAGCTCGCCGACGCCCGCCTCGCGTGCCTTCTCGCGCCAGGTCGCGACCACCTCCGGGAAGTTCTTCATCTGTGCCGGGCGGTAGACCGCCAGGACGGCCTTGCCGTCTATGCGCATGTAGCGCGGGTCGAGGAGGAACTCCATGACGTCGTCGATGAAGGCCTCGGCCGGGACCTTCGTGTAGTCCTGGCCGACCAGGATGTCCGCGGCCCTGCCGTCCCAGCGACGGGTCCAGTTCTCGTTGGCCCACATGATGCAGTAGGGCTGATCGAGATCGGAGGCGTGCAGCCGCTCGATCGGGACGTTCAGCAGTCTCTCGCCGGAGAACCAGTAGTAGTAGTACATGAAGCCGGCGATGCCGTGCTCGCGCGCCAGCACGGCCTGCTTGCGCCGGACCTCATCATTGGCGAGGTCGTAGAAACCGAGCTCGGTTGGCAGCTTCGGCTGGTAGTGCCCCCGGTATCCCGGGATCGCGGCAGTCACATTCGACCACTCGGTGAATCCCTGCCCCCACCAGCGGTTGTTCTGCGGCGAGTCATGGAACTGCGGCAGGTAGAAGGGGATCACCTGGGCCCGGGCGTAGCGGTCCGCTCCCCGTTCGAAGCGCGTATAGGCATCAGCGGCGCCCGCCTCCTGCCTGCCGAGTTCGGCCACCTCGGCCATTCGCAGGCCCGCCTCCTCGGTCAGGATGCCCAGGAGGCGCTCGACGGCGTGCGCCGTGGTGGCGTCGACCTGCCCGTTCTCCTCGTCGAAGTCTGCGTGCTGCAGGTTCAGGGCGCGCAGCCCCTGCAGTGCGAAGCCGCGGATCCAGTACATCGAGCCGGATGCGAAGCGCAGCGTGTCCGGATCATCAAGCGACATCTCCAGTCGGCGCAGCAGCTGCTCGACGATGTGCTGGTCCCCGCCCCAGAACTCGGGGCCGACCACGCAGTCGTCGGCGGTGACCAGGCCTAGGGAGGAGTCCGAGGCGAACGCGTTGAGAATCTCCTTCACCCGCTGGTCGGAGCCAAGCAGGTCGCCCAGCAGCCGGTCCTTCCACCCGGCGCCGTCGCCGGCGAGCTCCGCGTGCTGCTCGCGCCAGGGGCTTCGCTTCGTGTGCACCTTCAGCACAATGTCGTAGGGGTCGAGCAGGCCGGCGTTGACCAGCTGCACGGTTGGGAAGATGTCCCGCCCGTGGTTGGCGACCTCTACGACGCTGGCGTGACCTAGGCGCGGCAGCTGCTCCCGAGGAACGGTCAGCTCCTGGCCGGAGGCATTGGTTATGAACAGGTCGAAGTCGACCGGTATCGCCCGTAGGCGGTCGAACAGCTCGTCCATGAGCTCGGGGTAGAAGCAGTGGATCACCACGGCGATCCGGGCCGGATCGTCGTTGCGCAAGGAGTCGTCCACGCGCCAGTGGTCCGGGAAGCCTGAGTTCTGGCGCCCGCCCAGGCGGGAGACGTACTCGTTGAAGTCGGCGCAGTGCTTGCTCTGATAGCCGTGGATGCTGCCGCTGACGACCAGGTTCGCGACCGCGTTGCGCCCCCTGGCGGCGAAGTAGCTGGCTCGGCGCACGAGCCCGGTCTTGGTGACTTTAGTCATCGCAGGTCCTTACCAGTCGTTGACGTCGGTGCCGAACCGGCGTCGGATGTACTGAGCCGCCTCGGCCGCCTCGGCCTGGGTGGACGGGTGGGTCATGATGGTGCGCTTGAGGAACGGCACGCCGGACTCGATCAGGTTCTTCCAGCCGTCGACGGTGGGGTTTCCATAGGGCACCCCGAGTTCCGGACCGGTCACCCACACCTCGCTGGAGTAGCACTCGGAGAAGGCCGTGCGCGAGACGCCGATCTCGTATGACAGGACCACCTCGTCCTTGCCCGGCTCCACTCTCACCGAGTTGAAGAAGTCGCGCCAGGGCCGGTCTGCCAGGATCCCGCCGCGGTAGGCGAGGAAGTAGCTCTGAACGTGGTAGGCGAACTGGTATGAGGCGGTCAGGCCGCGAATGTCGGGGCCGGGAGCCGCCGCCCATTCGAGCAGGTGCTCAATCGGTCCGAAGGGGCCCAGCAGTGAGTCATTGGTCAGCAGGACGGTGCCCGCCTCGCGCAGCTCGGGGATGCATCCCAGCGCGGTCGCCCAGGAGCCGAAGTCGTAGCCGAGGTTGGGGCGCCGTATGACCATCGTGTCGGTGGGGACGCCCGCGGGGAACTCCAGCGGCGCGGTGGTCTCGCAGGTGGAGATGACCACGGTTGCGTATCCGGCGGCGTCGAGCCGCTGCAGGTACTCAGACAGTGACCTGGGCTGGACTGGCCCCGCGGAGAACTGGGCCACCAGCGCCACCCGGTCGGAGCCGACGACGGCGTGGGGGTCGCCCCGCTCGATGTGGACGCGTCCTTGCGACACCTCCGAGACCAGCGGTCCCCGCCGCCCTGGCACCCTCATCTGAGGACCCCCCGCAGCACCGTCTTGAGGGCGCGCACGGGAGCCGTCATCTGCCAGGAGGAGGAGTGCCGCATCACGTTGATCTGTTCCCATGCGCCCGCAACCGTGCGGTTGGCGCGGCGCAGCTCCTTCTCCAGCTCCTCATTGCGCAAGGACAGCTCGGAGATTTCGTGGCGCATCTTGCGCAGGGTCGCCCGTAGCTGACGAATCTCCTCGTCACGCGCGGACGCATCACCCATCGACTGGTCGTCCTTCTCAGATGCCATTTTCATGATCCTTCTCCGGCTCCGGGTGCCCGGGCCGCCTGCTCCACCGGCCCGGCGCAAGCGTAACGAGTCCGGGCTCATCCATCATTCGGTCCGCGCGGATAATCATCTCCGTACGGCGATCGGACAGGTCGTAGATCTGCCCGTCCCTGACAAAGCAGGTTGTCAGCCACAGGCGTCCTGGCTGGAACACCACCTGATCAATGCTGTAATCGATATATGAATCGCCTCGGCGCAGCGTGTAGAGCGTGCCTGCGGCGCGCGAGTTCGGGCCCGCTACGGTTACCCCGCCATCCGTGGCGAAGCCCAGCCCCAGCTCCACGTCATGCAAGTCCTTCTTGGCGCGCACGTGCACGCGCAGCGTCAGCGGCTTCCCGTAGGTGATGAAGGGAACCTCCGCCCCGTTCTCATCAAGGAAGTCCACGCCGGTCATGCGGCAGTCCCCGTTTCCCTGGTTCTGCTTGTACGGCTCGTCCTCGGGGAACTCTTCCTCACCCTGCTCTGCAGAGCGCTTGCGCGCCTCTCGCTCGTTGACTGCCGTCAGGTACGAGGAGACCACCTCATCGGCGTTGCCTATCATCTGCACTTTGCCGTGGTCCAGCCAGGCAACCTCGTCACACATCTCGGTTGCGAGCGAGAGCGAGTGCGTCACGAGCACGATGGTGGTGCCGCGGTCGCGCAGTTGCCGCATCAGGTCGAAGCACTTCCGCTGGAACTCCTCGTCACCAACCGCGATGATCTCATCCACGATCAGGATCTCCGGCTTGATCGCTACCGCCGTCGCGAATCCCAGCCGCACCGTCATGCCGGAGGAGTAGACCTTCACGGGCTCGTCGATGAAGTCGCCGATGTCCGCGAAGTCGATGATCCAGTCCAGGGACTCGTCTATCTGCTTCCGGCTGCGCCCCAGGATCGCGCCGTTGAGGTATATGTTCTCGCGGCCGGTCAGCTCCCCGTGGAAGCCCGCCCCAACCTCCAGCAGCGCATCAACCTTGCTGGCCACCATGACCTCGCCGCGGGTGGGCCGGTAGACGCCCGCGAGGATCTTGAGCATGGTGGACTTCCCCGAGCCGTTGTGGCCAACCAGCCCGAAGGTGGTGCCGCGCCGCACCTTGAAGCTGACGTCATTGAGCGCGCGAAACACGTGCGTGTCCTTGGAGCGCCCCCGGACAAAGCGTTCCTTCAGGGAGTCGCGCCGGTCTGCGTGGAGCGTGAAGTGCTTGGAGACATTGCGCACCTCGATGGCGTAGTCATCGTCCGCGCTGGAGACTGGAGTGGTCATCGGCACTCAGATCCTTTCTCCCAGATCGGCTCCCCACCTGCGTGATACCCACACCGCCGCGACCAGGGCCAGCGCTGCCCAGGCGGCGCACGCCAGCCAGCTGGCCGCCGCTCCGGGCTGCAAGGAGTAGACCAGTGAGCGGAACAGGCTGATGAACTGCGCCATGGGCATGCCCTGGATTAGGTCATGGGCTGGAAGCCCCCATACCGTTTGCGGGACAATATCGGGATTGTAGATGATCGGGGTGGCATAGAACATCAGCTGCAGGAAGACCCCCACCAGGTGGGCGAGATCGCGAACATAGATGTTCCATACGGACAGGATCACGCTGACGGCACCGGTGAACACAGTGAGTAGCAGCAGGAAGGGCACCAGCAGCAGCCAGGTCCATGACACATTCGTCAGACACGCCAGGACCACGAGCAGCAGACCAACCTCAATCCCCGACTGCACCCCTACGGCCAGGCAAGAGCCGAGGACAGCGGAGTAGGCCGGGAAATAAACCTTCTGCAGCAGTCCCCCGACCCCAGAAGGCCGTTTATGCCCGCGTTGATGGAGTTCTGGAAGAATCCCCAAATGGTCAGGCCGGCGAACAGCCAAACCGCAAAGATCCCGATGCCCTCGTGCCGAGAGGCAATAGTTGCGGGGACCATCTTGAACAGCCCACCGAAGATGAGCGTATAGATCCCCAGCGAGGCCAGGGGGACAACCAGGGACCACAGCCAGCCCAGTGCGGTCCCCTTGAACTTCGACTTGAGGTCACGCTGCCCGAATGCCTGGATGAGGTCCCACTCCTGCCAGAAGGACCTCCTGGACCTCACGTTCGTCTTGCTCATGCAGTCCTCACTTGCCTCGGGGTGCACGCCGGAGCGCGGAGTAGTCCGCAACGGGGACTCGCCTACTCGTGTCCGCGCCGGACGGACCAGGCCACCATACCCGCTCAGTCCCAGGCACATACGGGACCGGTGGGTGATGTCTCCCGCACGTTCCGGTTCGCGCTGACGCCCCGCCGGGTAACCTGTGCGCAGCCGTCTGCGGGCGGGCTGCAAGGGAGGTCGTCAATGCCGGTGGTAGTAGCAGTAGTCGTGACCTTCAATCCGGATCACGACATCGCCGGGCTCCTCGGGGCATTGGCCGCGCAGTGCGACCAGGTACTGATCGTTGACAATGGCAGTTCCGCCGAGCGGCTTTCCCGCATACAGGGCGCGGCGGCCGCCGTGGGCGCGGAACTGCTGCCGCTGGGTCACAACCGGGGGATCGCGGCGGCCCAGAACGCGGGTATCGCACGTGCACGCGAGCTGGCTGCCTCCCACGTGCTGCTGTCCGACCACGACTCCCTGCCGGCGCCGGGGATGGTGCGGCGGCTGCTGTCCGCATTCGACGCCGCCGAGCGTGTCGCTGCGGTCGGTCCCCTGCCGGAGGAGGACCGTGAGGGCGGCGATCAGCTCGTCTACGTGTGCCGTCGCTGGAAGCCGGGACGCGCCACCCCGGCGGAGCTGCGCGCCGACCGCCTCGAAGTCGCCTTCCTCATCGCCTCCGGATGCCTGGTGAGCATGGAGGCGCTCAGCGAGGTCGGAGCCATGGACGAGTCATTGTTCATTGACCACGTTGACCTGGAGTGGGGCCTGCGCGCCCGCCGGGCGGGGTACCGGCTGCTGGTTGTTCCCGCGGCCCGGTTGCACCATTCGCTTGGCGACGACGTCGTTATGCTGCCGGGCCGGTCGCAGCCGGTCCACGTCCACGGGCCGGTTCGCAACTACTACCTGGCCCGCAACACCATTTTGCTGGTCCGCAGGCACGCGCTCATGCCCTGGCGGTGGCGCGTGCGCTACGTCTACTGGCTGGCCAAGTACGCGGCTTTCAACGCCCTGCTGCCCGATCGGGGCAAGGAGCGCAGACGCATGCTGCGCCGTGGCATACGCGACGGCCTGCGGCGCCGTTCCGGGGCACTTGCAGCCCAGGACTGAGCCGGCTAGGCAACCCTGCCGATTCCCATGACATCTGCCACCACCAGCACCAGTACGACGGCGCACACGCCCCAGACGACGGCCTGTCCGCGTCGCCCCAGGGGCTTTAGCAGCAGCCCGAGCACCAGAGCCGTGAGCGGGATCAGCGTGACTCCGTAACGCGCCGAGACGGTGGGGAAGTAGACCTCCTCACGCACCCACGCCTGAATCTGGACTATTAGCACCACCAGCACCGGACCCACCGCCGCGATGCCGGCGAGCAGCCGCTCCCTCCCGCGCAACGCGATGAGTCCGCAGAACGGCACCACGGTCAGTGCCAGGCCGGCCAGGCTGGTCAGCAACTGGCCGTGGTACGTCATTACCGGGGACCCCTCCCAGGATCCCGCCGTATACCCGAATACGTCGGTGAGCGTCGGCAGCCACTCGTCCAACGGGCTTCCCACGTATTCGGTGTTGTTCTGCCCGAGGACCAGGTTCCTCCAACCGCTCGGCGTGTGGGCGGTGACGTATCGTCCCCACACCAGCGTCACCAGCCCCGCCCCGGAGGCGCCTGCGGCCACTGTGAGCAGCGGCTGCCACCAACGGCCGCTTCCGCGCACCAGCCGCACCACAGCGATGACGCCGAGTACTCCGAGCACGATCACCAGGCTGGCCAGGGCAATCGTCTTGACCAGGCCCGCGCAGGCGCCGGTGACCAGGGCGAGTAGCGCCGCCGACCTGCCCGACAGCTCGCGCGTGAGCACTATCGCGGACAGCACCCCGAACACCAGGAAGGGCGCGTCGGTGGACACGGTCGTGGCCATCATGAGGGTGAAGGGATTAGCGAGCAGTAGCAGGGCCACCGCAGCGGCAAGCCCGCGCGGAAGGGACCACATGCGCATCAGGGCGTATACCATCCCCAGGCCCACCGCGATGAAGACCGCGCAGGACAGGCGCATGAGCGTCACCGGGTCCAGGGAGCTCACCGCCATGCCCATGCGGGTCATCACGGCCACCACGGCGAACAGGCCCGGAGGCTGCCAGGCGTTGTAGTTCTCCAGTATCACCTTGAACTGCGAGCGGTCGGTCACGCCGCACTCGGGCAGTTTGTTATAGACACTGGCCTGCTTCCGGCAGGACCACTCCTCAAGCGTGAAGGAGGTGTAGGTGTCACCACGGTGCGGGAGCTCGCCGTGCATGATGCGCCACACGTAATCGATGTGCGTGGCCTCGTCGATGGGGCTGATCTCATCAACACGCCAGATCTGCAGCGCGGCGATGGCGAATGCGAATGCGGCAATCGCCGCGGCAACACCCACATCGGGCCACCGCCTACGCCAAACCGCCCCTGCGCGGGAGCCTCCGCCACCGCCCGCAGCCCGCCTGCCGCGCCGCGAGGCCGCGCTCCGCCCGGCAACATCAGTGGCGGCGTCAGTCGCGGCGTTGGCAGCGCTGCCAGCGGCAGTTCGGGTCATGCCCACCTGACCGAATGTGCTGGCGATGCTGGACGCGGTCACCATGCTGCTCCTCCTCATCTATCGGCAATCCGCCCGGTCGGCCCCAGCGGCTCACTCGGGCTGTGCCTGCTCCCGCCGACGGCCCTGCCGGGCGGCCACGATTCCCGCCCCGCCCATGGCCAAGTCCGCGATCGTAAGCACCACGCGGGACAGCAAGACCACGGCCACCACGCCGCCGGTACTCAGCGACCCCGCCAGGACGAGTCCGAGCACACCCTCGCGCACGCCCGCGCCCGCAGGAACGAAGACGATCAGGAAGCCTACCGTCCAGGCCATGGCGTACCCGCCGACGCACAGCGCCAGCGTGGCCGCCGAAGCCTCCATCCCGATGCCGACGGCCAGCAGCCACACCTGCACGCCCGCTACCGCCCAGGCCAGTAGCGTCCACACCGTGCAGGCGCCGATCCCGGACCAGCTCACCGGGTGCTCCAGCGGCGGCCGCCCGGTGAGTCGGAACACGAGCCGCAGCAGCCGGTTGAGCACCGGCGGCGCCAGCATGGTGACGAATACCGGCAGTGTCCAAGTCACCCAGCCGTAGCTGTCACGCAACCGCTCCGAGGCGAATGGCATCGTCCCCACCGCCAGCGCGGCGCCGGTGACGATCGAGACGATTACCGTTACCGCCATGACTGATACCGAGCGGCGGCGGGGGATGTCATGGTCCGCGCCGAGCTCTGCCGCGGCAAGGATGTTCCACACCCCGCCGGGCATGTACTTGCCCAGCTGGGAGACGAAGAAGACGCGGAAGGCCGCGCTGGGCGGCAGGGTTGTGCCCATGTCTGCCAGCAGCACCCGCCAGGCCAGCATGGTCAGCAGCACGTAGACCACACCGGCCAGCAGTGAGCCCAGCAGGGCCAGCGGACTCATTCCGGCCATGGCGGCCACGATGTCATCCCACTGGGAGACGACCGCGTACACAGCCAGCGCCACCACCAGTATGAGGAAGCCGATACGCACCGGGGTGGAGCGCAGCGCCCCCGTGATCCCGCCCAGGAGCGTGCTCACCGGCGCGCCTCTTCCCGGCGCCTGCGCTCCAGGGCGTCCACCAGCGGGGCCACGGCCTGTTCGGGGACGAATGCCGCCGCGGCCGCTGCGGCCCGCGCACGTGCGTCGCGCAGGGCCGCCGGGTCGGTTGCCAGATGCTGCAGGGCGTCCGCCAGCGCACGGGAATCACCCGGCGGCACGAAGACGGCGCCGTCACCGAGCACTCGCCGCTGCGGGGCGGTGTCGGAGGTGACGACGGCGCAGCCGGCCGCAAGCCCCTGGTAGACCTTGTTCGGTACGACGTCGAGCGCCTTGTCGGTGGTGCCGACGATGCCGAGGCACACGTCGTGCTCGGCCACTACGCGGGGCAGCTCGGCGGAGTCCACCCAGTCGCGCCACTGAACCGCCTGCGCGGCCGGGGAGCCGGCCAGAATCTGCTCGCATTCGGCGCGTTCCTGCCCCGCTCCGATCAGCAGGGCGCGTACCGGGGCGCCGCGCTCGGCGAGCAGGCGCAGAGCCTGGGCAATAACGGGGGCTCCCTGAAGCGGGGTGAACAGCCCGAAGAAGACCACGGTGAGCGGACGTTCCGCGTCTCGTGCACCGTCGTCGTCGGCGCGCGCGGCAGCCGCGGCCTCCCCGGCCCCGTACCAGGACCTGGGGGCCCCGACCGGCACAATCACTCCGCGGTCGGCGATGGAGCCATCAAGCTTGGCGGCGTGCTCGCCGGTGTCCAGGACCACCACGTCGGCGCAGTGCGTAGCCATCCGGTCCAGGACGGACAGAAGCCTCGCCTTGGCACCGTCCTCGCCACGGTCGCGGGCGGTGCCGGAGGCGAAGATCAGGTGGTCCAGGATGATCGTTGTGCGCGGGTAGAGCAGGCGGGCCAGCAGCACGTCGAAATGGCCCATGTAGCCCACGAGCAGGGCGTCCGGCTTGCGGGAGCCGCGGAAGCGACGGCTGCCGGCCGCCAGGCGGGACCAGCGCGAGGCCAGCCGCCCGCCGAGGACGGGCAGGCGCCACGGCTGCTTGAGCATCGCGACCCGATCTGCGGTGCTCAGACCCAACGGCTCATCCAGCTCCCGGACCACATTGCCGGGGGTGCGCCGCAGTCCCTCCAGCAGCACCTCCACACGCGGGTGCGCCGCGGTGTCGTAGGTGCCGAAGCCAAGAATCCTGCGCATGCCTCAGTCTTCCCGGCTGTAGGCGGGATCGGCCCCGGAGGGGCGGCCGGAGACCAGGGCGGCACGGATACCGGGGATCTGCGTGTGGTCCACCCGCCCGTACTCGATGTTCTTCACCCGTTCCAGGGTCTCCTCGATCAGCACCCGGTTGGTGCGCTGCAAATCGGCGATCACCAGCAGAGCCACGCTCAGCAGGGCCGCTACCAGCATGGTGGTGCCGAAGACCAGGGACTGGATATGGCCGCCGGCGGTGCCCATGCACCACAGGATGAAGAAGCGGATGAACGGAATCGCCCCGATAACCGCGAACAGTGCGGCCAGCCAGCCCAGCACCACGTGCGGCTTGAACATCAGGTAGGAGCGGGTGATGGCCCCACCGGACTTGGCCATGTGCTGGAAGATGTTGTTGAACAGGCGGGACTCACGCGTCTTGGGGTTGGTGGTGATGGGCACCGAGGCGATGCGCAGCCGCTTGTTGCCTGCCTGGATGATCGTCTCCATGCAGTAGGAGAACTGGGTGATGACGTTGAGCTTGAGCAGGGCGTTCTTGGAGTAGGCGCGGAAGCCGGAGGCGGCGTCAGGCAGGCGGGTGCCGGCCGCGTAGTTGACCACCTGGGAGCCGAAGTGCTGCATGCGCTTCTTGAACCAGGAGAAGTGCGCGATCCTGGCGGTCTGCCGATCGGCAATGGCGATGTCCGCCTCGCCGCGCACCACCGGGGCCACCAGCTCTCCGATGTACTCCTGCTTGTACTGGTTGTCGCCGTCGGTGTTGACCACGATGTCGGCGCCGTGCGCCAGGGCGTAGTCAACGCCGTCGCGGAAGGAGCGGGCCAGGCCCATGTTGCGGGCGTGGCGCACGAAGTGCTTGACCCCGTGCTCCCGAGCAACTTCCACGGTGCGGTCGGTGGAGCCGTCGTCGATCACGAGGATCTCGACCTGATCGACTCCCTCGATCTGGCGGGGGATCGTGTCCAGGACCATGCCCAGCGTCCCCTCCTCGTTGAGGCAGGGGACCTGCACGAACAGTTTCATCAGCTTCCTTCTCGGATGGGCGCACCACCCCCGGGGCGCGAGGCGGCAATGGCTGGAGCTAGCCTACAAGCCGTTGCGGACGCCCCGCCCGCCGGGAGTGGTCCTCCCCGCTGTTCAGCGCACCACTCCCAAGGTGTCCCTGCCGTCGCCGTTCCAGTCGCCGACGATGGCCTGGTCCCCGCTGCGGCCGTAGGTCTGCACGGTATCCGCGACGCCGCTGGACAGGGAGTTACGTACGTAGTAGCTGGCGCCGCGGCGCACGGCGAGGGTGTCCCTGCCGTCCCCGTTCCAGTCGCCCGCATACACCGCATCGGTGGCCCTGCCGTAGATGACGACGCGATCCGCCTTGCCGCCGGCCAGGGAGTTCTTGATGTGGAACTCGGCGCCGCGGCGCACGGCGAGGGTGTCCCTGCCGTCCCCGTTCCAGTCGCCGACGACGACCTCGTCCGCGGCGGTGCCGTAGGTCACCACCTTGTCCGCTCCCCCGCCGTACATGGAGTTCTTGAAGTAGTAGGTATTGCCGCGGCGTACCGCCAGCGTGTCGGTGCCGTTGCCGTCCCAGTCCCGACGAGTACCTGGTCGGTATCCCTGCCGTAGGTGAAGGTACGCAGACTGGCGCCGGAGGTGTTGGTGTTGCGGAAGCCGTAGGCGGCGCCGTTGCGCACGCCCGTGGTGTCCACGCCGTCGCCGTTCCAGTCGCCCGCGAGAACACTTGTGGCCGGCGTGGTGTAAGTGAACACGATGTTGGCACCGGCCGACCAGGAGTCATTGAGGTAGACCTGGTGGGTGCGGGCGCCGTTGCCCGCCGTTGCCGATCCCGTGGGCGATCCCGTGGGCGAGGTCTGGGCGCTCGTGCCCTTGACCTGGTTCTGTGCGGTCGAGCGGATCTGCCCGAGCTTGGAGTAGCCGACGTCACCGGGGCAGGTGGTGTAGCCGACGTCGCGGTGCCCGGAGATAACCGGCAGGGAGATGGTCTGTCCGGCGGAGTACTTCTCCGTGGACTTGAAGGTGAAGGATGCGGAGCCGGCGGCATTCGTGACCCCGGCCCGCTTCAGGAACCAGCCGGCCATCTTGCCGACGTTGGTGAGCTGGGTGGCTCCAGGGGAGACGCTGGTGTACGTGCCCATCATGGAGATGCCCATGGTGCCGGTGTTGGCGCCGTAGGCGTGGGCACCCACCACCATCTTACCGGCGGCGGCCCCCGTGGAGCCGTAGCGGCCCTCGAAGACCTGCCCGTACTTGTCCACCAGGAAGTTGTAGCCGATGTCGCCCCAGCCCAGGGTGACGGCGTGGTAGTAGTAGATGCCGTTCACAATCGAGGCGGACTGGCTCGCGGTGTAGTTGTTCGTCCCCGCGGTGTGGTGGACGATCACGTGCTTGGCGGCGGCGTATGTGGGAGACCAGCTCATATAGGCGGAGTTGGCGCCCCACTCCGAGCGAGTTGTCACCGCGACGGGCAGGCCGCCCGCAGTGGTGGTGGTCTCCAGGGCCGCCTGCAGGTCCGGGCCGAGCGAGGTTCCGCCGGCCGCGCCGGAGCCACCCGTCGCGGAGTCCGAGCTCTCCGGGTCGGACTCCTCCGCATCGGTGGCGGGAGCGCCCGTGGGCTGCGCCGTGGCGTCGGCGGTGGGCGCGCCGAGTCCGCCCGCCGGCTCCTCCTCGGGATCCTCAGGGGTGGCCACTGCGGTGGGCTCAGCGTCGGCCGCGCTCAGTTCCGCCGGGTCAAGCACCTCCTCGCCTGCGGGCCGCCCGGGGATGAGCGCGAGCTGGAGTCCGGCGGGAAGGGCCTGCGCGTCACCGACCACGCTGGCCTGGACGGCGTCGGCGCCGCCGGTGCTGAACTCCTCGGTTCCGGCCACGCCCGCGGCGTCGTCGCGGCCGGCGCCGGAGGCCTCGTTCAGGTACCAGTCGGACCAGACCCCGCCCTCGCGTACGCGCAGGTAGACGCTCAGTCCCGCGGGCAGCTCGTCGGCGCCGGTCCAGGTAAAGCCGGCTACCAGGAAGTCATCCACCTCCAGGGGCTCGGTAAGTAGTAGGGCGTCCGCCTCCGGATCCACGCCACCCGCTGTCCCCACTGTGGCCGCCCTGGCTACGGCGGCCAGCCGCGGCGCGATTCCCGGGTTGACGCCGGTGCCGCCGCTGGTACCGGCCGATGCCGTGTCCAGCAGGCCGGCCTCGGCCACCTCGGTCGCCTCGCCTGCGGAGGTGGTCAGCTCGAGCAGCTGCACGGGGGCGGCCTGCGTAGCGGTTTCGGCGACCGCAGGGGTCGCGGGTATGAGCCCGGCCGCCAGCAGAGGTAACACCGCTGTCAGTCCGAGGAGTCGTGGGGCTCTCATGGGGATCCTTTCAGCGCCGCATGCGATACCTGTGAATCACATGTGCACCTTGAGGCGCATGTGATTCATGTGAACCATGGGGCACGATACCGATTGCGCGCCCCGAGTCGACCCCTTTGTGCCGCACGACATAATGACAAGCCGGGAATTACTGCTGTGTATTTCCGGGACTTCCCGTGCATTCATGCCGCTCCGCTGTTTAATCCACTGGGATTGCAGAACCGTCTCGGCAAGGCGGCCGGCCCGCGCCCATCGCCGGCGGCTCCCCCGCCCGCCGGGGCGTAGCGGCGCCCGTCGCCGCGACTATGGCATGATTGCGAGCGTTCTAACGCCTTCTAGCAGCGCACTGGGAGCACTCCATGCACGTCCTCATCACCGGCGGCGCCGGCTTCATCGGCGCCAACTTCGTTCACCAGACCCTCGTGCGTCGCCCTGACGCCAAGGTGACAGTGCTGGACAAGCTCACCTACGCGGGCAACCGGGGGTCCCTGGCGGACCTGGGCGACCGGATCGAGCTGGTGGTTGGTGACATCGCCGACGCAGACACGGTGGACCCGCTGGTGGCCGACGCCGACGTGGTGGTCCACTTCGCCGCCGAGTCCCACAACGACAACTCGCTGCGCGACCCCTCCCCCTTCATCCGCACCAACCTGGTGGGCACCTTCACGCTGCTGGAGGCGGTGCGCCGTCACGGGGTGCGCTTCCACCACGTGTCCACCGACGAGGTCTACGGCGACCTCGAGTTGGACGACCCGGCAAAGTTCACTCCCGACACCCCCTACAACCCCTCCTCCCCCTACTCCTCCTCCAAGGCCGGGTCCGACCTGCTGGTGCGCGCCTGGGTGCGTTCCTTCGGGGTGGAGGCCACCATCTCCAACTGCTCGAACAACTACGGCCCCTACCAGCACATCGAGAAGTTCATCCCCCGCCAGATCACCAACCTGATCGACGGTGTGCGTCCGAAGCTCTACGGCGCGGGAGAGAACGTGCGCGACTGGATCCACGTGCTGGACCACAACGACGCCGTTTGGGACATCATTGACAAGGGCCGCATCGGGGAGACCTACCTGATCGGCGCGAACGGGGAGAAGAACAACAAGGAGGTCGTCGAGCTCATCCTGGAGCTGATGGGCCACGACCCCAGCGACTACGAGCACGTGGCGGACCGCCCCGGCCACGACATGCGCTACGCGATCGACAACTCCAAGCTCGTGCAGGAGCTCGGCTGGTCACCGCGGTACACGGACTTCCGCTCCGGCCTGCAGGCCACCATCGACTGGTACCGGGACAATGAGGCCTGGTGGCGCCCGCTGAAGGCGGAGGTTGAGGCCAAGTACGCCGCTCAGGGGCAGTGAGCGCGCCTGCGAGCGTCCCGCGGGCGGGTTGGCCGGTCTTGGGGGCTCACTCTCACTCGGCGTCGCAGGCGGTAATGCGCCACAGCGTCGCGCTGTTCTGTGAGTCCACTTCCTCCAGCGCGCTGCGCGGCACCCGAGCCAGCGCCTCTCCCCACAGGGGCTTACGCACACCCCCGGTAAGTCCATCAGGCTCGGCGTCGTCGCTGTAGTAGTACTCGACGCCGTACCGGTTCAGGATCTCGCATACGCGCGGGTCGGTCTCAATCTGGTCGGCGTTCTCCCCGAGCCACCGCAGTTCCGCGGTCGAGGGCCGCGGGCGGGAGGGGTAGAGCACCTTCGTCCCGGTGACGCTCCACAGGTATGCGCTGCCGTTGGAGGGATCCCCCAGGACGACGGCGTCGTCGGGGAGCGCGCCGCCGATGCGACGAATGAAGTCGAGCTCACCGGCGGAGAGCATGGCGCCGTAGGAGATGCGCTCCGGGTCGTGAATCGCCTCAAGCAGTTCTGCGCGCAGACCCCAGCGCCAGCCCGGGGCAGCAAGTAGGGAGATGACCAGCAGCGTCGCCGGGACGTGCTGCCGCACCAGCGTAAGCCCGCGCCCAACCGCGCTGGCAGGTGCGCCTTTCGCCGCGCCCCAGCGCCGCTGCGCCTGCTGAATGCCGAAGGCCGCGAGCACCAGTACTCCCAGCGTCAGCAGGGGCATGATCCGGGCCCGCTGGGTATACCAGGGGCCGGCGAGGGCGCGCAGCGGCCATGCGGGGCCGGAGGCGAGCAGCAGTAACAGCAGGGAGATTCCCGTTCCCACTGCCCAGGCGCGCACGCTCGTGTCCCGGCGCCACGCCGCGGCTCCCCATACCGCTAGGGCGAAGACGAGGGCGTTGCCCGGTATCCAGGGCGTGAAGGTGGCCAGGAGGGGGTGGTCGGTTACTACGGCGAACAGGGTCTCCCAGATGTTCCCGGCTGCACGGGGGTAGTTGAACACTGCGGCAAGAGGTCGGCGCATGGTCCACGCCCCACCGGCCAGGAGGAGCAGTAGCAGCGCCCCCGAGGCGGCGATGGCCACCCGCACGCCCACTCCCCTGCGCCATACGCTCCGCCATGCCGGGACTCCGGCCGCCACAACCACGGGCAGGCCGAGCACCGCCAGGTTGAACACGGCCGCACCGTGGGCGATCAGTACACCGAGGCAGGCCCCCAGGGCCAGTATCCAGGCGGCGGTACGCTCCCTCGCACCCACCTTGCCCGACCGCACTGCGCGTACAAGCAGCGCCAGCGCGCCGGGGAGCATCACCACTGACATGCCGTAGGGCCACACGCTGGTGAGCAGCAGAAGCGGCGACACCACGGAGCCTGACAGGGCGGTGCCGACCGCGAGGACCGAGCCGGCTCCGGGAAGGACTTCGCGCAGTAGCGCCGCCACGCCCAGCGGCCACACCAGCGCGGCGAGGACCACCACCAGCAGGTTCGCCCCGGTGATGACGTCGCCAGGCAGCAGCGCGGCAACCGCGTGCCATCCGGTCGGGTAGTACACCGCAGTGCCGCCATACATCGGTGCCAGTCCGCCTAGAAATGACGCCGTCCCGGTCTCCCGCACGTAGGCGGTCGCGGAAAGGTGGAATACGGCGTCCGAGGCCTGGGCGGGGTTGTCCCAGGATCCCGTGCCCAGGGCCGTCGGGATGGCGGTGAGGCCTCCCGCCAGGGTGATGGCGGCTAGGAGCAGCAGCCGCTCGCGCCGCGGCAGGCGGTCCCGGTCCAGGGTGTCCGTCCCCCTGGTATCCCGGCTCGTGATGGTGACGGGCAGCGGCAGGCGTCTGAGCGCCAGGCCGACGGCACAGGCGGACGCGAGCAGCAGCATCGGCCAGCCGGTCAGCAAGGCAGTGGGCTCCCAGCGCTGCCCCGTGCGCTGGGCGAGCAGCGTCGCCGTCCCCAGTACGCCGAGAGTCAGCGACGGTGCGCTTCCGACTGCGGTTACGCCTCTCGCGCCCCAGCTGCGCGCCAATAGCCAGCCCGGTACCAGTAGCAATGCCGCCGCGGCTGCCGCAGTCACGGGTGCCGACGCGCTCGAGACTGCGACCGCGGCGGGCACGGGCACGACCGCTGTAGGCGCGGATGGCAGTAGGTTCATACTCATCCCGGTTGCTGCTGGCAGCCTCAGTCGCAGGCGGTTAGCCGATACAGGTGCGCCGTGTCCAGTACTGCCACGAGCTCGAACCCGGCGGTCAAGTCTACCTCATCGTATCCGGGGAAGCGCATCCACCGCTCCAGATCGGAGATGTCCGAGTCCTCGTAGTAGTACGGCGTACCGCCGATCCGGCGGACGATTTCACACACCCGCGGATTGGTGTCGATCTCATCAAAGTGCTTGGCGATGAACTTCTCATCGGGGGTGCCGGCCGGACTCCACGAGCGGTGCACGCTGGTCGCCGGGGTCAGGACGGGGATTAGGCCCGCGCCGGACTGCGGAAAGCCGTAGACGACGGCGTCGTCAGGCAGCTGCGCACCAACGGCTTCCATGCGTAGCGCCTCGGCATCGGTCACCCACGGCGGGTGAATCAGGTAGACGTAGCCCCGGGTCGTCAGCTGGCGGAAGACACCGGTGTTGGGCGCGCACACTCCCAGGAGCAGGGCCAGGGCCACGGCCCCCGCAACCGGTCCGGCGATCCGGCGTGCCAGTGCTGACCGCTGCGGCCGACGCAGCAGTCCGTGCAGCCACAGCACGACTGCCTCTAGGCCGAGCGCGCCGAAGAACGCCAAGGGGATCACCTCCAGCGCGAGGAATCGGGGGTAGTCCCGCCACCATCCTCCGACCAGGGCCCACCATGGTCCTTCCGGAAGCCCGGTGATCCACACGCACAGCACCGCAGCCGCCAGAGCCGCCGTCGGCACCTGCCCCACCCTACGGCGGAACAGTATTAGGCCGATAAACCCCATGACGGCCAAGGGCAGGTACGCCGCCGGGGCGAGTGGCACTGGGGAGACTTTCGCCACCACGTCGTTGAGCAGCACGGGCGCGAGGAATCGCGACCATAAGGGGATCTGTCCGCGGTCGAAGGAGCCCATGGCCTGCAGCGTGGGGATTCGCGTCATCAGTATCAGAGGCAGGCAGGCGACCAGGGCCAGAACGAAGACCGCGGCCAGGCGCAGGGGCCCGCGCGAGATGCTGCGCGCGCGTGGGGCGAGCCGCATGAAGCCCAGTAGGCAGCCGACCTCCACCGCCCATTGGCCGGCCCCGGGGCTGGCAAGACCGATCCCGAGCACCATTACCGCCACGAGCAGTAGCGCACGCCAGTCCAGGCGCCTGCGCCAGAGCAGCACAACCGCGGCCAGGGCCGAGGGAACCAGCGCAATCGCGAATGCCCCGGAGGCCTGCGCGCTGAAGGTCAGCATGAGGCCGGGGAACCAGGGGGCGGCCAACGCGAGCCACGGCGCCGCAATCCGCGCGATGGTACCTCTGCTGGCGGTCGCCGTGAGCATGCCCATGCCCGTGGGGAAGAGAACGGCGAACAGTGCCACGGCCATGGCATTGAACACGAAGGGCGTGTTGGCAAAGGGTGCCAGGAATACTGAGAACGCGTGCCAGGCGGTGGGGTAGTTCCCACCCGTCACGGGTATGGCGGCGGTGAGCATGGAGGCGTCACCGCTGCGTTCGATCTCTGCGATGAGGTTCAGCTGCACCATCGCGTCGGTGTTCTGCAGCAGGGCGTCGGGCCTTCCAACCGCCCTGGCGAAGAGCGCCACCTGCGCTCCCCCCGCGGTGACCGCACCGAAGACCGACGCGGCCAGTGCGCGTGACCGACGTGCTTGGCAGTCAAAGGCCTCGGCCTCCGGCTGACCCGCGTCTGTGGCTCCCCGCCGTCGGCGCAGGGCCGCCGCCAGGGCGCCGGCACCACAGATCGCGGCAAGCAGTGCTACAGCGGTCCGCGCGTCCCACGCGATTCCGAGCCGGGACATGACCACTGTGGCCACGCCCACGATTGCGACCGTTACGGCGGGGCCGGCGGCGATTGCCAGCGGCCGCTGAGTTCCCGCTCCCGCCAGCAGGGTCGCGCCGGGAACTGCCACCAGCAGGCTTACAACTGCCGCTGCGAGCACCAAGGTCACCCAGCCCACCATGGGTATTCCTCCTCGTATGGGAGAACTCGTGCCGGTGGGCCCGGGTGCGGGCCCACCGAACCGGAATTCTGAAAGACCGCCGTAGGGCTCAATGAACCACGCGGTCCACGCCTATGCCGGGCGGCGCATGATGCGGGTTACTTGCCCCCGCCGATGGTCAGGCGGGGGGTGCCCGCCCACAGGGCGGCGTCGGTGGCACGGCGGCCGTCCAGCAGCAGCCGCACGCCGGGCAGGTCCGCGGGGGCGAGGGTGGTGTACTCGGGGTGGTCGGCCTGCACGATGGCGACGTCGACGGCGTCGCCGAGGTGGTAGGCGTCCCAGCCGAATCCGGCCAGCTCGGCGTCGGTGTACATGGGGTCGTGCACCAGCACCTGCGCGCCCTTGGCGCGCAGCGCCTCGACCGTGGGGAACACACCTGAGAAGGCGGTCTCCTTGACTTTGCCGCGGTAGGAGGCGCCCAGCACCACCACGCGCAGGCCCTTCAGGTCACCCAGCAATTCCTCGGCACGGTCGACCACGTACTGCGGCATGGTCGCGTTGAAGGACCGGGCGGTGCGCACGATCGAGGCGTCCGGGTCGGTGGACAGGTACAGGCGCGGGTAGACGGGGATGCAGTGGCCGCCCACGGCGATGCCGGGACGGTGGATGTGGGAGTAGGGCTGGGAGTTGCAGGCATCGATGACGCGCTGGATGTCGAAGCCGGCCTTGTCCGCATAGACGGCGAACTGGTTGGCCAGGCCGATGTTGACGTCCCGGTAGGTGGTCTCGGCCAGCTTGGCCATCTCGGCGGCCTCGGCGGTGCCCATATCCCACACGCCGTTGGGGTGGGGCAGGTCGTCACGCTCGTCAAAGTCGAGTACCTGCTCGTAGAAGCGGATACCGGCCTCGGTGCCGACCTCGTTCAGGCCGCCGACCAGCTTGGGGTAGCGGCGCAGGTCGGCGAAGACCCGCCCGGTCAGCACGCGCTCGGGGCTGAACACCAGGTGGAAGTCCTCGCCCTCCTTCAGCCCGCTGATCTCCTCGATCAGCGGCTTCCAGCGCCCGCGGGTGGTGCCCACCGGCAGGGTGGTCTCGTAGGAGACCAGGGTGCCGGGTGTCAGGTGCTCGGCCAGGGAGCGGGTGGCGGCGTCCATCCACTCGAAGTCGGGCTCCCAGGTCTCGTCGTTGACGAACAGGGGCACCACCAGGACAACGGCGTCGGCGCCGGGGATGGCCTCGGCGTAGTCGGTGGTGGCACGCAACGCCCCGGCGGGCACCAGCTGGGCCAACCGGTCGGCGAGCTCGGCCTCACCGGGGAAGGGCTCCCGGGCGGCGTTAACGGCCTCGACAGTGACGGGATTCACGTCCACGCCGATGACCTCGTGCCCCTTTCCGGCGTACTGGACCGCCAGGGGCAGACCGATCTTTCCCAGGGCGACGACGGCGATGCGCATGCGGGTTCCTTCCTCAATCGACCTTTCGGTCCGACCATCGTAAGTCATCCCAGTCACGCGTATCGACCGGCAAGCGTGAGACGCCTGCCCTAAGATGCCTTTGTGAGCCAACGCCCCGCTATCCTCGTGATCTCCTTCTCTCCGATCGCCCGTGACGCCCGCGTCCTGCGCGAGATCAGCGCGCTTGCCGAGGTCGGCGAGGTCACTAGTGTGGGGTACGGCCCCACGCCACCCCACGTGGTCAATCACCTGCAGATACCGGACTCCGCACCGTCCCTGCCGCAGACTCCCGCCGGAGTGCTGAAGCTGGCCACTCGCCGCCTGCGCTCCGCCGAGACTGCCGCACCCGCGGCACGGGCTGCTATGCGCCTGGTGGGCAATAGCCGCTTCGACATGGTCGTCGCCAATGACGCGCGCGCGATCCCCACGGCCTTCGCTGTGGCCCATGGCGCTCCAGTGTGGGCGGACATGCACGAGTGGGCACCCGAGGAGCGCACCCATGTGACCAGCTGGCGCCTGCTTGTGGCTCCCCTGATGGACCACATCTGCCGGACGTATCTCCCGCGCTGTGCGGCCGTGACGACCGTCGGCGGAGAGATCGCGGACCTGTACAACCAGCGCTACGGCGTCGCCCCCAGGCTGGTGCGCAATGCTGCTCGCTACGCAGACCTGTCCCCCTCCCCCGTTCTGACCGAAGGTCCAATTCGCCTCGTGCACTCCGGCGGAGCAATTTACGGCCGCAACATCGAAGCGACTATCGACGCAGTCAAACAACTTGACGAGCACTTCACCCTGGATCTATATCTCGTTGCCGGCGGAGACAATGGCGCCTACCTATCCGCGCTCAAAAAACGTGCCGCAGACTGTGAACGCATCGTCTTCCGCAACCCGGTGCCGCCCGAGGAATTGCCCGCCGTTCTGAACGAATATGATGTGGGCGTATTTTGGATCCCACCGTTCAACACGAACGCACGTCTCACTCTCCCCAATAAGATTTTCGACTTCATCCAGGCACGCCTGGCCGTGGCCGTGGGGCCAACGGTTGAGATGGTGCGAGTAGTTAAAACCTACGGCGTCGGGGTCAGTTCCACAACTAACGATGTCTCTGACATCGTCGCCACCCTGCGTGCGCTGACGCCGGAGAAGGTAGCCAGCTACAAGCACGCCTCTGACCGCGCTGCCCATGAGCTGAGCTTCGAGCACGAGAAGCAGACTATCCACGCCATTGTCAGTGAGCTGACAGAGTCCACCGTTAACTAGCCGCAGGAGCCCCCATGCGAGTCATGTCCGTCGTCGGCGCACGCCCACAGTTCGTCAAACTGGCTCCGATCGACCGCACCTTTAAGGAAGCCGGAATCGAGCACGTGATCGTGCATACCGGCCAGCACTACGACCCCATGCTCTCCGACGTGTTCTTCTCGGACCTGGGCATCTCCGCACCGAACCACCATCTGGGGGTCGGTTCGGGTACGCATGGGCGCCAGACCGGCGCAATGCTGGCCGCCCTGGATGGAGTACTGGAGGGAGATCGCCCAGACTGGATGCTCGTCTACGGCGACACCAACTCGACCCTGGCCGCGGCGCTTGCCGCAGTCAAGATGCACATTCCGGTCGCGCACCTGGAGGCGGGCCTGCGCTCCTTCAACCGACGCATGCCGGAGGAGATCAACCGCGTGCTCACCGATCACGCTGCCGATCTCCTACTCGCACCAACCCAGGTGGGGATGGACCACCTTGCCGAGGAGGGGCTGGCGTCCCGTTCCGTGTTGGTTGGCGACGTCATGACCGACGTTCTCTACAGGGTGCGTGACGAGGTCGCCGCGCAGCCCGGGTGCGCCATCATGGACGAGCTGGGACTGGCTGCGGGAACATACTCCGTGGCAACCATCCACCGTCCGGACAACACTGATGATCCGGCGATTCTCAACACGGTACTCGATTCGCTGGGAGCGGTTGACCACCCTGTAGTGCTGCTCGCCCACCCCAGGCTGGTCGCGAAGTGCGAGGCGGCCGGGATCTCGATCGACCGGGGGTCACTGCGTTCACACCGGCCGCTCGCCTATCCCGACCTCATTGCCTCGGTGATGCACGCGCGTGGCGTCATCACAGACTCCGGCGGCTTGCAGAAGGAGGCGTTCCTACTGCGTGTCCCGACCACCACAGTGCGCCCGCAGACCGAGTGGGTAGAGACGGTGGAATTGGGGTGGAACGTGTTGGTGGAGCCCGGTCCCGACCTGGTAGCCGCAGCGCAGCGCCCGCGGCCCGCGGAAACAAGTGCTGTGCCATACGGCAATGGCCAGGCCGCGAAACAAGTTGCCTTGGCTCTCACCGATGCTTAAAGTACAGCACGATGACCCGCAGCCCCCGCACGCTATTTATGAATAGCGCGCGGAAAACTCACGTCACATGCATTCTCAACCAAGACTGATTAGTTTTCCCTTCAGAGGAGCGCGTTAGCTTGAAGACGATCAAGGCGGTTACTGTAACTTCGGTGCTGATTGATGGGTTGAGTGTCGCCGTTTGATGGCTTTAAAGCCCATGAGCAGGGCGTTGGCTCTTTCTACGGGGCCCGCAGGCTGACCTAGAACTAGTTGTGGGTCTTCGAGTCGGGGTCGAGCTTGGAGCCCCTGGTGGGCGTATTTAGGCCGATTTCTGCGCCCGCGTACCCCTCGTCGCCCCATGTGGGCATCCCGTATGCGACGCAAGGGCACAGCGCTGGCAGCGCATTGGTCATGGCGAGAGTGATAGGGGCGGTGGAGCCCAGACCGACAGGAAAACCGCAAATGCCCCGCACCAGGAACCCAATGGACCTATCAGCGCTTGCACGTTCCCGCCACAGGCCCTGTACTTGGCGGCGCACCACAGGCGGTAGCCGGTATCCGAGTCAAAGTCGGCAACCCAGTAGGTTCACACCAGGGTCCCGTCCTTTGGCACACGAACGGCACGCCCTTGCCCTTCAGGGTGTGTAGCACGTCAGGCGGCTCAGGAACTACGTCAAGGGATCGCGGCTGGTATCGGTACGCGATAGCGGGCGAGACTCTTACATATCGATTCACGGCCGCCACGCTTGGAGCCTGGATAAGCATCACGGCAATGATCTTGATTGTCTGAGTCCGGCGAGTGGCGGCCCTCTGCCAGGACTTGGCGTCGTGACGGCATCCGTGTGCGCTGGAAAAGCATGAGACGATGCGAGCGATGGAAGCGTGGACGCCCGTAGGTGCCACCATGGGACAGCCACACGAAGCCCTTTGCGAAATTGCTTATCACGATTGAGCCACATGCCGCACGCAGGTCCCGCGTGCACCCACACCAACGACACACCCACCTTCCTGCACAGCCCCCCCACCCCCCGCATCCTTACCCCTGACGAGAAACACTCTATATTCATGAGGCTGCAGGTATCGTGGCAGGAGAGCATAGGGGGTGCCCCCTTACCGCGGGTACTTATTGGCCAACAAGCCCGTGAGAACAGTCCATCAGCCGTGGCTGCCGGCACGAAACTCGGCCTCAGACTCCCTTGCGGGGAGTCCCGAGCGGTCGGCCGCCGCGCCCCTCCGCCCCAAGGACCGCAAGCGACCAGACCGAAACAGCTCGGCGTCAATTCAGAAGAGCTCCTAATCGGCCCGAATACACCCCGTACACGGCCAAGACACCCTCCTCGTCCCCAAGCTCACCAGCGCTGAAGGGCACTCAGAACAAAAGGGCATCATCAGCAGGACTGCACCTAACGATTACGACCGTCCAGCCCGAACATTGCCACATGCACGGTAGCCCATCCCGAGGCGCTCATCGCCAAGTCCGAAGAGCCCATACTTATATCCGCTGCACCATCGGTGCAATTAGTCCTCGGTCGACGCCTGGCACGTCTCGGAAGTAGCTAAAAAAAGACCGATTACAACCTTCCCAATAGCGACCACAACCACACTCGCACCCACACTCATTCGCGCGCCCGTGAACACACCTCAAATGCCGACACGCAAAGTCAGACGAATGAGAGTTGCCCCAGCCAATCGTCCACCTTTCGCGCTAGCCGACCTTGGCCTTTCCGTTCCATGCTCGCACACCGGACAGCTGAGTGAAGCTGTAACTGCAACTTCCGGTCGTAAGACCCGTGACAATTCCATACGCAGTAGCTCCGCCTCTACCATCGCCGTAGTAACTAATGCCACCGGAGTCACCGGCTCGGAAACCGTTGCAGTCTGCAACGCCGTCGCGATTGACGTCATGTATGGCGTTCGTCAGGTGCCCAACTGTGGTACTTCCCACCTTTCGCGTACTATTCGTGCTTCGGACAACATACCTGCAAGTCGCTCCTGTGGTTGACCCAGACGCACAGAGTTCGCGGCCAAGCGCCCTCCGGCCGAAGTCTCCACCGCTGATAGGTAGTGACGACGACGAATTGAGCTGTGCGTTAAACACCCGTAGAGCGTAGTGTGATCCCCGCAACAATTGCCAGTCGCCGTATTTGTGCGCGGTTCCAGTCCACGTGGTCGTGTACAGGCTGCCGACGAAGTTCCCGTTACCTCCATTCCGCCAAGTCCCTTTTCCGCAATGCCCGGCCGTCAGCACGTAGTATTTTCCTCCGATTTCGATGGGCGCCCCAAGCTGCATCGGGTGCCGTTGCTCAGCACGATCGCACCGCCCGCGTAGAAATACGAGCTGTCGTTGAAACGTGTCTTGGCCTCAACTTCCGGTTCACCGGGAGTCACGCGCACTCCCACTCCAATGTCCCCCAAGGAGTCAAGTACGCTGTCTTCGAGGTCATCGAAGTCGGACTGATTACCGTCTTGACGTGAGTCTGCCGGGTGGTCACCCTCTGAGATGGTTACCTCAATGCCGTCTCCGATGGGGTCAGGAGCGACTGACTCGATGTGCAACGCACCCCAATCGCGGTTTAAAACCTGTTCTTCTGCAGCCCTGATCTGTTCTGGCGAATTCTCATTCACGACCGCCCGTATATGGGTCGAATCGGCGGAAAGCAACTCATCCAGGCCCGCAATGTCGAGCGAAGTGACGAACACTTCGACTACCTGCCGGTCTGATGTCAGTGCGACTCCGAGAACGGTATCGGGGTGGGATTCCGCAAATTCTTCCGCTCGGTTGGCAAGCGCTGCAACCGTCGAGGACTCCGAGCCATACCACAGGCGTTGGCCAAACTCATCGACGACGTTTACGCCGACATCATCGGGACCACTGACGTCATCGGCCGCTACGGCGGAAGTAGTAACTGCTTGGAAGCATAGTGCGACAGCAAATGCCGCTGCCAGGGACGTAAACGTACGCATGATCGGGTCTCCACGTTGATTCCGGCATGTCAGGGATTGTGAAGCAGCGTACATCGGCTATGAGGCCGCAGTCAAGCCCTCGGCGCGACTCATCTCAGCTGCTCGTGAGAACCGCAGATGGTGGCGACAAACGGCGGCGGGTCGGCTGGTGCGGGCCAGGGTGGAGATCGCAGGAAGTGCGCGGAGCGTGCGCCAAGGCGCCCAGAGAAGAACGACAGGGGGAGGATACCGAGGCGAGTCGTGCGTGGTCACCGGTCGGCTGCCGAGTGGGCGCAGGCGAGCACGCGGTGCGACACATACCGCTACAACCACGAGGAGCGGCGTGATACGGGCGTACGCATGAGGCGCGACAGGACAACCTGCCCGGAGTCACTCCCGCACAACACGGGTAGGCCCATACCACCGAACACCCAAACCGTAGGAGCCGCTCTAGGGTTCAAGAATCAGCCTGCCTTCCTCATCGAAGACATTCACCTCTCCATCCGGTCCGTACACCGGCTCGTAGGGCGTGTTCAGGCCCCAGGGATCACGCACGAGAGAGTCCGGCGAGTCGAGCTCGCCGCACGCAGTTATGCGCCATACAGATGCAGTGTCCCCGCTCGCCACAAGCTCGAAGCCGGTGGAGGTGTCTACCCCGTAGAGTCCGGGGGCGCGCTCGGCGACGTCCACCCCTGGGACCGTTCCCGAGTCGTCGGCGTAGTAGTAGCCCACGCGATAGTGCCGTATAAGCTCGCAGACTACGGGATCCTCGCGGAGCTCTGCGAAGTGCAGTGCCAGGTAATGAGCATCCCAATCCAGGGAGCGGAAGGTAATGTGGGGGAACACCGAGCGCAGACCGCCTAGAACCTCAACGTACGCCGCACCAGCAGCTGGGTCGCCGAGCACCATTAGAGACGGGTCCGTCCTGCCACGCAATGACTGGATCATCCGTACCTCGTCGGCGCTCAAAGTGCGCACCAGCGCATTACTGCCTACCTCGTAGGAGCTCTCGCTCACGCTCCGACGCGCAGCATCCGCACCGACACCTCCCACCAGAAGGATCGCTGCACAGGCCGCAGCGGTGACCTCCGCAGTAGCCTTACGGCGGGGAGCGGAAGCATGCTCGGCAACAGCCCCGGCACAAGTCTCCACCGCTACGACCGCCAGCAGTGAGATTGACGGAATAACCAGGGGTATGATGCGGTACGGATCGTTATACCAGAGCCCCGTGAGCGCAGTAAGAGGACCTAGCGGCAGGTAAGCCGCAACCAGTAGAACCATTGGCAGCAGCCAAGCGCAGGCAATCCATCGCCATTCTTTACGGCGCGCTGCGATTGCCAGCCCCGCGGCGGTCAGCAGCAGCTGTAGTGCAAGCGCTAGCCGGTACCCCAAGTAGCCGCTGCCCAACGGCCAAAGCGTGATCATCGCCTGTATACGCCGGGGTAGGTTCGAGACTCCGGCGTATCCCTCACGAGCAAGACGCGCCATCACGCCCGGCTCGAGTATCAGCAACCCACCCACAAGCAGAACTGCGAACACGCCAAAGGCAACCAGGAGCAACGTCCCGCGTCGTCTTCCAAGACGGCGCAATATGAAACCCGCTGCGACCTTCGCTATGCCGTACAGGAGCGGAATACCGGTGAGAAGGACCGAGAATACGGCGGATGGATACGTGGCGATCGCCCCTCCCAGAGCGATCATAAAGGCGACGAGCGCGATGACGGCTCGTCGCCTTCCCGCCGTGCCGGTGAGGCGGAGCATATGCATCGCCCGGCACAGCAACGCGAGCATAGCGGGAAGGACCGCGTACCCCAGAGCATTGGGCCACAACTGCCGATAACCGAGCATGTACACTGGAAACGCCGGAAGCAGAGCCGCCGTCAGAGGCGCGATTACCGGAGCCCACCTAGAGGTGGGGAAGGCCTCCATTGCAAGAGCAGCTATGCCGAGCGTCCATATGACGGGGGTGAGCGCGACCAGCGTATTGGTCACTGTTACCACGTGCGCGGGGCCGGCGACGGCGGCAACGATGGCATGCCATACCAAGGGATAGTATGCGGGGATTGCACGCAAGGAGAACGACCAGGAAGCACCGGTGAGCAGGGAGGCATCACCGGTCTGTGTAATGACCCAAGCAAGATTGTAATGGAACACCGAGTCTATCTGCTGGGCTGGCAGCTCCGGATTCCACTGGCTAACTATTGGTGCTGCAATAAGAATACCTGTCATGGTCGCCGCCAGCAGCGCCATGCCCGCCGTACCGCGCCTCCGCTGCGATAGTTCCTCCGGTAAGACCGCGGGCAGACCGCCTAGAACGAGCCGCGCAGTCAACGAGACGACAAGCACGTACAGCACCAGACCGATTACCAACGAGGTGATCGTGTAGCGCACGCCCGTCCAGGAGTAGACCTGACCGAGCAAGGCAATCCCGGCAAAGGTCACTGGCGGCGCTGCCGCCACCGGCAGCACGCCCCGATATCCTAGAGCGCGCAACGCCGCCCAGCCCGGCGCGAACACCAACCCGATGAGGCCGATGAGGTGGCCGGCATTGTGCAGCCACGGCAGGAGAACTGACATGAGGAACTTTCTCTTGAAATGAGGTGGCCGCTAGAACACGTACCAGCGGTTCAGAGCAGTGCCTCCAGGCTCTGCGGCGACAACGTTCTGGCGGCGTCCCGCGCCCGGTCCGCCCAGGTATTGACTCGTGCAGCTGCTCGGGCGGCCGCAGCTCGCTCCGCAATCTCCTCCGGAGCTTCCTGCAGGTGGGCAAGCAGGGAAGCAATCTCATCCCGGTCATAGTCGACCACCCACCCGGCACCATTGGCCTCGACGATCCTGCCGGTCTCGGTGCCCCGTGTGGCGATCACCGGCCTACCGTACGACAGATACTCGAAGAGTTTCACCGGCACCGCGAAACTCCAGTATTCGCTAGGGCGAGCGGTAAGTACGCCCACACTCGCGCGTCTATACACCGGCGCCAACTCATTCGCCGCAAGATGACTCACCCTGATTTGCTCCGCAGAGAGTTCAGGGTTCGCAGCCACCGCCGTCTCCCACAACGGTTTTCGAGTGACTAATTCCAACTGCGCACACGGGATCGCAACAAGAGCGGAGAAGAACACGTCAAGGTCGTAATGGCCGCCTAGACCTCCAACATACACCAGGTGCAGCGTTCCATCTACAGGCGGCAATGGTTCCGAACAGTCGGCCTGTCCAGCCGGAGGTAACGGCGAGCATACATCATCATCCAAACCAAGAACATCAGCCATCGGCCTCGACGGAACAAAAAAGTTGACTCCGTTACGACGATATCCTACCAAGTCCGCCTTCTGTAGCGCAGGGACAATCGACCCACGCAAGCCCGACGCCCTCCCGAACGCGAAACGCCAATAGGCATCTCGATAAAACACGCCCACCGGCACTCCAGCATGCCTCATCGCCCGCATAATGCGATAGTCGAGCAACGGAGCGACACCGGTGCGCACGCTCGTAGCCAGTACGTTGGGCTGAGTCGAATTCTCGCTGTACAGGAATGCGGGCCGGTCACCGGCGGCGATTCGCGCGCGCAGGGCAGCGAACGCCCTACTCCGGCGGCTAACCGAGCCAGAGAGGTCAAAGACCCTGTAGCCGATCTGCGCAAACGCCTCCCGCATGCGCAGCGGACGCAGCCGGGACGCCGAAGTCGGATCCGGGTCCAGCGGGTACGGGGCGTGGAAGACCATCCACGGCCTATCGCCTTGCGCGCTCATGCCGCATCCCCCGCCCGAGCCGGCTGGCGAGCTGCACCAACCGCTCGGCCATGTCGCTGTACTGCCGATCGGCATTGAATTCCTCGTCCCAGGTGCGCACCGCCTGCTCGCGCATCCGGGCGAAGTCGCTGGCAGATGCTCCAGCAACCCCCGCAATCGCATCCGCGAGGTCGTCTCCAGTGGCGTCAGCAGGCACTAGCCTCCCATTCACTCCATCATGGACTATCTCCTTGGTGCCGCCCACGTCCGTGGCGACAACCGGCAGCCCAGCCGCCATTGCCTCCATAATCGATACCGGGACGCCTTCTCCCGAAGAGGAATTGACAAGCACCGTAAATCCGCCTGCCTCTAGCAGGGAGCGTATACGCGAATTCGGTTGGTACCCCATGAATTCAACCTGCGCGCCAGGCGCGACTGTTGCGGTGTACTGCCTTATCGAACTCAGCCTCGCCTCATCCCGTTCGCCGATATGCGTCCACCGAACCTGCAGGCCCCGACCACTGAGCGCCCCTACTGCGTCAGCGATTCGGTCCACGCGCTTGTACGGGGCTAGATGCGAGCAGCTGACTATATGAATCGGCTCCCGGCTACAGTCTCCCCTTCCACCGGCAGGCACCCCCAGGTGGCGTATTTGCAGGTTAGCGGTGCCTGCGCCGAGGTATGGTGTCAGGAACGACGCCGCATAGTGGGAGATCGGATAGACCTCATCCAGCCCTCCGACCAGCCGACGGCGAGCCGGCAGGTGGCCCTGGGGCTTGTAGGACTCGTTGACATCATAGGCGTGCGCGCGGGACACAGCGGCTACCGGGGCGTCATGGGTGGCCCGCAGCATCTGCGCCATTCCAGCACCGTAGTAGAGCCAGTAGCCGTAGGCGACTAGCGGTCTCCCGGCCAGACGTTCGCGGTACAGGCGCGCACGGGTAAAGAGCTCGAAGCGGTGCAGCACATCAACAGCGAAATGCAGTTCACGGACCGCACAAGCTGCCGAGCGGCGTGTGTTCCCGAGCTCGATTCGCCCAGGTCCTGCGATGAGCCGGGGCATGTGCCTAGGCAGGCGCTGCTTCCAGCTCCGGCCGTCCGCTAAAGGGAGCAGGACAGCGGAGACGTTCTCCGGCAGCTTCCGCGTCTTGGATGCGCCTACACCGGCCCGCATCGGAACCACCCAGACCTCGGCGAAGCGCTCGGCTAGGTAGCTGATCTCCTGCTCGAAGAACTCCTCCCCGACATCAAAGGGGTAGTTGTCGGTGAAGACGACCAGGGGAACAGGTGACTTTTTCACGTGGGCCCTCCCGTGCGGCGGCATTATGTGAGCGCAGACTGCGGTCGCATTCTCGCATACGCAGCGTAAGCGAGCTGGTAGTTCCGTCATCGTACGTCGTCGCGTCCGCCCGTGCGGTCATAGCGCCGGGCGGTCAGCAGCGCCATGCACAGCATGACGACCAGCATCACTGCCATCAGCATCCCCAGTACGTACACGGTCTGCATGATGGGCAGCGGGCTGAGCCAGAGCCATGTCAGCGGGACGGCGCAGTAGACCACAGCAAACGCCAGCAGTCGGCTCTGCTGCTCGGTCACCACGAATATATTAGAGATCGGCGAGGTGAGCACGTTCATGAACAGCCACGGCGTGAGCGCGCGTGCGTAGTATCCGGCATCGTCCCACGTGGGCCCGAACACCAGCGGGAACAGCCAGGGCGCCAGCAGGTACAGGAGCGCGAAGGGCACAATCGCGGCCAGGAAGGCGCGCCACAGCACGGCCCTTACCAGAGGTGCCATGGTCCCCGGCTCTGCGTCCGACAACTTCTTCAGGAACACCTGGGACACCGACCCGGAGATAAGGGAGACAGGCACCTGCATGGTGCTCCAAGCGAGCTGAAACTGCCCCAGTGCCGCCACCGATGCCGCACCAATGAACAGGTTGATGCCGTTGTTGCGGATCGAGTCCACGAAGACGTTGGGGCCGTTAAGTAACGGCATCTTCCAGTACCGCCGCATCATCTCGCGCATCGTCGGCGCCTCGGGGTCCCTCGGCTCATGCAGTTCGGGAACGCGGCGCTCCAGGAAGACCAGGGTCAGCAGCTGCCCGGTGATTGTGCCGATGATGATCGCAGAGAGCCCACCGTGCATGATCAGCCCCGCCACAAGTTGACAACTAGCAACCGCCGTATACTGGAACACGCGGTTGCGAGCGATGTCTCCGAACCGACCCTTGCGGGTGAGCCAGTACTGCACGTTGGTGATTTGCGCTACCAGGAAGACGGTAACGCCAGAGATCATAAGCCACCACATCAACTGCTCAGAGTGGTGGTAGTGGTCACGCAGTACGGTTGCGCCGACCATACAGACAAGTGAGGTCAGCAGGGAGCTGACTACGATGCATCGTCGGGACAGGCGCTCAAGGACCTTAGCCGAACGATCGTCCTTGGGAGCACCACGGTCAAGTCGAAGCGCAGCGCGGCGAAGGTGATGACAAAGCCAGTGATGGATCCGTAGATCCCGAACAGGCCCTTGTCCGTGTCCGAGTAGACCCGGGCTATGAAGATCTGCAGGACAAAGGTGATCGCCTGCGCGGTAGCCGTCCCTGACACCAGGGTGAGGATGGCACCCAGGACGGGGCTCCCAGTCCGCAGCCTTTCCCACCTGTCACGCAACCGCTGTACCATGCGGGTATTGAATCACGTCGTGCCTCTCCCACCGAGCATGCCGCGAGCCTCACGTATCACACGGCCTCGCTTCACACCCCGACGGCTTGAGGAGCCCCATGGAGAACTTCCGGATGATGCTCACCTCTCCGCTGTGGACCAGCACGCCTACAGCATCGGAGTGGCTGTGGCGTCCGGTGCGCGACTGGGACAACGAGGACACTGTGAACAGTGTTTCCGCTGCCGCGCCATCCGATCGGCGCGGTCAGTGGACCGTCGTCACCCGCCAGGGCCGGGACCTCCGCATCGACACCGACCGCCTGCGCTCCCACCACCTGCTGTTCACCTATGTAAACGGCCAATGGATGGTTAGCGATGACCCGGAGTCACTTCGCAAGCACTCGGGTTCCTGGAGCCGCGATGCGGAGGCCGCAGACGTGTTCCTCCACACCGGTTTCGTGGTCGGCTCCCGGACCCTGGTGAGCGGCGTGCACGCGACACCAGCGGCCTCAACCGTGGTTCTGCACCCTGACGGTACCTGGACGTGCAGCCTGTGGGACTCTTTCGGGTACAGCACCAACCCAATCACCTCCGCCGCAGAGTTTGACGAGGCCTTCGATCATGCCCTGGACTTGGCGGTGACCCGGTTGCTTGCGCACGCCGAAGGCCGGCAACTGGTACTCCCGCTATCGGGCGGGCTCGACTCGCGGCTGCTGGCCGTCTGGCTCAAGCGTCTGGGCGCCCCCCGAGTAATCGCCTATACCTACGGCAAGCCCAGCTCCCGGGAGATCTCAATTTCTCGGGCCGTGGCACAGGCGCTGGGGATCGACTGGTTCTCAGTGGACCTAGACCCCTCGCGAATCGCGCAGCGCTGGCACACCGCCGCCGGCGCTCACTTTCAGGGCGCCACCTGGGGGCTCACCTCACTCCCCCACGTGCAGGACTGGTACGCCCTGACCGTAATCAGGGAAGACCACCTGGTCGACGACGACGCGATTATCCTCCCCGGGCACGCAGCGGTCCGGACACTGCACGACACCGGCTTGCTGCACTCATCCCCTCGAACGCTCAAGTGTTCACCGCCATCGCCCGCCGATACGCGGTGCTCCAGGGTTCTCCCGAGGCATACCGCGCGCTACCGCTCCTGCGCGAGGAGATCCGGCGCGCGGAGACAGAGGCGCCGCTGGACCGCGAACGCGGCGTGCAAGGGTTGCTGGCATGGTTCAATCTCAGGGAGCGGCAGGCAAAATACATCAACAACTCCATGAAGGCCTATGAGTTCTTCGGCTACGACTGGGCGCTTCCCTTGCTGGACTCCGAGGTGTGGGACTGCTGGCTGAACGGATCGGAGGAACTGACCGCGAACCGCGACTGGTACGCCCGCTACACCGGCGCCCACTATGCTCGCGTGACGGGACAGGAGCAGGAGCTGTATCGGGCGCCCAGTGTGTCTATGCCCGCCGTCCCCAAGCGCGCGTTGCTTGCCGCTATGCGCGCCGCTGGAGCCGACCGGCTGCTATCACGGGTCCGCTCGGTACGCACCATGCTGGATCACCCCATGGCCTTCGAAGCCTTCACCGAGGGGATTCCGCGTTCAGAACAGGCCTGGCGCTTCGCCCGGGGAACCACGTCACTGGGCCTGTGGACACAGCTGTTCCTGGACAACCAGTGGGGCACCGATCTAGTACCGTCGTCCTGACTAATCACCCCAGGCGCTCGCGCGCCTAGGCCTTGGCATCGGCATCAGCAGCCTCGGCGTTCAGGAGCCACTCACCAGCGCGAAGCGTTCCTGAAGCCGTTCAACAGCTCGCGCAGGCGAGTGGTTGGCCTCAACCCACTCTCGTCCGCCCTGCACACGCACGCCCGCTAGCGCTTCACGAACTCCCTCCAACGTGGTTTCCAGCAGGCGCTCGGGAGCCGTCACCCCACCGAGCACGGGCACATCACGCGTCGTTGGATGCGATCCGTCGTACCAGCGCGAGTTCAGCGCCATGACCGTGGTGGTGCCCGTGGCAATCGCCTCAAGCTCGGAAATACTCATGTACCCGGACATTTGTCCCACGGCCAAGCTGCCGCTTCCCAGCCACCGCGCATAGTCATCGTGAGTCATCCGCTGCCGTAGCACCACACCGAAGTCCCGCGCCGCGGTAGCGGCGTTCTCACCCCAGTCCAGGCCTTCAAGCACTATCTGATCGCCGTATTCATCACGCAACGCGGCCAGGAGCTCAAGCTGCATGTCCCCTCCTTTAGCCGCATCCCACCGGGAGGGGAAGAGTATGCGTGGAGGCGCCGCGGCGGTATCCACAGCTCTCGGCAGCTCGCCCACGTCTACGATCACGGGTTGGAGCGTGGCTGCGGGTGCCAGATCCAGTACGTGCTCGGCCAGGTCAGGGGTTGTGTAATAGACATCCAAGGCCTCACGTACAGCGCGCTCTACCAGGTTTGTGTATGCGGGCTCGTAGCGTCGTACACGGATGTCCGTTCCGTGCAGGTGCAGCACATAGGGACGGCGCAGCCACCGTGTATGCGCAGTCACCGTCGCTCCGTGAATGTCAAGAAGATCCGACGCCAGTGCTCTGCGTGCAAGCCCCGCCTCCCAGGCCGCCCCGCGCAACGCGCGGCGCAGCGCGCGAGTACGCGGCGACCAGCGGGGATCAACCCGGGCAGTGTCGTACAGAGTCCAGTCAAGACCGATGCTGCGAGCCTGGCGCACCAGTGCGCTACCTATCCGAGCGACGTCGTTGACATGCAGAACCTTCACTAAGCCATTCTCACATGCCACGACGGGCCTGCGGAGAACACCTCCACAGCCAGCTCCGAGTCTTTGCACCCTGGTGTGCGGCAAATAGGCGCACACCAGGGTGCAAAAGCTCGCATCAGAGCAGAAAGTCGCTTGTCATTCCGCCAGCGGCACCTCCGCCGCCGCCACCTCGGCCAGCAGCACCTCGGCCGCGTCGCGCAGGGCTGCCCGCATGGAGCGGTTGTGCATGACCCATTCCCGACGGCGATCCGCCGCCTCGGCCCGCTGCGCCTCACCCGCCCGGGAGGCCCCAGGGCGGCCAGCATGGCGGCGGCCACCTGCTCGGCGTCGTAGTCACTCGCCCAGCCCAGGGCGTTGGCGGGCAGGTCGGTGCGCGCCGGCCCGGGTCCGGCGTAGACCACCGGCGTGCCGCAGGCCAGGGCGGCGAAGATCTTGGTCGGGTAGGCGAAGTCGTAGCCGAGGCCGGGACGGATGGATACCACCGAGGCCACCGCCCCGCGCTGCCAGGTGGCCGCCTCCACCGCAGGAACCAGGTCGTGAAACTCCACGCGCGCATCGCCGCCCGCCAGATCCTTCAGCGCCTGCCAGTCGCTGCCCTGCCCCAGGAACACCAGCCGCGCCTCGGGCTCCTGCCTGTGCACCAGGCGCAGCGCCTCGATGAATACACCCGCGCCCTGCCACTCCGAGGCGGTGCCGGCGTACAGGAAGTAGGGGGCCTGCGGCGCGTCGGCGGCGCGCGGGCCGGCGGGGGTGAACACGTCGGTGTCGATGCCGTTGGGAACCACCGTCACCGCCCGGGCACCCAGCTCACCCACCCGCTCGGCGACGCCGTCGTTGACGGCCAACACGGTGCGGGCACCCCGCAGCACCAGGCGCTCCACTCCCCGCAGGGCACCAACCACCCAGCCGGGGGCGCCGGTGGAGGCCGCGGCGTCGGACCACACGTCGGCGGCGTAGTAGGCATAAGGAGCGCCACGCAGGGCGGCGGCCACGCGCACCACCGCCCCGGTGGTGGGAGGCGGCTCGGCGACGATCAGGTCCGGCGCGGGCCCGGCCAGCAGCCGCGCCGCGAGCGGGATGTCGAAGCTCAGGTACTGGGCGTAGCCGCGGATGTAGCCGCTCTCGTCGCGCAGGGCCGGGGCGGAGCGCACCGCCACGCCTGGGTCGGCGGGGGCGCTCATACCCGGCGGCGTGGAGGTCAGCACCGTCACTCGTGCGCCGGCGCCGGCCAGGGCGCGGGCCAGTCCGCGCAGCCGTAGCGCGGCGGCGGCCGGCTCGGGGGCGTACAGGCGGGTGGCCAGCACCACCCGGGGGCCGGCGCCGCCCGAACGGGCGCGCAGAGCCGCGGCCGCGAGCGCTGCACCCGCGCCCGCGGCGGCCAGGGCGAGCAGACGGCGGTTCACAACTGCACCGCGCGGCCCTCGGCCGCGGAGGTGAGCACCGCCTCCACCACCCGCAGCGTGTTTACGCCCTCGGCCATGGTGACATGCTCGCTGCCCACCCCGCGCACGGCGTCGCGGAAGCGCTCCTGCTCCAGGGCCAGCGGCTCCCGCTTGGGGATCGCGTAGCGGATCACGTCGCCCTCGGAAACGCCGCGGAAGTTGGCAACCTGGTCCCACCCGGAGGTGACGGTGCCGTTGGCGTAGAACGTCAGGTCACCGGTGAGCGTGTCCGCCACGAAGGCGCCCTTCTCCCCCGTGACGATGGTGACGCGCTCCTTGAAGGGGGTCAGCCAGTTGACCACGTGGGACACGATCACGCCGCTTTCGAGCAGACCGGAGGCAACCACCATGTCCTCGTTCTCCCGCCCGGAGCGGTGGGCCACCTGCGCGCTGATGGAGACGTACGGGGAACCGGCCACCCAGGCGGTCAGGTCGACGTCGTGGGTGGCCAGGTCCTTGACCACGCCGACGTCGCTGATGCGCGCCGGGAAGGGCCCCTGGCGGCGGGTGAGGACCTGGTAGACCTGGCCCAGCTCTCCGGCGTCGAGCCGCTCCCGCAGTGCCCGCAGGGCCGGGTTGCAGCGCTCCACATAGCCGACGGCGCCCACCAGGCCACGGGAGGCGAAGGCGTCACGCACCCGCTCGCCGGCCGCCACGGAGTGGGCGATGGGTTTCTCCACCATGGTGGGCACACCCGCCTCGGCCAGCGCCAGAGCCACCTCCTCGTGGTAGACGGTGGGGACGGCCACCATGGCGGCGTCCAGGCCGGCGTCGATGAGGGCATGCACATCCGGCAGCACCGGCAGGTCCCCGGCGACGCCGAAGCGGTCGCCGCCCGGGTCCGCGACCGCGACCAGGTCCACGCCCTCGGTGGCGCGGATGACGCGGGCGTGGTGACGGCCCATGGAGCCCAGGCCGATCAGGCCCAGACGCAGCGGGGAGGCGGTGGTTGCGTTCTCGCTCATATCAGGCACCCGCCTTCACGACGGCGGCCACGGCCTGCACGATGCGGTCCAGGTCCGCCTGCGACAGTGACGGGTGCACCGGCAGAGACAGGCACTCGCGTGCGACCAGCTCAGTATTCGGCAGCTCGAGCCCGGGGCGTAGGGGGCCAAGGACTCCAGGCGGTGGTTGGGAATCGGGTAGTACACCCCGGTACCCACCTGCCACTCCTCGCGCAGGGCGCTCTGGGCGGCGTCGCGCTCGGCCGTCGTGGCCCCCTCCAGGCGGATCGTGTACTGGTGGTAGACGTGCCGGTAGCCGTCCGGGACTTGCGGGGTGAGCACGCCGGGGACGTCGGCCAGTCCGGCGTCCAGGGCGGCGGCGTTGGCGCGGCGGGTCTCGGTCCAGCCGTCGAGCTTCTTCAGCTGCACCCGGCCGACGGCGGCGGCCACGTCCGTCATGCGGTTGTTCAGTCCCACCAGCTCGTTGGCGTACTGCTTCTCCATGCCCTGGTTGCGCAGCAGGCGCACGCGGCGCGCCAGCTCGGCGTCAGAAGTGGAGACGATGCCGCCCTCCAGGGTGGTCATGTTCTTGGTCGGGTAGAAGGAGAAGGAGCCCCACGCCCCGAAGGTACCCACGGGCTTGCCGTTGATGGCGGCGCCGTGCGCCTGGGCGCAGTCCTCGAAGACCGCCAGGTGGTGGCGGGCGGCGATCGCCATGATCTCTTCCATGTTCGCCGGCAGGCCGTACAGGTGCACCACCTCGATGGCGACCGTGTTGTCGGTGATGGCAGCCTCAACGGAGGCCGGGTCCAGGGTGAAGGTGACCGGGTCGATGTCGGCGAAGACGGGCTTGGCGCCGGTGATGGCCACGGAGTTGCCGGTGGCAGCGAAGGTGAAGGAGGGGACGATCACCTCCGGGACGGCGCCATCGGCCTTGAGGTCGCAGGCCAGCGTGGCCAGGTGCTGGGCGGAGGTGCCGGAGTTGACGGCGACGGCGTGGACGCCGGCAACCACCTGGGCGGAGAACTCCTCCTCGAAGGCGGCGACCTGCGGCCCCTGCACAACCATGCCGGAAGCCATGACGGCGTCAACGGCGGCGCGCTCCTCGTCCCCGATGATCGGCTTGGCAGCGGGAATGAACTCGCGTGACATCAGTGGGTGACCTCCCGGATCGTGTTTTCGGAACTGTTGGGCGCAAGTGTTTCTTCGTACAGCGCGCCGGTTGCGGGGCAGCGCCACCGGCGCGTGCCCGCGGCGGTCGGCTCGGCGTCGTTCTGGGCGGAGGGGTGCCGGGCCTCATCATCGACGGGCACGAGCGGCTCGCCGGCCCGCCCCACCCAGCCGATGCGGCGTGCGGGAACCCCGGCGACCAGCGCGTGCGCGGGCACGTCCTTGGTAACGACAGCACCGGCGGCAACGGTGGCCCAGGCGCCGATTACCACGGGGGCAACACAGACGGCGCGCGCCCCGATGGAGGCCCCCTCCTCCACGGTGACTCCCACCGGCTCCCAGTCCGAGGCTGACTTCAGGGAGCCGTCCGGGTTGACGGCACGGGGGAAGTGGTCATTGGTGAAGGTGACAGCGGGGCCGACGAACACGCCATCGGCCAGGCGCGCCGGCTCGTAGACCAGGGCGTAGTTCTGCACCTTGCAATTGCGGCCCATGCGCACGCCCTCGCCGATGTACGCGCCACGGCCCACGATGCAGCCCTCGCCGAGCACCGCGTGCTCACGCACCTGGGCCAGGTGCCAGATGGATGAGCCGTCCCCGATACTCGCCTCGGGCGAGACGTCGGCGGAAGGGGCGATCCGGGCGGGACTGGCCGGACTCATGGCGGCTCCTGACTGGTCTGGCTTCTGACGTGCGGGCGGACACCGATCCTTCGGGCGGCCCTGCGTCGCCATCCTAGGCCAAGGTTGTGCGAGAATGCGGCGGTGACATCCGCTGAAGGCTCCCAGACGCGTTCTCCCGCGCCGGTAACCGATGCCTGGCTAGTTGTGCCCCTATACAACGAGGGCCAGGTTGTGCGTGGCGTGATCGAGGAGGCGCTGCGTGTCTTCCCCCTGATCGTGGCGGTGGACGACGGCTCCCAGGACGACTCGGCCGCGCAGGCGCAGGCGGGCGGCGCCGTAGTCGTCCGGCATCCGCTGAACCTGGGCCAGGGGGCCGCCCTACAAACGGGCATCACCTACGTACTGGAGCGCACCGACGGGCGTTACGTAGTCACCTTCGACGCCGACGGCCAGCACTCGGTCCAGGACGCCGCCGCCATGGTGCAAGCCGCGAGGCAGGAGGATCTTGCCTTCGTTCTGGGATCGCGATTCCTGGGCAATGCCTCCCCCGTCGGCTGGCTCAAGCGCCTGGTACTCAAAACGGCGGCGCTTGCCGCCTCACGCACTACCGGCATGCACCTGACCGATGCGCACAACGGGCTGCGCGTGATTCGCCGCGACGCCGCCGCGCAGCTCGACCTGCGGCAGAACCGGATGGCGCACGCCTCGGAGATCATCCGCCAGCTCGGCGCGATGCGACTGCCCTGGCGGGAGTTCCCGGTACACATCGCCTACACCGACTACTCCCGCGCCAAGGGGCAGTCCCTGTGGAACTCCGTCAACATCCTGGTTGACCTGCTGTTCTCGTAGCCCCGCGCCCCTGGCGGGTCGCTGAAACTGCCATACTGGACGCCATGAGCTCCCAGATCATCATCCAGATCCTCCTGATCCTCGCGGTCGCCGCCATGGGGTGGATGATGCTGCGCTCCCCGGGCGGCGCCCGGCACCAGGCGGGGCGTCGGCTCCTGACGCTCGCCTTCGTCGTCTTTGCCATTGCCGCGATCCTGGCGCCGTCGCTGCTGACGCGGCTGGCACACCTGGTCGGGGTGGGCCGGGGCACCGACCTGCTGCTGTATGCCCTGGTGGTGGCGTTCCTGTTCCAGATCCTGTCCTCCTTCCGCCGCAATGCCGCCCGCGAGCGGCAGATCACTCGGCTGGCGCGGCGAGTGGCGCTGAATGACGCCCCACCGCCGCCCTCGCTGCCCTAAGACGCACCACACGCAACGACGTCCGTAGCGGAGCAGCCCTCGGCGAGGCTTCCCGCATCTCCGGGCTACGACACTTGGCGAGGAGGCGTCGGCAGGCGCGTTGAGCCTTGCCCACTCGAGTCGGCTCAGGAAGCCGTCCAGATCCCATCTGGCCCTTGCATCCCGTCCTGGCGAGAACCTCAGCGAGTGCGCGACACGCGCAACTCTGGCCTTAACCGGCTCTTCGTGTTTGTGGGTGTGGGGGGGGTTGAGCTGGGGCTGTTGGTGTTGGTTGTGTTCGGGGCCCTGTTTGACGAGAACCGGCCCATCAGGTGGCCGAGTACGACACGGCGGCCACCACGCCCAACAGCGCGGGTCGTATTCGGTCGGCGTCGGGTAGTCGACTACGACCTCACACGCCCGAGTACGACCTCCGCCCGGCCGAATACGACCTCGTCAGCCCGAGAACGTCCCCAGTGCGGCGAAAACGGCCTCGTGGGCCCGAAACCCTCCACGATGTGGAGGGTGTGGGGCGAATGAGGTCGTATTCGGCCAGCGTCGGGTGGTCGAGAACGACCTCGCACGCCCCAAAACGACCTCATCATCCCCAAAACGACCCGCTACGCCCGACCGAGTACGCCGGCCATTACCCGGCAGGCCACCACCGGGAGCACCCGGCCAGCTCAGGGCCGAGGGAGACGGCGTTGGGAACGCCACTTCGGCGCCTACTACGCCCGTTGGGTGCTTGCTGAAGGCTTCCGAGCCCTTCAGCAAGCACCCAAGTGGCGTTGCCAAGCCCGAACCGGCGTAGTAAACGCCCATGCGCCTCGGCCACCGCCACCAGCAGCCCTAAGCCATGGCCGCCAGCACGCCGCCGGGCCTCGAACCGGAAGGGCGAGTTAATGGGCTCTTCTGGTCTAGGGGTGGGGCGGGCTAATGGTTGGCGAGCACCGGGATCGCCGTTTGTGCGCGTGCTCCGGTAGGTACGGCGCACGGCCCCGCTCCGGCGTGCACCTTCCCGCGGCGCCTGGGGTGTGGTACTCGCATGCTGTGACCTGGGTGCGCATTGGACACCTCCCCCGGTGCCTGCGATGCGGTAGCAAAATCGCTGGACTCACTGGCCGGAGCCTTCGACAGCTGCCACCGCGGTCCGGCGCCCCGGTCCGGGAACCGCACGGCCTCAACGACTCCAACGATTCGTCCACGCCGCCAACACGGCCGGACCCGTCGGCCCGAGCACAGCGTTTGCCTACTTGGACCATCTGCGCGCGCTTCTGGAGAAGTCCGGGTAGGCGCGGCCGTTCCCAGCCGGGCGCGGGCCAGCCAGCCGTACCCCGGACACCACTCCAACCTCATCCTCGGCGCGCGCACCGGAAGAGCCGAAACAGCGGCTCTTTGCGCTCAAGGCTTGGGCTGCGGCGGCCCGGCGTGAGCTCAGCCGCCGTGCGGAGGTCTACATGTCGGCCTTCTGCGGCGGTCAGTACGTGCCAGCGTGCGCGCTGATGACATGGATTGCACCACTTTGGAACTTGCTGCCGCAGCTTCCGCCGACCGCGTCCGCGGAACCATGCGGTTTGTTAGCTCCGGAACACGGCCACTACCTGGAAAGTGGTGCATATTGTGACAGAGCGGACCCGGTAAGCGGGGAGCTGCCGCGGCAAGTCAGTCTCCGCACAGCCCTGAGGGGCCTAGGCGGCGCCTTCGTCGTCACCGCCCATGGCCTGTTCATCTGCGGCCACGCCCGAAACCGCCTCGCGGGCCTCCTCCGCCGCCGACGCTGAGTCTCAAGAACGTCAGCCGGACCGAGGCGTCGGCGGCAACTCACCTTCCCGAACGCGATCTCGGCGACACCAAGCATCCGCGCCAGGTTCGGGCCGTACATGCCGGGCGTGCCGACCCCACGCCCGGATCACAAGAGCGCATTCTCAGCCGCGACGGGCAGAGCGCACCGCGATCTCCTCGCGGGCCCGCAACCCTGCAGACACCAGCCAGCGCACAGGCGCCTGCCAGGCGGCCGGGTGGCTGGCGTTCACGTAACGGCGCGCGGAGTCGTGATGCGCGCGGATCATGCGCTCGGGCCGACTCTTCCAGCTGGCGCCCTGGGAGTGGACGACTACAGCGTCGGGCACCTGCAGGTTCAGCCAGCCGGCACGTCCCACACGCGCACCCAGATCCACATCCTCAAAGAACATGAAGTAGTCCTCATTGAAGCCGCCAAGGCGCTTCCAGGCGGCGGCGGGCAGCAGCACGCAGGCGCCGGACAGCCAGCCCACGGCGTGGGTGGCGTCCTCATTCGTGCCGTGGTACCTGGCGGAGAAGGGATTGCCCGGCCACACCCTCCCGAGGACGGCGTGTCCTGCGCCACCTACCAGCGTCGGCAGAGCGCGCCCGGACGGGTAGATGCTGCCGTCCGGGTTGAGCAGCCGCGGCCCCAGGCAGCCGGCGCGGGGCTCGGCGCGCGCGGCCTCGATCAGCGTGTCCAGGCTTCCTGGACGCCAGACGATGTCCGGGTTGGCAACAACGATCCAGTCCTCAGTCAGGTCGCGCGCGGCCAGGTTCGCCCCGCCCCCGTAGCCGCGGTTAGTGCCGTCACCGACCACACGCGCCCCGTAGCGCTCGGCGGTGCTCTCCACCCGCTCATGCTCGGTACCGTTGTCAGCGATCACGACGGCGGGGACCCGTGCGGTGGCGGCACGCAGGGACTCGAGGAAGCGTTCAAGCTCCGGGCCGGGGTTGTAGGCCACCGTGACCACGCGTACCGTTCCCAGCGGCGCCTGGGCGGACTCGCGGGACGGTTGGGACGCTACGTCAGTCACGCTTGGGAGACTACACGCGCCGGGGCCCCATGGCTGCATGCCTGGGCCGCGGGGCGTACCGTAGGGTGGAGCCATTACAGTCACCTAGGATTCCTCCTTGCTAAGGACGGAGAATCGCAGCTCCTCACAGACGGGTTCTTTATGATCATGGCCGTGTCATCCCACGCCAAAGCCAAACCTCACGCGCGGCACTCAGCCAAGGACATGAGCCGGAGCGCTGCGCACAGGTTCCTGCTGGCCGGATTCGCCGTCATACTGTTCATCGTCTCCGGGGTCGGCCTGGCCTGGTATGACCTCCAGTCCCAGGTGAACAAGCTCGGCATCGATGACTTCCTGGGCAAGGACCGCGCCCGCCAGGTAGTGGACAGCTATGAGGGGCGGTCGGTCAACATCCTCATCCTGGGAACCGACTCCCGCGCGGGCGCCAATAACGTGGACGGCTCCGAGGGCAGTGAGGAAGTTGCGGTGGCGCGCTCGGACACCACCATGATCCTCCACCTGCCGGCGGACCGCTCCCGCATCGAAATCGTCTCAATCCCGCGTGACCTGCTGGTGGACATCCCCGCCTGCAAAACCGCCGACGGCGACACCACCGAGGCCATGACCTACACCTCGTTCAACGCGGCCTTCGCCAATGGCGCCGGCGCCAGCGCGGATGACGCCGCCGTCGCCGCCGGCGTGGCCTGCACCGTGGCCACGGTCGAGGACCTCACGGGGCTCTACATCGATGAGTACCTCGTTGTGGACTTCAACGGCCTGACCACCACCGTGGACGCGCTGGGCGGGGTCACCCTCTACGTGGATGAGGACATCAATGACACCGAGTTCACCGGGCTGGTCATGAAGAGCGGCTGCCAGCATCTCGACGGCGCCACCGCGCTGCAGTACGCGCGCGTGCGCCACGGCGTGGGCGATGGCTCGGACCGCCAGCGCATCCCCCGGCAGCAGAACCTGGTGTCGGCGATGCTGCGGACCGCGAAGTCGAAGAACTACTTCACCGACGCCGACGCCCTGTACAGCTTCGCCCGCGCCGCCCTGGGCTCGCTGACCACCTCACCCGGGATCGGCTCCCTGAGCACGCTGGCCGGATTGGCCATGTCCATCAGCAACGTCGGGATGGATCAGGTGACCATCATCACCATGCCCAACGAGGAGGCGCCGTGGGATCTGAACCGCGCGCTGCCCACGGATGAGGCCGACTACGTCTGGAAGGCGATCAAGGCCGACACCCCCGTCACGGACGCCCTGCGCGAAGCAGCCGCCCAGGATGCCACCGCTGCGCCGTCGTCGGACTCGACCGAGCAGGCGCAGGCTGACGGTGATGACGCGGCACAGCCCGACGCCGCGCCGGAGCAGTCCTCAGCCCCGACGCAGGCACGTACCCCAACCGCTACCGCGACCACGCAGGACCCCGCCGCGCAGTGCCACTGAACACCCACTGACACCCGCCGACGACGTGCCGACCGAGCCGCAGGAATAGGAGTCCAAGCAGCAGTGAGCAGCACAGACGACGACCTCCCCCCGGCATTCAGCCCCGGAGACGACGGGTCTCGGCGTCGCCCCGGCACCGAGAGAACCCCTGCGCGCCGCTCAGAGCGTACCGGTCCCGGCTCCCCCAGCGGCACGCGCTCCACGGGCAGCGCAGGTGACGGCAGTGGCGTACGCAGTGGCGCGGCACCGCGCCGCCCACGCCCCCAGAAGGCCGACTCATCGGGCCAAGCCGACCCAGCCTCCCCTCCTCGCGGACACCACCACGCCGACGGGGCCACAGCCCGCCCCGGAGCAAACCCGAGTACTCCCAAGCGGGTCCCCGTAAGGAGCCGGGCGCGCTCCGGATCCTCCGCTGTGCCACTGCGGTCGGCCCCCGCGGCTGCAGACGGCCGCGCGTCCACCAGGGTCATGCCCGCCGGCACCGCGCCCTCCGCGCGCAGCCGTAACGTCTCCCCGGCTCTTGCCCCGGCGCGCTCATCCCGGTACGCCCCCTCATCGACCCTGAACCAGCACACCCAGCCGGCTCCGCCGCGGCCCCCCGCGCGCAAACGGCACCGACCCCTGCGATGGCTGGCCATCACGCTGGTCATCCTGCTGGCGCTAGTCGGGGCCCGCGCAGCCTGGCTCATACACGACGTCAATTCCAAGCTCTCACGCGTCCAGGCTCTGTCCGGCGTGCAGGCCACACCCGGGGAGACCTGGCTGATCGTCGGCTCGGACTCGCGGGCCGACGGCGCCGTAGTGGACAACACCGACGGCGCCCGCTCCGACTCGATCATGCTGCTGCACCGAGCCCCCGGCGGGCAGAGCTCCCTGATCTCCCTGCCGCGCGACACCTACGTGGAGATACCCGGTTACGGAGGCAACAAGATCAACGCCGCCTACGCCTACGGCGGCCCCACCCTCCTGGTCGCAACGGTTGAGCAGCTGACTGGGCTGACTGTTGACCACTACGTTGAGGTCGGCATGGGCGGAGTGTCCTCCCTGGTGGACGCCGTAGGCGGCATCAACGTCTGCCTGGACTACGACGTCGATGACGCGGACTCCGGGCTCGTGTGGGACACTGCCCAGGGCGAGTGCCAGGACGTCGACGGCGCCAAGGCGCTCGCCTACTCCCGCATGCGGAAATCCGATCCGGCCGGCGATATCGGACGCGCCCTGCGGCAGCGGGCGGTCATCTCCGCCGTCGTCTCCCGCGCTGTCTCACCCACCACACTGCTGAGCTTCACCCGGCAGGACGCCCTCGTAAACGCGGGCACCAAGGCGCTGACGGTTGACGAGGACACCTCGGTACTCGATCTTGGCAAGATGCTGCTGGCCTTCCGCTCCGCCTCGAACGCCGGCCTGACTGGCGCGCCGCCCATCGCCAGCGTGGACTACGAGCCCGGCGGCATCGGCGCGGCCGTGCTGCTACAGGACACCACTGCCCCGGACTTCTTCGCCAAGCTCCGCGCAGGCACGCTGACTGCCGCTGACTTCGACCAGCCCTGAGCCGTCCGCTCCGGAGCTGCCTGGCAAGCGGCGGGCACCGCCGTGGCCGGGGATACCCGTCGGCGGTGCCCGCGTGCACCGGGGACCGGTGCGGTGTTCAGCCGAAGTGAGGCCGGTCCGGATCGGCCTGCCAAGCGGAGAAGGACGATGCGACGATGTCGTCCAGGTCGTGCTCGGCCTCCCAGCCGAGTACCTCGCGGATACGCGAGGCGTCGCCAATCAGCTGCGGCGGATCGCCGGCACGGCGGTCCAGCTCCTCCGGCCGCACTTCACGGCCGGTGACGGCAACGACCGCGTCAATCACCTTGGAGACCACCTCGCGCACCGAGGACCCCTGCCCCGTGCCGACGTTGAACACGTGCTCGCGCATCTCCTCCTCGCCGGCCAGGTGGTCCAGCGCCGCGATGTGGGCGCTGGCCAGGTCGCGCACGTGGATGTAGTCGCGGATGCAAGTGCCGTCCGCAGTGGGGTAGTCGGTGCCGAAGATCTTCGGGGACTCGCCACGGGCCAGACGATCGAGCACCATGGGGATGAGGTTGAGGGTGGCCATGTCACCCAGGTCGTCCCAGCCCGCGCCGGCTACGTTGAAGTAGCGCAATCCCGCCCAGCGCAGCCCCCAGGCACGCTCGCAGTCGGCCATCATCCACTCGCCAATGAGCTTCGTCTCCCCGTAGGGGTTGATGGGACGGCAATCGATGTCCTCGGGCACAACCTCCACGGGCGGCATGCCGTACACCGCTGCGGAGGAGGAGAAGATCATCCGCTCTACGCGGGCCTGCTCCATGGCCAGCAGCATGTTGGCCAGGCCGCCCACATTCTGCTGGTAGTACCAGGCGGGTCGGGCAACGGACTCGCCCACCTGCTTGCGGGCGGCGAAGTGGATGACCGCCTTGACGTCCTTACGGTCCATCAGGTCCGCCAGGGCCTCGATGGCGTTGCCGGCGGCGACGTCGAGCTCAACCAGCTCGGCGTCTCCTACACGCCCGGGGGTTCCGTAGGACAGGTCATCAACGACGACGACCTCATCTCCACGCTCTTGCAGCAGACGAACAACATGGGCACCGATATATCCGGCACCACCCGCAACGAGGATGCTCATGGGGCGATGCTACCGGTGGCGGCATCGCTCCGTATATGCCCAAGGTCCAACTCGCCGGGCCGTGCGGCGTCGGCCCAGCGGGCTGACGCCAGGCGGTGACGGGCCTCAGTCCCGCCCAGCGACCTCGCGGCGCAAAGCTGCTCCCTTGGCGTGCGCAGTATCGGCGAGCTCGGCCTGGAATGCGCGCATGGCGGCGCGTAGGCAGGCAGCCTCCGCCCCCTCCCCCGCGCCCAGGATGCGTGCGGCTAGCAGGCCCGCGTTGCGAGCGCCGCCAATGGATACCGTGGCGACCGGTACACCGGCGGGCATCTGGACGATCGACAGCAGCGAGTCCATACCGTCCAGGTACTTCAGCGGCACCGGCACGCCGATCACGGGCAGCTCGGTGACGGCCGCGAGCATTCCGGGCAGGTGGGCGGCGCCCCCAGCCCCGGCGATGATGACCCGCAGGCCCCGCCCGGCGGCGTCGCGCCCGTAGGCGAGCATCTCGTCCGGCATGCGGTGGGCGGATACGACGTCGGCCTCGTAGGGGATTTCCAGCGCGTCGAGGGACTCGGCGGCCGCCCGCATGGTGGGCCAGTCGGAGTCCGACCCCATGACGATGCCGACGACTGGTTGCTGGTCCTGCTGCTGGGTCATGGGGCTGCTCCTACATTGAATCCGCCGCTTGCTGCGTCGTCCGCCCACGCCAGCCGCGGCGCGGTGCGGGACGGACTCGTCAAGCCTATGACGTGCCGCGTGACCGCCCCAAGGATTCGGCTCAGGCCTCTGCGCGCAGGATCGCGACGACGGCGCGGGCCCGCTCGCGCACGGCGGCGATTTCCGCAGCGCCCGTGGCCGTGGTGGTCATATTGACGTGTCCGAGCTTGCGGCCGGGACGCCACTGCTTGCCGTAAAGGTGCAGGTGGGCCTCGGGCTCGCGTGCCAGAGCACGGGCGAGGGCATCGGCGGGCATCTGCTGCTCCCCGCCCAGGAAGTTGACCATCACGGTGGTGGGGGCCGTCGGCGTCGTCGCTCCCAGCGGCAGGTCGAGGACGGCGCGCATGTGCTGGGCGAACTGGCTGGTCACCGCGCCCTCCTGGGTCCAGTGGCCGGAATTGTGGGGGCGCATGGCCAGCTCGTTTACGTACAGGCGGGTGCCCTGCGGGCCCTCGACGGCGAACAGCTCAACGGCGAGCACCCCGGTGACATCCGCACGCTCGGCAATGGTGCGGCCGATGTGCTCCGCCTGCCCGACGGCAGCGGGCTCCAGCCCGGGGGCCGGGGCCACCGTCTCAACGCAGATGCCGCCGGACTGCACTGATTCGATCACCGGCCAGACGGCGACCTGGCCGGAGGGACGTCGTGCCAGCAGAACCGCTAGTTCACGGGTGAAGGGAACCGCCTCCTCCACCAGCAGGCTGGTCACGGCGCCTCCGCCCAGGCTGCCACCACCGCCAGTACCGGCCGCCGCCCGCCCGGCGCGAGCATCGGCAGTGGACTCCAGCCATGCCGCAGCCTCACCCTGGTCCAGCTCAACCGCGGATCGCACCATGAGCACCCCGTGCCCGTCATAGCCGCCGCGGGGCGTCTTCAGCACTACTGGCCAGCCGTGCGCGGCAGCGAAGTCAGCCACCTGCTCCCGCATCTGCTCGGTAGTCCCGGCCACTTCCGCCCAGGCCGGCTGCGGCAGCCCAGCAGCATCGACGGCACGGCGCATGGCGAGCTTGTCGCGGGCCAGGAGCAGCGCCTCGGGCGCCGGCCGCACCGCCACCCCCTCCGCCTGCAGGTGGGACAGCAGCGCAGGATCCTGGTGCTCGTGCTCAAAGGTGAGTGCATCCGCGCCCGCGACCAGGGCACGTACGGCGTCGGCGTCGTCGGCACGGCCAACCGGGGAATCGACCGTCACCTGCGCAGCAGAGCCGTCCGCGGACTCGACGAGGGTGCGCAGATGAATACCCAGCGCGGAAGCCTCCTCCTGCATCATGCGGGCCAGTTGGCCGCCTCCGATAACGGCAAGAACGGGGGTGCTCACGGCTCCACCCTAGTGGCGGTCCCGGCTCGGCCCCGTACGCTGGCGCCGTGTCCGACTCCTCCGCACCCGACGCCGGCGCGGTCACCGCCTCCGGCCCGCATGACGGTTGTCCATCCCCACGTCCACACCGGCGGACGGATCAGGCGCCCACGGGTGCGAGCCGGCCCGCCCTCGCCGCCCTGCCCCGCTGGGCCGCGGTGCTGGCGGTGTGGGCCGCGTCCACTGCGCTTTCCCTGCTGCTGCTGCGCATGGGCGCCCAGGACACGGGGGCCACGGTGTGGGCGCCTGAGGCGCCGTCGTGGATGCAGCAGGCCTCATTCTGGGACTCCGGCTGGTATGACCGCATCGCCCGGGAGGGTTATCCGGCTCAGCTACCCACCAGTAGCGACGGGACGGTGCAGCAGAACGCATGGGCCTTCATGCCGCTGCTACCCCTGGCGGCCTCCGCACTGACGGCCACGGGCTGGTCCTTCTACGCGCGTGCAACGGTGATCGCGCTCGCGGCGTCGGCACTGGCCGCACTGGTCCTGGACCGCTGGCTCGGTCCCCGTGTGGGCGAGCGGGCGTCCCTGTGGGCGGTAGCGCTGGTCTGGTGCTCGCCGTGCGCGGTGGTACTGCAACTGCCTTACGCCGAGTCGCTCGGCCTACTCGCGGTGGGACTGGCGCTCATGCTGGCGGAGCGAGGCCGGTTCCTCACGGCGGTGCCGGCGGTGGTCGCGGGGGCCCTCGCCCGTCCACTCGGCGTTCCCCTGACGGCCGCCCTGGGGCTGTGGTGGCTGTGGGAGACAGTGCGTGCTCACCGCGGCCTTGAGAACGTCAGCAGGGGCGGGCGGCTGCGCCTACTGGCGCTGGCGGGAGCCGCGGCCGCCTCCACCGCCGCCTGGCCGCTGTACGCCTGGATAGTCACCGGCCGTCCCGATGCCTACACGGCCACCGAGACCTCTTGGCGCGGCGGCACGCTGATGCCCGCGCTGCAGTGGCTCACCCGCAGCCAGTGGTGGGTGGGTGACCACCTGGGATGGGCGCTACTGGCCGGCGTCGTGGCGCTGTGCTGCCTGGGCGTGTCGGCGCCCTCGCTGCGGCGGCTCGGCGCCCCGGCGTGGCTGTGGTGCGTGAGCTACTGCCTGTACCTGCTGGTCTTCTTCGACCCGACGACGTCAGTGTTTCGCCTGCTGCTACCGCTCGCCCCGGCGGGGTGGGCCCTGGCCGCCCGGGCTACGCCACGGCTGCGCGCGGCGCTGCTGGCCGCAGGTGTCATAGGCCAGGTGTTCTGGATCAGCTGGGTGTGGGATGGTTACAGCGCAGTCGTGTGGGTGCCGTAAGATCGTAGTCGTGATGAAAGCGATATCTGAGACGGGGTCCGCCAACCCGCCTGTTTTCACCGAGGCCCCCGGCGCACTCACGTCCTACCAGCCTGAGCCGGGCACGCCGCCCCCCGCGCAGGCGGCACCGGGTGAAGAGGTCACTCGCGCCTACCGCCCCCACGCCCGGGTCTGCGTCATCGACCGCCTACTGGCGTGGCTGCGGGAGCTGACCCAGTTCGGCCTGGTTGGGGCGCTGGCATTCATCATCGACTCCGGCATGTTCAACCTGCTCCAGCACGGCCCCACGGGGGTGCTCGCCGGGCATCCGAACACGGCCAACCTGGTCTCCGCCGCAGTGGCGACGGTTTTCTCCTGGGTGGCCAACCGCAGCTGGACCTACCGCGGCCGCACGCGCGAGAGCATGGCCCGGGAAGCGGCCCTGTTCGCCTTCGCCAACGCCGGCGGCATCCTGATCACCCAGTTCTGCCTGCTGTTCACCCACCATATCCTGGAGCTGACCGGCCCCCTGGCGGACAACGTCTCCGCCTACGTAGTCGGCTTCGCCCTGGGAACAGCTTTCCGCTTCTTCTTCTACCACTACGTCGTCTTCACCGGCGATGGCGACGCCGCACCCAACTGAGCAGCCAATCCCGCCTCTGCCACTCACAACTCCCGGCTCCGCCCAGAGCCCGCGGGCACACTCGATGCCCCGGGCCGGACGTGCGGCACGCATCGTCGTGCGGCACACATCGTGGTCATGCAGCACCGCGCACAGCGTGCAAGCTGTCACGGCGAGCCGTTGGGCTCACACGCGCGTGCCCGATTCCACAGCCGAGATGCGGCGCCCGTCTCGGCGGGCACCCAGGGTTTGTTCCTACGCTGAGCGCGTGATTGCGCTGCCTGCTATGCCCGCCCCTGCTCTCGGACCTGAATGGCTCGACGCCGCCAACCTCATCACCAAGATCGTCGAATGGTTCGGCCCCTGGGCCATCGTCGGCGTGATGCTGGTCATCTTCGCGGAGACCGGCCTGCTGGTCGGTTTCTTCCTCCCCGGGGACTCCCTGCTGTTCACCCTGGGGATGTTCGTGGCCACCGGCGCCGTTGGAGTATCCATCTGGGTGGCCGCGCCACTGGTATGGGTGGCCGCAATCATCGGGAACCAGACCGGATACGCCATAGGCCGTAAGGCCGGGCCCGCCATCTTCAACCGGGAGGACTCGCGCCTGTTCAAGCAGGAGTACGTAGAGCGCACGTCTGCGTTCTTCGCACGGCACGGCGGGAAGGCAATCACCCTCGCGCAATTCGTGCCAATCGTGCGTACCTTCACCCCGGTGATGGCGGGTGTGGGCCGCATGCATTACTCCCACTTCCTCGGCTTCAACGTGCTCGGCGCCACCTTCTGGGCCTTCGCCATCACCTGGCTGGGCTACCTGCTGGGATCGATCGCCTGGATCCAGAAGAACATCGACGTCATGATCCTGGGGATCGTCTTCGTGTCGGTGCTGCCGATGCTCATCACCGCCCTGCGGAACAAGCTTGGCTCCGCCAAGCGCGAGGCTGCCGAGCCGGTAAGCGTCGAGGCCACCAAGTAGGCCCGGCCGGGTGGCCCCGGGTAGCGACGGGCGTGGATCCTGCGAGCCTGCCCGGGGGCGGCGTCTCTACTTGAACCGCGTTCCGGCGCATGGACCGTCTGAGAACGCGTTTAAGGCGGCCCAACCGCAGATTTGGGGCCCAACCGCAGCATGGCGGTCCAACTGGGGCCGTGGGAGTGCTGCGACGGCGCAGGCCAGTTCCCCGTCACCTTGCTGGTGGCTCCGAGTGGTCCACGGCGCGGGCCAGTTCCCTGCAGCAAGCGCCAGCCAACCCGCGCAGGGGTGGGCCGCCGCCCACGCACCGTTGGCCCGCCTGCGGCGCTGGAGGCGCCAGGACTGCGAACGCACGCCGGTAGCAGGACGCCTCTCGGGCAGCCCCAAGCGGGTCCGACGGCAGCTTGCCCCGCCGCCCTGCACTGGCTTAGCCCGACATCGGCATGGACGGCTCGGCAGGCCCCTCAGATCCGGCGGCGCCGCCCCACGCTGACCAGCGCCCCACGCGGCAGCACGTTATTGGGGTCCAGTGACTTGGGCACCGCATTGAGCAGTATCGAGAAGACGGCGGGCTTGCGCTGGGACAGCTCAATACGCCCGCCGTCGGCCTCCACCAGGTCCTTGGCCAGCGCCAGGCCCACACCGGTGGAGCCGTGCCCGGAGACATTGCGCTCAAAGACGTTCGGGGCGATGTCCTCGGCCACTCCCTCACCCTCATCCGCAACATCAATGAAGACACCGTGCCCGCCGTTCGCGCTGCGCACGGACACACTGGTTGTGCCATCGCCATAGCGCAGTGAATTCTCAATCACCGTGGCCAACACCTGGGCCAGAGACCCGGGAGTGGCCAGCACCGGCATACCGACGGCGTCGGAGAAAGTGACCTCGCGCCCGGCGTCGTGGAAGGCCGGCTCCCACTCCTCGCGCTGCTGCTCGAACAGATCAGAAAGGTGCAGCGCCTCGGTGGTGCCGCCACCGGTACGCCGCGAAATACGCAGAAGGTCCTCCACCACGCCGGTGAGCCGATCGACTTGCTCGATGCAGGCGCGAGCCTCCTCACGCACCTCCTCCTGAGTGGAAAGCAGCTCGATCTCCTCCAGCCGCAGGCTCAGCGAGGTCAGGGGCGTACGCAGCTGGTGCGAGGCATCGGAGGCGAACTGCCGCTCGGCCGCGATGCGCCCTGCAACGCGCTCGGCACTGCGCACGAGCTCGGCCTGCACCAGGTCGATCTCCTCGATTCCGCTGCTGCGCAGCCGGGGCCGCACCTGGCCGGAGCCGAGCTGCTCGGCCTCGGCAGCCAGGTAGATCAGGGGCGCGCTGATGCGGCGCGACCCCCTGGCGGCCACGATATAGGCGGCAACCAGCGCCACCGCGGCCAGCGCCACGGTGGTCACAACGACTATGAAAATGACGCGTAGATGATCGTCACTGGCGGAGGAGGCCCGGGAGGCGACGGCGATCCACGCCCCGCCCAGGGGCACTCCCAGCAGGACGACGGCGACGGACACGGCCGCCATGGTCATCTGCATTGCTCGGCGTCGCATGGCACCTGCCTTCTTCGGTGGCCTGGCTCAGGCGTGGGCTCAAATCGCCAGCCGGTAGCCCCCACCATCCGCGATCAGCAGCGCCGGGTTGTCGGCGTCGTCGCCGAGTTTCCGGCGCAGCCAGGTGATATGCATGGCCAGCGTGTGCTCGGAGCCGGTGGGGTCCTCACCCCACACTTCCTTGAGGATGTCCTCAGTGGACAGCATCTGGCCCACTCCGCGCACCAGCACACGCAGCAATTCGAACTCACGGGTGGTCAGCTGAAGCTCCTCCCCACGGGCGAAGGCCCGATGGCCGGCCACGTCGACGCGAATATCGCCGGCCACCAGCTCGTCCTCGATCGCCTCACCGGAGGCACGCCGCACCTGTGCGCGCACGCGGGCCAGCAGCTCGGCCAGGCGGAAGGGCTTGGTCACGTAGTCGTCCGCCCCCGCGTCAAGTCCCACCACCAGGTCGGTGTCCTCGCTGCGGGCGGTGAGCATGAGGATCGGGATGGTCAGCCCCTGGGCGCGCACCTGCCGGGCCACATCAAGGCCATCGATGTCCGGCAGGCCGAGGTCGAGGACGATGATGTCCGCCCCGTCCAGATCCTCCAGGGCCCCCTTGCCCGTGCCGTGGGCGTGGACCTCGTAACCCTCACGGCCGAAGGCGCGGGCGAGCGGCTCGGAGATGGCGGGGTCGTCCTCAACGAGAAGCACATTCGTCATGCCCTGGATCGTATGCGACCAGGGCGGGAGGCGTCATCCTCCGCTGGCAGGAAGTGTCGCGCCTCAGGCACGGGCGAGCGCCCATGGGGTGACATTACCCAGACCCTTGGCGACTACTTCGTGACACGGGTGAACCGTGTACAGGTGGGCGTCCGGGCCGTTGATGAGCTCCATGGCGGTTGCCTCATCCATCCGGATGCCCCCGGGCTCAGCGGTGTCAACCAGCCGGGAGGCCAGGTTCACCGGAGGCCCGAAGACATCGCCGGAGCGGGAGACGACCCGCCCCTGTACCAGGCTGGCACGCACCCGCATCATCTCCGGGCCGGACTGGAGCTGCTCAACCAGCGCTGTGACAACATCGGCCGCCGTGCTCAGATCATCGGCGATGTACATCACGGCGTCGCCAATGGTCTTGACCACGCGGGCGCCGCGGGAGGTGACGACGTCCCGCGCGGTGGACTCGAAGTCGTCAAGCATCTCGGCCAGCTCCAGCCGGCCCATGGTCTGGGCGCGCTGGGTGAAGGAGACGATGTCCACGAATCCCAGCGAGCGGATGAGCGGGTAGAAGTCGGGGCCGGCGTCCTCACGACCGCGGCGGGACACCTCCGAATCGGTGCGATCCAGCAGGGAGGCCAGGTGTCGGCGCCAGACGTAGGTCAGCTGCGCGGACAGTGAGTCGACCATCTCGTCGATGTGGTCCAGGGCCACCAGCCGGGCGGCGGTGTCATCCAGGTGGAGGCGCTCGGAGATGTCAGCCACCAGCGTCTCAAACTGCCATAGCACCAGCCGGTCCATGGTGAAGGACTGGGCGCGCAGCAGCTCCAGGACACTGCTGGCGGCGAGTCCGCCCCCGGGGGCGTGGGCCGAGGGCAGGCCGTCATCATTGTCATCGATCAGGTCGGCCACATTGCGCAGGGCGACCGCATCCTGCGCGGTGAAGCGGACCTCATCGGGATCGACGTCGGCGAAGCCCATGGCCCGCCAGAAACGACGCGCCAGATCCAGCCCAGTGCCGGCGTGCACGGCAATCTCGCGCAGGCTGAGCGTGGGCACGCCCTCCAGTAGCCGCTGCTCGTGGCCGCGGACGGTGCCGGCCGCCTTGCCGGCGGACCCAGCCGCCGAGACGGCGCCGGCATACGAGTCCCCGGCGGGGTCGCGCGGCTCGGGGGTCTGTGGGGCGGTCACCGCGTAAGAGTAGCGCACATCACAGGCCGGTGATCAATAGGTGAATCAATCAGGGCGGTCACAAGGCCGACCAGCACTCATCCCAGCTGCCGCCGTATGCGTAGTGCCGCCGCTCGTACCGATACTGCGCAGCGGCACCGCCCACCCGCGCGCTGGCCGCGCCGCACGCTAATTCCGCTCCCTGACCGCGGTGACATCCCCCGCGGTGACCTCGATAAGGCGCGCACCCGTACCGTCACCGACTTGCAGGACCAGCCCGGGGCTGAGGTCGACGGCGACGCCCGCCACCTCCCCGTCGGGCCCGTTGACGCACACTGCCTGCCCGAGGGTGGCACAGGCGCTGCGCAGTTGCCTGCCCAAGGCGCCGTCACCGGCGTCAGGATCGCCCCCGACAGACTCCCACAAGGAAACGAGCTCAGCCAGGCTGCGCCCGCAATCGTCCAGCAGCGGGCCGGCGGCGGTGTCCGCCGCCCCCAGCGAGGCCAGGGAGGCGGCCCAGGGCACCGGCAGCTGCTGCGCGTCTTGAGCGAGGTTGACGCCGATTCCCACGATCACGGCCACGGCGGCATCCCGGGAGGCGGGCACGGCGGCCCCCGTCGGCACAGGGCCACGCGCCCCGGGGGTAACCATTTCAGTGAGGACGCCGGCCAGCTTGCGGCTACTCCCCCAGCCGGGTACCGCTGCGGGGGCGCACGTCGCCGGGCCCGGCAGTGCGATCACGTCATTGGGCCACTTGGTGGCCGTGTTCCACCCGCTGCCCGACAGCCTGGGCGCGAGGGCACGGGCTACGGCCAGGCCCGCCAGCAGCGGCAGCCAGTGCAGCCGGGTGTTGGGAACCAGTGGCCGCACCACGATTGAGGCGGTCAGCGCCCCTGTCGGCGGCGTGGTCCAGACGTGGTCGGCGCGGCCGCGGCCAGCGGTCTGCGTACGAGCGCGCAGCGCCGATAGGTGCGGCCACCGTACGGAGGCGACGGGGTCGAGGCCGCCGTCGGGGCCGGTCAGGGCCCGCCGCAGATCCGTGTTGGTCGAGCCGGTGCGCTCCACTACCACTAGCCGGCTGAACGGGGAGCGGGCGGTCATGCCAGCAGCCTACGCGACCGCCGAGAACAGTCGAGGCGACGAAGCCCGGCTCCGGCGTGGGCTTGCGGGAGACCGGGCACTAGGCTTGAGCGCGTGCTTGTCCTGGCATCCCAGTCCACCGGCCGTCTGGCCACCCTGCGGGCAGCCGGCGTCGATCCGCAGGTACGGGTCTCCGACGTCGATGAGCCCCGAGTCCTGGCCGACCTAGCCGCCGCGCGCCGCGCCGGCGGCTCACCGGCTCCCACACCCGCAGAGCAGGTGCAGGCTCTGGCGCAGGCCAAGGCACTTGACGTGGCGGGCAGCCTCCCGGACGCGGCGGCACAGGCGGACCCGGACCTGGTGGTAGTCGGCTGTGACTCCATGCTGGAGATCGACGGGAACGTGGTTGGCAAGCCGGGCACCGCGCAGTTGGCCCGCGAGCGCTGGCGGGCGATGCGGGGGCGCAGCGGCACCCTGCACACCGGGCACTTCCTGGTGCGCGCCCGCGACGCCGCTACCGCCGCCGGCGTGTCATCCACGATCGTGCACTTCGGCTCCCCCAGCGACGCCGAGATCGACGCCTACGTAGCCTCCGGGGAGCCCCTGTGGTGCGCAGGCGCGTTCACCATCGACGGCCTGGGCGGCGCCTTCATCGACGGCGTTGAGGGGGATCCGCACGGGGTGGTCGGCATCTCCCTGCCACTGCTGCGCCGCCTGCTGGCTCACCTGGGGGTGACCTGGACGGACCTTTGGTCCCCACCCAGCGCCGCACCCGGCTCAGCGGCGCAATAGGGCGCTGTGCCCGCCGGTACTGATACCGCCCCCGGCGTCGACGTGCAGCGCGACAGAGCCGCCTGCCGGCAGCGGCACGGCCCCGGTGAACCGCAGGTCCACCGTCCCGGAAGCCGGCGCTAGCGCGAGGCTGATGGCACCCAGCAGCAGTCCATGGGCGACTACGTCCCCCTCCCCTACGGGCAGTCCTGCCCGCCGCGCCGCGCCGGCACGCAGGTGGATGGGATTGTGGTCACCGGTCGCCCGGGACCAGTCGCGCACGTGGGCGGCGGTGAGAACGAGCTCACGGACCGGCTCCGCCCCCGACGCCGGAACTGGTCCGCCCGGTGCCGGTGCCGCAGCCGCCGCGCGGCGGGCGAGGTCGTGAGCGACCCGGGCACCGGTCGCCCACCCCGGGCCGGCGGGGCACACGAGCACGGTGCTGTGCACCAGCTCCCAGCCGCCGCGGACGGTGCGGTCCATGGTGGGCTCGAGGTCGCGGGAGGCTGGTCTTCCGCGGGCGTCGGCGGGTACGACGTCGGCCGGGGTGATCCGGCAGCGTCGGTGGATGAATCCGGTCAGGTCCCTGCCACCGGTGCCGTCGGCGGCGTTGCCCGTGTACCGCGGGAGCCGGTCGGCTAATCCGGCCAGTGCCACGACGGCGGGGGCGAGCACGAGCGCAGCAGGCGCCAGGGCCGGGCCGCAGTCCGCTCCGCTCGTGTCCGGGGCAACCGGTTCCCTGTGGGTGGAAGGCAGGCGGGCGAGAACTGCGGCGAGGACTTGCGCCATGTCTGCGGCAAGTGTGTCCGGGACTGCCGTTGCTGCGGGGGTATGGCAAGGCCCCGGCGATCCTGGATCGTCGGGGCCTGCATCCGCGTCGCGCACCGCCACGGTCAGCGGGTCTCGCGGTGCTCCGTGTGCTTGCCGCAGCGCCGGCAGTACTTGGACAGAGACAACCGGTCCGGAGTGTTCCGGCGGTTCTTCTTGGTGATGTAGTTGCGCTCCTTGCACTCCGAGCACGCCAGAGTGATCTTGGGGCGAACGTCGCTGGCCTTGGCCACGTCCTTCTCCTCTCGCTGATCCTCGAGCAGCCCGTTGGGTGCCATGCTCGAACTTGCGTAGCGGGGGAGGGACTCGAACCCTCGACCTCACGATTATGAGTCGTGCGCTCTAACCAGCTGAGCTACCTCGCCAGATGACACTTCAGGGGCCCGTAGGCCCCCGCAGCATCAGAGCCCCGAAAGGGAATCGAACCCTTGACCTTCTCCTTACCATGGAGACGCTCTGCCGACTGAGCTATCGGGGCAACGAGCGGAACTTTAGGCAGATCGGATTTGCCTGCGCAACTCCGTTTCCCGTGGCCTCGCTCACCGCGGTCCCGCCCCTGGGGGCGAGTTCTGGCCGCGGCGTAAACGCCGCAACCATGGTGGCGGGTGAGGGATTCGAACCCCCGTAGCATACTGCGGCTGATTTACAGTCAGCTCCCATTGGCCGCTCGGGCAACCCGCCGGGCTCCGTGCTCGCCGCGGGCCGGTCTTGCCGCCCCACGCCTCTGCTCGGTGCCGTGGAAGGATAGCAAGCCAACGGCTGCGCACGCCAATCCCCACCGTAGGACCCTGCTCACAGCGATGACGGCGCCACGTCCGGCTCCGCAATCACCGAGCTCCTTCTACAGTCGTTGTCATGTCGCAACCTAGGCCCCCTTACCGTCCCGATCAGCGACCCGCACCCCAGGCGCAGCCCATGGCTACGCAGACGCCAGGCGTCCCGATGCCGATGCAACCCGGACAGCCTCAGCACAAGCGTCGTAGTCCCCTAGTCCTCGTCATTGCTGTGGTGGCCGCCATAGCGGTCGCCGCCGGCATCGGCATCGGCATCATCGTCAGCGTGGCATCGCACGGCCGGCCCGTCCCGGCAGCACAGGCCACCGCCGGACAGTGCATCGAGGACCCGGAGGTGAAGGAGCTGGGCCACGTCTACGTCGCTGACTGCGACTCTGCGGATGGCGCCTACAGGGTCACCGCCGCTGCCGGTACCGACTGCACGACCGTGCCAGGAACAACCACCACTTACCAGGATCTATGCATGATCGGCCTTGGCGAGGACCCGAGCGCTTCCTTGATCGAGGTTCAGGAGGGCGACTGCCTGAGTATTGACGACGCCACGCAGGAGGCCGCCGTTGCAGAGTGCACCAGCGGCACCTACCCGGCGCTGAAGGTACTTACCGACGTTGCCGACTCAGATCTCGGGCTGATGGCGGGCGACGAGGACGCCTGCATCGCCGCGGGCGTGGATGAGGATGCTTACTCCTTCTGGTACAAGTGGAACCTGACCTCCTTCATGTTCGACACGGCAGGCGACACGAGGAATCTGCTCAGCCCCAACCAGTTCGTCTTCTGCCTGGGCGATCCCCAGCCGTGACCCGTCATCCCTGACCGGAGGGTGGCAGCCGTCTCAGTAGCCCGCCATCTGCTCCAGGCGGGCGATGCGCTGGGCCATCGGCGGGTGGGTGGCGAACAGGCTCCGCACCCCGCCGAAGGGGTTGGCGATCATCATGGCGCTGACCGGCTCCAGGCGCGGGTCCTGCCGCATGGGTGCGGCGGCCACGCCTGTCTCCAGCTTGTGCAGTGCGCTGGCCAGGGCCAGCGGGTCGTGAGTCAGGACGGCGCCGTCGTGGTCGGCGTCGTACTCGCGGGTACGGGAGACGGCGAACTGGGTGAGGCTGGCCGCCAGCGGAGCCAGCAGCGCCAGCAGGAGCAGAACCAGGGCGTTGGAGTCGCGCCGGTCCCGGCCCCCGCCGAACCACATGATGCCGGTGGCGATCGAGGAGATCACCCCGGCGATGCCCGCGGCTACGGAGCCGGTGAGGATGTCCCGGTTGTAGACGTGGGACAGCTCGTGGCCGAGTACCCCGCGCAGCTCCCGCTGGTTGAGCAGCTGGAGGATGCCCTGGGTGCAGCACACGGCGGCGTGCTGCGGGTCGCGGCCGGTGGCGAAGGCGTTCGGACTCATGGTGGGGGCCACGTACAGCCGCGGCATCGGCTGCCCGGCGGCAGTGGACAGCTCGCGCACAACCGCGTACATGACCGGCTGCTGCACCTCGCTGACCTCGACGGCGCCCATGGAGCGCACCGCGAGCTTGTCGGAGTTCCAGTAGGCGTAGGCCGTCTGCGCCACCCCGATCGCGGGCATGAGCAGCAGCCACACGCTTGAGCCGGTTCCGCGCGCAAGCAGCCAGCCGAGCAGGAGCAGCAGGCCCCACAGTCCCCCCATGAGGACGGCGGTCTTGAGTCCGTTGTGGTGGTTCGTGCCCGTCATAGCGCGAGTGTATGAACGCTCGCTGTGCTGTTCCTGGGAGTGGTGGCCGGCTCAGGCCAGCAGGGCGGCGACGTCGGCGACGTCGAGTCCCAGGGCCTGCCCGACGCCGGCCGTGTACAGGGCGCCGCCATGGGTGGCCAGGCCGCGGGCGAGGTCGGCCCGCTGGCGGCAGGCCTCGTGCCAGCCGCTATCGGCCAGGGCGACGGCGTAGGGCAGGGTCGCGTTGGTCAGCGCGTAGGTGGACGTGTAGGACACGGCCCCGGGCATATTGCCCACGGCGTAGAAGATCTTGCCGTCCACCTCGTAAGTGGGCTCGGAGTGCGTGGTCACGTGGGAGTCCTCGAAGCAGCCGCCCTGGTCGATGGCGATGTCCACGAGTACGGAGCCCGGGCGCATCGCCTCGACCATCTCGTGGGTCACCAGCCGGGGCGTGCGGGCGCCGGGTACGAGCACGGCGCCGATGACAAGATCGGCGGCGGCGACGGCTCCGGCCACGTCCAGCGGGGTGGAGAAGCGGGTGCGGACCGTCCCGCCGGTCAGCTCATCGATCTGGCGCATACGGACCGGGTTGATGTCCATGACGGTGACGTCCGCACCCATGCCCGCGGCCACGCGGGCGGCGGCCAGGCCGGCGGTGCCGCCGCCAAGCACGACGACGTTGGCGCGGCGCACTCCCGCGGCACCGCCCAGCAGCACGCCGGAGCCTCCGTTTGGTGCGAGCAGGGCGTCGGCCCCCACCTGCACGCCGAGCCTTCCAGCGATCTCGGACATGGGAGCGAGCAGCGGCAGGCCGCCGTCGTCGGTGGCGACCGTCTCATAGGCGACCGCCGTGACGCCCCGGTCCATCAGGGCCTCAGTCAGGGCGCGGTCGGCGGCCAGGTGCAGGTAGGTGAACAGCAGCAGGCCCTCACGCAGGTAGCCGAACTCGGAGGGCACCGGTTCCTTGACCTTGAGGACCATCTCGGCCCCGCCCCACACCGCAGCGGCATCGGCGGCGATGGTCGCGCCGGCGTCCACGTAGTCGGCGTCGGCAATGCCGGCACCCAGTCCCGCCCCCGCCTGCACGGTCACCTCGTGCCCGTGCCGCACGAGCGTGTCCACGCCGGCCGGCGTGAGCGCTACGCGGTATTCGTGATCCTTTACCTCGGTGGGTACGCCGATACGCATGGGGCTACCTTTCGCTGCTTGGAGTCCGGGCACTGTGCTCCGGGTGCCTCAGCCTACCGCCCCGACCGGACCGTCAGTCCTGCAGGCGGTGTGCAACTCGCTCGGGCACGCGATCGGGATCCGGCTGGCCGATGAGGTCGGCGGGGGCCTCGGTGCTGCGGGAGATCGCGGTCATCGCTTCACGGGCAACAACCTTGACGCGCTCGCGCGACTTGGCGTCACCGCCGGTGACCGTGACCTCACCGTAGGCCTCGCCCAGCTCGCGCTCGTAGGCGTCCAGCAGCTCCCAACCCTCCCAGGTGGTGTAGGGCACGCCGCGGGAGTCGAGCAGCGCCAGCAGGGCGTCGTGGCCGACCTGGGAGGCGTCGTCGGTGGTGGCGTGCAGCAGGCCGGCGTTGGCATCGGCAACCAGGTTCGTAATTGTCTCCTGGGCGTCGGACTTGGTGGAGCCGATCAGGCCGACCGGGCCGCGGCGGATCCAGCCGGTGGCGTAGATGCCGGTCAGCGGCTGGCCATCATCGTCGAGCACGCGGCCGCCGGCGTTGGGGATCACATGCCGGTCGGCGTCGAAGGGCAGGCCCTCAATGGGACTGCCTGCGTAGCCAACGGCGCGGTAGACGGCCTGCACCGGCCAGTCCCGGAACTCGCCGGTGCCGGAGACGGTGCCGTCACCGTTCAGGCGAGTGCGCTCGGTGCGCAGGGCGCGCACGTGCCCGGCCTCATCGGTGAGAATGGCGGCGGGCGCCTGGAACAGGTGGATGTGGATGGTCCGGGAGGCGGTCAGCTCCTCCGGCTCCTGCATGGCGTAGTTCTCCAGGGCCTTGACCACCTGCCGCTGCTGGTTGGAGGCGGCCAGGGCCTCGCGGGAGCCCTCGTCGTACTCGAAGTCCTCCTCATCGACGGTGACGTCCACATCGGGCTGCTTGCCCAGTTCCCGCAGCTCCAGGGGGTGAACTTCACCTGGGCGGGGCCGCGGCGACCGAAGACGTGCACGTCGGTGACCGGGGACTGCTGCAGTAACTCGGCCACGTTCGCGGGGATCTCCGTGGTCATCAGGTCGCGGGCGTGCTTGGCCAGGACGCGGGAGATGTCCAGGGCGACGTTGCCGACGCCGATGACGGCAACCTCCTTGGCCTCCAGCGGCCAGGTGCGCGGATGGTCGGGGTGACCGTCGTACCAGGAGACGAAGTCGGCGCCGCCGTAGGACTCGGGAGCGTCGATACCGGGGATGTCCAGGGGGGCGTCGGTATCCGCGCCGGTGGAGAAGATCAGGGCGTCGTAGTGCTCGCGCAGCTCGGCGACGCTGATGTCGCGGCCGACCTCCACGTTGCCGATCAGCCGGATGTCGCCGCGCTGCAGGATCTTGTACAGGGCCACGATGATCTGCTTGATGCGCGGGTGGTCCGGGGCCACGCCGTAACGCACCAGGCCGTAGGGGGCAGGCAGGCGCTCGAACAGGTCGATGTTCACGTCCAGGCCCGACTTCGACAGGATGTCCGAGGCGTAGATACCGGCGGGGCCTGCTCCGATGACGGCGACATTAAGAGGGCGTGCGTTCACTGGTCTTCGTTTCTGGTGACTAAGGGTGGATGGCCGGGCGAGCACCGGGCGGTGCGCTGCTCAGGTCGGCCCAAGTGTATGCGGGTGCTCATCAACCGCGGTGTGGCGTGCGTCCCGCTCACCCGACTGGCTTCCGCCGCCCCTCGCCGAGGTCGGTAGACGTTACGTGCCGAGGTCGGCAGAAGTGGCGAATCCCATTCCCGCTGACCTCCTCGTTCTTGTCGCCCGTCCGGAAGCATGCAGACGCAGCACTGCGCGGCTCAAACCACGACGATTCGTGCACATGGCGACGGATCTGCGATTCGCCGGGTGACGTGACTCCTCCGGTTCGCGGGTGTGGAGGTGGATTCCGGGGTGATCTCGGGCGCTTAGGCCGAGGGGTCGGCTGGATGCGACTCTCTGCTGGCACCGAGTCCCGTGCGTGGCGGCCCGAAGTGTCCAGATCTATGACAAACGAGGTAGGAGGCGGCAGCGGCCGCGAACAGAACGTTGGAATCATGCGGGTGTCAGATCGGCACCAGCGGCCGTAGGCGGTGTTTGTCATCAATTTTGACAACCATAGGAGCATCATTCCGCCCCCGCGGCGGGCACCCGGCACACACCCACCAGGCCGACAGCACCCACCAGCCACACCTCAAACCTGACAAGTCCGTTTGAGGGCGTACGCATCGCTGGTCATGCAGTACCGGATACCGGCCACTGACAATGCCGTGCCCAGCACCTCCCACGCCTGGAGTCGGCTGCACGCACCCCCGTACCCAAGTCGGCTGCAAGCACCCCCGGAGTCGTTTGCCGGTATCCCCCGCCCGGAAGCGGGATCATCTACAACGCCACTTCGAGGTTAACAACGCCCGTTAACGGTCTGCTGAAGGGCTGCAAGGTATACAGCAGGCCGTTAAGTAGCGTTGTTAACGCCCAACCCGCGTAGCAGACACCCCCAGCCCGCCACACTCGCCAACACGAACAACAGACTGCCGTCTCACCCGAGTCTCCCCACGACGACAAGGCGCCGATATAGTATCGAGACATTTCGTCGCTCCGCGCCTAGGACAACCATGAGACGCCGCCACTTCCTGCTCAGTTCACTGACAGCCACCGCCCTCCCGATCCTCACCGCATGCGGTTCGCGGACGTCGTCGGACCGCGCCACCGCATCCACGGCCGCTTCACCGACCCCGACGCCCCCGGCTCGCGTCCCCGTGGGCTTCGCCGACGCCGGGAATCTGCCGGGATCAGACTTCCATCCCGAGTCGTTCAGCCGGCTCCGTGGCAGCTACCTAGTGGGTAGCAGCGGCAACACCTGGTGGTACGGGGATCCATCCGCCATGAACTACTGGTATTTCACAGCCGACGGCGCCGACGCCGGCTCCATGGAACTGGTAGCCATGGGCTCCGCCGAAGAGCTTCAGAACCTCGCGCCGCAGGTCGGACCGGCTCAAATTCTCACCGATGAAATCATGGTCGTCGACGCCGCTGCCCACTTCGGCTATGTAGTCGTCACGGCGGTCCGCACCGGGGTGACTCAGGAATCCGCCTGGCAAGCCCATCTGCTCAAGGTGGATCTGGAGGCTGCGGCCGTCGTGGAAGTGCTGCCGCTGGATGTCGACGCCGCGGTCGATACGACAATCGGCAACTGGACGATGGCGCTGGACACCGACGGCACCAACCTGGGCATCGGTACCGGGATAATCCGTGGCGACACCCGCATCTGGGCCATCAACACCGAGTCGATGGAGATTGTCCTCAAGGATCCACATCAAGTTGGTTATGACGCCCTCCACCAGGTCAGCGGCGACGCGCTACTGACAGGCACGGCGAGCTCCTCCTACTCCGAGGGCGCATACCCGCCCTATATCGTCTACTCATTCGAGTCCGGCAACCTAGTCACCCAGGAGAACAACCTGGACACCTACTTGTTGGGCTCCTGGCTGTACTGGTTGGAGACCGCCTACGACGCCTGGCGCATCATGGACGTGACCACCGGCGAGGAGGTGACCCTGGCTGATCAGCCTCCCGTAGGCGCGCTGGACGCGCGCCCGACGGTGTGGGAGACGGGCGGCTACTCGGTCGTACGCACCGATTCGGCGCTGGACGTGCGCCCCCTCGGTTCGCCAGCAGCGACACTGTCCCTGTCCGCGGACGCCGGGGACACCATCCCCGCAGCGCTCGCCGTCCACCGCGATGTGGTTTATGCGGCCTATCCCTCCGCCGCGCATGAGCTGCACCTGATCGATCTCGCCACCGGCGAGGAACTGGCCACTGCCAGGCTTGGAACCGAGGAGGACGGAATCGATCGTGAGCCGCAGACGCTAGCCGTCTCCGAGGTCGGTGCCGGCTACTTCTACAGCCGGGGCGGGACCTGCACCTTCCACGCCGCCACCGACTGGCTGACCTGACCGGCAGTCCCGGCGCACAGCGTCCACCAGCCCGGGTGTGCCATTGGTGCGGACTCGCTGGCAGGGCGTCGGGCACCGCATCCCCATTCTTCTATCGCGCACCGCCAGCGCCGACACCGCCATCGCCGGAGTCCTGCCCCGAAGACTTCTCCTCGGAAATGCTGTGGCCGGCGCCGGCGGCTCCTCCGCAATAAACGCCGTGGATGACCACTACCTGGCCGGCACCGCCCACGTGCATGACGCGCTGTTGGGCAGGGATGGGCTGCGCCGCGTCGTCGACCTCAATGGCCCGACCACTTGGGCGGTGCCCAGTGGCGCGACTAAGCCCCCTGGATGGGATGCGGGGCAGCCAGTTCCTCGTGCGGCCCTCGTCTCCGGCAATGCCCTTACCGATACTGGCATTGGCACCTGACTGCTACCGACGTCGGCAAGGGAGCGGGTCAGGCTGCGCGGTCCACCAGCAGGTGCGCGAACTGCACCATGCCATCACGTACCAGGGCCACCCTTTGCCGTGCGTCGGCAAGGGCCGCGTCACGTTCCTCTCCCGTAATGCCTCCGGCGTCCAGACGCTCTACGGTGCCGGCCAGAACCGCGTCCTCCAGGCCGTCTAGCACTGCGACGGCCTGGTCCGCCCAATCCATCGCCATCTTCCGGGTGCGGGCGAGAACCGGGTGGACGCGCAGCTGGGCCACGACGTCCGCCAGCACCGCATCGTCGGACAGGTCGGCGCCGGAGAGAGTGGCCAGGATCGACTGCCCGGCGGCGTCGAGCTCGCCCGCCGCCAGGGCCTGCCGCAGCAGCAGCACCGGCATGGTGTCCACGCCCTCCCGCAGGTCCGTGCCCGGAGTCTTACCGGTGGTGGCAGTATCGCTGGTCAGGTCGATGCAGTCGTCAGCGAGTTGGAAGGCCACCCCGATCTTCTCCCCGAACGCCTCCACGATCGCCTCGGTAGCCTCCCCCGCACGGGAGAGCATGGCGCCATAGCGCGCCGACACGGCAATGAGAGAGCCGGTCTTGTCCGCCAGTACTTGCAGGTAGTGCGCCACCGGGTCCGTGCCTGCCGGGCGCGGCAGCGTCTCATGCAGCTGGCCCATGCACAGCCGCTCAAAGGTCTTGGAGTGCGCCAGCACCGCCTGCGGGCCGAGTGCGGCCACGAGCTGGGATGCCCGGGCCACCAGCACGTCCCCGGTGAGAATCGCCGCCGAGTTGCCCCACACCGTCTGGGCACTGGGGGCACCGCGGCGCAGGGGCGCCTCATCCATTACGTCATCGTGGTAGAGAGTGGCGATATGGGTGAGCTCGACGGCGACGCCCGCGTCCAGCACGGGCTCGACGACCGCCAAGCCCGGGTCACCTAGGTGAGCCGTCAGCAGCGTGAGCACGGGGCGCAGCCGCTTCCCGCCGGCCGCGGCCAGGTGAGAGGTCGGTGCGTTAATGGTTTCGTCGGCGTTGCTGACGACCTCTAGCAGGCGCGCCTCAATGGCTTCGAGTCCCGGTACGATCCGCTCTTCGAGCTGCGGGAGGCTGAGGGGCAGCGTTCCAATCACGGTAGGAGCATAGCGGCGTTAGCCAGCGCCCCCGCTACGGCCTGGGGCAGGACGCCAATGAGCACGGTACCGACGGCCGCCAAGCCGATCGCCAGCGCAGTCGGCCCCATGGAGTCGACGACGGCCACCCGCTCCCCCTCCGGCTCGCGGAAGAACATGAGCACGATCAGTCGCATGTAGAAGAAGGCAGTGGCCACAGAGCTGATCACCGCGGCGACGACGAGCCAGGTAGCCCCGCCTACGACACCCGCGATAAACACCTCGAACTTCGCCACGAATCCGGCAGTCAGCGGGATACCGGCAAATGACAGCAGGAATACGGTCATGGCGCCGGCCAGCCAGGGACTGCGCCGCCCCAGACCGGCGAAGGCCTTCAGGTCCGTGGCCTCGGCGCCGGGGGCGCCGTCGTGGCTCTCCCGCACCAGCGTGACCACCCCAAAGGCGCCGACGGTGGCGATGCCGTAGGTCAGGGCGTACAGCATCAGCGCACTCACGCCGATAGAGTTCCAGGCAATGATGCCGATGAGCATGTAGCCGGCGTGGGCTATCGCCGAGTAGGCCAGCATGCGCTTCACATCGGTCTGCACCACGCCGACCACGGTGCCCACGGCCATGGTCAAGATGGCAACAGCCCACAGGAACGGGGCCAGGTCCCAGCCCAGTACGCCGCCTACCACGTAGTAGAAGCGCACCAGGGCGAGGAAGGCAGTGGCCTTCACCCCGGCCGCCATGAAGCCCGTGACCGGGGTGGGAGCACCCTGGTAGACGTCCGGGCTCCAGGCGTGGAACGGCGCAGCTGCTGTCTTGAACAGCAGGCCGATGGTCACCAGCACGACCCCGGCCAGGGCCAGCCAGTCCATACCGAGCGCTCCCCCGCCGGCGATGGCGTAGGCGATCGCCCTGTAGGACAGCGAGTCGGACACCCCGTACAGGAAGGCGGCGCCCATCAGCAGGAAGGCCGAGGCGAATACTCCCAGCACGAAGTACTTCAGGGCGGCCTCCTGGCTGAGCAGGCGGCGGTGGCGCGCCATGGCCGCCATGATGTACAGGGGCAGCGAGACCAGCTCCAGGGTGACCAGCAGCGTGATCATGTCGTCCGCCAGCGGGAACAGCATCATGCCGCCCAGCGAGAACAGGGTCAGCGGGAACATCTCGGTGGACACCCAGCGGGCGTGCAGGGACTCGGCCTCCTCGGCGCTGCCGGGGCGGTCGGCGGCCTGGGCGGCGAAGGCGCCGTCGTCGGCGGTGGTGCGGTCGGCCATCACCAGGATGGCAAGCAAGCCGATCACCAGCACAATGCCCTGGGCGGCTACCCCGAAGGGGTCCTCCGCGATGCCGGTGGCCAGCTGGCGGCCGATGCCGGGGGACACGATGGACCAGCGGCCCGCCAGTGCCACGCCGGCGCCGAGAACGGCCAGCAGGCTCAGCATGGCCTGTACGACCGGGCGAGCGGCGCGGGGGACGAACGCCTCCACAAGTACGCCGATGACGCCCGCAAGCAGGATGATCAGTACCGGGGTGAGGCCGGCCCATTCGATGACCGGGGCGGTGAGGCTCACTTCGTGTTCCCTTCTGCGATCACGACGGCGACGGCGGGGTCTGCCGGGGCGGGGGCGGTAGCCGAGACGGCCTGGGCCGCCGTGGTTCCGGTGGCATCCAGCGCAGCGGCAACCTGCGCCGCGACGTCCTCGAAGGCGTCGGTCAGCACGGCGGGCGCAAGCCCGAGTGCGAGCATGGCGGCGATGACCGGTACCAGCACGAGCTTCTCGCGGCCGTCCAGGTCGGCGCTGCCCACGCGCTCACGGGCGGGAGCGCCGGTGAACACCCGCTGGTAGGGCAGCAGCACGTACACGGCGGCGATGATGACGCCGAGCACGGCGATCATCCCGAGCGGCACCGACTCGGAGAAGGTGCCGGTGAGCACCATCCACTCCGGAACGAATCCGCTCAGCCCCGGCAGGGCGATGGAGGCCAGGCCGGAGATGAGGAAGGTGCCGGCGATCAGCGGCATGACCCGCTGGATGCCGCCGAGCTCGCTAATGGCAACGGTGCCGGTGCGGCGGGCGAGGAAGCCGGTAACCAGGTACAGGCCGGCGATCGACAGCCCGTGGGCGACCATGTAGACCATAGCGCCGGTCGCGGCGATCTGGTTGCCGATGAACAGTCCTAGCACCATGAAGCCGAAGTGGCTGATGGAGGTGTAGGAGATCAGCCGGTACAGGTTGTCCTGGGCGATGGCGGCCAGGCCCCCGTAGATGATCCCGATCACGGCCAGTACCAGCACTACCGGCGCGGCCCAGGCGGACTCGCGCGGGAACAGGGGCAGCACCAGCGCGGCCATGCCGTAGGTGCCGATCTTGTCCAGCACGCCGATCAGCAGCACGGAGGTGCCCGGTGTGGCCTGCTCCGCGGTGTCCGGCAACCACGTGTGCAGCGGCACCATGGGTGCCTTAATGGCGAAGGCGACGAAGAAGGAGATGAAGATCCACCTCCCGGCGGCGGTGGATCCGCCTATCCGGCCGGTCAGGTTCTCAATCAGGTAGGCGCCCTCACCGCCGGGGCCGTAGACGAACAGTGCGACTACCCCCACGAGCATGACCAGCCCGCCGGCCAGGGAGTACAGCAGGAACTTCAGGGCGGCGCGACGCCGGCGCTCACCGCCGAAGCGCCCGATGAGGAAGTACACCGGCACGAGCATGGCCTCGAAGCAGATGTAGAACAGGAAGACGTCGCGGGCCGCGAAGATGACCACGACGAAGGCCTCCAGCACCAGCACCAGGCCGCTGAACAGGGACTGCTGGTCCGCGGGCACCTCTCCCCAGCTGGCCAGGAGCACAAGCGGCACCAGGAAGGCGGTCAGCAGCAGCATGGCCAGGCCGAGCCCGTTCACGCCCAGCGCCCAGGACACGCCCAGCAGCGGGATCCAGGAGTGGGTCTCGGCCAGCTGCGTGGCGCCGGCCTGGGCCATGTCAAAGCGGGTCAGCGCCCAGATGCCTACACCGAACGTGGCCAGGGAGAAGAGCAGGCCGATGACCCGCCCCTGGCGCCGCAGCGGGGGCATCAGCCACAGCAGCAGTGCCCCGGCGAGCGGGACGACCGCCATGACAGTCAGGATGGGAAAGGTTTCATTCATGGGCTGCATGTGGTCGTGTCCTCTCAGAACCTGCTGGCCAGGACGGCGATAAGTGCTAGGACCGTCCCTCCGAGCATGTAGCCGGCGTAGGAGCGGACGTATCCGGACTCGGTGCGGGCGGTGAGCCGGCCGAGCGCCCCGGTTCCCTTGGCGAGCCCCTCTACGGCGCCGTCGACGACGTAGTGGTCCGCGACCCCCGCGGCGAGGACGAGCCCCTGACCGGGCCGCATGGCTACTGCCTCGTTGATCGTGTCCTGGTACATGTCGTGGCGGGCGGCCTCCACCAGGAGGTTCGCGCGCTGCACCACCGTGGGCACGTCCCGCCGCACGTACAGGGCCCAGGCGACGACGACGCCGATAATCACCAGGGCGAGCGTGGCCCCCATGATCGCGGTGGCCGGGAGGACGGGCTCGCCGTGCGCGGCATGCCCGGTGACCGGCTCCAGCCAGGTGACGAAGGCGTCACCCATGGTCAGCGCCCCACCCAGGCCGAGGGAGAAGACGGACAGGATGATCAGCGGAAGCGTCATCATCCAGCCGGACTCGTGGGGGTGGACCTCACCCTCAATGTCCTTGGCGGTGGTCCACCGGGGGGTGCCGTGGAAGATCATGAAGAACAGCCGCGACATGTAGAAGGCGGTGAGCCCGGCGCCCAGCAGGGCGATGGTGCCCAGGATCCAGGGGCGGGCGCCTTCGCCGACGAAGGCGGCCTCAATGATCTTGTCCTTGGACCAGAACCCGGAGAAGGGCGGGATCCCGAGGATGGCCAGCCAGCCGATTCCCATGGTGACCCAGGTGATCCTCATGGCGCGGTGCAGGCCGCCGAAGCGGCGCATGTTCACCTGGTCGCCCATCGCGTGCATGACGCTGCCGGCGCCCAGGAACAGCTGGGCCTTGAAGAAGCCGTGGGTGAGCAGGTGGAAGATGGCGAAGGCGTAGCCGATCGGCCCCAGGCCGGCGCCGAGCATCATGTAGCCGATCTGGCTCATGGTGGAGGCGGCCAGCACCTTCTTCATATCGTCCTTGGCGCAGCCGATGACGGCGCCCAGCACCAGGGTGATGGCCCCGACGACGGCGACGGCCAGCTGGGCGTCGGGGGCGCCCTCGAATACGGCGCCCGAGCGCACGATCAGGTACACGCCGGCGGTGACCATGGTGGCGGCGTGAATCAGCGCGGACACCGGGGTGGGGCCCGCCATGGCGTCACCCAGCCAGGCCTGCAGGGGGAACTGGGCGGATTTTCCGCACGCCGCCAGCAGCAGGCTGAAGCCGATTGCGGTGAGCCATCCGGTGGAGATGGCCCCCTCCTGGGCGGCCGGCAGCACCGCGTCGTAGGCGACCGAGCCGACCTGCGCGATGCAGGCCATCATGGCCAGCAGCAGGCCGACGTCGCCGATGCGGTTCATGATGAAGGCCTTCTTGGCGGCGGCCGCGTTCTCCCGGCTGGTGAACTGCTCCGCCTGGGGGGCGTCGGCGTCGGCGGTGTTCCAGAAGCCGATGAGCAGGTAGGAGGCCAGGCCCACGCCCTCCCAGCCGATGAACAGGGCGATGTAGGAGTCGCCGAGTACCAGGGTGAGCATGGCGGCGATGAAGAAGTTCAGGTAGGCGAAGAACCGGCGCCGGTCCCGGTCATGGGCCATGTAGGCAACCGAGTACAGGTGGATGAGGAAGCCGACGCAGGTCACCAGCACCACGAAGGTCAGCGACAGCGGGTCCAGGCGCAGGCCCAGGCTCACGTCCAGGTCTCCGGCGCCGAACCAGCGCCACAGGGGCACGCCCACAGCTCGGTCGGCGGCGTCCAGGCCCAGCACCTGGGCGAGGATGACCAGGCCGAGGCAGGCGCTGAATGCGGCGGCAGCCACGCCCAGCCAGTGGCCCCAGGCGTCGGCGGCCCGGCCGAGCAGCAGCAGGATGGCGGCGCAGGCCGCGGGCACGGCTATCAGCAGCCAGGCCAGCGCGGCCGCACCGGTGGCGGGCGCGGCGGCACCGACCACGGACTGGCTCGCGAGCAGCCCGGTGGAGAGCACGAGAGGGGATGCGGTCATGATCTCGGCTCCTTCAGTGCTTGAGCAGGTTCAGGTCGTCAACCGACGTGGACCTGCGGGTGCGGAAGATGGACACGACGATGCTCAGTCCGACGACGGTTTCCGCCGCGGCCACGACGATGGCGAAGAACGCGAACACCTGCCCGCTCAGGTCCCCGTACATGCGGGAGAAGGTCACCAGCACGAGGTTGACGGCGTTGAGCATCAGCTCCACGCCCATCAGCTCGATGATCGCGTTGCGCCGCAGCAGCACGGTCAGGGCACCCAGGGTGAACAGCACCCCGGCGAGCACAACATAGGCGGTAATGGGGACGCTCACTTGTGCTCCTCCTCGGTTTCTGCCGGCGCTTCACCGGCGGCCGCAGAGCCGGGCGACGCGGCGGCTGCCGCCGGGGCGACGGGCTGGGTGACAACGGGCGCGGGGGCGCCCGGCATTGCCGGCATGCCTGAGCGACCGACGGTGGCGTCCTCCCGCTGAGTGATGCGACCGGCGCGCTGAGCCGCGCCCATCTCCGGGGACACCTCGGACAGCTCCAGCGCCTGGTCCCGTACCCGCAGCACCCGCGGCACGGACTCCTCCAGCGCCTCGCCGGAGGCCGCCAGGGCGGGTGCGGCGGCGCTGTTGGTGGCCGCGTAGACGCCGGGCATGGGCTTCTGCCCCGGGTGGGTGCCGGAGCTGGCATACGCCCGCATCCGGGCATCCACCCGGTCGCGCTGGGACAGGCGGGGGCGGACCCGCTGCCGGTGGGTGAGGGTCAGTGCTCCAACCGCGGCAGTGATCAGCAGGATCCCGGTCAGCTCCATGGTGACCACGTGGTCGCCGAACAGGACCACTGCGAGCGACTGGGGGCTGGCTTCGTCACCCTCGGCCAGGCCGACCGCGGTGGGGAAGGCGGTTCGCCACACAACCGCGGCGATCACAGCCACCAAGCCGACTCCGAACAGCGTCAGCAGCCACTTGGTGGCTGCGTTGTGGGTGGCGACCGGCTCGTCTCCGCCCACGCCCACAAGCATGATCACGAACAGCACCAGCGTCATCACGGCGCCGGTGTAGACGACCACCTGGATGACCCCCAGGAAGGGGGCCTCATTGGCGACGTAGAGTGCCGCCAGGCAGATCATGATCAGGATCATGCTCACGGCGGCGTTCACGGCGCGCTTCGCGGTCAGCAGGATCAGGCCACAGGCAACCATGATGACGGCCACGACGGCGAACAGGACCGTCTCACCGCCGGACAGGGTGCCGTCCGCGGTGAGGGTCGCGGGCAGGGGGTTCATGAGCGTCATGAGTGCACCGCCTCCTTCGGGGCCTTCGCGGGTGCGGGAACCGTGCGTACGGAGGTGAGCGTGGGGTCATCGGGGCGGTTCTCACACACCCAGTCGACCTGGTCCTGCGTGGGGCCGGTGACGGCACCCCGGTAGTAGTCGCCATCCTCGGTGCCCTCCACCATTGGGTGGGGAGCGGCCAGGGCGCCTTCGGGAACTGGCGCCAACAGGTCCTGCTTCTCGTAGATGAGGCCGGAGCGGGTGGGGCCGACCAGCTCGTCGATCTCGTGGGTCATGGTCAGCGCGCGCGTGGGGCAGGCCTCAATGCACAGGCCGCAGAAGATGCAACGCAGGTAGTTGATCTGGTAAACGCGGCCGTAGCGCTCGCCAGGTGAGTACTGCGCCCCCGGCGCATTGGGCGCGGCCTCGACGTAAATGGCGTCTGCGGGGCAGGCCCAGGCGCACAGCTCACAGCCGATGCACTTCTCCAGGCCGTCGTCGTAGCGGTTGAGCTGGTGACGCCCGTGGTAGCGCGGCATCAGCACCGGCTTCTCGAAGGGGTACAGCTCCGTGACGGTGGGGCGGAAGATGGAGGACAGCGTGACCCCGTAGCCGGCCACGGGGGCGAAAACGCGTCCCAGTGCGCTGGGCTCGTCGCGCAGCCACTGGTCGTGGCCGACGCCCTCCCGGTCCCCGGGGCGGGACTCCTGAGGTGTTGGGTCAGTCATCGGTTCCCTCCTGAGCGGTGACGTCGGAGTCGGTGGCGGCCGCAGTCAGGGAGACGTCGCTGGCGGCGTCAAGCACCGGTGCGGCAGAGCGGCGGGCGCGGCGAGCACGCGGTGACGGCGGCAGCTTCTGGCCCGGCAGCGGCGGTACCGGGAAGCCCCCGGCAAAGGCGTCCAGTTCCTCACCCGGAACGGTGACGGCATCCGTATCCGCCGGCTCCCAGCCGGTAGCGGGGAGGTCCTCGTCCTCCTCGCCCGCGGGCAGCACCAGCAGGATCACCATGGCCACCAGGAAGATGGCGGCCAGCACCAGCAGCAGCCCCTGGGTGGAGCCGCCGGAGAAGGACCGGTAGCCCTGCACGATGGCGACCAGCACAAACCACACCAGGGCGACGGGGATGAGGAACTTCCAGCCGAACTTCATGAAGTGGTCGTAGCGGATGCGCACCAGCGTCCCGCGAGTCCAGATCATGAAGAACATCACGCACCAGACCTTGAGGATGAACCACAGCATCGGCCACCAGCCGGAGTTGGCGCCGTCCCAGAAGCTGGCCAGGATGAAGGAGCGCCAGCCGCCGAGGAACAGGGTGGTGCACACGGCGGAGACGTTGAACATGTTGATGTACTCGCCCAGGTAGTACCAGGCGAACTTCATCGAGGAGTACTCCACCATGTGGCCGGCAACCAGCTCGCCCTCCGCCTCGGGCAGGTCGAAGGGCAGGCGGTTGACCTCGCCGACCATGGAGACCACGTAGATCAGGAAGCTGGGGATCATGGCCACGCACCACCACAGGCGCTCCTGCGCGCCGACGATGCCGGAGGTGGACATGGTGCCGGAGGCGAGGAAGACCGTCAGGATCGACAGGCTCATGCTCAGCTCATAGGAGATGACCTGCGCGGCCGAACGGACGGAGCCGAACAGCGGGTAGGTGGAGTGCGTGGACCAGCCTCCCAGGATGATGCCGTATACGCCGAATCCGGTGATCGCCAGCACGTACAGCACGGAGACGGGGAAGTCCGTCAGCTGCAGCGGCGTGGAGTGGCCGAACATGCTTACCTGCGGGCCGAAGGGGATCACCGCGTAGATCATGAAGGCGCTGAAGGCAGCGATGACCGGGCCCAGGATGTAGATGAGGCTCTCGGCACCCTTGAGCCAGAAGTCCTCCTTCATGATCAGCTTGGCGGCGTCCGCCACCAGCTGCGGCAGGCCGAGCGGACCGTTTACGTTGGGCCCGGGCCGGGTCTGCATGCGCCCCAGGACGCGCCGCTCGGCCCAGATGGCGACGATGACACTGAGGATCAGGAAGACCATGATGAACACGGCCTTGATGAGCGTCAGCCACCAGGTCTCCTCGGTGAAGTCGGCGACCACGCCGCCGCCCTGCGCGGCGAGGGCCGCCGGGACGCGTGAGCTGCTGGCAATTCCGATCGGGTTCACTGGGCCACCTCCGGGCTGTCCGCAGTGGTGAGTGAGAGGGACACACGGGCGCCGTGGCCGACGCCGAGGCTCTGGCGCACCGTGGAGCCGGGCGAGCACTCCGGCAGCCAGACGGTCCCGTCGGGGACTGCGCCGACAGCGGCCGGAAGCGTAATCGTGCCGGCCGCGGTGGTCACGTCGACTGCTTCGCCGCCGACCAGGTGCAGCCGAGCAGCCAGGTCGGCGCCGACACGCGCCGTGGGCCGCAGGCCCGTGGCGGCCAGGAAGGGCTCACCGTCCTGCAGGCGGCCGGCGTCGAGCATGGGCTTGTGGGTGGCCAGTACGGCGTCCAGGCCACTGACCGTGGAGCGGCCGGGCGCCTGTGCCGAAGCGTCTGGGGCCTCAGGAGCCGGGGTGAAGCTGACCCGGGGGCGATCCCCGCCCCACAGGCCCAGTGCGTCCACCTGTGCGTGCACCTCCTGAAGCGTGTCGACCTCGAGGTCCACGCCCATCTCGGCGGCCAGGGCAGCCAGCACCTGCCGGTCGGTGCGGGCGCGGGACACGTGAGCCTGCCCGAAGGGCCGCACGCGTCCCTCCCAGTTGACGAAGGTGCCGTTCTTCTCCACCGGCGGGGCCACCGGCAGCACCACGTCGGCGTGCTCGCTGACCTCGCTGCGGCGCACCTCCAGCTGGACGGTGAAGCCGGAGGATGCCAGGGCGGTACGGGCCAGCCCCGGATCGGGGAAGTCGCGCAGGTCGACGCCGCCGACCACCAGCCCACCGAGCTCACCGTCGGCCAGCGCGTGCAGTATGGCAGTGGTGTCGCGTCCAGGCTGCGCGGGCAGCGGGTCGGGGGCGCTGATACCGCCAGGCGGGGCCCACAGCTGCTGCACCTCGGCACGGGCGGCGGCGTCGGAAACGGGGCGCCCGCCGGGCAGCAGGTGCGGGAGCAGACCCGCCTCAATGCCGCCGCGCTCACCGGCGCGACGCGGCACCCACGCCAGGCGGGCGCCGGTCGCATTGGCAAGCGTGTCCACCACGGACAGCAATCCGGGAACCGCCGCGGCCCGCTCCCCCACCAGGATGGTGGCACCCTCCCCGCCCAGGGCCCGGGTCAGCTCGGGGTGGGTCTGGGACAGCAGGGCGACGGCGCGCGCCTCAGTTCCGGGGACGGCCAGGACCACTTCGGCGTCGAGCTTGCGCGAGCCGGCCGAGCGGAGGCTGGCCACGGTGGCGACCTTGACGCCGCCGGCGCGCACGCCCTTGCGCAGGCGCAGGAACAGGGACCCGCACTCGTCCTCCGGCTCCAGGGCGATCAGCAGCACCTGGCCGGCGCTCTCCAGCGACCGGTAGGTGACCGTGCCCAGGCCGGTGCCCGCCACCCGGGCGGCCAGGAAGGAGTCCTCCTCGGAAGAGTGGGCGCGCACACGCTGGTCGATGTCATTGGTGCCCAGCACGGTGCGGGCGAACCGGGACCAGGCCCAGCCGTCCTCAAGGGTCAGGCGAGCTCCTGGCAGCAGGCCCACGCCGCCGTCCCGGCGCGCCCCGGCGAGTCCGCGGGCGGCCACGTCCAGGGCGTCGGACCAGGAGGTGGGCACCAGCTCGCCGCTGGCCTCATCGCGCACAAGCGGGACGTCCAGACGGTCATCCAGGGATGACCAGGGGAAGGCGAAGCGGTCCTTGTCGGTGATCCACTCCTCGTTGACCTCGGGGTCGTTGCCGGCCAGGCGGCGCAGCACCACGCCGCGGCGCATGTCCACGCGCAGGGCGGAGCCGGAGGCGTCGTGCTCGGTGACGGTGTCCGTGGAGACCAGGTCCATAGGGCGGGCCCGGAAGCGGTAGCGGGCGCTGGTCAGGGCGCCGACGGGGCAGATCTGGATGATGTTGCCGGAGAAGTAGGAGGCGAAGGGCCGTCCGGACACATCCAGCTCCTCGGCCCCACCGAGCGTGCCCGGGCCGTATACGGTGCCGTCGACGACGCCGGGCTGCCCACCGGGGCCGGCGAGGTCGTCCTCGGGGACCAGGTGCTCCCCGCCGCGGACGGTCTGGGTGTGCCCCGAGGCGACGGCCGCGGGATCGTGGAAGTCCAGGACGCCGGAGTCGAAGCGGCCGATCTGCTCGGAGTAGAGCCCGCCGGTGACCTCCCCGCCGGCGTGGCCGCCGCCGCGTCCCTGCAGGGTGATGAAGCGGTCACCGGCGATCTGGTCGGCGAAGCGCACGCAGCGCTGGCACAGGATGCAGCGGTCGCGGTCGAGCAGGATGTTGCTGGTCAGGCGCAGCGGCTTGGGGAAGGCGCGCTTGACGTCGGTGAAGCGGGTGGCCGCCTGCGCGCCGGAGGCCATCAGCTCCAGGGCCTGGTTCTGCAGGGGGCACTCGCCGCCCTTGTCGCACACCGGGCAGTCCAGTGGGTGGTTGATCAGGAGGAACTCCATGGTGCCGGCCTGGGCCTTGGCGGCCACCTGGCTGGTGGCCTGGGTGGAGACCTCCATCCCCTCTGATGCGGTCATGGCGCAGGCGGGCTGCGGCTTGGGCATGGGGCGCACGACGCCGTCGCGCCCCGGCATGGCGACTTCCACCAGGCACTGGCGGCAGTTGGCTGAGGGCGCCAGCAGCGGGTGGTCGCAGAAGCGGGGAATGCGCACGCCCACCTGCTCCGCGGCCCGAATCAGCAGCGTGCCCTTGTCCACCTCGACGTTCATGCCGTCGATCGTGATGTTGACCGTGTCAGTCATCTGGTCACCGTCCGCTCTGAGCCTGGCTGTTGACAATGGAGGAGGCCGCGTGGGGGAACAGCTCGGCCGCGGGTGTGGTGTAGCCGGCCTCGAACTCGCTGCGGAAGCGCTTGATGCCGGAGAGCACCGGGGTGGCGGCGGCGTCGCCGAGGGCACAGAAGGAGCGGCCGGAGATGTTGTCGGCGATGTCCTCCAGCTTCTCCACGTCGCCGGGCTCGCCCAGGCCCGCCTCCAGGCGGGTCATGATCTGCCGCATCCAGTAGGTGCCCTCGCGGCACGGGGTGCACTTGCCGCAGGACTCGTGCTGGTAGAACTCGGTCCACCGGGACACCACGCGAACCACCGAGACCGTGTCGTCGAAGACCTGCAGGGCGCGGGTGCCGAGCAGCGAGCCGGCACCGACCACGGACTCGTAGTCGAGCGGGACATCCAGCTCCTCGGGGCCGAAGATCGGGGTGGACGAGCCGCCCGGCACCCAGAACTTCAGCTCGTGGCCCGCCCGGACACCGCCGGCCAGTTCAATCAGCTCGCGCATGGTGATGCCGAAGGGCGCCTCGAACTGCCCAGGATTGGCCACGTGCCCGGTCACGGAGAACAGGCCGTGCCCCTTGGAGCGCTCGGTGCCCATGGATGAGTACCAGGCGGCGCCGCGGGCCAGCACCCCGGGCACGGAGGCGATGGTCTCGACGTTGTTGATGACGGTGGGGCGGGCGTACAGGCCCTGCACCGCGGGGAACGGGGGGCGCAGGCGCGGGTGGCCGCGGCGTCCCTCCAGGGAGTCCAGCAGCGCCGTCTCCTCACCGCAGATGTAGGCGCCTGCACCGGCGTGGGCGACGATCTTGAGCGGCTGGCTGCCGTCCAGGCCGAAGCCGTCGTCGAGCAGGCCGGCGTCGGTGGCGTCGTGGATGGCGTGCAGCAGGCGGCGGTAGGCGTGGGCGACCTCGCCGCGCACGTACACGAAGGCACGGTCGGCGCCGATGGCGCGGGAGGTGATGGCTACGCCCTCCACCAGGGCGTGCGGGTTGGCCATCAGGGTGGGCATGTCCTTGCAGGTGCCGGGCTCGGACTCATCGGCGTTGACCACCAGGTAGCGGGGCAGGCCGTCCGGGGCGGGCAGGAAGGACCACTTCAGCCCGGTGGGGAAGCCGGCGCCGCCGCGGCCGCGCAGGTTGGAGGCCTTGACCAGCTCGATCAGCTCTGCCGAGCTCATGGTCTTGGCCCGGGCCAGGCCCCGGTAGCCGCCGGCCTCCCGGTAGGCGTCCAGCGTCCAGGAGCGCTGCTTGTCCCACATGTCGGTGACGACCGGGGTGAGTGTTCCCGGCGCGGTGAAGGCCGGCTCTGCGGGGCCGGGCGTCTGCTCACTCACTTGTCCTCCTCCTGGGTGGGTGCCGTCCAGTCGTGCTCACGGGCCAGCCGCAGGCCGCGCAGGCTGGACTCGCCGGCCGCAACGCCCTCGTCGGCACGGCCGTCCTCGAATCCGGCCAGCAGCCGCTCGTTCTCCCGGAAGGTCGGCACGGTCTCCGGGCCACGGGTGGGGGTCACGTCCTCGCCGCGCTCCAGGCGTGTCACCAGGTCGACGGCGGAGGCGGGGGTCTGGTTATCGAAGAACTCCCAGTTGACCATCACCACGGGGGCGTAGTCGCAGGCCGCGTTGCACTCCACGCGCTCCAGGCTGATGCGGCCGTCCGCGCTGGTCTCGTCGCTGCCGAGCCCGGTGTGCTCACTGACGGCCTGCCAGACCTCGTCGCCTCCCATGACGGCGCACAGGGCATTGGTGCAAACACCCACGTGGTACTCCCCCGCGGGGTGGCGGCGGAACTGGCTGTAGAAAGTCGCCACGGCGGAGACCTCGGAGCGGGTCAGCTCCAGCTTCTGGGCGACCAGCGCGATGCCGGCCGGAGAGACGTAGCCGTCCACGCTCTGCAGCAGGTGCAGCATGGGGATGATGGCGCTGCGCTCGTACCCGGACGGGTAGCGGGACATGATCTCGGCGATGTCGGCGTCCAGCTGCGCGGCCACGTCCGGGGCGTAGCCGAGCGCGATCCCGGCGGCGTCGGCCGGGGCAGGGGTGTTCTCAAGGGTGCTCATTAGCGGTCCACGCCTCCCAGGACGGGGTCGATCGAGGCCAGGGAGGGCACGACGTCGGCGATCATGCCGCCCTCGCTCATCATGGCCAGCGATTGCAGGTTGGAGTAGGAGGGGTCCCGGAAGTGGACCCGGTAGGGGCGGGTGCCGCCGTCGGAGACGGCCTGGATGCCCAGGACGCCCTTGGCGTGCTCAACCGTCTGGTACACCTGCCCGGCAGGCACCCGGAAACCCTGGGTAACGAGCTTGAAGTGGTGGATCAGGGACTCCATGGAGGTGCCCATGATCTCCTTGACGTGCTCCAGGGACTGCCCCTGCCCGTCGGTGGCGACGGCCATGCGGGCGGGCCAGGCGATGGTCGGGTCGGCCACCATCGTGGTGTTGGAGGGGTCGTCCCCGCGCCCGGCGATCTCGTCGAGCCGATCCAGTGCCTGGGAGACGATCTTCAGGGACTGGTAGCACTCGTCGAAGCGGACCCGCAGCCGGTTGTAGCAGTCGGAGCGGTCGTACACGGGGACCTCGAAGTCATAGGTCTCATACCCGCAGTAGGGGCGCAGCTTGCGCATGTCCAGCGGGTAGCCCGCGGCCCTGATGCACGGCCCGGTCAGCCCCATGGCCATCGCGGCGGAAAGGCTCATCTCGCCGATCCCGACGAACCGGGACTTCAGGATCGGGTTGGCCATGAGCAGGGACTCCAGCTCGCCCAGGTCGTTCTTGATGTTCGGCATGACCGAGCGGACGAAGTCGGTGAAGCCCTCCGGCAGGTCCTGGGCCAGGCCGCCGGGGCGCACATAGGCGTGGTTCATACGCAGCCCGGAGGCCATCTCGAAGGCGCGCAGGATGTTCTCACGGCACCGGAAGGAGATGGTCATCAGCGTGGTGCCGCCCATCTCGTTGCCGGCCGAGCCGATGGCCACCACGTGGCTGGCGATGCGGTTGAGCTCCATGAGCACCACGCGGGCCACGGTCGCCTTCTCAGGGACGTCATCGGTGATGCCGAGCAGCTTCTCCACCGCCAGGGCGTAGCCGACCTCCTGGAAGAAGGGAGCCACGTAGTCCATGCGGGTTACAAAGGTCTCCCCCTGCACCCAGGTGCGGTACTCCATGTTCTTCTCAATGCCGGTGTGCAGGAAGCCCGTGCCGGCACGCAGCTCGGTGACGGTCTCCCCGTCGGTCTCCAGCACCAGGCGCAGCACCCCGTGCGTGGAGGGGTGGACCGGGCCCATGTTGACCACTACGCGGTCGCGCTGGAGGCGGTCGGCCTCGTCGCGGGCGGCGATCTGGGCGGCGATGTCATCCCAGTCCCCGCCGCTGGCGGTGAACTGGGGGCGCCGTCGGTGAGGTCATCGGTGGCGGGACCGGTGGCGTGCAGTGTGCTCATCAGCGGTATGACCTCCGGGTGTCGGCGGTAGCGGTTGAGGCGCCCTTGTACTCCACGGGGATGCCTCCGAGCGGGTAGTCCTTGCGCTGCGGGTGACCCACCCAGTCGTCGGGCATGGCCGAGCGCGTCAGGTTGGGGTGGCCGTCGAAGACGATGCCCATCAGGTCCCAGGCCTCGCGCTCGTGCCAGTCATTGCCCGGATAAACCGGTACCAGCGAGGGCACGTGCGGGTCGGATTCGGGGCAGGTGACCTCCAGGCGCAGGTCACGGGCGCCGTGGGTCAGGGAGATCAGCTCGTAGCAGGCGTGCAGCTCGCGGCCGGCGTCGCCCGGGTAGTGCACGCCGGTCACGCCCAGGCACAGCTCGAAGCGCAGGTCCTGGTCGTCGCGCAGCGGGCGGGCCACGTCCAGCAGGTGCTCGCGGGTGATGAACAGGGTCAGCTCGCCGCGGTCCACCACCACCTTCTCAATGGCCGCGGCGGGGTCCACCCCGGCCTCCGTGAGGTCCTCGATGAGGGCGTCGACGACGTCATCGAACCACTCCCCGTAGGGGCGCGTGGACGCCGGGGCGAGGGCGACCACGCTGGTGGTGCCCCCGTAGCCGGTGGTGTCGCCGGCGTCACCGGCGCCGAACTGGCCGGTGTGCGTGCCGATCACCTCCAGCCGCAGCTCCTCGCGCACCGGCTGGCCGGCAACCTCCGGTACGGCGGTGGCGGCCTCGGCGACGGCGTCGGAAGCGGCGTTGTTCTCAGCGTTCCCAGCGTTGGCGGTCATGCGAGCAGACCCTTCATCTCGGCGGTGGGGACGGCCTTGAGGGCGGCGGCCTCAACGGCGCGGGCGATCTCCTCGCGGTGGGCGAAGATCGGCTTGCGCTCGATCTGGCGGGTGAGCTCGAGCATGGCACCCAGCAGCATCTCCGGGCGCGGCGGGCAGCCGGGCAGGTAGATGTCCACCGGGACGATGTGGTCGGCGCCCTGGACCACGGCGTAGTTGTTGAACACGCCGCCGGAGGAGGCGCAGGCCCCCATGGAGATGACCCACTTGGGCTCGGGCATGGAGTCGTAGACGTTGCGCACCACCGGCGCCATCTTGTGGGAGACGCGGCCGGAGACGATCATGACGTCGGCGTGGCGCGGCGAGGCGCGGAAGACCTCCCAGCCAAAGCGGGCCATGTCGAAGCGGGGCGTACCGGTGGCCATCATCTCGATGGCGCAGCAGGCCAGGCCCATGGTCACCGGCCACAGCGAGCGCGCCTGCGCCAGGTCGGCCAGCTTCTCCACGGTGGTGAGCATGAAGCCGGGCCCCTCAACGCTCTCCAGCGCCTGCGCCTGCAGGTCATCCCGCTTGGAGGGGATGTGGAGCATCTTCTCGTTGTACTCACGCATGTTCATCGGGCTTGCTCCCTTACTCCCAGTCCAGGCCGCCGCGGCGCCACTCCAGGAGATAGGGCACCGTGATCAGGGCGATGAAGGCGAGGGCGGCGCTCAGCCCGAAGAAGCCCAGCTGCGTGAAGGCGGTGGCCCACGGGTAGAGGAAGACGACCTCGACGTCGAAGATGATGAAGGTCATGCCGACCAGGTAGAAGGACACGGGGAACCGGCCCTGGTCGACGTTGGTGGGGGTGGGGTCAATGCCGCACTCGTAGTTGGCGACCTTGACCCGGTTGTGCCGGTTCGGGCTCACGATCGCAGACAGCACCAGGCCGCCGACGGCGACGACCATGGCGACTGCCGCCATGATGAGCAGGGAGACGTACGGGTTCATGCTGCCGGCACCATCCTTGTCAGAAGTTGGATGAAGTGGTCGATTCCGTCGCCGCCGCGGCGCTCCCAGCCATCGGACAGGAGCTTGGCGACGAGCCGCATCAGGCGCTTGCGCGGCAGCCCGTAGCGGGTGCACACGCGCATCACCTCAGGGTGCTCAATCAGGGCGACGAAGATGCGCCCGAGCGTGTAGTAGCCGCCCATCTGCGCCTCCAGGGCGGCGGGGTACTGGGCCAGGGCGAGCTCGCGCCCGGAAGCCGTGGTGCGGGCCGCAGCCTGCGCGGCAGCCTCGGCGGCCAGGCGCCCCGCCATAAGCGCCTGGGCGATGCCCTCCCCGTTGAAGGGGGAGACCATGCCGCCAGCGTCACCCAGCAGCATGAGCCCGTCGGCGTAGTGGGGCTTGCGGTTGAAGGCCATGGGCAGTGCAGCGGAGGCGACGCGGCCCACCCGGTTCTCGGGGCTGAAGCCCCAGGCGGCAGGCACGTGCTCCAGCCAGCGGTTGAAAACGGCGCGGTAGTCGATGCCGCGCGCAGACGCCGCGGCCGGCGTCGAGGCGACCGAACCCAGGCCCACATTGACCAGGCCGTCACCCACGCTCCAGATCCAGCCGTAGCCGGGCAGCAGGTCAGAGCGTCGGGCGGGGCCGTCCCACAGCTCCAGGCGGGACTCCATCCAGGCGTCGTCGGCACGCGGGGAGCGGAAGTACGCGCGCACGGCCACTCCCAGCGGCCTGCGCTCGTTCTTCCGGCGGCCCGCGGCGGTGGCCAGGCGGGCGGAGACACCGCCGGCGTCCATGACCAGCGGGGCGCGCACGGTGGCCGGGGCCTCGATACCCGGCTCCGGGCTGCGCGGGGTGGGGGCGATCCTCACGCCGGTGACGCGGCCCGCGGCAGTGGTGACCGGCTCGGTTGCGGTCACGCCGGTGATCAGGCGGGCGCCGGCGGCTACGGCGCGGGTGGCCAGGTCCCGATCCAGCTCGCTGCGGCGCCGGGCCAGGCCGTAGGAGGGCAGGCTGGGCTGCTCCGGCCAGGGGATGTGCAGAAGGTGTCCGCCACCGATTACCCGCAGCCCCTGGTTGCGCTGCCAGGTGGAGGTGTCCACGCCCATGCGCACCAGCTCGCGCACGGCAGCGGGGGTGAGCCCATCGCCGCAGACCTTGTCCCGCCCGAGCTCCTGACGCTCCAGCAGCAGCACGTCCAGTCCCAGCCTGGCCAGGTGGTAGGCGGCGGAGGAGCCCGCGGGGCCGGCGCCCACAACTACGACGTCAGCACTGAGATCGCCTGCGGCTGCTGCCATTACTGCGCGCCTCCTTCGCGTGCCACTCGATCGGGATGTTGGAACTGTCCTGCGACTGCCGGGGAGGGCAGCCGGAACCCGGCAGCCCTGCAACAGACCGGGACCTGCCGAGACATTACCGGCTGACCTCGGCTAGTCATCCGCAGGCTCCGCCAGCACCCTCGCCGACCCCGGTTATTCCCCGCGATTTCCATAATAACGCGAAGACATACGGAACGCCCGCGAGAACGCCGCGACGGCACTAGACGCGCAATTAGAGATACCTACCCTTGCGAATTAGCGTCGTCGGCGCAGGGCCGCCCACCCGGGGGCGGGGCCCGCTCCGGAGCGGGCCCCGGATCTGCGAGGATCACCCCATGAGCCGAGCCTCCCTAGCCAAGGACCCCCGTGAGGTCGCGGGCATGTTCGATGCCGTCGCCCGCCGCTATGACCTGACCAATGACGTGATGAGCCTGTGGCAGGTGCGCATGTGGCGCGCCGTAACCCGCGCCGCCGTCGCCGCCGGCCCCGGCATGCGGGTGCTGGACCTGGCCGCAGGCACCGGCACCTCCGCCGCCGACTATGCCGCCGCCGGTGCGGACGTGGTTGCCTGCGACCTGTCTGCTGGCATGGTGGCGCAGGGGCGTCTGCGCCACCCGGAGATCGAGTTCGTGGTCGGTGACGCCACCGACCTGCCCTTCGCCGACGCCACCTTTGACGTGGTCACCATCTCCTACGGGCTGCGCAATGTGCAGGACACCGCCAAGGCGCTGGCGGAGATGACGCGCGTGACCCGTCCGGGCGGGCGCCTGGTGATCGCGGAGTTCTCCACGCCCGTGAATACGGCCTTCCGCCGCCTCTACCGCTTCTACCTGGGCACGGCCCTGCCCGCGGCCGGGAAGCTGCTGTCCTCCAACGCCGATGCCTATAGCTACCTGGGCGAGTCAATCCTGGACTGGCCGGACCAGGAGGCCCTGGCGGAGTTGATCCAGCGCGCCGGCTGGCGCACGGTCGGCTACAAGAACCTGTCCGGCGGGATCGTCGCCATCCACCGCGCCACCAAGCCGGAGGTACCCGCGGCCAGCAGCGCCGGCAACGCCGCACCGACGGCCCCGGAGGCCTGAGGTGACCGTGGCGGTACCCGCGGGGACCTCCGCCGACGGCCTGCGACTGCCTGCGGCGCAGGCCGCCGCCGCTCCGCCGCGCATGTCCTTCCGCACGGTCGCACTACCCGCCGGCGCCATCACCCCGGAGGGCGGCGGCACGGGGCTGCTTGAGCTGCTGGCCGGGCGCCAGGACCCGGTGTCCTGGGTGCGTCACGGGCGCGGGCTGGTCGGCTGGGGACGCGCGCTGTGCCTGGAGGCCGCCGGCACCGACCGGATCGAGGCGCTGCGCGCCGCCTGGCGGGCCACGGTCTACGCCTCATGGTGGCGCGACGCCCTGGTACGCCCGGGCACCGGGCCGGTCGCGCTGGGGACCATCGCCTTCTCCCCCGACTCCGCCGCCGCCTCGGTACTCATCGTGCCGCGCGTGATCGTGGGTCTGGATGACGCCGGGGCGTGGCTGACCACTGCCGTGGCAGAGGGCGAGGCGCACCCGGACGCGGCGGAGGTCCTGGCCCATATGCGACCACCAGCATCCGGAGGGGCAACTGCCTCCTCCCCCGGCGCCCCCGTGATCTCGCCCGGGGCGCTGTCCGAGACCGACTACCTGGCCACCGTCGCAGAGGTACAGCGGCGCATGACTGCCGGGGAGGCCCGCAAGGTGGTGCTGGCGCGGGATCTGCTCGTAACACCGGCCGCACCCCTGGCGACCGGCGACCTACTGCGCCGACTGGGCGCGAGCTACCCGTCCTGCTGGACCTTCGCCGTGGACGCCATGGTGGGGGCGACCCCGGAACTGCTGGTGCGGCTGGAGAACCGACATCTTGCCAGCCGGGTGCTGGCGGGTACCGCGCGCCGTCACCCGGGCGACGCGGCGGCTCGCGCGCGCGAGGCCGAGCGGCTGGCGGGCTGGCTGGCGGCTTCGGCCAAGAACCGGGCCGAGCACGAGCTGGCGCGGGCCTCCGCGATCTCGGCCCTGGAGCCCCTGTGCTCCATGGTGGAGGCACAGCCGCCGCGGGTACTGACGCTGCCGAACGTGCTGCACCTGGCCACCGACATCACCGGCGTGGTTGCCGGGGACACCGGGGCGTTGTCCCTGGTGGGCGCGCTGCACCCCACTGCGGCCGTATGCGGCACCCCCACCGCCGCGGCCGCCCGCATCATCGCCGAGGTGGAGGGCATGGACCGGGGGAGGTACGCCGGCCCCGTGGGCTGGGTGGACTGGCACGGCGAGGGCGAGTGGTGCATTGCGCTCCGCAGCGCCGCCCTGCCGCCGGGCGGGGCGGGCCCGCAGGCGCCGGCGCGAGTCTTCGGCGGCGGCGGGATCATGCCCGACTCGGTGCCGGCCGACGAGCTGGCCGAGACGAAGGCCAAGATGCGCCCCGTGCTGGCCGCCCTGGGCGCGAACATCTAGCCGTCCAGCGGGAAAAGTGTCACAGTCTGCACCACTTTCCTTGGTGGATCGTTCGCGCCGCACCAGGAAAACCCCGTAATCATGCGGATCACGCGCCAGGCTGCGGTTACCGGGATCGGGAAAGTGGTGCATTTCGTGCCAACGCATGGCCTCAAGGGTGCTCGAAGTACGGTTACGGGAGTCCTGGCACAAGCCGTGCGCCTTGCGGTCGGCCCTGGCGGACGGCCCACCTGGCGGAGTCGGTAAGCGCAGCAAGGCCTGGTCCGCGAGGATCAAGCGGCGGACCGGGCTATCGGCGCCACCTCCCGGCACCTGCAGCTCAGCCCGCACGCGCTCCGCTACTACGAACATGTTGGACTGGCCACCGCCACACGCGACTCGGTCGGTCACCGGCGCCGCACCCCGGCGACTATTCGTCGCTTGCTTCTCCTTACCCGTATGCAGGCCTCGGGCGGGTCGAGCATGGGGGCCAGGGCGAATCCGTCATCGGCTCGCTCGTCGGCATCAACATCGGCATCTGTCAGCGCGGCATCGATCGCACCCAAGCACGTGGACCGCTGGACCCGCACTGTCCCCGTTCCCGATTCGTGATTATGTGCGTGGTCGGTTAAGGTTAGGCGTCCTTCCCCAACCGGAGGTCCGCCCATGACCAGCAGCCCGGCGCCCGACCAGCAGTCGCACTATCAGCACTCACCGTACGCGAGCAACGGTGACCGGCCGCGCCGCTATGACGTACCAACGTGGCGGAAGGCCGCCTACTACGGCGGAGCCTTCCTCCAGGGACTCGGCCTGCTCATGTTCTTCAGCGTCTTCATCGCCGGCTTTGGCGCCTTCGCCGGGACCGGTGACGTATTCGGCTCCGGCGACCACACGGCTATCGGAAGCGGCATCGGCCGCGTCTTCCAGTTCTTCCCCGTGGCATTCCTGGGAGTCTTAGTCATCAGTGCCGGCCAGTGGCTGCGACGCGTGGGCAGGCAGGGTCTGGCCGGCGCCGGCGTGGTGCTGTCGCCCCAGGGCGAGGCCCGCGACGCCGAGCCGTGGAAGCGCTCGGAAGGCGCTCAGGACCAGATGCGGCTCGAAGAGATCCCTGCCCTGCAAGCGGCGCTTGAAGGCGCTTCCAAGCCGGCCGAGCCCCCGGCACAGGTGGTCAGGCTGCGCTGCCGGTCCTGCGGTTACCTGGAGACGGAGGACGCCACCTTCTGCTCCCAGTGCGGCCAGCGGATCTGATCCGCACCTAGCCTGGACGCCGACCCGCGCCTACCGTGGGGGCATGAGCGAACTCACCGACTCCCCTGCATCCCCCAACGCCTACCTCGAGCTGCTACTGGCCTCACTGGACCGCTCCCGCGAGCGCTTCGACCGCGCCCTCGACGACGTGAGCCTGGAGCAGGCGAACACGCAGCCCACCCCGCAGCTCGCCCCGCGTATCGACTCCCTGAGCTGGCTGGCCTGGCACACCGCCCGGGAGATCGACCTGCAGATCTCCGCCCTGGCGGGCACCGAGACGCTGTGGACATCCCGTGGCTTCAAGGAGCGTTTCAACCTGCCCCTGCCCGATGACACCGAGGACTGGCGCCACACCCCGGAGCAGGCGGCACTGGTGCGCGTGGAAGACCTCACCGTCCTGACCAGCTACCTCGACGCCGCCTATGACCTGGCCCGCGACTACCTGCGCTCACTGCACCCGCAGGCGCTTGAGGAGGTCATCGACCGCGCCTGGACGCCGCCGGTGACTCGCGGGGTGCGGCTGGCCTCGATCATCGACGACGCTGCCCAGCACTCCGGGCAGGCCGTCTACACCCACCGGCTGCTGGGTCTGCCCGGCTGAGCGACCCTTGCCCGCGTCAGTCCACCGCCTCACCGCGGCGGAACACCGTGACCGGGTTCAGGTCCGCGTCGGTTACCACCACGTCGGCCCATAGACTGGGCTCCAGTGCGCCGACGGAGTCCTCCCCGAGGATCTCCGCGCCCTGGCAGGAGGCGGCGAAGACGGCGTCAACCAGGTCAACCCCGCCGCGCCAGGTGGTGCGCACGACGTCAATCAGGTGCGCCGTGCTGCCGGCCAGTGCCCCGCCCTCGGCCAGGCGGGCCACCCCGGCGGAAACCGTGACGGCCTGGGAGCCGAGCACGTAGTCGCCGTCGGGCACGCCGGCGGCGGCGAGCGCGTCGGTGATCAGCACGACGTTCTCCCGCCCAAGCGTCTCAAACATGTCGCGCACGATGGCGGGGTCCAGGTGGACGCCGTCGCCGATCAGCTCCACAATGCACTCCCCGCTCGCCGCGGCGGCCAGGAACTCGGGTACGGGTCCGGGCTTGCGGTGGTGCATGGGGCGCATGCCGTTGAACAGGTGGGTGGCGGTGGCGCGGGCGGAGCGAGCCGGCTCACTGGACGCCGCGCGCGCGGCGATGCGGGCGGAGGCGTCGGCCAGGGCGGCGCGCACGGGGGCGGCCTCGGCATCGGTGTGGCCGAAGGAGGGCAGTGCGCCGCCGTCGATCAGCGCGGCGACCACGCCGTCGTCGCCCGCGATGTGCGGCTTCTCGGGGGCGATCGTCATGGTGGCCACGTGTCCGCGGCCGAGCTCGATCAGCTCGCGGGTGAGGGCGGCGTCGGGGTCCGTGATGTACGTGGGGTCCTGAGCGCCGCAGCGCTCGGCGGACACGAACGGTCCCTCGAAGTGGATCCCGGCGAGCTCCCCGGCGTCGCACAGGTCGGCCAGTACTCGCGTGCGCGCCTTGAGCACCTCCGGGGCGGCGGTGACGCAGGAGGCGACCAGGCTCGTCGTTCCGTGCCGGCGGTGCTCACGGACGGCGGTCATGGCCTGGGCGCGGGTCTCAGCGTTGGGGAAGGACTCCCCGCCACCGCCGTGGCAGTGCACGTCAACCAGGCCGGGCAGCAGGTAGCCGCCCGCCGGGGCGCTGCAGGCCGAGGCAAGCAGATCCGCCCAGCCGGCCCGAGCGGCCTCCGTGGCCGGCCCGACCCAGGCGAGGTGACGTGCGGCGATGACGACGACACCGTCGTCAATGATCTGCATTGGTGTGACCACGCGTCCACGTAGGGCGAAGGGGGTATCGGCGGCTGCGGCGGAGGCCGCGGTGGAGCGCGGCTTGGAAGAGACCGACGCGGAGCCTGTGGGTGTGGCGGCACTGCTCATGCAGCGAGTCTACCGCAAGAACCCACAGACATCAGATGTCTGTTGTCTTGCCGGGTTGGTTCCGCTGCGGCCGCCAAGCCGCGGCATTCAGCGGCTCAGTCTGCGCTCCACGCGTCGCACCACCCGGTCCACCGCGGCCTCCAGCCGAGCCGAGCGGCGGGCGCCGTCGGCCCACAGCAGCCCCTCCCCCACGGGACGCACGGCCACCACTCGCCCCCGGTCCACCAGCAGCGGCCGGAACATGCCGTTGGCCGCCGGGCAGATCAGCCGCTCCCCGGCGGCGTCGGTCAAGCAGAGCCGGTCCTTGTAGCCCACGTGCAGTTCGTCGAAGGAGGGCAGGAACAGGGTGCGGCCGACGGCGCGCGCATTCGCCTCCAGCAGTTCGGGCAGGTCGGCGCGCAGGTAGAGCACGTCGCGCCCGGGCCCCGCCCCCGCATCGGCTCCGAGCAGCCGGACGCTCCCTCGCAGCCCGCCCTCCGCACGGGCGCGCACCAGCGGCACGCGAGCGGCGGCCGGGTCCACCGGGTAGGCGGCGGCGTTCGTGACTTCTACGGCGTCCTCGAGGGCGCGCGTGGCCTGCGCCAGTGGCAGCGTGGTCCAGCGGGCGAGGTCGGCGGCACTCACCGGCCCGTGACTGGCGGCGTAGCGGCGGGCGATCTCCGCCAGGGCGGCGCGATGCCCGCCGGTGCCGTGCGCCGCTCCCCCACTGCCGCCGGGCCCGGTTTCGGCGCCCGGCAATGCTCGCGCGTCCACGATCAGGTGCTCGTTGCCGCGCCTGGGCCCCTGCACCAGTACGCCCTCACGCTGCAACCGCACCAGCAGGTGCCGCCGGTGCCAGGTCCCCGGGGTGGATGCGTCCGCCGAGTCAAGCAGGCCGGCCTCCTGCCAGGCCTCGATCAGTCGGGAACGCGCCGTCGGCCCCTCCGCCTGTATGAGTGCCAGAGCGGTATCGGCGGCGCTCCGCAGGAGAGCGTCGTCGATGCCCAGGCGCTCCTCGCTCTGTCGCGTCCAGGCATCGGTGCGGTGCATGAGTGCCTCGCGCAGCCAGTGGTGATCGGCGGTGGTAGTGATGTGGACGGTGCCGCGCATGGGCCAGGAGCGCACCAGGTGGCCACCGGCGAATGCGGCGTCGACGTCGGAGCCGGTGGCGCCGTCGGCGCGGATGATCAGCGCGTGGGGCACCGCGGAGGGCTGCTGGCCCTGCATGGCCAACTGGCGGCGCACCGCTTCGACGACGTCGGGGGCGGTGGTGGCGGGGACGAGCCCCTGGGCGAGAATGCGCAGGTAGGACATCTCGCGCGGGGCGGCGACGGGGCGTGCGGCGGGCATGGGCAGATGTTAAGCGCCCAGCGAGGGTGCGGCACGACGAGGACAGATAACGGCGCACGCGCCGTGATTCCAGCCCGGTCCCGTGCCGCCGGGGTGGTGCCTGCCGGTCAGAAGAGCCGTGAGGAGGGGTCGTCCAGGCCGCGCATGGCGTCGTAGTCCAGCACCACGCAGCGGATGCCGCGGTCCTCGGCCAGCACGCGCGCCTGCGGCTTGATCTGCTGGGCGGCGAACACCCCGCGCACCGGCGTCAGCAGCGGGTCGCGGTCGAGCATGTCCAGGTAGCGGGTCAGCTGCTCGACGCCGTCGATGCCGCCCACCCGCTTGACCTCCACGGCCACCGCGGCGCCGGCGGCGTCACGCACCAGCAGGTCGACCGGGCCGATGGGTGTGGGGTACTCGCGGCGCACCAGGCGGAAACCGGGGCCGAGCACCTCCACCTGCTCGGCGAGCAGCTCCTGCAGGTGGGCCTCGACCCCGTCCTTGGTCAGTCCGGGGTCGACGCCGAGTTCCACGCTGGTGTCCGAGACGATCTCGAACAGGCGGATGACCAGGCGGTCGTCGGTCTTGGCGGCGGTCACCTCCCAGCGGGCCGTAACGCCGACCTCGGTGTCCTCCTCATCCGGGGCGACCTCCGTCAGGCGCGCGGGCGGACTCATCCAGTTCAGCGGCTTGTAGGAGCCGCCGTCGGAGTGGACCAGTACCGAGCCGTCCGCCTTGACCATGATCAGGCGGGTGGCCCGGGGCAGATGAGCGTCCAGGCGACCGGAGTAGTCCACGGAGCAGGAAGCAATGACGACGCGCACCCCGGCAGCCTACCCGCACCCCTCGCCCCGGCGCTCACTCATCCGGTCGGCACCCCACTCACCGAAACCGGCACTTGTAACACGCCGAAACCGGCACTATTGACGCACCGAAACCGGTCGCCATGACGCGGCGGCGCTGTCTCTCAGTTCGCCCCGCCCGCGGACAGCGGCCCGTAGTACCAGGAGGCGGTGACGCCGCCGTCGGCCAGCACATCCGTGCCGTTGATGTATCCGGCCTCGGGCCCCATGAGGAAGCCGGCCAGCGCGGCGATCTCATCGGGTGTGCCCGCGCGCCCGGCCGGAGACAGCTCGAGCTGCTTGCGGTAGCCGGCGCCGCGCGGCCCCTCGAGCTCGTCGCGCGCCAGCGGCGTAATGACGATTCCGGGGCTGATGGAATTGATGCGGGCACCGCGCTCACCCCAGGTGACGGCGTTGGCCCGCACGCGCAGGCCGTTGGCACGCTTGGACATCTGGTAGGCGTGCAGGGTTGAAGTCACGGCGCCCTCAGCGAGCATGGGCAGTGCGAGCAGCTCGTCCACGGGGGTGGTCGCCAGCAGGGCGTCCTGCTCACGGGTGAGCGCGGGCATGCGGTAGCCGGACTGGCTGGAGATGACGACGCCGGAGCCGCCCGGGGCGATGACCTTGCCGAATTCCTCCAGCGCGACGGCGAAGCCGTACAGGTCTACCCGCAAAATAGTGGGGATGTCGGCCTGCGACGGCGAGACTCCTCCGGCGAGGATGACGCGGGTGACTGGCCCGAGTGAGGCGGCGTGCTCCGCAAGGGCCCGGATGGAGGCGGGATCGGCCAGGTCCGTCGTCGTCGCCTCGGCGCTGTAACCGGCGTCGAACAGCTGCTCACGGACCTTCTGTGCGTTCTCCAGCCGCAGGTCGGCGACGACGATGTGGCCGCCGTTGGTGACGCGGCGGGCGATGGCGGTGCCGATGGCTCCGGCACCAAGCAGGACAGTTACGGGACGTTGTGTACTCATGGCATCGATTGTTGACCCGGTGAGCCGCTGCCCCTAGCGACTGGGCAGGCATTGTCAAAGGGGGGTCTGGCTGTGCCCCTGTAACCGCCTCTGTGCCGTGGCGGTAGCCCTCCTGGAGGAGCGCGGTGCACGCACCACCATGTCGACCGGTCTCGGTGCGTTACTTGTGCCGGTCTCGGTGCGTTACTTGTGCCGGTCTCGGCGAAGGGGTGGGGCGGCGCAGAAGAGGAGTAGGGGCCAGAGCGCTAGAAGAGCGTGGGCTGGGAGGGAGCCGCCGACTCGATCCAGGCGACCAGCGCGGAGTGGGAGTCCTCCACCATGGCCAGTTCGAAGCGCTCCCCGCGGTACTTGCACGGCACGTCCACCACGTGCCCGCCCTGGCCACGGTGGTGCACCGGGCCGAGCTCAAGGTCATCGCGCCTGAAGCGACGACGGCGACGCAGCCCGAAGGAGACAAGCCGGTGCCACTCCAGATCGTCGTCGCCGAATACCGCGATACCGCTGATCCAGCGCGCACTTCCCTGCGGGCGCAGCGCGCATTCGAAGGACCCGACCCGCCCGGCCAGAAAACGCAGCCGCAGGAGAAAACCTCCGGTGAGGGCGATGACCACTAGCGCCACGGCGACGACCACTTCCCACACCGGCATGTCTCCCCCTCAGTCCCGCATGCCTACGCCCGGAATCACGATTGTCTCGGCCAGGACGTCGCTGACGGTGACGCCGGAGTCGGTGGTCTCCGCGCCGGCGGCGTCCGCCGCCACGGTGACCACATCCGCATAGACGGAACAGAATCCTCCGGCCACCGGCACGCTGACTTCCTGACCGCCGTCGGCCGGGGCGATCCGCACGTCGCCGCGCCCGAGCACCGCCAGGATGGGCTGGCGCCCGGGCAGCACGCCGAGCTCGCCGTCGGGCAGCGGCACCGAGACCCGGGTGGCCCTACCCGCCCAGGCCTCGCCCCCGTAGCGGGAGACCACCTCCACTTGAAGCATGCGTTCACCGGGCATATCAGGCATCCGCCATCTCTGCCGCGCGGCGCTCAAGATCCTCGATGCCGCCGATGTTGAAGAACGCCTGCTCGGGCAGGTGGTCGTAGTCGCCCTCGGTGATGCGGCGGAAGGCCTCGATGGTCTCCGCCAGCGGTACCGTGGATCCGGGCACGCCCGTGAACTTCTCCGCCATGTAGGTGTTCTGGGACAGGAACTGCTCGATACGCCGCGCCCGGCCCACGGTGACCTTGTCCTCCTCGGAGAGCTCATCCACGCCGAGGATCGCGATAATGTCCTGCAACTCCTTGTTCTTCTGCAGGATGGACTTCACGCGGGTGGCGACGTCGTAGTGCTCCTGGCCCACGTACTGAGGGGCGAGCAGCCGGGAGGTAGAGGCCAGCGGGTCCACCGCCGGGTAGATGCCGCGGGAGGCGATGTCGCGCGACAGCTCCGTGGTGGCATCCAGGTGGGCGAAGGTCGTGGCCGGGGCGGGGTCGGTGTAGTCGTCGGCGGGCACGTAGATCGCCTGCAGCGAGGTAATGGAGTGCCCCCCGGCCGAGGTAATGCGCTCCTGCAGCTGCCCCATCTCATCAGCCAGGTTGGGCTGGTAGCCGACGGCCGACGGCATGCGGCCCAGCAGGGTGGAGACCTCCGAGCCGGCCTGGGTGAAGCGGAAGATGTTGTCGATGAACAGCAGCACGTCCTGGTGCTGGACGTCGCGGAAGTACTCCGCCATGGTCAGCGCGCTCAGTGCCACCCGCAGGCGCGTACCCGGCGGCTCGTCCATCTGCCCGAACACCAAGGCGGTCTTGTCAAAGACGCCGGCCTCCTCCATCTCACCGATCAGGTCGTTGCCCTCACGGGTGCGCTCGCCGACGCCGGCGAACACTGACACGCCGCCGTGGTTCTGGGCGACGCGCTGGATCATCTCCTGGATCAGGACCGTCTTGCCGACGCCGGCACCGCCGAACAGGCCAATCTTGCCGCCCTGTACGTAGGGGGTGAGCAGGTCGATGACCTTGATGCCGGTCTCGAACATCTGCTCCTTGGGCTCTAGCTGCTCGAAGGCCGGCGGCTGGCGGTGGATGGGCCAGCGCTCGCTGATCTCCAGGCGCTCACCCGCGGCGAGGTTGAGTGCCTCACCGGTCACGTTGAAGACGTGCCCGAGGGTGGCGTCTCCGACCGGCACGGAGATCGGGGCGCCAGTGTCGCGTACCTCCGAGCCGCGCACGAGCCCGTCGGTGGGCTTGAGCGAGACGGCGCGCACGATGTTGTCACCCAGGTGCTGGGCCACCTCGAGGGTGATCTCATGGGCGACGTCGCCCTCACCGGTGGCGTTTACGGTCACCTTCAGCGCGTTGTACATCGCCGGGATCGCGTCCGGCGGGAACTCGACGTCGACGACGGCGCCGATGATCCGGGTGACGTGCCCGATGGCGGGGGTGTTCCCTTGGGGAGTCGTGTCGGTCATGATGCGTTCTTCCGTATCCGTTCTGCCAGAAGCTGCGGTGGTCGGTGGGTGAGTGGCTTTGATGCGCGGGTCCGCCGGGCGTCATCTGCCGGGCCGCTATTGCGAGCCCAGGGCGTCCGCTCCCGAGACGATCTCGGTGATCTCCTGGGTGATGTCTCCCTGGCGGGCGGCGTTGGCCAGGCGGGTGTAGGTGGCGATGAGGTCCTCGGCATTGGACGTTGCCGTGTGCATGGCCTGCTGACGGCTGGCCAGCTCGGAGGCGGCAGCCTGCAGCAGGGCGTTGCGGATGCGGCTGCGCACATAGCGGGTGAGCAGGGCGTCCAGGACGGCATCGGCGCTGGGGGTGAACTCGTACAGGGGTCGGGCTCCGGTCCGCTCGGCCCGCACGCGCTCGACGTCGGGGGCCAGGTCCTCCCGGTTCAGCTCGCCGGGGCCGTCCACGTCCACGACTTTAAGTGGCAGCATGCGCCGCACCTCAGGCACCTGGGAGACCATTGACACGAAGCGGGTGAAGACGATGTGCACCTCTGCCACGCCGCCGGCCTCCGGGCTGGACAGGAAGTAGTCCAGCATGACCGTGGCGACCTCCTCGATGGAGGAGTCGGTGGGCCGGTCGGACTCACCGGTCCAGGAGAACTCCACGGGGCGGCCGCGGAATGTGAAGTACGCCGCGGCGCGCCGCCCGTAGGTGAACAGCACCGGCTCCTTGCCGGCGTCAACCAGCTGCTCGATCAGCCGCTCGGTCTCCCGCAGGATGGTCGCGGAGTAGGCGCCGGCCATGCCCCGGTCCGAGGTGAGCACGAGGATGGCCACCCGATTGGTGTCCTCCCGCTCCCGGGTGAGCGGGTGGTCCAGGGCGGCGTGAGTGCCGACGGCGGCGACCGCCTGGCTCAGGGCGTGGTCGTAGGGGCCGGCCTCCTGGGCGTTATTGCGTGCGGAACCAATCCGGGAGGAGGCGATCAGCTCCATGGCCCGGAAGACCTTCTGCAGCGTCTGGGTGGACCGGATACGCTGTTTGTAGATGCGCTGGTTCCCTGCCACGTCGGTCAGCCCCTCTTGACCACGATCTGCTCGGCGGTGTGCTCAGCAGGCACCTCTTCCTCAGGCGCCTCGACCTCGCCGGAGAGCATGCGCCCGCCGGCCAGGTAGGTGGTGCGGAAGGACTCCACGGCTCGGCGCAGCGCCGCCTCGGTGTCCTCGTCCAGGCGGCCAGTGGTCCGGATGGTGTCCAGGATGTCGGTGTTGCGACGCAGGTGGTCCAGCAGGCTGCGCTCAAAGGGCAGCACATCGGCGACGTCGAGGTCATCGAGGTAGCCGTTGGCGCCGGCCCAGACGCTGGCGACCTGGTCCTCCACGGCGTAGGGGGTGAACTGCGGCTGCTTGAGCAGCTCCATGAGCCGCTCGCCGCGAGTCAGCTGCTGGCGGGTCGTGGCATCCAGGTCGGAGGCGAACATGGCGAAGGCCTGCATCGAGCGGTACTGGGCCAGCGTGATCTTCAGCGTGCCGGCCACGCTCTTCATCGCCTTGATCTGGGCGTCCCCACCCACGCGGGAGACCGAGATGCCCACGTCGACGGCGGGGCGCTGGTCCGCGTTGAACAGGTCGGACTGCAGGAAGATCTGCCCGTCGGTGATGGAGATGACGTTGGTGGGGATATAGGCGGACACGTCGTTCGCCTTCGTCTCGATGATGGGCAGGCCGGTCATCGAGCCGGCCCCCAGCTCGTCGGAGAGCTTGGCGCAGCGCTCCAGCAGCCGGGAGTGGAGGTAGAAGACGTCACCGGGGTAGGCCTCGCGGCCCGGCGGACGGCGGAGCAGCAGGGACACGGCACGGTAGGCCTCCGCCTGCTTGGACAGGTCGTCGAACACGATCAGCACGTGCTTGCCACCGTACATCCAGTGCTGGCCGATCGCGGAGCCGGTGTAGGGCGAGAGGTACTTGAAGCCGGCCGGGTCGGAGGCCGGGGAGGCCACGATTGTGGTGTACTCCAGGGCGCCGCGCTCCTCCAGCGTGGCGCGCACGGAGGCGATGGTGGAGCCCTTCTGGCCGGTGGCCACATAGATGCAGCGCACCTGCTGGTTCGGGTCCCCGGTCTCCCAGGCTGCCTTCTGGTTCAGGATCGTGTCCAGGGCGATGGCGGTCTTGCCCGTCTTGCGGTCGCCGATGATCAGCTGGCGCTGTCCGCGGCCGATCGGGATCATAGAGTCGATCGCCTTCAGGCCCGTCTGCAGCGGCTCGTGCACGGACTTGCGGGCCATCACGCCGGGGGCCTGCAGCTCCAGGGCGCGGCGCCCCTCGGCGGCAATCTCACCGAGCCCGTCGATGGGGCGGCCCAGCGGGTCGACGACGCGGCCGAGGAAGGCATCCCCCACCGGAACCGAGAGGACCTCTCCGGTGCGGTGCACGACCTGGCCCTCGTCGATTCCCGAGTAGTCCCCCAGGATGACCACACCGATCTGGCGCTCGTCCAGGTTCATGGCCAGGCCGGCGGTGCCGTCCTCGAAGGTGAGCAGCTCGTTGGCCATCGCCCCCGGCAGCCCCTCCACCTGGGCGATTCCGTCTGCGGCGAAGACCACGTGCCCGATCTCCTCGGCCGCCACCTGCGTCGGCCGGTAGGAATCGACGAACTCCTCCAGGGCGGAGCGGACGTCCTCCGCTGCGATGGTCATGTCAGCCATCTGTCGTCTCCTTCGCGTTTGGCTTGCTGCTTTGCTCGCAGCGGTTCATTTGGCTTGTGCATGCAGAATCCGTCCCTGCGACCTGCGTCATCCGGTCAGACTGCCGCGCAGTTCCGCGAGCGAGTGGCGCATGGTGCTGTCCATGACGAGGTCGCGTACCACCACCCGCACGCCGCCGATGACCTCCGGATCCACTTCAAGGTTGAGCTCCACGTCGAATCCCAGCCGGCGGACCAGGATCGCGCGCAGGCGGGCCTGCTGCGCCGTCGTCAGCGGCACTGCCGCGACGACGTCGGCGATGACCCGGTTCTGCATGCCGGCGGCCAGCTCCGTGACGCGCCTGAGGTTGTAGGGCACCCCGCCTACCGCGACCTCCGGCTGGTGCCGCACGCACCAGGCCACCAGGGTCATGGCGGGTGGGAGATGCGCGAGGCGAACAGGCGGTGTGCCAGGCGCACCCGCGCGTCAGTGCTGGTGCGTCGGGCCGGCTCCAGCGCCTGGCGGATCTCCCGGTTGGCGGCGACCTCCCGGGCGACGGCGAAGACCTCCTGCTCGACGTCGTCGAGGGTGCCGCCGGCCTGCGCCCCGGACAGGATCGCCTGGATACCCAGGTCGTGCAGCGCACTGATCAGGTCGACGGCCCGCGACCAGCGGCCGCGCACCATCCCCTGCAGCAGCTCGACGACGCGCTCATCCGCCCGCCCGGTGAAAAGGCGGGCGGCCAGGGCGGCCTTGTCCTCCGGCTCCCGGTTGGGATCGGTCAGGGGACCGCGCAACGGGTTGGAGGCGATCTCGTGGGCCACGGCGAGGATCTGCTCTCCGAGCTGCTGCCCCTGCGCCCCGGCGGCGGCCAGGACGGGCGCCCAGGCCTCCTCGGTGAGCGCACGGGTGGCTGAGGTGCCGGCTTTCACCGGACTGCCCCGCCCGCGCGGACCAGGCGGGACTGACCGGCTTGTGCTCAAGCTCGTCGAGGAAGCGGTCGATCACCCGTCCGGACAATTCGGCGTCGGCCAGGTGCTCGCCAACGAGCTTCTCCGCCAGGTCGGTGGCCAGCAGGCCGATGTCGGAGCGGAGCGAGATCTGGGCGGCCTGCTTGTCGGCCTCGATCTGCCGCTCGGCGGACTCCATGGCGCGGCCGGCCTCGCCCGCGGCCTCGGCACGGGCGTCGGCGATGATCTTGTCCGCCTCCGCCTGCGCCCGCTCCCGGATCCGGGCCGCCTCCAGGCGGGCGTCCTCCACCAGGCGGGTGGCCCGGGCCTCGGCGTCGGACTGCTCCTCCTTGGCCCTCTCCGTCAGCGCCAGGCCCTCCTCGATCTTCGCGGTGCGCTCATCTAGCACGGCGTTGAAGCGCGGCAGGGCGTACTTGACCAGGACGACGGCGATGAGCAGGAAGCACAGCGTGCCCCACACCAGATCAGCCAGGTGCGGCACGAACAGGAAGATCCCCTCGGGGGCCCCGGAGGCCGCCGCCACGAGCGTACCGACTGACATCTTGGCCACGACCATCAGCTGAAGACGAAGCCGGCGGCGAACCCGAGCAGACCGAGCGCCTCAATCAGGGCCGCGCCGATGAACATGTTGGTGCGCAGGACGCCGGCCACCTCGGGCTGGCGGGCCGTGGACTCCTGGGTCTTGGCCACGACCATGCCGATACCGAGGGCGGGACCGACGGTGGCAAGGGCGTATCCGATCGTCGCGATAGAACCGGTGATTCCCATGTGGTTTCTCCTCGTGTTGGTGGGTGCCGAAACGTGTTACTGGACTGGTTGGTGGACTGGGTCTTGCTGGATTGGGGCTGCGGCTGGGTTCAGTGCATGTGCACCGAGGACTCGATGTACACGGCGCTGAGCAGCGCGAAGATGTAGGCCTGCAGGGCGGCGACGAAGGCCTCGAACAGTATGAAGACGATACCCGCCGCGAAGGTAATCGTGCCCAGGACCTTCAACTGCGCCGTCGCGTAGACGAACAGCGCGTTGGTGGCCAGGAAGCACAGCGATAGCAGCAGGTGTCCCGAGATCATGTTGGCCATGAGACGCACCGTCAGCGTCAGCGGCCGGAGCACGAAGGTTGACAGGAACTCCACCGGCACGATCAGGGGGTAGAGGAACCCGGGAACGCCGCTTGGGATGAGCGAGCCCTTGATGAACTTGCCCGCCCCGTTGGCGCGTACGCCCGCGTAGACGAAGGCGATGTAGGAGACCATGGCGAACACGAGGGGCATGCCGACCACACCGGTGGAGGCGATCTGCAGCCCGGGCAGGATGCCGGAGATGTTCAGGAAGAACACGCCCAGGAAGATCGTGGTGATGATCGGAGCGTACCGGGCGCCGTACTTCTCCCCGAGGATCTCCACCGCGATGTTCTTGCGCACGAACTCCAGCAGCATCTCCAGCACGTTCTGCATGCGCCCCGGCACCACCTTGGCGCGGGCCGCACCTATCCCGAACAAGGCCACCAGCACCAGGGTCATGATGATGCGCACTAGCATGACCCGGTTGAGTTCAAAGGGTGTGCCCACCAGCGCGAAGGCCTCGGGGTAGAAGTCGTCGAGCGAGGGGGGCTCGAATCCGCCTCCGTCACTCGCCGGCGCGATGACGGCCAAGCCGGCCGCCAGGCTCGAGCTCGTTGTCACCGGACCTCCTCGGGAACGATTAAGGACTTAGAGGCTCCGTAACGCCGCCAGGGCAACCGGTACGGGCACCTAGCGGTCAGGCTACTCCCCTCTCGGGCACACAACCCTACCTGCATTCTGCCCCGACCGCACTTCACCGGGGTCGGCCGGATCAGGTGTCCTGATCCGGCTCGCAACCGCCGGAGGGCGCATGGCTGCCGGATCCGAGCGAGACCACCTCCACGCCGGTGACTCCCAGCAGTGCTGCGGCGAAGGCGCTGAAGAACCAGCCCGGGGCAAGTGCGTCCCGGTGCGGCCCGAGCACCAGTACCACCCCGATCATCACCAGCACCTTCCCGGCGAAGGACGCCATCACGCCGGCCGACGCCAGCATGGGGAACCGGTCCCAGGGAACGAGCAGGGCGACCACGGTAATGGCGGTCAGCAGCCCTCCGGTCAGCGCGCCCAAGGCGGCCCCGGACCAGGCGGCGCCGCCCGCGATTCCACCGGCGATGAGCGCGGCAGCCGCGATCACGACGCCGGTGCACGCAACGCGCACGGCCGTGCGCCGGAACAGGGATCGGTGCTGCATGCGGCGCGGTACTCGCTGCGGTGTCTTCAGCACTGCCGGGCGCCCCTGGCTCAACGTCGGCCTCCCGCGTCGTGGCGGGCGCGCACGCGGCGCGCGCCCAGGCCCCGCATCCACGCCTGCCGGACGCCGGGCATCAGGTCAGCGGTGACCACCAGGGCAATGCCGACCCCCGCGATGCTTCCCACCAGCACCCAGCGCAGCGGGAAGAAGGCCATGGCCGCCACGGAGTACGCGGCCACCGCCGCCCACACGTACATCACCAGCACGGCGCGGCGGTGCGAGTGGCCGGCGGCGAGCAGCCGGTGGTGCATGTGCATGCGGTCGGGGTGGAAGGGGCTGTGGCCGGCCCGGGCACGGCGCACGATCGCCATAATCATGTCCATCAGCGGCAGCAGCAGCACCGCCAGGGGGATTAGCACCGGCAGGAACACGGGCACCGCCGTCGGCCCCTCCAGTATGCCGGGGTCGATCTGCCCGGTGACGATGATCGTGCCGGCCGCGCTGATCAGGCCCAGCTGCATGGATCCGGAGTCGCCCATGAAGATGGTGGCCGGGTGGAAGTTATGGGGCAGGAAGCCCAGGCAGATGCCGATCAGGGCCGCCATCACCGTGGCCGCCAGGGAGGTGTAGGACTCCGGTGAGGTGTGGCGGGTGAGCACGTAGATGTACAGGAAGAAGGCGGAGGCGCCAATGCCGATGATGCCCGCGGCCAGACCGTCCAGGCCGTCGACGAAGTTGACGGCGTTGATCACCGCCAGCACCACGATGATGGTGGAGAACAGGGACAGCCGCGAGGAGCCGAGCGTCAGACCGCCTACGGGGAAGGTGATCAGCTGCACTCCCTGCCAGGCCATGATGCCGGCAGCCAGCACCTGTCCGACCAGCTTGGTCATCCAGTCCAATTCCCACAGGTCGTCGATCACGCCCAGGAGGCACACCAGTCCGGCGCCCAGCACCACCGCCCAGGCGGAGGAGTCGATGACATTGGACAGGTAGGGCACCCGCGAGGCCATCACCATCGCCGTGGCGAAGCCCGCGAACATCGCCACGCCTCCCAGCCGCGGGATCGGGGTGGCGTGTACGTCCCGCGCCCGCACCGGGGTGAGGGCGCCGGCGACCAGGGCGAGGTGACGCACAATCGGCACGGCGACATAGGTGACGGCCGCGGCGACCAGCAGTACCAGCAAATAGACCTTCATGCGCCCAGGCCCTCCAGCTGCGCCCGGGTGATGGCGCCCTCACGCAGCATAGCCGGGGACTGCGCCCGCGCGCCGGCCAGGGAGATGATCGTGGAGGGCACGGATCCGGGAGTGGGGCCGCCGTCGAGCAGGCGGATCTGTGTGGGCACCGCCCCGATCGCGCCCGGCCGGGGCGCCCCGGCGACGTCGACGACGCGGCCGGGGAAGGCGGCCCGTACCCCGGCGGCGTCGGTGGCCGGGGGCCTGCCCGTGGCATTGGCACTGGTCACCGCCATTGGGCCCGTGGCGCGCAGCACGGCCAGGGCGAGGGGGTGATCGGGCATGCGCACGGCGATTGTGCCCCCGGTATCCCCCAGGTCCCAGCCGAGGCCGGGCGCGGCGTCGAGCACGAGGGTGAGCGCTCCGGGCCAGAAGGCCTCCATAAGCGCGCGGGCGGCATCCGGAATGCGGGCGACGATACCGTCGAGCCGACTGGCATCCGCAACCAGTACGGGCGGCGGCATGGCACGGCCGCGTCCCTTGGCGGCCAGTAGGCGGGAGACGGCGGCCGCGTCGTCGGCGCGCACACCCAGGCCGTAGACCGTGTCCGTGGGCAGTGCGAGGATCCCACCGGCGGCGACGTGTGCAGCGGCCCTGGCGATCTGCTCGGGCATCGAGTCCGAAGGGGCCTGCTGTGTCACGGCCGTCATCCTCGCACGATTCACCCGCCCACGCGCGCACGCACCGTAATGCGTGTGGATGTTGAGTCCGAGCGGTCACCCGCCCACGCATCTCGGTAACGTTCAGCGCTTGGCCGAATGCCTCTCAGCGGTCAAGGCGGCATACCAGATCAGGGCAATGCCGAGAATCGACTGGAGCACGAATACTACGCACGGGAACATGAACGGAACGATTTCAGGCAATAACGCCTGAATCAGGAACAGCACCGCGCAGTCGAAGAATATGAAGCCCATCAGCAAGGTGGCGTTCGCGCAGGCAGACTGTATCTGATACCAGTCCTCCTCGGAGCGGTAGGCGCGGGGGATGCGCACGCCCGCGAAGGAGTTCGGCTTGAGGGTGCCTCGCTTCATCTTGACGCCGATGATGGTGACCGCGAGTCCGCCTGTGGCGCATACAACCGCCAACAGCAGGCTTGCCAGGAAGTCCGTCATGTCCTCACCTCGTTCTACCCAGGGCACGACTCCTATGGGACAGATCACAGTCTACTATCGGCCGGGACGCCTACACGATGCGGCGGGCGGCCGCCCAGCGGGTGAGCTCGTTGCGGTTGGACAGCTGCAGCTTGCGCAGCACGGCGGACACATGCGTCTCCACCGTCTTGACCGAGATGAACAGCTCGGCGGCGCACTCCTTGTAGGTGTAGCCGCGGGCGATCAGCCGCATGACCTCCCGCTCGCGGGCGGAGAGCCGGTCCAGCTCGGAGTCGGCCACGGCCACCTCCCCCGCCCCGGCGCCGAAGGCGTCCAGCACGAAGCCGGCGAGCCGCGGGGAGAAGGCGGCGTCCCCGGCGGCCACGCGCCGCACCGCCTGCGCCAGGTCAGTGGAGGAGATGGCCTTAGTGACGTAGCCGCGGGCGCCGGCCCGGATGACGCCGACGACGTCCTCGGAGGCGTCGGAGACGGACAGGGCCAGGAAGCGGGTGGTGGGCACGTCCCGGCAGGCGGTGACAACCTCGGCCCCTCCCCCGCCGTTGCCGCCGGGCAGGTGCACGTCCAGCAGGACGACGTCGGGGGTCAGGGCGTGGACGGCGGCGATGGCGCCTTCGACGTCGTCGGCCTCGGCGACCACCTCCAGGTCGGGGGCATCGGCGGCGAGCTCGGCACGTACCCCGGCGCGGACCAGGGCGTGGTCGTCTACTACGAGCACACGCAGCGAGGGCTGCGGGCCGGCGGACTGGTTTGCGTCGGAAGAGTGGGTCACGGGAGCTCCTGGTAATGGGTGCGGATGAACGACTGCGATTGACGCAGTCGGTGGTACGGGGTCAGTGGACAGGGGGGAGGCCCGGCCGGGGCGGCGGGTGGTGAGGACACGGGCGGGTAGGCCGGCGTGGCCGGTGAGGGCGCCGTCTTCAGGGACAGGTGCACCTCGGTGCCGGATTCACGACGGCGGACGCTGGCGTGTCCGCCATGGCGCTCCATGCGGCCAATGATCGACTCCTTGACGCCGTGACGGTCGGGGGCCACCTCGGCGAGGTCGAAGCCGGCGCCGTGATCGCGGACGAACACGTCCAGCTGGTCGGCGGTGATCTCCGCATAAGCGCTCACCGGCGGGGCGCCGTGGCGTACGGCGTTGGACAGGGCCTCGCGGGTGGCGGCGATGACGATCTCGGTGTCCGGGTCCGGGGGCCGGTCCCCCACGACGACGAGCTCGACCTCAACGCCGTGGCGGTCCTCGATCTCGGCGGCCAGGTCGCGCAGGGTGTCCGCCGCGGAGGTGGCAGCCTCGGGACGGTCGGTGTACAGCCAGGCACGCAGCTCGCGCTCCTGGGAGCGGGCCAGGCGGGCCACCGTCTCGGGGTCGTCGGCACGCTTGCGGATCAGGGTCAGGGTCTGCAGCACGGAGTCGTGCAGGTGCGCGGCGATGTCGGCGCGCTCGGCCTCGCGGGCCTCGGCGGCGCGGGTGTCCGACAGGGCGCGGTTGGTGCGCAGCCACAGGGGCGCCAGCACCAGGCCGATGCCGAGTACGAGGGCACCGCCGGTCAGCGCGCCGGTGAGCAGCACCCGCGGCGGGGTGTCATCCCCGATCCACAGCAGGATGCCGACGGCGGCGAGCACGACGCCCCCGGCCAGGCGCAGGATGGTGCCCGATTCCCGGGTCGGTCCGGTCAGCGCGTCCGCCTGGGACCAGGCCAGCGCGGCGCCGGCGGCCACCAGCACGAGCGGCAGCAGCCAGCCGGCGCCGCCGGAGAAGGCACCCTGCCGCCAGGCGGCCAGGAGCGCAGCTGCAAGCAGCAGGGCCGCCCCACCCGCCATCCCGCGCATCCTGGGGGTCAGCAGTGGCTGGTCTGCGGCGTGTCCGGCCAGCCGAGACGCCAGGCGGGCGCGCGCGGGCGGCAGGGGCGCGGGGCGAAGGGGATCACCGGTGGGCACCAGCGCCCACAGCAGCAGGTACAGCAGGGCGCCGGCACCGCTGGAGACCGTCAGCACCATCAGCGCCAGGCGCACCGCGCCCACCGGCAGGCCCAGGTGGGCGGACAGTCCGGCGCATACGCCCGCGAGCGCACGCGAGGGGCAGGGAGGCTGGGCCCGGCGGGGCGGGCGGCGCAGCGGCGGGCGGGGCGAGGCGGTCGCGCCCGCTCCCGACGCCTGTGCCGGTGCCGACGTCGGGAATGAGGCCGACGCGAGCAGATTCCCGTGCCCGGACACGGGAGGCACGTCGGCGGCCGCTGAGGTCATGGCCCCATGGTGGCACGGCGGGGCGGCCCGAAGTGGGGGCGGTGCCGGAAATCAGGGGATACTCGTGACCGAATCGGGGACGGTTCAGGGGAGGTCCCCATCGCGCGTTGCGGGCCGCGCCACGGACCATGGAGGCATGAGTGAAGTGCCCCCTCCCGACCCGCAGGCCCGCCCCACAGGCCCCGTTCCCCCACCACGCCCCCACGGCGGCCCGGTGCCGCCGCGCCCGGCGGCAGCCGGATTCTTCGACTCGCTGCGCCGCACCGGACTGGTGCGCACCAATGAGCGTTGGATCGGCGGCGTCGCCGGCGGACTGGCCCGCCGACTCGGCCTGGACCCGACCCTGGTGCGCTGCGTGTGGGTGGTACTTTCCATCTTCAGCGGCCTGGGGCTGGTGCTGTACGGACTGGGGTGGGCGCTCATGCCAGAGGAGTCCGATGGCCGCATCCACCTCGAGCAGGCCCTGGTCGGCGACTTCGACGCCGGGTTCGCCGGGGCCGTGGCGACCTTCGTCTCGGGCTGGGTGCTGCTCGACCACGGGTTCATCCCGTCCTGGTACATCACCGGCTGGGTTGGTGCGGGCTATTACGACCTGTTCTGGTCCGTGGTCGGAAGCTGCCTGGTGCTGGGAGTCGTCTACCTTATCTACCGCGCGGTTCGGCGTGAGCGGCGCCAGCCGCCCGCGTCCTTGGGGGAGGCCGGGCCCTGGGGGACGACGGCGCCCGGAGCGCCGTACCCGGGGGCGCAGCAGCCCGTGACGCCAGCGTCTGCCGCAGGCCGCGCCGACCCGAGTACGACGGGTCCGCGCCGCGTTCCCGCCCCCACTGCGGGTTCCGGCCCGGCGCCGGCTTCCGCCCAGGCGCGGCCCGCGTCGGCGCAGGCGGCTCCCCCTGGTGCCGCCGGACCGCAGCAGGCCACGCAGGCACCGGCCGGCCCAGCGCGGGGCACGGCCGTCATGGCCGGGGCGGCAGCGCCGGTCCGGGGCGCATCCCCAGTCGGCCCTCGCCCGGCGGGACCCGCGCCCCGGCCCGTGCGTCCGGTACCTCCCCCTCCCCGTGTTCCCGGCCCGGGGCGGCGCCTCGGCCTGGCGCTGGTGGGCATCGCCCTGTGCTGCCTGGCCGCGATCGTGCTGATCTGGTCGACGGGCGGCATGGGTCCGCTCGCGGCGGGCTTCGCAAGCATCGGCGCCGTCACCGCCCTGCTGGGGGCGGGTGTCATCATCAGCGCGCTGCGCGGACGCCGCGGCGGCTGGATGACCGGCCTGGGCTGGCTCGCCGCAATGGTGGCGGTACCCCTCCTGATCATCGGTACCAGCGTGCCGGACGGCGCCCTGAGCGCCACTGCGACCACCAGGGACACCCCCTCCGGCACCGTCACCCTCACCTGGGACGAGCTGGAGCCCCAGTTCGCCGCTGCCGACGGCGACCCGAACATGACAGTGGACCTGGGCAACTACACCGTCGGCGAGCTCATCATCGACCTGACCGACATGCCGGTCGGTGAGGAGCCCCAGGCGCGGGCGCACCTGAGCCTGGGCGTGGGCACGGTATCCATTCGCACCACCATGGGGCAGAACCTGCGCCTGGACTCACGTGTCGGGCTTGGAATCACCACCGCCACCCTCCTGGACGAGTGGACCGTCGACGAGCGCTCCGTAAACGAGTACGGCGGGTACTCGGACAACCGCTTCACCGTTGACGGCAACAGCGTCGTCACCCACCACGTGGAGCGCTGGCGTCCCGGCGAGACTGCGACACTCGTCTCGCCTGCCGCCCAGGACGCGGCTACCGCACTGAGGCTGGAAATCGAGGTGGGCACCGGATCGGTGCGCGTGGACGAGTGGGTGGGCGCCGTCACCTGGTGGGGCTACATGGATGATGCGGCCTGGATCGTCGAGTACTGGCTCGACGAGCGCGGCAACTATCACAGCGAGCTCCCGGTTCCCGGCATGACGCATGCGGCGATCGATACGGATACCGCCGGGGTATGCGCCAACGCGGTGACCGAAGCCCTGGACCAGGAGGCGGACGCCGACGGCGACTCTGACGACCCTGACAGCTACCAGGACTGGGAGGACCAGGGATGGTACGGAAGCTGGTACAGCGTGTCGGACCTGTCCGGTGTGGGGCGTGAGGCCTGGGAGCAGTGCGTAGGCGACGCCCTGGCGACCGAGGCATCCGCCCCGGCTGGCTCCGCCGACACGTCACCCGCGCCCTCTCCATCGCCTTCACCCGCGCCGACCGCTGCGCCCACTGCCACGCCGGCCGCGACCGCCCCGGAGCCCAGCGCCTCCCCTACCCACTGACCTGAGACATCGCGCTTTTGAGGAGACAACCATGAGCAACAACGACACCCCCGCGCAGGCGGAGGCCACCGACGCCGGCGAGACCAACCCGGCCGACGCCACCACTGCGGAGCCAGAGGCCGGGGCGACCGCCACCGGGCTGTCGGCCGCCTCCCCCGAGGCCGCCCCGCACCCGACGGCTCCGCCACCGCTCCGCTGCCCGCGCCGGCTACGACGCCGTCCTCCTCCGAGGACACCTGGGAGCTGCCCGGCGGGAAGCCGCCCGAGTCCCCCGCGCCGCCCAAGGACGCCAAGGATCTACCCGTCACCCCGGAGCAGGACGTGTGGAGCGGGCAGCGCCGTGCCGGGACGACACCTGGCAGCGTCCCGCCCCCAGCAGCCGCCGATGCGGCCCCGCGCGGCGTGCGGGCGAGCACCCTGGTGTGGGGACTGGTCCTCCTGGTGCTGGGCGGGCTGCTGCTCGCAGTCTCCACCGGGGTCCGGATCGACCTGGTGACGGCCATGATCGCGCTACTGGCCGGCGTCGGCGTCGCCCTGCTGATAATGGCGCTGGTACCCCAGCGCAAGGCGGACGCTCCCGGCACGGGTGCCTGAGGCGGCGCAGCGGACATGCGGAGCGCAGCGGGACCGGCGCGTCATCAGCGCCGGTCCCGCTGCGTCACTTATGCCGGTCCCGCGGTGAGGAACGGCGTCAGTACTGGTAGACGATGCCGCGCTTGACGGCCTCTACGGCGTCGTCGCCCAGGTAGTGGCGCACGATCGCCAGGCCGAGCTCGATGGCGGTGCCCATGCCCCGACTGGTCAGGAGCTGGTCGTCAACAACCACCGCGGCCTCGGAAGTGCTCGCACCGTGCTCGGCCAGCACCTTCATGAAGTTCGGGTTGGAGGTGGCCGCGCGTCCCTCCAGCAGCCCCAGCTCCGCCAGGATCGAGGGTGCCGCGCAGATCGCGGCCAGGGGTCGGCCCTGCCCCATGCGGGCGGTGACCTCCGCAGTCACGACGGGGCTCGCCTTGAGGTTGGGGGTTCCGGGGATACCGCCGGGCAGGAACACCATGTCGTAGTCGGCCAGGTTGACCTCTCCCAGCAGCGCCTCGCAGGTAAGCACCACCTTGTGGGAGGAGGTGACCGCCAGGGAGTCACCCACGGCTATCAGGTCGGTGCGGATACCGGCGCGGTACAGGACGTCCACAACGGCCAGCGCCTCGACCTCCTCCAGGCCCTCCGCAATGAGAACGGCTACCTTCTTGTCGGTTGTGAGCTTGTCCGGCGTGGGCATGGTTCCTCCTCGATCGTGTTCCCTCAGCGTACGCGGACCAGGCGAGTCATGCCCCGGTCGATGATCGGGCGGGCCGATGCGGGCACATACACGGACAGCCCGGACTCGCCGACCGGGAACTCGGCGCTGCCGTCGCCGCTGATGGTGATGGCCCCGTGCCCGCCGATCGCGCAGATCCACCGCTCCCCCGCGTGCCGGGCGCCCACATACAGGCGCTTGGTGGCGGCCAGGGCGGTGGACAGGACGACGGCGAGCCCGGAACCCGGGTGCTCGTCGTCACCCTCCCGGGTGAAGCCGACCAGGTCCGCGGCGTTGAAGACATCGTGCTGCGGGCCGTAGGCGAGGCTGCGGCGCAGCCGCATCAGCAGCGGCAGCTCAATGCAGGCGGAGATGTCGCCGGTTTCCGGGGTGCCGAACAGATCGCCCCAGAACACGCAGGGGGTACCCTCCCGCCGCAGCAGGATCAGCGCGTAGGCGGCCGGCTTGAACCCGGGTTCCACGAATGACTGCAGCGACTGACCGGGCTGGGTGTCGTGGTTCTCCACGAAGGTCACGGCATGATCGGGATCGGCCTCCACCAGGGTGTGCTCGAAGATCTTCGACAGGTCGAAGCGGTCCTTGAAGGAGGCGTGGTAGAGCCGGTAGTGCAGCGGGGTGTCAAACATGCACATGATCGGCTCCTCGCCCAGGTAGGCGCACAGCTCGGCAGCGTCCCGGGACCAGAACTCGCCGACGGCGGGCACCTCCCGGCCGGTGGCCTCGCGCAGGGCGGGCAACCAGCGGCGGTAGAACTCGCGGCTCATGTGCTTCAGGGCGTCCAGGCGCACGCCGTCCACACCGGTGGTCTCCAGGTACCAGCGGCCCCAGCGAATGAGCTCATCCGACACCTGCGGGTTGTTCAGGTCCACATCGGCACCCATGAGGTAGTCGAAGTTGCCGAGCTCGTCGGTCACATCCTCATTCCACTCCTTGCCCTCGAACAGCCACACACCGTTACGGCGGGCCTGCTCGTCCCAGTCCGTGCCCAGGAAGCAGGTGTGATCCCAGGTGAAGTCGGAGTAGGCGCCCCGGCGGCCGGGGAAGGTGAAGCGCGTCCAGGCGGTGATGGTGCCCGGGTCCGCGATGGGCTTGCGCCGGTCAGCGCCGTCGACCTCAACGGCGCGCACCTGCTCAACGCCGTCGGCCCCCATACGGTGGTTGAGGACAATATCCGCCAGTACCTCCATACCGGTGGCGCGCAGTGCCGCGACTGCGGCGACGTACTCGTCCTTGGTGCCGTACTTAGTCGGCACCGTGCCCTTCTGGTCGAATTCGCCCAAGTCGTAGGTGTCGTAGACGCCGTAGCCGACGTCGTCTACGCCGGCCTGCCCCTTGTAGGCGGGCGGCAGCCAGATGGTGGTGACGCCGGAGTCCGCGATCAGTGCGGCATTGTCCGCCAGGAAGCGCCAGTGGCTGGAGTCGGCGGCGAGGTCCCAGGCGAAGCCTTGGAGCAGGATCGGGTTTTCACGCCCACCGGAACCGAAGGTAGTCCTGTCACTCACAGGGGCAGCCTACCGGAGTTACAGATCAGCCACCGCGGGCCCGGACGCGGATGCCCTCACTCCGAGCGCAGTGCCTCCACGGGGTCCTCCCGGGCCGCCTTACCCGCGGGGATGAGGCCGGCCAGCACGGTCAGTCCCACGGATATCAGGATTAGGACCACGCCGGCGGTGACCGGCAGCTGGGCGATCGACTCCACCCCGAAGCGCCCGTAGATGAAGGCGTTCACGGGCAGGCTCACCAACAGGGTGATGCCCACGCCCATCACCCCGGCCAGCAGTCCCTCGATCACGGTCTCCGCATTGAACACGTGGCGGACGTCCGCCTTCGACGCACCCACGGCGCGCAGGATGCCGATCTCCTTGCGGCGCTCCAGCACGGAGATGTAGGTGATGATGGCGATCATGATGCTGGATACCACCAGGGAGATCGCCACAAAGGCGATCAGCATCCAGGAGATGATGTTGACGATCCGGGTCACCGAGCTCATCAGCACGCCAACGACGTCGGTGTAAGTGATGACCTTGTCATCGGCGCCGGCCGCGGCCTGCTGGGCGTTGTAGTCCTCCAGGATCTGCTTGACCGAGTCCTTGGCCTCGAAGTTCTTGGGGTAGATGTCGATCTCGCTGGGGTTGTCCAGGTCCGCCCAGCCCAGCGCGGACAGGTTCGACTCGTAGGTGGCGGCCTCGGTGCTTACCAGCGTGGCCAGCAGCTGGCTGAGCTCCTCCGGGGTCATCTCCAGCTGGAAGGCCTCGGCGAAGGCATCGGCGTCAACGCTCATGGCGTCAGCCAGACCGGTGGCCAGCTGGGTAGTTGCGGCCTGCACCTGTGCGGCAATCTGGCTCTGAATGGTGGTCATCATCTGCGCCATGGCCGCGGCCATGGCCTGCTGTACCGCGCTGGACAGGGCGTCGGTGATAGAGCCTGCGACCGCGCCGGCCACCTGAGAGCCGATTTCCGCCACGAGCTGGTCTCGCACGGCGTCGGAGATGTCAGCTACGGCGGGGTCGGTACCCAGGGCGGCAGTGAGGTTCTCGGTGAGCTTGGCCGAGTCGATGACGTCATCGGAGCCGAGGGTCTGCGCGATGGTGCGCTGCACCTCCTCCTGGGTCAGGTAGTCGGTTACCAGCGTTCCCAGGTCAGGATCGTCGGCGGGGTCGTCCGGGTCCTCACCGGCGGCGTGCTCACCGTAGTAGTCGGTGAAGTCTGCGATCAGGCCGGTCATCATGGCGGAGACCTGCGCGTCGGCGCCCTCCTTGATTACGCCGTCGGACAGGGCCTGGGTGATCAGGGCGACATAGTCGACGTCGGCCAGCTGAGGGAACTGCTGCTCCAGGTCGGTCAGGCTGAGCGATGACAGGTCCAGGTCAGAAAGGTCGATCTCGGGCTGGACGGCATCCAGGCCGGACAGGTCCAGGCCGGAGAAGTCCATCTGGGTGGTGTCCAGGCCGGACAGGTCGACACCTGACAGATCCATGCCGGAAAGGTCCAGGGCGCTGGGATCGATCTGGAAGGCCAGCTGCAGCTGAGCCTCATCGACGGTGAACAGGTTGGAGATGTCGAACTCGGTGTCCCCGGCGGCATCAGCCTCCTCGGCAAAGGTCTTTCCCGTAAACACGTTCACCTCCGGCCTGGCCAGCTGCGCCTTGACGATGTCGGAGGCCGCGGCCTGCTCAACCAGGTGCTCGGTCAGCGCGGGCGGGTAGTACACGCCCGGGACGAGCGCGGCCTGGGAACCGTTCGCGCGCACGATCCCAACCACGCTGACGGTCTCGCCTGCGGCGACCAGGCCGGACATGTAAGCGGCGTCAGAGGACTTGTCCGTCCACACGTCGTAGTCGGCGTCGTACACGTAACGCTCGTGGGCGGGGACCAGGGTCAGGGTGCGCCCGATCAGGTCGTTGTAGGCGTAAGTGCGCTCCGCGCCGGAGTCCGCCGAGTCGCCTGCGGCGGCGGTAGCGGAGGAAGTAGCGCCGACGGTGGCGGCCGGCTCCGCGGCCGCGTCTGCGGTGGCCTCGGCGCCTGCCTGCGCGGTTGCCCCAGTGGCGGGCTCCGTAGCGGGGCCTGTGGCTGGATCCGTAGCTGGATCTGTGGCGGAGTCCGCTGCCGCAGCTGTAGACGTTGCGCCGCCGAAAGCGCTGGAGCCGGGCAGGCCGCCCGCCATTCCTGACACGTAGGTCTGTACCAGCTGCTCCAGCTCACTGTGCTCGCGCAGGCCGAGCGCGTACTCGGTCAGGTCACTCATGCGACCATCCTCGGGAAGGACGATCACCAGCTCGTTGTATGCCGTAGGCCAGCGGCCGGAGGCGAGTTCGTACTGGTCGGCGTACAGGTCCGTGTCCGCGGCCAGTTGCTGGAAGGCGGTCATCTGCATGGTGGCCGTCATGGCCCCGAAGCTGGAGAAGGCCGTGTCGGGGTTGACCTGCGTGGGCATCTGCCCGGCGGAGTCGGCATCGACCGGCAGGTACAGCTGCGGGGTGACGTCATAGAGGTACTCGATGGCGTTGGTGTAGTCGCTGATGCTGCCGCCGTCGGCGTCGAAGTAGGACTTCAGGGCGGCCAGGTCATTGGTGTTGGCCGAGCCGAGCATGTTGCTCAGAGCGCGCCGCTCCCCCACCACGCCGTCGGGCAGGTCGTCCTGCGTGGCGGTCTCGGTGGCCTGGGCGATCAGGGAGGTGTAGTCCATGCCCAGCCGCTCGATCTGAAGCGGATAGGAGGAGAGCGTCTCCTCCTCTGTGCGGGCGATATAGGCGTTGACCCCATTGGCCAACGCCAGGATCATGGCAATGCCGATGATGCCGATGGACCCCGCGAAGGAGGTCATCAGGGTGCGGCCCTTCTTGGTCATCAGGTTGCTGAAGGACAGCGACAGTGCTGTCAGCGGCCCCATGCGGGTGCGCCGCGGGGGCCGGGCCTCACGGGCGTCCTCACCTGCGGGGATGTAGGGGGCGGTGTCTGAGGTGATGCGCCCGTCGGCGAGCTCCACGATGCGGGTGGCGTAGTCGTGCGCGAGCTCGGGGTTGTGGGTGACCATGATGACGAGCCGGTCGGCGGCGACCTCCCGCAGCAGGTCCATCACCTGGATGGAGGTGCCCGAGTCCAGAGCGCCGGTGGGCTCGTCGGCCAGCAGGATCTCGGGGTCGTTGATCAGGGCGCGGGCGATGGCTACGCGCTGCATCTGACCGCCGGACAGCTGGCTCGGCCGCTTGTGCACGTGCTCGGACAGGCCCACCTGGTCCAGGGCCTCCAGGGCGCGGCGGCGGCGCTCTCCCCGGGAGACCCCGGTGAGGGTGAGCGCGAGTTCGACGTTGGCCAGCACGCTCTGGTGCGGGATCAGGTTGTAGGACTGGAAGACGAAGCCGATGCGGTTGTTGCGGTAGGCATCCCAGTCGCGGTTGCGGTAGTGCTTGGTGGAGATCCCGTCAATAACCAGGTCGCCGGAGTCAAAGTGGTCCAGGCCGCCGATGACGTTGAGCATGGTGGTCTTGCCGCTGCCGGACTGGCCGAGCACGGCGACGAACTCGTTGTCCCGGAAGGAAACGGTCACACCGTCCAGTGCGGTCTGGTCTAAGGATGCGGTGCGGTAGGACTTGGTTATCTCGTGCAGCTCAAGCATGGGCTCTCCGGAGCGGGGGTTGAGTAGGAAACCCTATGCGGTCTTCCTGAAAGAACCAACAGAGTTCAGCCATCCCTCGCCCAGACCGGCACAAGTTACACACCCAGACCGGCACAAGTCACACACCCAGACCGGTAGATATGACGCGCAGCCCCGGATTCAGACAGTCAGCCGCTCGCGCAGAGCCGCCAGCGCGGCACCGAGGTCGGTGTCGATGAGGATGGAGCGGCCGGCGATCTCGCGGGGCGTACCCGGCTCCAGCGACACCGCCGCATAGGTGGCCTCGGGGTTGTCGTGCACGCGGCGCCAGAACGGGTACTTGATGATGCCGGGCGTGTTCATGCCCACCCCGAGCTCGAGGTGGAGCACGCGCCCGCTCTGGTGGGCGTCGCTCCAGGCGACGTAGCGCTCGGCTGCGGCGTACCAGCCGGCGTCCTGGACGAAGGTCTCGTCCGAGCGCAGGTTGGTGGTCAGCGGCTCGCCGCAGCGCGGGCAGGTGGGAAGCAGGTCGGTGGGCACGCGCATCGGGGTGCCGGCGGCAGCGTTGGCGCGCTCGCCGGCGTCCATGGCGACGACGGCGTCGTGATTGTCATAGGTGTCCTGGCTGCAGGGCACGGAGCACTGGAATAGGCCGTAGTCGCCCTGGGTGTAGAACAGGCGGTCCTTGGGGAAGCCGGAGTTCTGGAAGCGGTGGTCAACATTGGTGGTCAGTACGAAGTAGTCGCGCCCGTCCAGCAGGGCGTGCAGGTCGCGGTATACGGCGCCGGGGCCGGACTCGTAGCGCTGGAGGAGGATGTTGCGCGCCCAGAAGGCCCACTTCTCCTCCGGTGTGGGAAAGGGGTAAAAGCCGCCGGAGTAGGCGTCGGTGATGCCGCGGGCGGCGTGAAAGTCGGCGAAGCGCGCCTCGAATGCGGGGCCGACGTGCGCGTCGCCGTCGGCGACCGACAGCCCCGCGCCGGCGCCCACGAGGACGGCGTCGGCTCGGCCCAGGGCCTCGGCGAGGCGGTCAATACGAACCAGGTTGGCGGCGTCGAGCGGCGATGAGGTGGGAGTCTCGGTCACCCAGGCGATTATGGCGATTCGAGGTATTAGGGGCAAGGGTGCAAGCACCCACACCCGCCGACCATCGCCGACGCGCCCGTGCGGCCCGCACCGGCCGGCGACCTCGGCCTCAGTCGTCCAGGACGCCCGCCCAGGCCAGGAAGTCCACGGTCCACCGCACGGCCGTCTCGTAGTTCGCGTCGCCGAAACCGTGCCCCGCACCGGGGATGCGCTCCAGGCGGGCGTCGGTCAGGGTGCGGGCGGCCGCCTGTGAGACGGCGAGGGGCACGTCGGCGTCCGCCTCGCCGTGCACCAGCAGCACCGGCGAGGGGTAGCGGCCCATGGCGGCCTCGACGTCGCGGGTCCAGAGGTCGCGGGCGAAGTCCCGTCCGAGCGTGATGTCACGGCCGTCGACGCGGGACGTGAAGGTCTCCGGCACCGCGTCGAGGCGTCCGAAGCGGCTCCGGACCGAGGCGGGTGCCCCGAGCGCCGGGTACCACAGGGCCAGTGCGGTGATCTGCGCCGGGTGGGCGGCGGCCGCCAGCATTGCCACCAGCCCGCCCTGGCTGCGGCCGAACAGGGCGGTGCGGGCGGCATCCACAAAGGGCCAGGTGCGGGCGGTCTTCAATACGGCATCCAGGTCGGCCAGTTCGGCGCCGATGGTCATGGCGGTGGTCGGGCCTGTGGTCGGGGCTCCTCCCCCGCGAAAGCTGGGGGCGATGGCGACGGCGCCCGCGGCGGCCAGGCGCTGGGCGACCGGCGCCACCCGCAGCCCGGACTCCCCCAGCCCGTGGCAGCACACCACCAGCGGGGCGCGCAGCCGCCCGGCCGCGGCGGCGCGGGGAACGTAGGTCAGGGCGTGGACGAGCCCGCCCGGGTCGGTGCCGGCCGCGCCGACCGGTACCGCCAGCTCGCGGGCGAGGTAGTCGTTCATACCAGAACCACAAATCCCTCAAGCCGCAGCAGGGCGGCTTTGCGCTCGGGGCCGCCGGCGTAGCCGGTCAGTGCCCCGTTCGCCCTGATTACGCGGTGGCAGGGCACGAGCACGCTGACAGGATTGCGGCCCACGGCGACCCCGACAGCACGGGCAGAGGCAGGTCGGCCGGTGGCGGCCGCGAGGTCGGCGGCGATGCGCCCGTAGGTGGTGGTCTGCCCGCGCGGGATGGTGCGCAGTCGCTCCCAGACGCGCTGCTGGAAGTCGGTGCCGGCCACCGCCAGACCGGGGGTCGGGCCGGGGTCCTCGCCGTCGAAGTAGCGCTCCAGCCAGGCGCGGGCCTGCGCCAGCACCGGCGGCTCATCAGCGGCGCCAGGGGCCACCGGGCGTGCATCGCTGGTGAGCCCGGCGCGGTCATGGCGTTGCCCGTCGAACCAGGTGCCGACGACGGCGCCGCCCTCGGGCAGCCCCTCCCCCGTGGCGGCGGCCAGTGTCATGGGTCCCAGCGGCGAGGTGAAAGCGCTGAGACAAATCGTGGCCTGCGGCACAGCCAGTGACTGTACTCGCATTACGGCACTCGCCGGTAGCCACCGGGAGCGGGCGGCCGAGGCAGGCATATTCCGGGTCCTCAATCAGTGCGGCACTGACAACGAGGGGATCACCCCGTGGTCGGGAATGCGCTCGCACGCCCAGGTCAGAATGCGCGTGTCCATGTTGGCCGGTGCGGGAGCTCCGGCGGCGTGCGCAGCGGCGAGCCTGGCGTCCAGATCGGCATAGAGAGATTCCGGTAAGTCGGCGGCCGCCTGCCCGCGGGGCGGGGTACAGACGATCACGTGGGGCAGGTAGTGGCAGATGGTGGCCTGGCCGAACTCGTCCTGGTCGAACCATGCGGACTGGAGGGGGTAGGTGGCATGACGCAGGCGCTGCGGCGCCGGGCCGAGTGCCAACAGGTCCAGAAGCAGCGGATCTGGGAGGACCCGCGGTGGCAGCTGGGGGCGGGAACCGTGTACGGCGCCCCAGTCCGAATGTGTAGTCGGCTAGCCCGGCACCTCCTGTGCGGTCTCGATCCGCGTGTTGGCGAGGAATCTAGACATGACGCCGGAACTGATCTTGTAGGCGCCGCCGCGCGCCTGGAGCGTCTGCTACGCCACCGACTGGGTACCCTCCACCCAGCGCGAGCCCAGCAACGCACTGCTGCGAGCTGCACAGCCCATGCAGCCATCCACACCTCAGCGGTCATATCGACCGACCTCGACACGTAACTACTACCGACCTCGGCACGTAACATCAACCGATCTCGGTGAGGGGAGGGCAGCAAGCCAGCCAAGGGGCGGTCACCTCACCGGTAGGCCTCCGAGGAGACGCCCTCGTCGTAGTTCGCCACCAGCACCAGGGCGGACAGTGCGTAGGGGCCGCCGATGTAGGGCATGGCCTGCACCAGGGCAGCGGCGACCTTCTGCCGGGTGTTGCCGGCCTTGATCGCTCCGGCCACGTGGGGCGTGAGCTGGGTGGCGGCGCCGATGGCGGCGATGGCCACCAGGGCGATGATCTCGCGCTCGGCCACGCTCAGCACCCCGCGGGACTCGACCTCGCCGAAGCCGATGGCGGTGAGCAGGTGCGGCACCTGGGTGCCGAAGGGCTCGGGCAACTTGGCGAAGACGGCCTTGACCTCGTCCCCGTAGAGCGGGACCTGGATGGCGGCGCCGGCCTCGTCCCGGTCGGCGTAGTCGACGGTGGCGGCGCTCGGCAGGGGCAGCTGGACGCCGTGCTCGGTCAGCACCTCGTTGACCACGCCGATGGCGTTGAGGGTCTTGGGATAGCCGATATAGGGCTGGCACTGGTAGATGACCTCGCGCAGCTGCTCGGGGGTGGCGCCGACGTTGAGCGCGGCGGCCGCGTGGGCGCGCAGCTGCGGCAGGGTCTGCATGGCGGCCAGGCAGGTCACGGTGATCAGCTCCCGCTCGACGTCGGTGAGCACGCCGACGGAGAAGACCTCGCCGAAGATGTGGTTCTGGAGGGTCTCCATGAGCTCAGGGTCGGTGGGGCTGGGCTCGGGGGCGGAGCCGAACAGGCGGGTGAAGGTCTCGATCGCCTCGGGTGTCAGTGCCATGGGTTCTCCTTGGGACGCATACGGGATTTCTGCAGTTGTCGCCCGCGGGCGCGGTGACGCGCGGGGCCGACGACGGCGCCGGCGGGCCTCAACCCCGATCCTGGCACGCCGCAGGCCCCGGCGGACACCCCTGAGAGGGGCACCGCCGGGGCCTGTCGGCATCAATGCCAGTGCCGCGCGACCGTCTGGGAAGGCGACTAACGGGCGGCCCGGTTCGACTGAGGGCCGCCCGGGCCCGACTCGGGCCGGGCGGCCGGAGCGGCCCCGCTCAGACCTCCGGGACGGAGGCGACGTCGCCCAGCAGGTGCGCCATACGCACCACCCGGGCGGCCTGCTTCTCGAGCTCGGCGCGGGTCAGCGTCACAGCAGCCGTCCCCTCGCCGCGCAGGGCCGCGAGGATGTCCTGGCGGTCGGCCTCGCAGCCGGGCATGAACAGCTCGTTGCCGGCCTTGATGGTGGCCGAGGCGGTGGCGCGGGGGTTCTTCATGTCCGTGCGCGCCATGGAGTCGACCACCCAGTCGGTCATGACCAGGCCCTTATAGCCCCACTCCTCGCGCAGGATGATCTCCAGCAGGTCGGAGGACTCTGATGTGTGCACACCGTTGACCAGGTTGTAGGAGGTCATGAGTGCGTGGGGCTGGGCCTCACGGATCACGATCTCGAAGCTGCGCAGGTACAGGTCGCGTGCGGCCCGCTGGGAGACGTGGCTGTTGGAGTTCAGGCGGTTCGTCTCCTGGTTGTTGAAGGCGAAGTGCTTGACGGTGACGGCGCGACCCGGGTGGGCCTGGACGCCGCGGGTGATGCCGGCAGCCACGCGGCCGGCGAGCAGCGGGTCCTCGGACATGTACTCGAAGTTGCGCCCACACAGGATGGTGCGGTGCAGGTTGAAGGCCGGGGCCAGCCACAGGTGGGCGCCGAAGTGCTCCATCTCCACGCCCACCAGGTCGCCGTAGGCGGCGGCCAGCTCGGGGTTCCAGGTCTGGGCGATGGCGGTGCCGATCGGGATGGCGGTGGCGTACTGCTCATAGGTGCGCTCCGGGGTACGGGGCGCAGCCGCGGGGTCGGCACCGAGGGCAGCGGTGGACTCGTCATCCATGAGCTCGGCGAACAGGCCGCCCAGGGCCTCCCCGAGGGCGAAGGGGCCGTCGGCGTCCACGCCCACCTGGGGCGACAGGCGCAGTCCGGCGGGGCCGTCGGGCATGACCAGTGAGGGCAGCCCGTCGAACCGGGTGGTGGTCTGGCCGGCCGCGCCGACCAGTGCCTGCGAGGCCTGACCGATGATGGACTGCTTCTCGGCGTCGTCGCTGTAGTCGCCCAGGACGATGTAGGACAGCTCGTCGTCGGACAGGTTCTTCACGTAGTCGAGGGCCTCGGTCAGGTCCACGGGGGCCTGGGCGTCCTCACGGCGCAGGTCGGCGGCGGCCACGGTCAGCCGTGGGAGGTCGGCCGGCACCTCGACGGCGACCGGTGCGGCCGGCTTGAAGTCGGTGAAGCCGGGGTCTCCCAGGGCGTCGTGGAGCTCACGGACAATCGCCGTCTCGGCCAGCTCGACGACGGCGGCGGGAACCGTGTTGCGGCTGGAGGCGCCTACGCGCACCACATAGTCGCCGGCCTCCAGGACGGTGGCTGACTTGGCGGCGTCGAAGGAGGCGATGTCGGTCAGGTCGAAGGTGACGGCGACGTCCTGGCCGGCGCCGGCGGCGAGCTCGCCGGTCTTGGTGAAGCCGGCCAGGGCCTGGTAGGGCTGGTCGAGGTCGCCGGCGGGCACGGAGACGTAGACCTGGACGACCTCCTTGCCCGCGGCGGCGCCGGTGTTGGTGACGGTGGTCTTGACGGTGATCTCGGAGCCGGAGGCGCTGACGGTGGGAGCGCCGATGGTGAAGGTGGTGTAGCCCAGGCCGTAGCCGAAGGGGAAGATCGGGGCGGTGCCGACCGAGTCGAAATAGCGGTAGCCGACGTACACGCCCTCGCGGTAGTGGGTGTCGTCGGGGTCGCCGAAGTCGCCCTCGGTAGAGTAGTCCTCCCAGGCCGCCCAGGTAGTGGAGAGCTTGCCGGAGGGGTAGCTCTTGCCGAGCAGGACGTCGGCGAAGGCGTCGCCGATCGCGGCGCCCAGCTGGGACAGCAGCAGGATGTTGCTCACGTCCTTCACCGGCGTCAGGTCGACGACGCCGCCGACGTTGAGCACCAGCAGGAACTTGTCGAACTTCGCGGCGAGTGCGGTGATGTCGCGGATCTCGGAGTCGGTGAGCTTCACGTCGCCGGGCTCGGGGTGGCGGTCGTTGCCCTCGCCGGAGTCGCGGGCGACGACGTAGACGGCGGCCTCGCCGTCGCCGTCGAGCGGCAGGTCGAAGGCGGGAGCGGGCTCGACGGCACCCATGCCGAAGTAGATGGCGGGCTGCCCCGCGGCCTTGGCGCGGGCTTTGAGGTCGGCGACGAAAGCCTTGTGGTTGTCCGCGGCGACGCCGTCGTAGGCGTCGAGCCAGGACTTGGTGGTGATGGTGAAGCCCGCGTTCTCCAGTCCCTCCTCAACGGAGACCACGTGGCGGGAGTTGACGTCGCCACTACCGGTTCCGCCCTTGATGGTGCGCCGCGCGCCGGCGCCGTACAGGGCGAGCCGACCGGGGGCCGCCAGCGGGAAGGATCCGTCGGTCTTGAGCAGGACCATCGATTCGGGTGCTCCCGCGCGCACCGTTGCCAGGTGGTCGATCTCGTACTGATTCATGTTCTGCTCCACTGTGAGCCCCTTTGGTCAGGTCGGAATTGCGCGAGCGCCCATCTGGGGCACCTGCTGGTCACAATCTTACCGCTCGGTCCATTGTTTGTGAAGGGCGAGTAGCGAGTGCCACACATACCCAATCGGACGGCCCGTGTAGCATGTCCGGAATCGGACTTAAGGGCTGAGGGACTTGCAACCAATGACCACCGAGCTACTGGACTTGCAACGAGCAGTCAACGCCACGATCAAGCGCATTGAGGACGCCTACCACCGAGCCGCCCAGGCGGCCGGGCTTTCAGACGCCGCGTTCGACATTCTCTACGCCCTGCACATGACCGGCGAGGGCTGCTCGCAGACCCGCCTGTGCGAGTTGTGCTTCACCCGCAAGCAGACGGTTAACTCCGCAGTCAAACGGCTTCAGCACGACGGCACGGTGCGCCTCGAGCCCGGTCCAGGACGGGCGACACTGGTCTACCTCACCGAGCAGGGCCACGAAGTCGTCGCCGCGCGCATCCTGCCAATCATCAACGCTGAGCTCACAGCCCTGGCAGCCATGCCTGCCGGGCAGCGCGCCGCACTCGCAAACGCCCTGACTGAGCACGCAAACGCCCTGGTAGAACGCCTGGACGCGATCGGAGACGACCGATGACGATTGACATGTCCCAGCACCTGGGGCCGCGCGCGCTACTGCGCTTCACCGCACCCGCCATCGCGACGATGATCTTCACCTCGATATACGGCGTGGTAGACGGACTGTTCGTCGCGAACTACGCCGGCAAGACCGCACTGGCCGCCATCACCCTGATCATGCCGTTCATCATGATCCTGGGCACCCTCGGCTTCATGATGGGCTCGGGCGGCAGTGAGCTGATCTCCAACACCCGCGGCCGGGGCGAGGGCGCGCTGGCGAACCGCTACTTCTCCATGGTTGTCTACGTCACTCTCGGCGGCGGCATCCTGCTGGCGATCCTCGGTGCCATGATCATGCAGCCCGTCGCCCAACTGCTCGGCGCATCCGGCCAGATGCTTGAGCTGTGCGTGCTGTACGGGCGGATTCTGATGGTCTCGCTGCCTGCGTTCATGCTGCAGTACGCCTTCCAGACCTTTGCCTCCACCGCGGGCAGGCCCCGAGTCGGACTGTATGTGACGGTTGCGGCGGGGGTGACCAACATGGCTCTGGATCTGCTGTTCGTCGGCGTCCTCGGGTGGGGCGTGGCCGGAGCCGCGTGGGCCACCGTAGCCTCGGAGCTGATCGGCGGCATGGTGCCGCTGGTCTGGTTCGCTCGCCCGAACAGCAGCTTCCTGCGGCTGGGCCGCCCGGCCGGGGACCTGGCCGCGCTGGGACGGGTATGTGTGAACGGATCATCGGAGATGATGGCGGTGGTGGCCATCTCGGTGGTCAGCATCGTCTACAACCTGCAGCTGTTGAAGTTCCTCGGCCAGGACGGGGTGGCCGCCTACGGCGTCGTCATGTACGTCAGCATGGTCTTCACCGCGATATTCGAGGGCTTCTGCATGGGGGCGGCTCCATTGATGAGCTACCAGCACGGCGCCGCCAACAATGTTGAGAAACGGAGCCTGATGCGTACCTCACTGGCCATACTCGGCGTCGCCGGGATGGCCATGCTGCTCACCTCGCAGCTGCTCGCGCACCCGCTGGCATTGGTGTTCGCCGGCCACGACCGCGGTCTCATGGAGCTGACCGAGACGGCGCTGCGCATCTTCGCCATTGCCTTCCTGCCGATGGGCGTGAGCATGTATGGCTCGTCATTGTTCACCGCCCTGGGCAACGGGCTCGTCTCGGCGGCGCTGGCTGCGGGCCGCACCCTCGGCCTGGAGGTTGGCGCGGTGTTGCTGCTGCCGGCGCTCATAGGCCCAACGGGCATCTGGTCGGCGATCATTGTGGCCGAAACCGCGGCCGCACTGGCCGTGGGCCTGCTGATCATGTGGCTGGGGCCCCGGTACGGGCTCCGCGACCTCCAGCGAGGCCGCCGGCACGACCCCAGAACCGTCCCCGCCTAGTGCAAGAACCCACCCCGAGACCTGCACCGCCGTCACCACTAACGCGCCGCGACCGCAAAGGTGGTGCCTCTGGGGCTCGTTCGAAGTAGGCAATATCCAGTTCCTCCGATTCGGGCCCGGCGAGACGGCTGAGAGACGCGGTGGGGGTGGTGGGCGCGAGTCGATTCCGCCTCGAAAGCGCGCGCCTGGTTGGACCGTCCAGCTGCGGATGGACCGCCCTTAGCGCGCTCTCAGACGATCCAAGCGCCGGAATCCGCTCCAGGCGCCGGAGCCCAGTCCAAGTAGAGGGCATGCGCACGGCGGGGCCGGCGGTGGCCTGCTTGCGCAACACGCTCAGTCCCGGCACGAGCACGCGCGGGCGGACCCGGCCCTGCTCGCGCCGCACGCTCAGCGTCGGCACGCTTCCACAGAAACGGCCTAATCACGCGGAAAGCACACCACCAGAAAAACAGCCCGACCACCTCCAGCGTGCCGCAACCCCCGCGGCGCACGCTGGAGCCAACCAACCCCCACCAGCCCAAAACCAGAAACGCCGAAATACCAGGCAAAACCCGCCAACCTGCCAGGGCAGCGAAGCAGCTGAGCGTGCGCCACCCCCAAGACCACCCAACCACCCCCACCCACACGCACCAGACCCAGCCACACACCGAACCCACCAACACACACCGCCCGCACCCTGCCCACACACGCAAACCCCACCCACCACACCTACGAACCAGAAGAGCCGAATGAAGCCCATCTCAACCCGTGGTTGAGTCGGCGAGGACCCGTGCTGGGCTCACGTATTTCGTGATCAACGGACGCGTGCTACCGATCTACGCCCAGTCCCGCAATCATCATATTCAGGGACACCGACAGGTGCCCCGTCGATCACCAAAAGGTGCCTACGGCCAGCAGGCCTGGTGCACACACGATGGAAAGCAGGCAGATACATGAAGCAGTCGGTCGGACGCAATATTGCCGGGTTACGGCTCGCATGCGGCATGACTCAGGAGCAGCTCGCAAAGCGCATGGGTGTCACCCCGCAGGCGGTCAGCAAGTGGGAGAATGACCTTAACTACCCGGATGTGGCCACGCTGCCGGCCTTAGCGGCCCTGCTCGGTACTAGCGTCGATGCGCTGCTGACTGTGCCGGACGGCGATGCACCAGCCGCCGCCACGCCTCCGTCGGCCTCTTCGCCCATACCCTCCCCGGCGGCGCCGTCACCGGCATCACCGCCAACCGCGTCGTCGCCCGCTGCACCCGCCGCCACCGGATTCTCCCTGGTGCGACCCGAACCCGCGGCACAGGCGGAGGGCGGGCCGCGAGCGCCCCGGGCAGCCGGGCGCAGCCTCCACATCGAGGTCCGGGGGCCGCAGGACAATGTCAACCTGGCCTTCCCCATGCAGGCGGTCTCCGCGCTGGCGGCCCTCATCGCGCACGTGCCGCAGGTGCACAGCGCCGTTGGCGCCTACGGCATCGATCTCAATGCACTCCTGGCCACCGCATTCAGCACCCTCGACGGCGTCGGCCCGAGCACCCTCATCGACGTCATCGACGACGATGACCATGTCCGTATCTGGGTCGACTAGCCCGGTTCCGGCGCCCCCGCCGGACCGCCGCGCCACTTCTACCGAACTCGGCACGTAACTACTACCGACCTCGGCGTTGGGGCGGGGCTTAGGCGGTGCGGTTCCTTGCCCAGTCGAAGACCGCCTCGGCCTCGCTGCGCCCGCCCGGGCGCAGCAGCAGGTAGAAGGTGGCGTGTGCCATGGCGTCCCGGATGGGAACGACAACACGGCCGGGCGCGGGGGCAGATAGTGCGGGGGCGTCGGTGACGAAGTGCGGCAGCAGGGAGCTCCTGGCGAGTTGCGCGAAGACGTCCCGGTCCTCCTGAACCACGAACTGGGAGTGGGGCAGGTGGCGGTCGCAGCGCTCGCGCCAGAAGCCGATGTCCGCCAGCAGCAGGAAGGTCTCCCCGTCCAGATCCGTCGCCGCCACCTGCTCCCGCTCCGCGAGCACATGCTCGACGGGCAGGGCGACGGAGAGGTTCTCCACCATGAGCCAGGCCGAGCGCACGCTCGGCAGCGGGTGGGGACGCAGCGAGATGCCCAGGTCCAGCTCGCCACTCACCACGCCCTCCTCAACCTCTTCCTGGCTAAGGCTCTGCGAGGTGAGCACCAGCCCCGGGAAGCGTTCGACGATCAACGAGGTCAGCCGCCACAGCGGCGCGGGCGCGACCGTGCCCACCCGCAGCGCCCGGGTGCGGCGGGCGAGGTCACCCAGGGCGGTGCGCAGTGCCTGCTCCTCGCGCAGGAGCCGGTCGGCATGTTCCAGGGCGACGCGCCCGGCCTCGTTGAGCACCAGGCGGCGTCCGGGGCGATCGAAGAGCGGTTGGCCGAGCTCGGCCTCCAGGCGTTGCAGCGAGCGGCTGAGCGCCGGCTGGGACAGGTGCAGGGAGCGGGCCGCGGCGCTGAGTGTGCCCTCGCGCGCGATCGCCTCCAGTTGGCGCAGCTGCTCGAACTCCACCACGTCCTCCTTGTTATGCGTCGCGCGCATCAATACTTCCGATATTTGCATTTTACATTCGCGCCCGTGGGGCAAAAACTTATGCGCGACGCGACAGTTGAGCCGATATGAGCAAAACGGCCAGACGGCGCCGAGCCGATACGAGGAGCAGACCATGACCACCATCCCGTCCTTCACCATGAACAACGGCATCGACATCCCGGCGCTGGGCTACGGCGTCTTCCAGATGACCTCAGACCAGGTGCGCGAGCACCTGCCGCAGGCCCTCGAACTCGGCTACCGCCACATCGACACCGCCAACGCCTACTTCAACGAGGTGGCCGTCGGCGAGGTGGTGCGGGACGCCATCGCCGCCGGCACCGTGAAGCGCGAGGACCTGTTCATCACCAGCAAGCTGTTCCCCCAGTCATACCCCTACGCGCAGGCAGTGAAGGACATCGACGCCACCCTGGAGCGCCTCGGCCTGGACTACCTGGACCTGCTGCTGTTCCACCAGCCCTACGGCGAGTACACCTCCGGCTGGAAGGCGATGGAGGAGGCCGTGGCCGCGGGCAAGATCCGTTCGATCGGCCTGTCCAACTTCCCGATCGCCAAGTTCCAGGAGGTCCTGGACGTCGCCTCTATCAAGCCGGTCGTGAACCAGGTGGAGGCGCACCCGCGCTGGAACCAGCACGAGCTGAAGGGCCAGATGGACCGCGCTGCCGGCACCGAAATCCTGGTGGAGGCCTGGTACCCGCTCGGCCACGGCGACAAGACCCTGCTGGAAGAGCCCGCAATCGCCGCCGCCGCGCAGCGCACCGGCGCCACCCCCGCCCAGGTGATCCTGGCCTGGCACCTGGCGGAGAAGAACATCACCTTCCCCAAGACCCTGAACCCCGCCCACATGGCCGACAACCTCGCGGCCCTTGACGTCGAGCTGACGGCGGGCGAGATCGCCGCGATCAATCAGACCCCGCAGGCCCCCTACTACGTGATCCCCGACGAGCCGCCCGCCTTCACGACGACGGTCAACGACTACTCCCAGCAGGCCTGACCCCGCTCTGCTAGCGGGACTCCCACCGTACGGCCACCACCTGCACCACCAACCATCCGAACCAGAACATCCGGCGATCCGCAACCCGGATTCGCTGCCCACCCCAGGAGGCAGACTCATGACCACCACCGTCCCCACCAAAACCCTCAACAACGGCGTCGAGATGCCCGTACTCGGCTACGGCGTCTTCCAGACTCCGCCGGAGGAGACCGAGCGCTGCGTGAGCGAGGCCCTCCAGGTCGGCTACCGACTCATCGACACCGCGCAGGCCTACGGCAACGAGGAGGGCGTGGGCGCCGCCGTCGCGAAGAGCGGGCTGCCGCGCGAGGAAGTGTTCATCACCTCCAAGATCTGGGTATCCAACATGAACTACGAGCGCGCCACCGCCTCCATCGATGAGTCGCTGGAAAAGCTCGGCACCGACCACATCGACCTCATGCTGCTGCACCAGGCCATGGGTGACTACCCGGGCGCCTACCGGGCCATGGAGGACGCCTACAAGGCCGGCAAGCTGCGCGCCATCGGCGTGTCCAACTTCTACCCCGAGCGGCTGGTGGATGTGGCCGCACTGGCCGAGATCACGCCGGCCGTCAACCAGGTCGAGACACACCCGTTCCGCCAGGACGACGCCGCGCACGCGGTCATGGCCGAGCTCGGCGTCGTCCACGAGGCCTGGGCGCCCTTCGCGGAGGGGCAGAACAACATCTTCGCCAACCCGGTCCTCACCGAGATCGGCGCCAAGTACGGCAAGAAGCCGGGGCAGGTGATCCTGCGGGCGCTGATCCAGAAGGACGTGGTGGTCATCCCCAAGACCACTCATCGCAACCGCATGGAGGAGAACTTCGACGTGTTCGACTTCGAGCTGACCGATGAGGACCTGGCCACCTTCTCCACCCTGGATGACGGCTCGCTGCCGCGCATCTTCGACCACTACGACCCGAAGGTCGTCGGCTGGCTGCTGCGCGACCTGGTCAAGGCTCAACAGCTGGGTGGTAGCACGCTGTACTGAGGTACACCTGAATAGAGCACGGACCACCGTTCCTGTGGGACAATGCCCAACCGCAAGGGTGGACGGGTGCGGGCGCATCATCCAATTCCCGGAGCCGCCAATCGTGTTGTTGTGCTACACCGAGGAGAATCCGTGCACTACCTGATCGACGAGTCACTGACTCCGTGCGCCCCGGAGGAACTGCGCAACACGGACAGACAGTTCGTCGCCGTGCTGACTCCCGAGCAGTGGGCCCAGCGCCGCGGCGCCTTCGAGCTGGGCATCGACATCGACCCCGACCCCGACGTCGCCCTGGGCACTCAGGCCGAGGTCAACTACGACGCGATCACGGGCACGGTCTTGATCCCGGACCGCACGTCGCCCGATGCTCCGGATAAGCGCTTCGCCTTCGCACTGGATGAGAAGGGCGTGGTGTTCATCGATGCCCAGGAGACGGCCACGGGACTCGTGGCGGCCATCGCCGCCGCCCGTCGCTGGCGTCGACCGGGACTGGAGCGTTTCCTGGCCGACTTCCTCATGCAGATCATCAAGGACGACGCGGCCCTACTGCGCGGCTACGAGCGCGAACTCGACCGCATGGAGGATGCAATTCTGGACGATACCGCCGTGGGCGCAGCGGAGCGGATCAATGATATGCGCTCCGAACTGCGCGACCTCGACAGCCACTACGACCACCTCATGGATCTCACGCAGATCCTTGAGGAGAACGAGAACGGCTTCTTCCGGGAGGAGGATCTGCGGTACTTCCGCACGGTCTACGGTCGGCTCGACAAGCTACGCGACCAGGCATCCTCACTGCGTGACCAGACCCTCCAGATGCGTGACCTGTACAAGATGCATCTGGACGTGCGGCAGAACCACATTATGGCGGCACTCACGATCGTCACCGCGATTTTCGCCCCGCTGACGCTTATTGTCGGCTGGTACGGGATGAACTTCGAGCACATGCCTGAACTCGCGTGGCCGTGGAGCTATCCGGCCGTCGCGCTCCTGAGCGTGGCGGTGGTCATTGGCTGTATCGCCTTCTTCAAGCACCGCAAGTGGCTGTGACAGTCTTTAACTGCGCTTTCGGCCTGAGGGCGTGGCGGCTGAGTGGCACCGGGGAACGGTTGGCGGGCAGCTCCCGGCACGAGCTGTTAAAGAGACCCGGCGGCGGTTGGGTCATCCTGCGCTGGTCTTTTAGGAGGCCCTGGTAGGGACTCCCGAAACCGGGAGGGGCGGCGTAGCCTCCGATCGACTGCGCGATGCGGCGCCCGGCGTCCGCGGCGCGTCACTAGTGCCGGTCTGGGCACGTCACTAGTGCCGGTCTCGGCACCGAGCCACCGGACCAGCACACCGAATAAGCACCGTCCAAACGCCGGATACCGGAGGAAACCATCATGACCACCATCGCCATTATCGGCGGCGGCCCGGGGCTGGGCCGCGCCGTCGCCCGCCGCTTCGGGCGGGAGGGCTTCAACGTCGCCCTGATCTCCCGCAGCCGCGAGCACCTGGATGAGCGGGTCGCCGCCCTGAGCGCCGACGGCGTGAACGCCCGCGGCTACGTCGCCGACGGCCGCGACGGCGAGGCGCTGACCCGGGCTCTAGCGGACGCCGCCGACGAGCTCGGCCCCATTGAGGTGCTCCAGTGGAGCCCCGTACCGGCCCGCGAGTTCATGAAGCCCGTGCTGGAGACGAGCGCGGAGGACCTGGTCGGCCCCATCGAGATGTCCGTGTACGGCCCGGTCAACGCGGTGCGTCAGGTACTTCCGGGCATGCGCGAGCTCGGCCGCGGCACGATCCTGCTGATCAACGGCGGCTCCGCCGTCCGCCCGGGCCCTAGGGTCACCGGCACCTCGGTGGCCTTCGCCGGGGAGAGTGCCTACGGGCAGCTCCTGCACGACGCGCTCGCCCCGGAGGGGGTTCACGTCGCCCAGCTGATCATTCCGCGTGGTATCGGTGGCGGCGAACCCTCCCACGAGCCGGCCGCCCTGGCCGACCGGATCTGGGAGCTGCACGCCCGGCACGACGGCGACTTCCGCACCTTCGCCGCGCCCATGGACGTCTAACCCGTACCGCGCACGTCTGCCGCCGGATTCACGGGCCACGTGTCCACACAGGCCCCGGCGCTGACCCCGCTAGGGCGCTCGCCCCCGGGAAATCCAGACGGCAGAAAGGTGGGGCGCCATCCTGCTGTTACCGGGTGACTTCCCTAGGCAGATGGCTCAGTTGAACCACCTGCCGAGGGCATCCGCATGGGCGCCAATGGCCCGGACCAGGTGAGTGAGAACTTCGAGCAGCTCACTCGCCTGCCGGGCCACTTCCTTGCCCTTGCAGACTTTGCGGCATCGTTCATTCGGCGGCACCTCTGGCTTGTGGGAGTAGTGGTTACTCCGGTGGTGGCTGGCGCGCGTGTCTGGCGGATTGGCGTGCCGGGACCGGTACTTGTGGCGTGGTGGGGTCGGCGGTTGGTGTTTGCGGCGATGCCAGCCCGGCGGTTCGTATGTCCTGGCACAGAACTGTCACCGATGTCCTGAGACATTACCCGGCGCTCCGCATACCCTGGTTGACGGTTCGTACGTTCTGGTCGACGATTCGTACCCCGCGGTGACGGTTCGTACCGTAGGGGTACGTAGCGTCACCGAACGGTACGAAGCGTCGGTGCAAAGGTACGAACCGTCACCGGAAGTGCCGAACCGTCGCGCGGGGCGCCGGATCGTCGTGGGAAGTACCGAACCGTCACGCGGGGCGCACCAGCGCGCCCACCCGGTCCGCGCCCCTCGCAGCGGAGCACGCACCAGGGTGCCGACGCACGGCGGCAGCATCACCGGCGTCTGCTGCGCGCAGGCGGGCAAGCAGCCCGTGACGGCCCCTGAACCGGTTGTCTGATACAGCAGCCCGTCGTCGGCGAGCGCGGTTATATGGCCGTGTAGCCGCCGTCGACGGGAATGGCAGTGCCGGTGACGTAGGCAGAGGAAGGCGCGGCCAGGAACAGGGCGGCGGCGTCGAGCTCACCCTCCTGCCCGTAACGACCGACAGGAATGGCACGCTGGGCGTGCTCCTGGAAGAAGTCGGAGTCGAGGGTCTGGGTGGTCAGCTCGGTGTAGAAGTAGCCGGGGCAGATCGCGTTGACGGTAATGCCGTACTTGCCCCACTCGGCGGCCAGCGCCCGGGTGAGGTTCACGAGCCCGCCCTTGGCGGCGTGGTACGGGGCGGAGCCGGCCACCATATTGCCCACCAGGCCATACATGGAGGAAATGTTGACGATCCTGCCGTAGCCGGCCGGAATCATCGCCTTCTTCGCGGCGGCGCGCGCCACGCGGAAGGAACCCAGCAAGTCGATGTCGAACTCCTGCTGGAACTGCTCATCGGTCATGTCCTCCGCCGGGCCGACGGCGCCGGTGCCCGCGTTGTTGACCAGGATGTCGAGCCGTCCGAACTTCTCCAGGACGGCGTCCACGACCGCTTCCACATTGGCGGTGTCGGTGATGTCGCAGCGGATGGCAAGGGTCTGCACGCCGAACTCCGTGGCGATCTCGGCCGCGACCGCCTCAATGCGCTCCACGCGGCGGGCGACGGCGACGATACTCGCGCCCGCCGAGGCCAGCGCCTTGGCCATCTGCACCCCCAGGCCGGAGGAGCAGCCGGTGACGAGGGCGACTTGCCCGGTCAGGTCGAAGTAGTTGCGGTCCATGGTGTCCGAGAGGCCTTTCTGTCGGGAGTTGCCAGGTGGCGGGGTGGTTCGGAGAGGCTGTGAACGCTAGGCGACGCCGGGATCGGTCAACGGCGACCGCACCAGGCGTGAGGCGAGCCTATGTGCTTAGACCTCCCGCTGGGAAGGATTGTCGTATTCATCGGTGCGGTGCTTACCCACCAGTACGGCGGCTGAGCAGGCTCCATTACTCCAAGCTCCCGACCAGGCGCGCCACCGCCCGGGGCTCGTCGGCCTCCACCACCACACCCTCAAACACGAAGCGCCCTGAGGCGAGCGGATACGGTTACGCCCAGGTCAGAGCCTCTGGGAGGTGCGGTAGTAGAGCACCGCGATCTGGGTGCGGTTGCGAAGGCCGAGCTTGGCCAGGATCGCACTGATGTGGTTACGCACGGTGCCCTCGCTCAGGTGCAGCCGGTCCGCCGTCTCGGCGTTGTCGAGCCCCTCGCTGATCGCCTGAACCACCTCGTACTCGCGCTCGGTCAGCGCGGCGAAGGCCGGCGGGCGGGTGTCTTCCGACGTCGCCGTGCCCGCCGCCAGTCCCATGGCGGCGGTGCGCTCGAGCACCCGCCCCTCCAGGACGCGCATTCCGGTCATGACGCTGCGCAGTGCCGGGGCGATCTGCGCCACGTCCTGCTTGATCAGGTAACCACGGGCACCCATGCGCAGTGCCCGCACGATGTACTCGTCGTCGGCGAAGGTGGTCAGGAAGACCACCTTCGCGTCCGGATCCAGGGCAAGGACCTGTTCGGCCGCGTCCAGTCCGTCGCCTCCGGGCATCTGTATGTCCAGCAGCAGGATGTCGGGCCGCCGCTCCCGGAAGCCCGCCACCGCCTCCTGTCCACTGGCGCCCACGCCGACCACGTCGATGTCCGCCTCGGCCCCCAGGATCGTGGCCAGGGAATGGGCGAGCAGACGATCGTCGTCGACAATCATTACCTTCACGTGGTCTCCTTTGGGATCGTCGCGAGCACCGTGAACCTCGGACGAGTCAGGATACGGAGTGTTCCCCGAGAGACTCGACCCGATCGGTCATGGAGCGCGTGCCGAGCCCGAGACCGTCGGCGCCAGGCTGCGGGCTGCGCAGCAGCTGTGGGGACTCGGCCCACGCCGGGACGGCGCCGTCGTTGGCGACCGTCAGCCGCCAGAATCCGGGGAAGTCGGCGACCGTCACCCAGGCGGTCTTCGCCCTGCCGTGGCGGGCGGCGTTGGTCAGGGCCTCGCGCGCCACCGCGACCAGGCAGCGTGTCACCGGTGCCGGTGGAGACACGGCCGAAGCACAGTCAACCCTAGCCTGGTTGATGCCGCAGCCTGCGGCGAGCCGGTTGAGCGCCACGGCCAGGTCCTCGCCCTTCTCGTCCAGGGCATGAACCCCGGCGCGCATGGCAGACAGCGCCTCGTCGGCTGTCTGCTCGATCCGCTTCAGGTCGGCCACCAGCTCCGGGCCGCCCCTATGGGCGACCTGGGCGGCATGCACCTGGAACAGTAGTCGAGTGAGCAAGTGCCCGACGCCGTCGTGGATCTCCCGGGCGATCCGGGTGCGCTCCGCCAGCGCGGCCGCGCGCGTCTCGTAGTCCTGGGCCTCCTCCAGCCGCGTCTGCGTCTCCTGCAGCACGGTAACCCGGTGCTGGAGATCGTCTCGGACGCCGTGCAAGGCGCTGTGGGCACGGTCCACCTGCCCGGAACGCACCGCCAGCAGGGCGGCCACCGCCGCCAGGACCACCGCCACCGACACAGCAGTGTCGGGATCGCCCCGCAGCGCCAATGCCAGGGGCGCCACACAGGTCGCCGCACCGACCCACACCCAACGACGCCCCCGATCCGAGACCGCCCCCACCAGCTCATAGACGGCCAGTGGAACCCCCACAATGGCGGCACGGTCCACGCATCCCGCCAGCAGGTACGCGGCCGGTAGGGCACCCGCGGCCGGCCACCGTCCCCAGGCGGCACAGGTGCCACTGCAGGTAACGGCAACCAGGAACCACACGATCGTCGTCGGCGTGGGCATACCGGAGGCCAACACCAGGACGGCGCAGGCTCCCAGCACCACGGCCCTGTCCGTCAGCTCCCTCACGCCTCGATTATGGACGATGGCGACCCGGCCGGCGGAGCCGACGACGCCCCTGACGTTTGTCATGCCCGCGCCGCCACCTCATGACAGCAGGCACTTCCGGCACCGAGCCGCCTCGCGCGACCATGACCCCGAACACGGTCCGCGGACGAAAGGAGACGACGTGTCCGACATGGCGGTGGTCGTTGATGACCTGGTCAAGCGCTACGGGGAGCTGGTCGCCGTCGACGGGCTGTCGCTCAGCGTGGCCTCCGGGGAGGTCCTGGGCCTGCTCGGCCCCAACGGCTCGGGCAAGACCACGGCGCTCAATTGCATACTGCAGCTGCTCACCTACAACCGGGGCGAGATCAGCATCTTCGGCGAGCCGATGTCGGCCACCGCCTACGAGCTCAAGCGGCGAATCGGGGTGGTACCGCAGGAGGTGGCCGTCTTCGAGGAACTCACGGTGCGGGAGAACATAGACGCCTTCTGCTCCCTGTACGTCTCCGACCGCGCCCGCCGTCGCGAGCTGGTGCAGGAGGCGCTCGAATTCGTCGACCTGGGGCGGTTCGCCAGGTTCCGTCCCAAGAAGCTCTCCGGAGGCCTGCTGCGCCGCCTGAACATCGCCTGTGGCATCGTCCACCGTCCCGATCTGATCATCCTGGACGAGCCCACCGTGGCCGTGGACCCGCAGAGCCGCAGCGCCATCCTCGACGGGATCAAACACCTCAACGCCCGCGGCGCCACCATTGTCTACACCAGTCACTACATGGAGGAGGTGGAGCAGCTGTGCACGCGGATCATCATCATGGACCGGGGCAGGCAGATCGCGGCCGGCACCGCGAACGAGCTCAAGGCGATGATCGGCACCGGTGAGCGCATCCGCGTGGAGGTCATCTCCCCCGCCGAGCTCGGCGAGCGCGAGCTGGAGGCGGTGCGTCGAGCGGAGCATGTGCGCACCGTCGACTACGAGGCACCCGAGCTGATCGTCGAGTGCACGCCGGGGGCACACAACCTAGCCGACGTGCTGGCAGCACTGGCGGCGGCGGACGTGGCATGCGGGCGGATCACCTCCGAACCACCCACCCTGAACGACGTGTTCCTGGAGATCACCGGCCGGGCCCTGCGCGATGAGGCGGCCTGACATGCGCCCCGTATTCCGATACCAGGTGCTCCGACTACTGCGCGACAGGATCCTGCTGCTGTGGACACTCGGTATGCCGATCGCACTGTCCCTGATGTTCATGATGATGTTCTCCGGGCTGGAGGCGGGCTACGCCGTCGACCCCATCCGGGTCGGGATCGTTCATGATGATGCCTACGCGGCCGAGGCGGGATTGGACGGCGCCCTTGACGCCGTCTCCGCCGACGACGCCGAACTGCGGCTGCTCGATCCCGTGGCCTACGACACCGCGGAGCAGGCCGAGGCGGCCGTTCAGGAGGGTGACACGGTCGGCTATATCTCCGTGCAGGACGGCACCCCCGTGCTGCACCTGTCCCCGGAGGGCAATGACCTGTCCACCACCCCGGTACTGCGCGCCATGCTGGACACCTACGTGCACAGCCGTGACGAGATCACCTCGCTGATCGCCGCGGGAGCACCGCCCGCGGATGCCGCCGCCGCAGTACAGGACCGCCACGCATTCACCACCGAGCTTCAGGTCACCCGCGTGCCCGGAAAGCCCGAGGTGCCGTATTACTTCGCGCTGCTCGCCTTCACCAGCGGCATGGGCATGACGATCGCGGTAGTCGCCATCCGGGAGATCACCGCTCCGTCAGGGCCTTTGGCGGCACGCCGCAATCTGGGGGCGCTGCCGCGCTGGAGACTGCTTCTGGGAACGTTGTCCGCGGCCTGGGTGTGCACCTGGGCATGCCTGGTGCTGGCATTCGTGTTCATGCGCTTCGTGGTGGGTGTGGACTTCGGCCCCTACGCGGCGCTGTGCCTGCTGGCCATCGGGACCTCCAGCCTCATGGCCTGCGCCGCAGGCTCCGTCCTGGGGACCTTCCCGCGGATGCCGCTGGGCGGAGTCTCGGCAATCAGTTGCCTGCTGTCCCTGTTCTGCGGGCTGTACGGCACCGCCTCACAGCGACTGGCCAATGCCGTCGAACTCAGCGCCCCGCTGGCGTCCCAGCTCAATCCCCTGTGGAAGGCGACCCGATGCTTCTACGGGCTGCTCTACTACGACTCCCCGGAGCCATTCGCTCGCAGCTGCACCGTGCTTGCGGGCATGGCCGTCGTGTTCTTCATAATCGCCATGATCCGTATGCGGAGGACAAACCATGAGCACCTTTAAGACCTCGCTGCGGATTCTGGCGGCGCACCGCCTCTACATCCTGATCTATCTGGTGCTCATGAGCGTAGGCGCCGTGTTCGTCGGGACCGGCTCCGGCAATGCCACCGACGCCGGCGTCACCCAGGTGACGGCTGATGTGGCTGTGATCGACCGCGATGACTCCGCGGTATCCCGGGCACTGGCCGAATACGTGGGCTCCGTCGGCAACACCCAGCCGCTGGAAGACACCAAACAGGCACTCCAGGACGCCACCGCCAAGGACCGCATCCAGTACATCCTGATTATCCCCGCCGACTTCGGCGAGGAGCTACAGGCCGCGGCCCAGGATGGAACCCAGCCGCCCACCGTGGAGACCGTCGTCAGCTACCGGTCCTACATGGGCTCACTCATGAACGTGCGCACCAACTCCTACCTGAACCAGGTCTACGACTATCTGCGTGCCCTGGACACGGATGCCACCGGCACCCAGTCCGCCGAACAGGCCGTGGAGCAGGCCGTGACCCTGGCGAAGGATTCTATGCGGGGCGGCTCCGCCGCTCGGCTCGTCACCCAAGACGCGCTCCCGCTGCCGGAGTCCTTGAAGCTGTATACGCTGTTCTCTCTGTTCCCGCTGACGGCCTTCTGCGTCGTGGCGATCGCGGTGCTCATGGCTGCCCTCAACCGACCTCCCGTGCACTCCCGCGTGTCTTCCGCGCCCGTGACCGGCCGCTCACGCGGCCTGGGACTGCTCGGCGCGTGTCTGCTGATAGGTCTGGTGGCATGGTTGTGGTTCTTCTGCCTGGGCACTGCGGTCTTCGCCGCCGACCGCATCGTGGATGCGGCACCACGGCTGGGGGTGATCGGTCTCGCACTGGCCGCGTACACCCTCAACGGAGTCGCCGTGGGCTTCCTCGTGGGACAACTACGGCTGGGGGAGAATGCTGCGAACGCCATCGCAGTCATCGGCGGTATGGCATTCTCCGTCCTGGCGGGCGCGTGGGCACCCCTGGACATGCTGCCCGACGCCGTGATCGCGGTCGCGCGGCTCACACCCGGATATTGGGCGACCCAGGCCACCGGTGGCGCCTTCAACGCCAGCTCGACCTCCGCCCAGGTGCTGATGCCACTGCTCGGTTACTGCGGGATATGCGCCCTGTTCGCCATCGCCATCGGAGCCGTCGGCCTGGGAGCCGGCCGCTCACGGGCACGCACGGCGGTCTAGCCGGAGACCCGGAGCCGCAGCACGCATGCCCGGAAGAAAAATGTCCATCTTCACACACTTTCACCGCAGCCAGCCCTTAGTTTCATAATCAAACCGAGGTAAAACGGCGCAACCATGCGGGCTCCCACAACGAACGCCCGACCCTCCGCCGTCAAAGTGGCGACGGATGGACACTTTTTCCTCTCGACACTTCACCCCAGGCAAGCGTCCCAAGACATCGGCGGCCGAGACCATGCTTTTGGGGCGGCCCACCACCGGTGGACCGCCCCGAACACTATGTCGCACCCGGACCCGGGCCGCTAGCGTCGCTCACGCGAGGTTGGCGTGCAGGAACTCGGCGATCCTCTCCCACGGTATGGCGCCGCTGGCGCCACCGTCATACAGGTCGGTGTGGGAGGCGCCGGGGATGGAGACGAATTCCTTGTTGTCCCCCTGCAGCCGGGCGAAGGCGTCCTTGCCCATGTAGTAGGAGTGCGCCTTCTCCCCGTGGACGATCATGACGGCGTTCTCGATCTCCTCGATGTAGCCCAGCAGGGTCGCGTTCATCAGCGAGGAGCCGCCGATGACAGTCCACCCGTCGTTGGAGTTCAGGGAGCGGGGGTGGTAGCCGCGGGGCGTCTTGTAGTAGGCGTAGTAGTCCTTGACGAAGTCGGGGGCGTCATCGGGCAGCGGGTCCACCACCCCGCCGGCCAGGGCGTAGGTGCCGGAGCGGTAGTCGGCGGTGCGCTGGGCGGCCACGGATGCGCGCGTCTGGTTGCGGGCCTCGGCGGAGTCGGCGGAGTCGAAGTAGCCGTTCGCGGCCACCCGGCTCATGTCGTACATGGTAGAAACCACCGTCGCCTTGATGCGCGGATCGGCGGCCGCGGCGGCCAGCGCCATGCCGCCCCAGCCGCAGACGCCGATGATGCCGACGCGCTCGGGGTCGACGTCGTCGCGCACGGACAGGAAGTCGACGGCGGCCTGGAAGTCCTCGATGTTGAGGTCCGGGGAGTTCATGTAGCGGGGCGTACCGCCGGACTCGCCGGTGAAGCTGGGGTCGAAGGCGATGGTCAGGAAGCCGCGCTCGGCCATGGTCTGGGCGTACAGGCCGGACGACTGCTCCTTGACGGCGCCGAAGGGGCCGGACACCGCCAGTGCGGGCAACTTGCCCGTGGCATCCTTGGGCCGGTACAGGTCGGCGGCGAGGGTGATGCCGAAGCGGTTGTGGAAGGCGACCTTCTCATGGTCCACGGCGTCGGACTGGGGGAAGACCTTGTCCCATTCCTGGGTCAGTTCGAGGTTCTCGATGCTCATGGCGCGCTGCTCCGTATCTCCGTGTCTGCGGGTATCTGTGGCTGTCTGCAGCGCCCGGCGTGGTGCCGCGGCGCCTCTGACGTCTAAATTAACCGTCCGTATGACATGACGCTAATGACTGTTTGGCATACACGACATGCCGTGTTGGCATATCGTAGCGGGCATGGAGATACGCACGCTGCGCTACTTCGCCGCCGTGGCCCGCGAGGAGAACATGACGCGCGCCGCCGCTCAACTGCACGTCTCGCAGCCGACGCTTTCGAAGCAAATGAAGGCACTGGAGCACGAGCTGGGGCACAAGCTGTTTGTCAGGCGCTCCTTCAGCATTGAGCTCACCGAGGAGGGCCGTCTGCTGCGGGAGCGGGCCGACGACCTCCTCCGCCTGGCGGACCGCATCGAAACCGACTTCCTCGCCCTGGGCGACGTCACCGGCGGCGACCTCTACCTGGGCCTGGCCGAGTCCTTCCAGGTGGGTCTGCTCGCCCGCCAGCTCAAAGGGCTCAAGCAGGAGTGCCCCGGGCTGCGCTACCACGTCACCAGCGGCGACACCGAGCAGGTCACCGAGAAGCTGGACCGGGGCCTGCTCGACTTCGCCGCGATCGTTGAGGAGCCCGACGGCGAGCGCTTCAGCCGCTACGAGACGCTGCCGCTGCCCGTGGCGGACAGGTGGGGCGTGGTGCTGCGGCGCGAGGACGCCCTGGCCCGCAAAGAAGCCGTCACCGTGGACGATCTGGCGGAAGTGCCGCTGTTCTGCTCGGAGCAGTCCTGGGCACGGGACATCCCGGCCTGGGCCGGCGGCCGCATGGGCGAGCTGCAACTGGAGGGGACCTTCCGCCTGCCCTACAACGGCGCGGTGTTCGCCCGCGAGGGCCTGGGTTACCTGCTCACCTTCGACCGCCTGGTGGACACGAGCGAGTCCAGCGGCCTGATCTTCCGCCCGCTCGAGCCCGCCCTGGAGTCCCGCATGTACTTGATCTGGCGCCGCCGGCAGGCCCTGTCCCCCATCGCGGAGCGCTTCCTGGACCGCCTGCGCGCCTCACTCGTCGACGACGCAGAGAGCAAAGGGGCGGGAAGTGATGAAAGCAGCTGACACGGCGCCGCTGCCGTTGGCGTCGATCCCCTCTAGCCGAAACCGGCGCGGTCAACCCACCCGAACCAGTGAAACACGAACAACGCGTTTTCAACCGGTCTCGATGCGTCACTAGTGCCGGTCTCGATGCGTTACTAGTGCCGGTCTCGATGCGTTACTAGTGCCGGTCTCGGCTGGGAAGGATCTCCCCACTGCCGCGAGTGATGAACTGCGTGGGGATCACGATGTGCTCGGGCCGGGGGGCCTCGCCCTCCAGACGGCGGAACAGGCGCTGCGCGGCCACCCTTCCCATGCGCCGGGGGTCCTGCCGCACCACGGTGAGCGCGGGCTGAAGCATGTCCGCAAGCGGCAGGTCGTCGAAGCCGATATGCGCAATCCGGTCGCGCAGTTCCAGCTCGTGCAACGCGTGCAGCGCCCCCTCGGTGAGGAGGTTCTGCCCGCTGAAGATCGCCGTCGGCGGGTGCGGCCTGCTGAAGAGCTCGGTGACGGCACGCTCGGCCGCCTCCGCCCCCACCAGCCCGGACACCACGATGGCGCCGTCGGCGCCGGCACCGCGAGAACTGAATGCGGCGGCGAACCCCTCTTGCCGCTCCACCGCGGTGGCCACATTCAGGCGCTCGGTGAGCAGGGCGATACGGCGGTGACCACGCTCGAGCAGGTGCGCGGTCGCCCGCTCTGCCGCAGCCCGGGTATCACTGGTTACACGGTCGGCCTCGATGCCGTGCGGCGCCCGATCCACGAAGACGATCGGCACCCCCAGGTGCAGCACCCGCTCCAGGGCAGCCCCGTCCGCCGTGGTGGTGTTGACGATGATGCCGTCCACGTGGCGCCTGATGGAGTCCTCCACCGCCGCCACCTCGCGCTCCGGCTCCTCGTCCAGGCTGGAGGCCAGCACCGCCACATCGTGCTCGCGGGAGACGTCCTCCACACCCCGGTGGAGCTCTCCGGCGAAGGGATTGTCAACGCTGCCCACCAACAGGGCGATGGTGCGTGTGGCGCCGCCGGGGCGGCGCAGGCTGCCGGCGCGCAGGTCCACGTGGTAGTCCAACTCACGGACGGCATCCCAGACGCGCTCGGCGGTGGCGTCGGAGACATTGGGCTCACCGTTGACCACGCGCGAAACCGTCTTGACGCCGACTCCCGCCAGGCGGGCGACCTGCTTCATGGTGGCCCGCCGCCGCGGCCCCGGCGCAGAGTCGGCAGATGAGTATGACGTCACTGTCTCCTCCCCGATTCTTAAAACGCACTTGACCCGAGTGGAAACCAACCGTACCATCGTCACTGCGATTGACATCGTTGTCAGTACTGGAACGCCGCCACTTGGGGGCATTCCAGTAACCCCTTCCCACCGGCCGCTCCGGCGACCCTCCCAGCCGCGCCCGGCACCGCCGCCAGCGGATTACCTCAAGCAATGGAGCAGATATGGCACCACCACAACCACCCCGGCTGAGACTCACAGACGTCTCCAAGTCCTTTCCCGGAGTGCAGGCCCTCAGCGGCGTGTCCTTCGACCTGATGCCAGGAGAAGTGCACGCTCTCGTCGGGGAGAACGGCGCCGGCAAGTCCACCCTGGTGAAGATCCTCACCGGCATCCACCCGGACTTCGAGGGCAGCTACGAGTACGACGGCGCCCCGGCGGCCTTCCGCTCCATTCGCGACGCCCAGCGGGCCGGCATCGCCATCGTCCATCAGGAACTCAACATGATGGCCGACCTGACCGTGGCGCAGAACATCTTCATCGGGCGAGAGTCCTCCTCCCTGCTCATCTCGGACCGCACGCTGAATCGCCGCGCCCAGGAGTTCCTGACCGAGCACGAGGTCGACGTCGCTCCGCAGGCACTGTTACGGGACCTGTCGGTCTCCAAGGCGCAATTGGTGGAGATCGTGCGCGCCATGTCCTTCGAGGCCACCATGGTGCTGATCCTGGACGAGCCGACGGCGGCCCTGTCGGAGGCTGAGAGCGCCGAGTTGCTTCAACGGGTGCGACGCCTGCGGGACCGCGGCGTGGCGGTCGTATACATCTCCCACCGCATGCACGAGGTCATGGCGATAGCCGACCGCATCACGGTCCTGCGCGACGGCGCGCACGTCGGCACGCTCAAGACGTCCGACACCGACCTGGACGAGATCATCGAGATGATGGTCGGGCGCCAAGTCGTCAACACCCCCAAAGCCGCCTCCGAGGTGGCACCCGACGCCCCCGTCGTCATGCGGGCCGAGCACCTGGCCTCCGCCGACGTCAAGGACGTCTCCTTCACGCTGCACCGGGGAGAGATCCTCGGCTTCGCCGGCCTGGTAGGCGCAGGCCGCACGGAGACCATGCGGATTGTCGCGGGCGCGGACCACCCCACAGCCGGGCGGCTGGAGGTCAACGGCGCCGAAGTCTCCTTCCACCGCCCCAAGGACGCCATTCGTGCGGGAATCGCCTACCTGTCCGAGGACCGCAAGCGCTTCGGCCTGGTAACCGGCCTGTCGGTCTCCGACAACACGGTCCTGGCCTCTTACGACGCCTTCACCACCGCCACGGTGGTGCATGAACGGGCAGTGCAACGCGCAACCCGCAAGTACGTGGACATGCTGCGCATCAAGACTCCGTCCACGCGCCAGCGGGTGCGCAACCTCTCCGGCGGCAACCAGCAGAAGGTGGTGCTGGCCAAGTGGCTGCTGCGCGACGTCGACATCCTCATCTTCGACGAGCCCACGCGCGGCATCGACATCGGTGCACGCGCAGAAATCTACCAGCTCATGCGCGACCTGATCGCGCAGGGGAAGTCAATCATCCTCGTCTCCTCCGACCTCGACGAGGTCCTGCACCTGTCCGACCGCGTGGTTGTCATGCGGGAAGGGCGCAAGACCGGGGAGCTCGACGCCTCCGAGGCGACTCAGATCAAGATCATGGAACTGGCCACCAAGCAGGAAGAAGGTCGCGCAGCATGAGCGCAAATATCATCAAGAACAACCCACTGCGCGCGCTGCCCATGCAGCAGCTGATGGCGCTGGCCGCACTGGTCATCCTGTACGCGTTCTTCGCCGTATTCGGTAACCACTTCCTGTCCCCCAGCACCTTCGTCTCGATCCTCGACTCCTCCTACTACATCGGGTTTCTGGCCATCGGCATGACCTTCGTCATCATCACGGCGGGCATCGACCTGTCCTCCGGGACGGTGATGGTCGGCTCCGCGCTGGTCGGCGGCGTGGCCTACAACGTCTGGCACCTGCCGATCGCCGTAGCACTGCTGGTCGTACTGGCGACTGGGGTCGCCTTCGGCATCGGTAACGGCGTCCTGGTCGGCTTCCTGCATATCCCACCCTTCATCGCCACCCTGGGCATGCAGTTCGCCTCCCTGGGCCTGTGCGCGGTGATCGCCCAGGTACAGACGCAGACCTACCCGAGCCTGGCCTCCGACGACGGCTGGTTCAAGACGGTCCTGTACAAGGCGGGGAACCTGCCCGTGGGCATCTTCTGGCTGGCGGCCTTCTTCGTGATCGCCTGGTTCATCCTGACTCGCACCAAGCTCGGCCGCTACACCTACGCCATCGGCTCCAACGAGGAGGCCGTCGAGCTGTCGGGCGTCGTCGTGTCCCGCTGGAAGTTCTGGGTCTACGTGCTCAACGGCTTCTTCTGCGGACTGGCCGGCGTCATCTACGCCGCCACCTTCTCCTCCATCACCCCGCAGACCGGAAACGGTCAGGAGATGTACGCCATCGCCGCCTGCGTGATCGGCGGCACCTCGCTGGCAGGCGGCGTCGGGTCCCTGTGGGGAACCATCATCGGCGTCTTCGTCATCTCCGTGCTCAAGACGGGCCTGCTGTCAATGGGCCTGCCGGTGCAGTGGCAGCAGGTCCTCATCGGCGTCGTCGTAGTGCTCGCAGTCCTGCTCGACGTCATCCGCTCACGTCGCTCCGGCCGCGCCTGATCCCACCATCCGTTCTTCTCCCCCACCCCACGAAAGGAAAACAACCATGTCCACCATGCTCACCCGGAGGACCGCGCTGACGGCGGCACTCGTATCCGCCTGCTCGGTATCCCTGCTGGCCGCTTGCAGTGACGACGGCGGCTCCGCAGGTGCGGACGGGAAGATGAAGGTCATCATCATCTCCAAGAGCTACCAGAACCAGTTCTATCAGGCAGCCTTCAAGGGCGCGCAGGACGCCGCCGACGAGCTCGGCGTCGACCTGGAGACCAATGGGCCCGACGCGGAGAGCAACGTCTCCCAGCAGGTGGAGCAGCTGGCCTCCGCGGTCAACCAGCGGCCGGCCGCAATCGCCCTGGCCGCCTGCCAGCCCGACGCCGTCCAGGACGCCCTGGTGAACGCCAAGAACCAGAACATCCCGGTAATCGGCTTCGACTCGGGCGTGCCCGACGATGCCTCCGGCGCGGTGCTGGCCACCGCGACCACGGACAACGAGGTAGCGGGCGGCAACGTCGCCACCAACCTTGCCGCCAATGCCGATTTGCAGTCCGCCCTGGCCTCCGCGAGCGCGGACTCCCCCGCCGTCATCGGGGTGCTCGCGCAGGACTCGACCTCCGGCTCGATCGTCCAGCGCGTGGATGGCTTCACCGCCACCCTGGTGAGCGAGTTGGAGAAGCTCGACGGTCTGGCGGGGGCGGTGGACGTGTCCGGGCAGCAGCGTTGGACCACGCCGTCGTCCAACCCCGCCAAGGTGAAGATCGTCGTCACCGTGCCGCCGACCACCAGCCAGGCCGACATTCAGTCCGCGGCCACGTCGATCCTGTCCACGGACGGACTGGTCGCGCTGTTCGCCGCGAACCAGGACGCCGTCAACGGCGTCATCAGCGCCACCGCAGACGCCTCCCAGCTGGATCGCGACTCCGGCCGCTACAAGGATCTGCTGGTGGTGGGCTTCGACGCCGGCACCTCCCAGAAGGACGCCGTGCGCTCCGGCGCCTTCCTCGGATCGGTGACCCAGGACCCCTACCAGATGGGATACCAGGCGGTCACCCTCGCCGTGCAGGCGGCCAATGGTGAGAGCGTTGCGGACGTCGACACCGGTTCACACTGGTACGACTCCTCCAACATCGACGACGAGGACATCTCTGTGCTGCTGTACGACTGAGAGATCCGAACAGGCGTGGGGGCCGGCGGCGCGTTGCCGCCCGGCCCCCACGCCTGTTCCACTGCGGGCGCGGCCTGCAATGACTTGGCAACGGAGACCGGGCAACGCTCACCTACTCCACGGCCAGCCACAGCTCTCCCGTGTCCTGCCGGCGAATCCGCCAGGTGATGGAGGTGGTCGCCTCCACCAGGGCGGCGTCGTGGGAGACGAGCAGCAGCGCCCCAGGAAATGCCGCCAGCATCGCCTCCAGCGCCCGGATGGAGCCGACGTCCAGGTGGTTGGTGGGCTCGTCCATGACGATCAGCTCAGGCCGGTCGAGGACTCCGAGTGCGAGCATGAGTTTGCGCATCTCTCCGGGGCTGACTTCCTCCCCTTCCAGGACCCGCTCCGGTGAGGAGTTGAGCCGGGCGACGATCGACAGCACCCGGCCGCGACGTTCGGTACCCAGCCCGGCCAGACGCGCCAGCGTCGCCTGTCTTGTCGCCCGGTCCGGCTCCTGAGGCACATACAGGCGGGTGGTGTCCTGCGGCAGATGCCCCAGTAGGGCGCCGACGAGCGTGGTTTTGCCGGTGCCGTTGTCACCCACGAGTGCCACATGGTCGCGGCTGTCCAGGTGCAGGGCCGGGGTGTGCAGCGTCCTCTCCCCCAGGGGTAGTTCCAGCGGCCGGGTGCGCAGTAGCACGGGCCTTCGGCTCGGGGCGGCGTCCACCCACGCATCGGCGTCGTAGCGCTTGTCGATCCTAATAGCCTCCACTTCGGCGTCGGCGCGGGCGAGCCGGGCCTACATACGGGAGGCAAGCCGCCCCGTCTTGCCGTCCTGCCCGCTCACCACGGCTAACCGGCGGCGGAAGCGCGCGTCGTTATCGTGCTTGGCGATGTTGCGTCCGGAGCGGCGGGAGGCGGTGCGGGACGCCTCCTCGCGACGTCGCTGGGTCTCCCGGGCCAGACGCCGCTGCTCGCGCCTGGCCGCCTCACGCCGCTGGAGGGCGGTGTCGCGCTCTAGCTCGGCCTGGGCGGCGGCCTGGCTGTAGCCGCCCGGGCGCATGACGGCGCTCCCGGGAGACATGAACAGGCACTGGGTGCACAGCGCGTCCAGCAGGGCGCGGTCGTGGGAGATGAGGATGCCGACCCCGCTGAAGCGCGCCAGGGCGGAGCGTATGGCCGCGCGGGCGGGGGCGTCGGCGTGGTTGGTCGGCTCGTCCACCACCAGCACGTCTGGTTGTTCCCACAGGGCGCAGGCGACCTGGACCAGTTTGCGCTGTCCGCCCGAGAGGGTGTCGTAGCGCCAGGCCCAGTCGTCATCGACGCCGAGGTCGCTCCGCAGCCGCATGGCGACCTCGTCGTAGGCGCAGGCGAAGTCCGTCAGCGCCAGTGGCGGCGCGGTGGCGTCCTGGGCGCAGTAGTGGGCCACGAGCCGCGGAGCCACCGTGCCGGCGTCGGGTTTCAGGTCGCCACAGGCGATGCGGGCGAGGGTGGTCTTGCCGCAGCCGTTGTCGCCGACGACGCCGGTCCAGCCGGTCGGGAAGGTAACCGTGATGCCGGCCAGCGCCGGGGATGCGGCACCGGGGTAGGTGTAGTGGATATCGGACAGGGTGAACTGCATGCGGGCCTCCTGGGGTGGGGGCCGTGCGGCGGTGCAGGCTGTTCGCGATAAGGACTGTCCGATGAGGCCGTACTCGTGCGGAGGGCGGAGCGCCCGCTGAGGCGGGTTCAGTCTGCGCCGGATGCGGCACGAGCTCAGGCCGGTGGCCCATCGGTATAGAGGTCAGCGATGTTGCACCCCGGGCACGGCCTCATGAACTGCTCATGACTTGATTCGAATTCCGTGCGCCCGTGGGGCATCGCTACTTCCTCATGCGCCCGACGCTACTGGGTTGGCGCACGCTCGTCCAGCCCAGCTATGGCTTGTCCCGGCTTCGCCAGTCCTCCCCACCGCATGTGCGCAGTCAGCATGCAGGGTGCAGCTCCGCCCCGGCGAGACCAGTAGGCATCACCGGGGCGGAGCACCTCGATCATGATCCAGTCACTTGCTCGCAGTTGCGCCGGTGAGGGGCTTGTCGCCGGGGCGGGCGAGCGGGCCGACCAGCTCGTGAGGCTGGTAGAGCTCCTCCAGGTAGGCGACCTCCTCCGCGGTGAGCTTCAGGTCCAGGGCGCGCACGGCGTCGTCAACCCGGCTCGGCCGCGAGCAGCCGACGATCGGCGCGGCCACGCCCCGCGCCCAGTGCCAGGCCAGCGCCACGTCCGCCATGGGAACGCCGCGCTTCTTCGCCGTCTCGGCTACGCGCTCGATGATGGGCAGGTCGAGTTCGCGGTCGTGGTCGTACTTGCTGCTCATGATCTTGTCGGTGGTGGAGCGCACGGAGTCGGAGTCCCAGGTGGGGCGGGTCAGGTGACCGGAGGCGAGCGGGCTGTACGGGGTGAGCGACATGCCGTACTGCTGGCACACGGGGATCAGCTCGCGCTCGTCCTCACGGTAGAGCAGGTTGTAGTGGTTCTGCATAGAGGCGAAACGGGTCCAGCCGCCCACGTCCGCGGCCAGCTGCAGGTTGTGCAACTGGTAGCCGTACATGGCCGAGGCGCCCAGCGCCCGGACCTTGCCCGCCTTCACCAGCGAGTCGAGGGCCTCCATGGTCTCCTCAACCGGGGTGCCGTAGTCGAAGCGGTGGATGATGTACAGGTCCAGGTAGTCGGTGCCCAGGCGCTTGAGGCTGCCCTCGATCTCCCGGTTGATCGCCTCCCGGGACAGGTGCCCCTCGTTGAAGTAGACCTTGGAGGCCAGTACCACGTCCTCCCGCTTGACGCCTAGGTTCTTCAGGGAGGCGCCGATGAACTCCTCGCTGGTGCCGCGGGCGTAGACGTTGGCGGTGTCTATGAAGTTCACGCCCAGCTCCAGGGCACGGGCGATCACCTCCTGGGTGGCGCTCTGGTCAATGGACCACTGGTGGGAGTCGGGGAAGACCTCCCCAAAGCTCATACCGCCGATGCACAGGCGAGGGATGGTGATGTCCGTGGTTCCGAGCTTGGTGTACTCCATGTCAGAGTCTCCTTGGGTACGTGAGTCGGTATGTGCGTTCGGGCGCGGGGCGGCGACGCCGTCGCCCGGACCTCAGCCTGCCCCGGGCGGCTCCCGCACAGCCAGGTTCTGGCAGTGCCCCCTCGAACACACGTCGAGCCGAGCAACCGGACTGCAGGGCGCCGCGTTGTCAGTTGCGCAGACAGGCCAGAGGGATGACGAAGACGCCGTCATCTCGGCGGTAAGCGGTGGCTCCGGCGGTGATCACCGCAAGGAAGGACGGCTCGCCCATTCGGTCCAAGTCCACACGGTCCCGCAGGCGGCGCAGGTGGGCAGCAGCATCGTCAAGTTGCGCGGAACCGAGCTTGACCTCGACCGGCGCCCACCGTCCGTCGGCGAGGACGATGACAGCGTCCGCCTCTAGGCCGGTCTTGTCGCGATAGTGGAAGAGCGTCCCGTCGTTGGCTTCGGCGTAGACCCTTAGGTCGCGCACGCACAGCGATTCGAACTGCAGTCCGAAGGTCTCGAAGTCACCTAACAGGTCAGCCGGACTCCAGCGCATGACGGCAGCACCGATCGACGGATCCACGAAATGACGGGTCGGGCTGGTTCTGATCGCGGTCTTCGAGCGCAGCGCGGGGTTCCATGCAGGCAGGTCCTCGATCACGTAGGCGCGCGACAATGCGTCGAGATAGTCGCTTACCGTGTTGGGTGCCATGGAAGCTTCATCAACCGCTAGGTCGGCCGCGATCGTGGCCTGTGAGGCCTGAGTGGAGACGTGGCGCGCATAGGCGCGCATGAGTGCGCGCATGCGGGTGGCGTTTCGGGCGACACCATCCATGCGCGCTACGTCGGAGTCGACCAGGCCCTCAACGTAGTTCCTTGCCAGGCGCCCGGCCGGCACCGCTGCGCCTGCGGTGACGGCGGCAGGCCAGCCGCCGCGGCAGAGCACCCGTGCCATGTCTTCCACGTCAAGCGTGGCGACGCCGACGATCTCCGTTTCTCCGTCGAAAAGCGCCTTTAGAGACACCTGCCCAGTGGACTCCTCCGACTCGAAGAGCGTCATGGTCCGCCTGACTAGGGAGGCAATCCTCCCGACGCCGGAATGCATCCCCTGTACAGTCGGCGTTGATGAGCCGGTGAGTATGAACTGCCCCGGCTCGCCGCGGCGGTCGACGGCGAAGCGGATCGCGTCCCACAGCTGCGGAGCCATCTGCCACTCGTCTATGAGTCGCGGGGTCTCACCTTCCAGCAGCGCGGAGGGCTTTGCATCAGCGAGCGCGAGGTAGGACCGACTGCGATCTGGATCCTGGAGGTAGATGACGCTGCCGGCATGCTGTAAGGAGGTAGCGGTTTTGCCGCACCACTTCGGTCCCCTGACCTGCACCGCACCGCTGATCGCCAGCGCCTCGCCAAGCAGGTCGTCTGCGAGTCGTGGCAGGTAGCGCATGGCTCGTTCCTCCAGCTTCCGAATCCCGCATCCTTCCGACGCCAGCCTACCCGACTGCGTCAGTTGGACCGGATCCGTTGCGTCAGTTGGACCAGATCCGTTGCGTCAGTTGGACCAGATCCGTTGCGTCAGTTGGACCAGATCCGTTGCGTCAGTTGGACCAGATCCGTTGCGTCAGTTGGACCAGATCCGTTGCGTCAGTTGGACCAGATCCGGCTCTTCCGGTACAAGAGTGCGCCGGACGGGTAAGGCCGAGGGTGTTCAGATGCGCGCGCATCGCGGCAGCCGGTTGCGACGGCCCGATCCCGGCGCAGACCGTGGCGGAATGTCCGAGAACGGCACGAACGGCGCCGGACGCGTAGGCAACCGCGAGCAGAACGTTGCAATCATGCGGGTGCCGCATCAGGCTGCATGGGCATCGACGGCGTTTCTGCCGAATCTGGACATTTCTGCCTCCGCCCTGGGGCATGCCCTCCACCAGGCCCTGGCGAACGAGCCTGCCACCGCACCCCAAATACACAGTTTCGCGCCTTATCGCTTCTGCCAGCGCCGCAGGTGGGGCAGTACCGCACTCATGTAGGAGATGGCCTCGTCCTCGGTGATGTGCACACCCTCGGACATGTACGGAGCGCTGTTCTCGATCGCCTCTTCCAGCGTCTCCGGACCGATGAAAGCGCCGTCCTGGTAGCACCAGGCGCAGTAGTCCTCGGACTTGGTGCCGTCCATCTTCTTGCCGCGCTGCTCCTCCTTCGGGATGGGCATGCCACAGCTCTGGCAGTGGGGTCCGGGTGGCGCCTCGAGCAGGCGCGAGACCGCCTGCCGGGTGACCATGACCCGCTGCGCCAGTTCGTCCTGCGTCAATCCCCGCTCCACTCGGACCTCGGCGACGACTTCTCCGATTGCCATATCGGCCTCCTCTTCCGCGGCTTCCCAGCGCTGCCGCCACATAAGAACAGCACACGCCCCGTCGAGCAACGGGTTGTTGCACCGCCACCCCGATCGCCGATCATGGGCACAAGGCCCTCAGGGGAAAGGTGAGGACGCCGTCGGAAAGCTTCATAGTGGGACCGTCCGCAGTCACGACGGCGGTGAAGACCGGTGCGGGCGTACGTCGCGTGTCAATATCCGCCACGAACGCGGCCAGGGAGTCCTGGGCCCGCGCTATCTGCCGCTGCCCCAATTTGACCTCAAAAGCAGCCCAGTGACCGTCATCGAACTCGACGACGGCGTCGGCCTCCTTTCCCGACTTGTCCCGGTAGTGGTAGACACGCCCGCCCCGCAACTCGGCGAAAGTACGCAGATGCTGCACAACCTGGGACTCGAACCACAACCCGGCGGTATCCAGGTCTTGCATCAGGCGCTCTGCCGAGGTCCCGGTGATGGCTGCAGCCAGTGCGGGATCCACGAAATGGAGTTTTGACGAGGTGCGCACCGCGTAGCGCGAGCGCAGGTGCGGAGCCCACGCGGGCTGCTCTTCGACAATGAAGAGCCGCCTAAGGGCGTTGACATAGCTAGCGGCGGTCTCTGCGCTGAGCGCCTGAGTCGTCACGTCCCTCGCGACGGTGGTGAACGAAGCCTCGGTGGCGATATGGCGCGCCAAAGAGCGCAGAAGTGCACGCAACCTGATCGGATCGCGGCGCGGCTCCCCATCGAGCCGCCCCATGTCGATGTTGACGACATCCTCCACATAGTCGCGCAGATGCCGCTGCGCCTGCGCAGTGGTGGCATCGACGTCGCCCGGCCAGCCGCCGTGGACCAGTGCGTCCAGCGCCTCTCGGACGCTCGTGCCGGAGTCAAGCGCAGGCGGCGGCGCCTCGCCGTCGAACAGTGCCGCCAACGAGACCTTCCCTGTACCCAGGCCCCGCTCGAACAGGGTCATCGGCCGCAGGCGTACCCTGGAGATCCGGTGGGCACCAGAATGCCGCGTAGCATCCTCGGCGGGAACCGAGGAACCGGTGAGTATGAACTGCCCAGGGCGTTGCCTGGAGTCGACCTCCCGTCGTACCGCATTCCACAGGTCCGGCGCCAGCTGCCACTCGTCGATCAGCCTGGGAGTATCACCCTCCAGCAGCAACGCAGGATCGAGGTCGAGCGCAGCTCGAATCTGGGGCAGACCCGAGTCCAGGGCGACCTCGGATGCCGCATGCTGCCGTCCGGTCACGGTCTTGCCGCAGGCGCGCACGCCTTCGATGAGAAGCCCGCCCGAATAGCCCAGGATCTCGCTTATCAGTGCGTCAACGACGCGAGGACGGTAGCCCGTACCGGTCATCGTCCGCCTCCCACAATACAGTGCAAAACCAACCTCGACCCGAGAGTTGGCATTATTCTAACCGGACAGTTGGCGTCGCTTCAACCCGGCAGTTGGCGTCGTTTCAACCGGGCAGTTGGCGCCAACTTGAGCCTCAACCGGTCGCGCCAGACTGCTAACAATGCGCGCCATCGCTCAGGGCACGAGCCCCATCCATCACCAGGCCGACGCCGATCTCCACCATCCGCTGTGGCGCGACCGCCTTTCCCCCTTCAAGCCACGCCTGGTAGATGCGCAGCGGAGCCGAAGTGACATGAGCCGGGTACAACGCCCACTCGCCCGTATCCCAGCCATGCGGGATGTTGCCCCTGCCATCCGCCTCACGGACCTCGACCATCATCCGCTCACGGATGGCGTCGTGCCGCCCAGCGACGGTGACCGCCTCACAGAACTCGTCCTGCGCGACGCTGAACTCGAAGAAGGCGCGGGTGATCGCCTCGACGTCCAAATTGATGACAAACACCGCCTACGGCCGCGGGAGCCGAACTGACACCCGCATGATTCCAACGTTCTGTTCGCGGCCGCTGCCACCTCCTACCTCGTTTGTCATAGATCTGGACACTTCGGACCACCCCGCACGCGAATCGACACCAACGCCGAGCCACCCCAGGCGGACAGGTCACCCAAGCACCCGAGGTCACCCCGGACTCCAACACCACACCCAGAAAGCTGGTCTGTGTCCACCCGAGACTCTCGACTCTGCCCGGTACCCGGTGCGCTGGCCGACGGCGGTGAGGCTGGCCGGGACCGGCGCCCGCGCCTGATCTGCACGCGGAGGCGCCCCGACAAAGAGCGTGCCGAACGGCGCTCCGTCGGGGCCGACTCAGGGGGTGACCATCACCTTGCCCGAGGCGCCGCCGGCGTCGACGTGGGCCAGCGCCTCGGACACCTGCGCCAGCGGCAGGACCTGCCCCCACCTGCACGGGCACGCCCCGCTACGCCAGGATCGTCGAGGCCCGCTCCAGCTGCGCGCCGTCGGAGTGGACGAAGACGAAGCGGTAGCGCTGCCCGCGCTTGGCGGCTGCGCGGATGCCGACCAGCGCGAACAACGCCCGCTTGAGAGGTCCGTATCCCGCCTAGGAACGCCAGGTTACATATCTCGCAGTAGAACGGGTCTTCAGACAAGCCATCACAGCCCCTACCTCCTATTTCACAGCCACGGCACCGTAGGCGGTGCGGTCGGTTAGAGCGAAACCCGGCTTGCGCCCCAGACCCCAGTAGACCGGCGAGCGGAAGCACAGCCAGAACACGGCCACGAGCCAGGCGACAGCAATAACCCAGTCGAACCACATAAAGCTCGCAGAGTCGAAGACCCGCGTGAAGTAGCGCACAGCTATTGGGGTAAGGCCGACCACCGCGGTGACCATGCCGGGATTGTAGAGCGTGCGCAGCCGTACATTGAACACAACCAAGTGCATGAGGATCTCGGCGACATTGAAGAGCATAGCCGCCAGCACGAGCGGGCGCGCACCAGGTACGATTATGGGAAGAATATAAACAAGCAGCAGGAAGCCCCAGTTGCCGTACATGGAGTTGAGGTTGTTGCAGTCCCACTTGGACGAGTCCATCTCGCCGCTGCCCATGAGCACCTTGACGCCCATAAAGGGAAATCCACCCGGGAAACCAAACTCCTCGAAAAAGTGCAAAAACAACACCATTACCGACGCGATCTGCAGCGTGAGCAGCGGGCCGCGCGCTATGAAGATGGCAGCCAGCGCCACACCTCCCGCCAAGTACACCGACACATAGTGCCAGTTGTTCACGATTGTCTTGCCCATGGCACCCGCCTTCCATCGGGATCTGTCCGTTGACACCGTTGTACGCCCCGGCAACAGCCCCTTCAATGAGCAAAATAGCTCGATGGTACAATATCGAACCGTTCGTCTAGATTCGTCTAATGAGAGGCACCATGAACGAGGAAGACCTACGCGTGGTAAAGACACGCGAGAACATAGAGGGCACGTTCATGCGGCTTCTGGGCGAGAAGGACTTCTCTCAAGTCACCGTGGCCGAGCTCATTCGCGAATGCCGCATATCCAAGGGCACGTTCTACTACCACTACCGCGACAAGTATGACCTTGCCGAGAGGCTGCTACGGCGACAATTCGAGGTATTCGCTACCGTTGTGGATGAAAGCCGAACCGCCATTGAGAACGGCGATGCCGAGGTTGGACGCCTGGCGGCTACCCTCGTGCAGCTTGTCACCAATTTTGCTCGCCTGAGCTCCATCCGCACGCCCGAGCTGGACTCAAGGGAGGAGCTCACGCGTTTCCTGCAGGACAAGTTCGTTGCCTACATCGGCCAGCAGCCTGAGCTAAGGACCCGGGATCCCGAGCAAGTCGCCAGGTTCCTGGCCGCGATCGTCGTTGCCGAGGCCGAAATGGTCGGCGCGGGCAGGGTTGAGGCAGGCCCTGTCTTCTTTGAGGCGCTGCATGACCTGGCTGCCCTCATTGAGACGCTGCCAAGGCCCTCCACGCAACCCTGACCACCACCGCACGCAGCCTTCAGGATGCCGTCCCGAAAGCTATGCAGGTCAATATGACGCAGCAGAGGTACCGTCCACTTCGCACACCATCAGCCATTCGGTCTCATCGGCGCCGTCGCCCACGATCCGGAAGCCCAGCCGCTCGTACAGGCGGATGCGCGGCACCTGCCCGGTGAAGTCCTCGGGCACGTAGACCGCCTCCAGCAGGAAGTCCTCCAGCAGGGGCGTCTCCTCGAGCCGCAGCGACCGAATCGCGATTGCATCGTCTTCGATGATCAAAACCCGGTCTCCGCGGCTGGCCGGACGCTCAGCCGGTGTAAGGGATGCGGAAGTAGTCGAGGTGCTGTTTGAAGCGGTCCTGCGCAGCACGGCAGGTCTCCAGGAGGAGACCCGGCTGCGAATCCCATTCGCGCAGACCCCGGTAATAGAAGGCTTTCATGTCGTCGGTGATGATGAAGGGCACGACGCCACTCGCCAGACACTCACCCAGCATGATTAATCTCCCGACCCGGCCGTTGCCGTCCCGGAAAGGGTGGATGCGCTCGAAGCACACGTGCATGTCAATGATCTCTTCCAGGGTGTGGCGCTGAGCCGGACGATAACGGGTCAGGAGCGCACCTATCGCCTCAGGCACCTCTTCGGGCGGCGTCGTCGGCATCCCGGAGACCTCGTTGGGCACGCGCTTGTAGTCGCCGACGGCGAACCATTCCTTGGCGGCGTCGCCGGTCGCCGCCTTGAGAATGCGATGCAGACGCTTGATCGCACCCTCGGTGAGCGGCTCACCCACATGGTCGATTACAACGTCGATAGCGCGGAAGTGGTTGGAGGTCTCGACGACGTCGTCCACGCGTACCGGCCCCTCGGAGGCGTCTAGCGTACGGGTCTCGAAGATGAGGCGGGTCTGCTCCTCGGAGAGCCGACTGCCCTCAATCCGGTTCGAGGAGTAGGTGAGGTCGATCTGGAGGCGGTGGTAGATCCCGCCCTTAATCCTCTCCGCCTTCTCCGCTCGCAGCCGGGCCAGTAGCGGCGATCCGGGCACGTTGACGCGCTCCGCGGCATCATTCAGCAAGGGCGCCGTCGCCGCGCGTGATGGCCGCGTCACCGGCGCATCGTCATCAGTCGTCATCGGACACGATTGTAGGGTCCGGCGCCGTCTATTCGGCGGCCCAAGGTTCCATGCCACATTCCCGACCGGCTGCAGCATGCTGCACTTGCTTGGGGTAGCCCGTCGCGCGCCCCTCGCTCTACCTGCCTATTCCCATTCGATGGTGCCGATGGGCTTGGGGGTCAGGTCGTAGGCCACCCGGCACACGCCAGGGACCTCCGCCAGGATGCGGGTGGTGATCCGCCGCAGCAGCGGCCAGTCGAGCTCGGGCACCTCGGCGGTCATGGCGTCGACCGTGTTGACGCAGCGGATGATGACGGGCCAGTCGAAGGCGCGCTTGCCCTCGCGCACGCCGGTGGCGCGCATATCCGGCACCACGCAGAAGTACTGCCAGATGTCCTGGCCGGCGGCCTCGATTTCCTCGCGGACGACGGCGTCGGCCTCCCGCAGCGCCTCCAGGCGGTCGCGGGTGATCGCACCCAGGCAGCGCACCCCCAGTCCCGGGCCGGGGAAGGGCTGGCGCTCCACCATGGACTCCGGCAGGCCGAGCCGGCGGCCGACCACGCGCACCTCATCCTTGTAGAGCAGCTTGACGGGCTCGACGAGCTCGAAGTCCATGTCCTCGGGCAGGCCGCCGACGTTGTGGTGGGCCTTCACGCCTTCGGCTGACTCGAGAATGTCGGGGTAGATGGTGCCCTGCCCCAGGAAGCCGACACCCTCAAGCCCCGCAGCCTGCTCGGCGAACACGTTGATGAACTCGGCGCCGATGAGCTTGCGCTTGGCCTCGGGGTCGGCCACGCCCGCCAGCACGTTCAGGAACCGGTCCGTGGCATCGACGTATACGAGGTTGGCACCCAGCCCGTCCCGGAAGACCTCGATCACCTGCTCGGACTCGCCCTTGCGCATGAGGCCGTGGTTGACGTGGACGCTGATCAGCTGCTTGCCGATCGCCTTGATGAGCAGGGCGGCGACGACGGAGGAATCGACGCCGCCGGATAGAGCCAGCAGCACCTTGCCGTCGCCGACCTGCGCGCGCACGGCCTCGACGGCCTCGGCGATGAAGGCGTCCGCCAGCTCTGGGGTGGTGATGCGCTCCATGTCGGGGCGCTGGTTGGAGGTGAAGTCCACTGCGGTCTCCTTCATCGTCGCGTGCGTGCTCCGCGCCCGACTCTACTGCCATCCCCCGAGGCTGCGCGGAAGAAGCCGACCCCTCACGATGAGCCGGCACCCAAGATGTCAAAATCGATGACAAACGCGTCCAGGGGCGTCGGCGCCAGCGAACAAAACGTTGGAATCATGCGGGTGCCGGATCGGCTCTCGCCGGCATCGGGAGTGTTTGTCATCAAAATTGACACTTCCACCCCGGACACACACCACCACGCGTAAGCTCCCACGTCCCAAACCGGAAGAGCGCGACCTGCAAGCCTAAGACGGCAACGAGCCGCGAGACCTCTGCCATGTCATCGTTTTGAAGAGCGCCTGGCCGGAGAGACCTCGCCCGCTACTCCCACTCGATGGTGGCCGGGGGCTTGCTGGTCACGTCCAGCACCACGCGGTTGACCTCCGGGACCGCGTTTGTGATGCGCGTGGAGATGCGAGCCAGCACGTCGTAGGGCAGCCGCGTCCAGTCCGCCGTCATGGCGTCCTCACTGCTCACCGGCCGCAGCACCACCGGGTGCCCGTAAGTGCGCCCGTCGCCCTGCACACCCACCGAGCGCACACCGGCCAGCAGCACCACCGGGCACTGCCAGATCTCCCCATCCAGCCCCGCCGCCTTCAACTCCTCGCGGGCGATCGCGTCCGCCGCCCGCAGGACGCGCAGGTTCTCCGCCGTCACCTCGCCGATGACGCGAATACCCAGCCCCGGGCCGGGGAAGGGCTGGCGGGCCACGATCCCCTCGGGCACACCCAGCTCCCGGCCGATGGCGCGCACCTCGTCCTTGAACAGGGCGCGCAGCGGCTCGATCAGCTCGAAGTCCAGATCCTCGGGCAGGCCACCCACGTTGTGGTGGCTCTTGATGTTGGCGGCGCCCTCGCCGCCGCCGGACTCCACCACGTCCGGGTAGAGCGTGCCCTGCACCAGGAACTTGATCTCCCCGCCGGCGGCGCCCACCTCCTCAATCACACGCCGCTGGGCGGCCTCGAAGGAGCGGATGAATTCCCGGCCGATGATCTTGCGCTTGGCCTCCGGCTCACTCACGCCCGCGAGCGCGGTCAGGAAGCGCTCGGACTCGTCCACGGTGATCACGCGGATGCCCATGCCCTGGGCATAGTCGTGCTCCACCTGCTCGCGCTCGCCGGCGCGCAGCAGGCCGTGGTCCACGAAGATGCAGGTCAGCTGGTCCCCGATGGCCCGGTGCACCAGGGCCGCGGCCACGGAGGAGTCGACGCCGCCGGACAGGCCGCAGATTACGTGGGCGTCGCCCACCCGCTCCCGGATGGCCTCGACCTGCTCGTCGATGATGTTGCCCGGCGTCCAGGTGGCGGGAATGCCGGCGCCGTCGTGCAGGAAGTTCTCCAGTGCCCGCTGCCCGAACTGCGAGTGCATCACCTCCGGGTGCCACTGCAGCCCGTACAGGCGCCGGGCGGGGTCCTCGAAGGCGGCCACGGGCGTCTGCGCGGTGGAGGCGGTGACGGTGAAGCCGTCCGGGGCGGCCTGCACGGCGTCGCCGTGGCTCATCCACACCGCCTGCCGGGCGGGGTGCCGGCGAACAGGCAGGAGTCGGGGTCGACGTCGGCCTCGGTGTGCCCGTACTCGCGGGTGCCGGTGCGCCCGACGGTGCCGCCGAGGGCCTGGGCCATGGTCTGGAAGCCGTAGCAGATGCCCAGCACCGGCACCCCCGCGTCGAACAGGGCCGGGTCCACACCCGGGGCGCCGTCGGCGTACACGGAGGCGGGCCCGCCGGACAGGATGATGGCGGCCGGATGCTTGGCGAGCATGCCCGCCGCCGACATGCTGTGGGGCACGATCTCGGAGTAGACGCTCGCCTCGCGCACGCGACGGGCGATCAGCTGGGCGTACTGGGCGCCGAAGTCCACCACGAGGACGGGGCCGGTCCGGCCCTCCTCCCCGGTGGCGGCATGGGGAGATGTCGTCACCGGCACAGGATAGCGGGATCCGCCGCTGCGATGACGACGACGTCCGCGAGCGCCACGGCCGAGCACCACGGCCACCCGAACGCTCTTCGACGTGCGCGCTTCCAGCACCCTCCGCCTGCCAGTGCGCCCCGCCTCACACCAGCAGGTAGGCGGCGGACAGCACCGTCAGCACAGTCACCAGTGGATCGAAGATCTTGTTGTCCATGTGCCCGGCCAGCCAGCGCCCTCCCAGCGCCGCAACCACCACGACCGGCACCAGCGCCAGGTCCAGCCACAGCGTATCGGGCCGGATAATGCCCAAGCCGATCGAGAAGGGCAGTTTTACGAGGTTGACAATGAAGTAGAACCACGCGGTGGTCCCCAGGAAGGTCGCCACCGGGAACCGCGAGGCCAGGAAGTACATACTGGTGACCGGTCCGCCGGCGTTGGCGGCCATGGTGGTGAATCCCGCCAGGGTGCCGTAAACGGCGCGCCCCACCCGGCCCTGGATCTGCGGGGGCCGCGGCAGCCGCATGAGCAGCAGGGTGACCGCGATCAGTGCCAGCAGCAGCACGCCGATGAACTTCTTGGTGACCTCGTCGGAGGCCACGCGCAAAAAGAGCGCGCCCAGCACCACGCCCGCGAGCACTCCGGGGACGAGCCGGCGCAGCGTGCCCCAGTCGGCGTCGCGCCGGTACATGCTGATCGCCAGCACGTCCCCCACCAGCAGCAGCACCAGCATGGTGCCGGTGGACTCCTTGGCAGGCAGCACCGTGGCGAACAGGGCGACGGCGAGCGTGGCCGCACCAGGAAGTGCGGTCTTGGCCAGGCCGATGGCGGCGGCGGCGATGATGAGGATGAGCCATGTCGGAGTGGACAACATTGTCAGCACAAATGCATCCTAATACCTGTGCGCCCCGCCGACCGGGGCCCATGGTCGCATCTCGGGCGGCGCAGCCCGCAAGCAGCTCCTCCTGGCAGGAAGACGATTGATGACAACCGCTAAGCGTACCCCGCCGCAAAGGCGCCTGCGGGCCCTGCTCCTGGGCTCCGAACTGGCCTCCGGGGCCGCCTGGGGCGCAGTCGGCGCAACCCTGGCGGGCAGCAGCGGAGCAAGGGCGGCACTGACCGCCCACGGCAGCGCGGGCGCCGATTCGCTCGCGCCCCTACTGCTGACACTCGCAGCCCTGCCGCTGGGCTCCCTCGTGGGAGCGCCCGCCCTCGACTTTGTCTCCCGCGCCGGCGGACGCCGCCCGGCGATGCTTACGTGTGCGGTCCTAACCGTGCTCGGCTGCCTGCTGGCAGCCGCGGACAGGTCATTCCTGTGCGTAACCGGTATAGGTGTGGTCGGCCTGGGGGTGGGCGGCTACGCGATTGTGGCACCAAAGCTGGCCCACGAGCTGGCCGAGCACGGGCACCGTCGGCTGATGCCGCGGATGCGGGCCGCCGCCCCGGCCGGAGCCGGCCTGGCGGTGCTGGCCGGCGCGCTGGGCGCACTGCTGTCCCCCGCACAGGGCGTGGCCTGCGCCTGGACTACTCCACAGCTGGCAGCAATTGGCTCACTACTACTGATGCTAACCCTGCCGGAGACGCCGCAGTGGTATGCCGCGCAGGGGCGCGTGGACGCCGCTTACGCGGCGCTGCAGCGCATGCTGGGCGGGCTTGAGGCCGCCGTCGGCATCGACTGGGTGATGATGGATACCGGCACGCGCGGTGAGCAGCACCCGATCGGCCGCTCCGACCTCGCGATTAAGCGTGTTAGGCGCACCGTCGTCGCCGGGCTACTGCTTGAGGCCGTACAGGCCCTGCCGTTGGGCCTGGCGAGCCTGTGCCTGGGGCCGTCCCTACTGGCCCAGGCCGCCGGCGCTGCCGACGCCGCCGGGACGGGGATGACGACCTTGCCGGTCGGCATCGCCGCAGTCCTAGCCGCGGCCTGGGCGGCTATTGCACTGCTGGGCACCAGGCGGCGCGGCGACCTCTACGCCTACGCCTGGATTCTTGCGGGCATCGGCGCCTCCGCCTGCGCCGTCACGCTGCTGGCTCTAGCCGATACGGTCCACGGCGTCGGCCTGGTGACACTGCTGGCCGGCGTGGACGCACTGCTGGTGGCCTGCCAGTTCCTAGCCGTGGCTCCCGCGTGCACGGGCAGCATCGACCCGCTCGTACCGCCCTGGCTGCTGCGTTCGCAGCGGCGCGCCGTCGCTACGCTCAGGCCGCTGGTGCAGTTGGTCTCCGTGACGGCTCCGGCGCTGCTGCTGGCGCTGGTGCCCGCCCCCACGGCGATCGGGGTCGTACTGGGCTGCCAGGTGCTCAGCCTTCTCGCCGCGGTGGTGACACTGCCGTGGGCTCTGGCGGCAATGCGCTGAGCACAGCAAAAAGCGCCGGCCCGTGGGGTCGGCGCTCGGCGCTTGGCTCGCGGCGGTCTCACTGCACGCGCCCCGCCGACGGCGCAGGTGCTGCGCGGTCCGCGTCGCCCGCGCAGCTCGGGAGGAGCAGGGCGCAGGCCCGTCCTCCGGTTCGGTTCAATGCTTCAGTCGGCCAGGATGTTCACAGCGGTGTACACGCTCACAAAAGTGGCAACCGCGGTGAGCAGGCCGGCGGCGATCAGCAGCGGAGCAGATGACGCGATGAGGCCGACGACGGTCATCACGAGCAGCACGGAGCCGACAACCAGCAGGGCGATCTGGAACGTCAGAAGCTCGGTTGCGCCGGCCTCGTCCCGCGTTGCGGTAGTGGGCTGGGCGGTGGCGGACTGCGGGGTGGTGACGGTGGCGACGTCGACGACGGGTGCGTTCATGTTGGCTTTCCTTCCAGTTCCTGTGCGGAACCGGTCGGGCGGCCCGCACAGCGGTGTGCCCGACCCTGCGGTCGGCGCCGACCTGTCTGGCCGGCAACCCGTACACTAGAAACTTCCCCAACGGTTTGTAAATACAAAGCGCTGATATTCGCGTCACGTTCACGCCGTCGCCGGCACTCCCGGCCCGCGCGCCCGGCACCCCGCGCCCAGCGACGGCACCCACCACCAGGACGGCCCCGCCCGCACCCCGCCACAGTGCACGGCCTATCCTGGCACCGCCTACACCGCATCCCGCACCCCCTCCCGACCCCGCACCTCAAGGAGTGACGCCGTGACAGCCTCATCTCGCCCGGCGTCACTACACGCCACGCAGCAGGACGTCGCCGCCGCGGCGGGCGTGTCCCGCGGACTCGTGTCACTGGCTCTCAAGGGCGGGGGCCGCATGTCTCCGCAGACGCGCCGCCGCATCCTGGACGCCGCAGCGCGCCTTGACTACCACCCCAATGCGGCGGCGGCCGAGCTGGCGGCCCGCCAGTCCCGGCGCCTGGCGGTGGTGGTGCCCTACCTGGACAACCCCTTCTTCGGCCTGCTGCTGCGGGCGCTGCGGCGGCGGGCCAGGCAGGCCGGCTACACCTTGGTTGCACTGGTCTCAGACCTGGGCGAGGACCTGGAGAGCTCAACCATCGACGACGTCCTGTCCCTGCGCCCGGCCGGACTCATCCTCCCCGGCACCTCCATGACAGCCACGGAGCTGCGGGACCTGGGTCGGCGAGTCCGTCTGTGCGTGATCGACCGCAGCCTGCCGGAGTCGGCCGACATCGCGACCGTGCGGCTCGACGAGGCCGACGCCGCCCGATTGACCGTGGAGCACTTGACCTCGCAGGGATATACCCGCCTGACCTTCCTCTCCCCCGCCGCACGGCTGCGGGAGACGATCCTTGGCGAGCGGGTTGAGGAGTGCCGCAAGGCCGCGGCGCGTGCCGGGGTGGGCCTCACCGAGGTCAGCGCCGACGCGGGCGTGGGCGCGGCCATCGCACAAGCCCTGGAGGTGGGCACAGGACCACTGGGACTGATCGCGTACAACGACCTACTGGCGATTGACGCCATCGCCGCGGGCTGGGGCACGGACTCAGCATCCCCCACCAGCTCGGAGTCTCCTCCTACGACAACACCCCCCTGGCCGAGGGCATCGAACTGCGCATAACCAGCATCGACCAGAACCCGGACATGCTGGCGGCCGGGGCGCTGGAGGCCCTACTCAATCCGGGGGACATCTCCGGCTTTCGTCGCGTGGTGCCGGCCCGGCTGGTTGAACGCTCCTCCACGGCACGCCACTGAGCCATCGCGCCGACCACCGACTCGCACCAACCCCGTCTACCCCGCCGGCCTCACCCCGAAGCCATCCCCACAAAGCGGTGCTTGACAGGACAAACACTCATCCATAGACTGCTCGTACACCGCTGCTGACACGCGTTACCTCAATGGTTGCCTTGGCCACTGACGACGTTTCGGTCGCGGCAACCGACAAAGGAGTCACCTATGACCACTAAACGCAAGTTGGGAGTCGGGGTCATCTCCCTGGGCTGGATGGGCCGCCTACACGCCCGCAGTTACCGCTCCCTGTCCGAGCGCTTCCCGGAACTGGGAGTTGAGGCCCGCCTCGTGGCCGCCGCCGACCCGATCGAGGAAGCGCAGCGGGCCGCCGTGGAGGACCTGGGCTTCGAGCGCGCCTACGCCGACTACCGCGAGCTGCTGGCCGATCCGGAGGTTGAGCTTGTCTCCATCGCCTCTCCGAACTTCCTCCACGAGGAGATCGCCCTGGCCGCCGTAGAGGCCGGCAAGCCGTTCTGGATCGAGAAGCCCATGGGTACCTCGGCCGAGCAGTCGGAGAGCATAGCCCGCGCCGCCGAGGCCGCCGGCCTGGTCACCGCCGTCGGCTTCAACTACCGGCACGCGCCGGCGATTGAGTACATGCGCGAGCTCATCCGCTCCGGGAAGCTCGGCCGCATCACCAACGCCCGCATCTGGTTCATCGCCGACTACAACTCCTCTCCCCGCAGCCCCCTGACCTGGCGCGCCTCCCGGGAGAAGGCGGGCGCCGGCGTCGTCCCGGACCTGATGAGCCACGGGGCGGACCTGGCCCAGTACCTGATCGGCCGCATCGCCTCGGTCACCGCCCTGACCGACACCTTCATCAGGGAGCGCCCCATACCAACCAAAATGGGCATCGGCCACTCCGGCTTCGAGATCGGCGACGAGGTCGGCGAGGTTGAGAACGAGGACTACGTGGGCATGCTCACCCGCTTCGAAGGCGGCGCCGTGGCCACGATGGAGTCCTCGCGCGTGAGCGTGGGGCCGCGCGCCGAGTACGTGGTGGAGGTCTACGGCACGCAGGGCTCGGCCCGCTGGAACTTCGAGCGGCTCAACGAGCTCGAGGTCTGCCTGGGCGTGGACGGCGGGCCCACCCACGGCTACCGCCGCGCCATGGCCGGCCCCGCCTGGGGCGAATGGCACCGCTACCAGCCCGCCATCGGCACCTCCATGGGCTTCGACGACCTGAAGTCCATTGAGGCCGCCCAGTTCGTCCGGTCCGTCCTGACCGGCGAGCAGCACGCCCCCTCCGCCGCCGACGCCTGGTGCGCCGCCGAGGTCGACGCCGCCGTCGTCGCCTCCGCGGCCGACGGGCAGTGGCACGACGTCGCCCGCGTTCAGGGCCGCACCACCTTCGACGCCTGAGTCCGAGCAACCGCAACAACCAGACAGACACATTCGCAACCGCATCAAACCCAACCGCATCAAAGGAGATCGCTCATGAGCTTCCGCCTCGACCCCACCACCGCCATCAACGACCCCCACGGCATCACCTGGGGCATGCACCCCATCGCCTGGCGCAACGACGACATCAAGGAGGTCGGCGCCTTCAACACCCTGGAGGACATGCTCTTGGACCTGGCGGACCTGGGCTACCGCGGCACCGAAGTGGCCGGCTGGTTCCCGGCCAAGGAGGTAGCCAAGGAGCGCGCAGACGCCCGCGGCATCGCCATCGTCGCCCAGTGGTTCTCCTCCTTCATCGTGCGCGACGGCGTGGACGCCGTCATCCCGGAGTTCACCGCCACCTGCGAGTACCTGCAGTTCCTGGGCGCCACCCGTGTGGTCGTCTCCGAGCAGACCGGCTCCGTGCAGGGCAAGCGCGACGTATGCATCTTCACCAACAAGCCGGTGCTCACCGAGGAGCAGTGGCCGGTGCTGGCCGCCGGCCTGAACCGCCTGGGCGAGATCGCCAGGGAGCACGGGCTCACCCTGGTCTACCACCACCACTTGGGCACCGTCATCCAGACCAAGGCCGAGACCGTCAGGCTCATGGAGCTGACTGACCCGGGCAAGGTCTCCCTCCTGTTCGACACCGGCCACGCCTTCGTCGGCGACGGCGACGTCATGGGCCTGCTTAAGGCCACCATCGACCGCGTTGCGCATGTGCACTTCAAGGACGTGCGCCCGGAGAAGCTGGAGGAGTCCAGGCAGCTGGAGCGGTCCTTCCTGGACTCCTTCCTGGCGGGCATGTTCACCGTTCCCGGTGACGGCATGATCGACTTCACCGAGCCCTACAAGCTCCTGATCGACCACGGTTACCGGGACTGGATCCTGGTGGAGGCCGAGCAGGACCCGGCCATCGCCAACCCCCACGAGTACGGCGCCAAGGCCCGCGCCTACATCGAGTCCGTACTGTTCAGCGTTTGAGCCCACTCCTCGGCGGGTCCGCGGCCCGCGACACGGGCAGCGGACCCGGCACCAGTACTGAGCCGCCATCATCATGATTCACGGATTCTTCACCGACGTCTCCCGTTGGAACCGCAGCACCACGGGCTTCACCAGGAATGACGCCCTCCTCATCGCCTATTGCGCCGCAGTATGGATCGTTCTGGTGCGGCTCGCCATGGGGCACCTGCTTGGCGCAATGACACATTCCCCGTTGCGCATGGCGGCATTGTGGTGCATGGCAGGATACTCCGCCTGGTTGGCACTGCCCGTCGTTCAGATCTTCACACCCTGGGAGTCAGCGCGACGCCTGTTGCGCACCGCGATCCACGGCGTCTCCATACTGGCCGGCGCCGGCAGCCTAGGGTTCCTCAGCGGCGTTTGGTCCATAACGCGAGCGCCTGCGCTCGCCCAGGACTATTTCTGGGAGATCACATTCCCCGGAGGCGCCCTCATCCTACTGGGACTCGTTGGACTGGCATTTTCATCTGCCGCTCTGCGGCACAGCCGCAACAACATCCCTATGGATCAACCCGCCTCCGGGGAACGCAGCATCGACTGAGTTTCTCCCGCGCCTATCTCACAGGCTCATATCCACAACCGCACGCCCCTGGATCTGGCGGTTGCGCAGGGCCTCGTAGCCGGCACCCGCCTCCTCAAGCGAGAACCGGCGGGAGACGACGTCCTTGTAATTGATGACGCCGCGGGCGGCCAGGTCGACGACGGCCGGCAGGTCCTGGCGGGTGCGGGCGCCATAGGAGCCGAGGATCTTCTGCGAGCGGCGCACGGTGCGGTTGATCTCGACCTCGGCGGTCTGCACGCCGGCGCCCAGGCCGATCGGGACCATGCGGCCGCCGTCGGCCAACACGTCCAGGGCGGTCTTCCAAGTGGCGGGGATGCCCAGAGCCTCGAAGGCGACGTCGACGCCCTTGCCGCCGGTGAGCTTCAGAACCTCCTCGCGGGCGTCCTGAGTGACGGAGTTGACCACAGCGGTGGCACCGTATCCGGGCATGGGCGCAAGCTTCTCATCGGAGACGTCGATGGCGATGACCTGGCTGGCGCCGAAGGCGCGGGCGACCTGAACGATGTTGGTGCCCACCCCGCCGGTGGCGACGACGGCGACGGTCTCCCCAAAGCGCAGGTCGGCGCCGCGTCGCACAGCCCCGTAGCCGGTCATGGCGGCGCAGCCGAGGATCGCTCCGGGGACCAGGTCGAGCGCGTCGGGCACGGGGGCCACCGAGGTGGCGGGGATGACCGCATACTCGGCCAGGCCGCCCATGGAGTACATGTAGATGGGGTCGCCCTCAAGGGTGGCCAGGCGGGTGGTGCCGTCGTAGAGAACCCCTTTGAGACGGTTGAGGTCGAAGAACGGCCCGCACAGCTCGTCATGACCGGCCGCGCAGGCCTCGCACTGGCCGCAGGGCATGAGGAAGCCGCCGGCGACGTTCTGGCCGACCTCCAAGCCGGTGTGCTCATTACCCGGCCCAAGCTCAACTATGGTGCCGGTTACCTCGTGCCCGAGCACGGCGGGCTTGGGGAAGGCAATGGCTCCGCCGATCACGTGCAGGTCGGAGTGGCACAGGCCGCACGCGGCGACCTTGACCAGCACCTCCCCACTCTTCGGGTGGGGGGTACGAATGGTTTCTACCTGGAGGCCGACATCGGGATCGCGCAGCACCGCGGCGCGCATGGTTTCCGGGATGGTGGTGTTCTGGACTGCATCGTTGCTCGTCATGTGGGTATCCCTCTCGAAGCGGACGCGACGATCGCGCCCCGGCGCAAGGCCTGGGCCGAGCCTATCACCACAACAATCATTTGTCAGGACATATTGGCCAAGCGCCCTCGGCTCCCGCAAGCACTCCCCCACGCGCGCATGGCGCGGGCGGCCCACACCTGGAGTCCATCGAGGCATGCCCGGTGGACGGCGTCCTCTTGCGCAGATGCGCCTTGTTAGGCGCGCACCGCTGCCCCACTAGCACGTTCGTCCGCTAGAGTCCCTCCCGTCCGCACCTTGGCGGACGGGAGGGAACACCATGCCTACCAGCGGTCAGGACGTCACCCAGTCCGACGTCGCCGCGGCTGCCGGGGTATCACGCAGCCTCGTCTCCCTCGCGCTGAGCGGCTCACCCAAGGTTGCCGAGGACACGCGCACGCATATCTTGCAGGTGGCCGCCTCGCTCGGCTACCGCATCAACACGGCTGCCTCCGCACTGGCGCGCCAGCGCTCAACCACGATTGGGCTGGTACTTCCCAACCTCCGCAATGCCTTCTTCGAGCAGGTCTCCCGCTCGCTGGACGAGGCCGCGGCCGCGCAGGGGCTAACCGTTTTCGTCACCGTCGGCGCGCAGGACCAGGACCGGCTGCAGCGCGCGATCGGATCCCTGCTGGGCGTGCGGGTGCTCGGACTGATCCTGGTCTCCCCGTGGCTCACCGACGCGCAGCTGGTCGCCCTGGGGCAGGAAGCGCCCACCTGCCTGATCGGTCGGCTCCCACCGGGCGGGCACGTCGACGCCGTACACATCGACGAGCGACAGGCCGCCGGGCAGATCGTCTCCCACCTGGCCTCGCGCGGGGTCAGCTCCCTGGGCTACGTGGCCCCCCGCATCGGCGACGACGCCTCACGCCTGGCCCGGGAGGAGGCCTTGGCCCGGGCCGCCGGTGACGTGGGCCTGCCACTTACCACCGAGGAGGCCAGTGCCGATGACGCCGGGGCCGCCATCCGCAGTCTGCTGCGCGTGGGCACGCCGCAGATGGGGCTGATCGCGCACAATGACATGCTCGCCATCGACGCCGTCGCCGTGCTGCGGGAACTGGGACGCCATGGGGCGGGGCGCATTCCGCTGGTCTCCTACGACAACACGTACCTGGCGCGCCGTTCCGAGTTCGCCCTAACCAGCCTGAACCAGCCGGACCAGCAGATGGCCGCGGCGGCGGTGCGCCTCGTCGTCGAGCGGGCGGCCGCACTCGCGCGGCACCCCGACGCACCTCCCCCACCCAACGACATTCAGGTCGCGGGCCGCCTAGTCGTCCGCGCCTCCTCCACCGTCTAGGTGCTCGGCTCCGGGGGCGCGAACGCTCGGCCTACCCACGACTACAAGATCGACTCGCGCCTTCCTGCGCGCACGGGCAGCCGGGCACGTCGTTGGCGTCGATCCCGGCACGTCAGTGGTGCCGGGACCGGCCCGGGCAGCGGGGGTCAGCTGTATTCGCGCTCGAAGCGCTCCTCCAACTCCTCCAGGGAGTCGTACTTCGTCTCGGGCACGAACTTGATGTAGAAGATCAGCGAGACCACGTTGATCAGGCAGAACACCAGGTAGGTGCCCGCGCCGCCGAGCCTGTCCATCATGATCGGGAACACGATCGCGACGATGGCATTGGCGATCCACAGGGCACCGACTGCCAGCCCCATGGCGGTGCCGCGGATCTTGCTGGGGAAGATCTCAGCGATCAGGATCCAGGTGACCGTCCCCGACTGCTTGGCGAATACAAACAGGCTCACGATGATCAGCACCAGGAAGGGCGCGAAGGTCGGGGCGCCCACGATGTCGCCGTCGGCGTTCTGGTAGGGCTGGATCAGGAAGAAGAACACCGCCGACAACAGCCCCAGGGAGACCACAATGCTGATCTCCTGGTAGATGCCGACGTGCCGGCGGGCGAACTTGGTGACCAGCCACAACCCGACCGCCGAGCCGATGAAGGACACGCCTCCGGACACCACGTTCAGCGAGATGGCATCACTCATCGGCAGCCCCGCGGCGGCTAGCACCTTCGGGGTGTAGTACATGGCGGTGTTGATGCCGGTCAGCTGATCGGCCAGACCCAGGATGATACCGATGATGAGCAGGTGGCGCGTCCACCGGGTGCTCCAGATCTGGGACAGCCTCCACTTCTCCTGGTTGGCCTCCTTGCGCTGGATCTGCAGCATCTCGTCGATCTCCTCGGCAATGGGGCCGTCCTTGGCCTCGTTGCGCACGCGCTTGAGGGAGCCGATCGCCTCCGGTATGCGCAGGTTGGCCACATACCACCGAGACGACTCGGGCATGAGCCGAATGCCGATCCACAGGGCGACGGCCGGAAGGGACGCCAGCACCAGCATGTAGCGCCAAGTCACGCCGTTGCCGGAGCTGACCATGACGTCGGCGAAGTTCTGCACGCTCTCCCAGGCGACGGTATCACCCGCCCGCGCGACCGTATTGCCCGCACTGTTGACGACATCGCGCGAGACCGTCACCTCCGGGCCGCCGTACATCCGGGCCAGGATCGCGTTCATGGAGTAGGCAAGGAACTGTCCGAAGACGATCATCATCTGGTCTACCGCAACCAGGGTGCCGCGGATACGCTTGGGTGCCGTCTCACCGAGGAAGACCGGCACGGTTGCTGAGGCTCCGCCGACGGCGAATCCGAGGATCACCCGGAACAGGTACAGGATCCAGATGTTGGGCGCGAACGTGCAGCCCAAGGCGCCGAACAGGAAGATGATGGCCAGCAGGGTGATGTTGTGGCGCCGGCCATACTTGTCGGAGAGCTTGCCGCCTACGGACGCGCCCAGCGCTGCACCGATGCACAGCAGCCCACCGATCCAGCCCTCCTCCGTGGTGGTTAGGGCCAGCCCGTCTGCCGTGCGCGGCAGGTACATGTATGGCAGGGCGCCGGAGATCACGCCGGTGTCGTAACCGAACAGCAGGGATCCCAGGGTGGCGACAACAGCGATCGCGCCCAGCGAGCGCTTCCTGCCCGACGGCGGGGTCTGGTCGACCAGCTCCTGAATCTTCGCGCGGCTGTACTCACCGGCAGCCAGAGTCGTTGTGGACATTGTTAATAACTCCTTGGGGAACCTGCCGAGGTACGCAGGTTAGAGGACGCGTAGATGCTAGGCGATTAACGACCCTTCGTGTCTTTGGGCGCGGCTGGCAGACGGAGGCGGTGGGTGGTGGTTGGCATGCGCGGCGCGTGCGCGATGACCCGGGCGCGCACGGCGGGGTCCACACTCGTGGCTTGCGTTTGACGGCTCACCGACCACAACGCGCTTCGCCGCCGCGGCTGGGGCTCGCCCGCCACAACGACGACTTGTGTGATCAGCCCCACAACCCGCGCGGAACGGCGTCAACCCACCGGGCACGGTGACGACCCGCGCCCCCGGGAACGACCTCCACCCGGCGAATACGACCTCGCCGGCCCGAGTACGACCTTCGCCCGGCGAAAACGTCCTCATCAGCCCGAAACCCTCCACGATGTGGAGGGTTTGGGGAGTACGAGGTCGTATTCGGCTGGTGTGGGGTGGTCGAGTACGACCTCGTACGCCCGAATGCGACCTCATCAGCCCGAGAACGACCCCGTGCACTCACCCGAATACGACCCCGCGAGCCCCAAAACGACCCCCCGCGCGGCGAATACGACCTTCGCCCGGCGAATACGATCTCGCCGGCCCGAGGAGGCGTTCCCCGAGCACGATCACCACGCCCCAGACCCGAGAAACCCGCCCGCCCCGGCGCAAATGCCTAACCCGCCGGCCCCGACCACGCGCGGCATGCACATGCATGCGGGGCCGACCACCGCACCCGGCAGTGGCCGACCCCGCAGTTGGGCGGGTCACGTCGCGGCACCAGAGCGCCGACGCTCCGCCGCTGGATTCAGTTATCCCGGTTGCTCGCTACTTGCGGCGCTTGAAGAGCTCACCGCTGATCACATCCGCCTCCAGCTGCTCCAGCGTACGGCCCTTGGTCTCGGGCACGAACATGAAGAAGAAGACGAAGGCGATGACGTTCAGCACGGCGAATACGAGGAAGGACATGGACAGCCCGATCGCCGAGATGACCGAGGCGAAACCCAGGCTCAGGAAGGAGTTGGTCATCCACAGGACGAAGACCGACAGCCCCATACCGAAGGCGCGCATCTTCAGCGGGAAGATCTCCGACAACGTCACCCAGGTCGCCACGTTCAGGCACAGCTGCATCGATCCCACGAAGAACACGATCAGTGCCAGCAGCACGAAGGGCTTGACATCGTTCTCCGGCAGCACGCTCGCCGCAGTCGCAATGAGCACGTGGGTGATCGCAACCAACGCGTAGCCCCACAGGAAGGTCTTGCGCCGGGAGAAGCGGTCCATCATCTGCAGGGCGATCACCGCAGCAATCACCGAGATCGTGGCCGGTGCGATATTGGCGATCAGGGCCGCCCCGGTGCTGAAACCGGATTCCTCCAGCACCCGCTCCCCGTAGTAGAGGATGGAGTTGATGCCCGTGGTCTGCTGGAAGAAGCCGATTCCGCAGCCGATGAGGACGATGCGCACCAGGTTCTTGTTGGAGAAGATCTCCTTAACGCTCATGTTGACCCGGCTGGCCTCCTCCTTGCTGGCAGCCTGGATCTCAGCCAGCTCGGGCTTGGCGCGTCCCTCAGGCCGCAGGTCGTCGAGAATCTCGAGCGCCTCCTGCTCACGTCCCTTGTCGGCGAGCCAGCGCGGCGACTCGGGCAGACGCGTCACCCCCAGCAGCAGGAGGATTGCGGGCACAGCGGCCAGCGCAAACATGGCTCGCCACACCCACGGGTACTGGCTGCCCCAGACGTTGCCGATAATGGCGTTCATGATGATGGCCAGCAGCTGGCCGGTCACGATCATCATCTCGTTGCGTCCGGCCAGCGACCCGCGAATCTCATAGGGTGCGAGCTCCGCCAGGTAGACCGGCACCACCACGGAGGCCGAGCCCACGGCCAGCCCCAGGATGACCCGCCCGAAGGCCAGCATCGGCAGGTTGACTGCGGTGACGACCACGACCACGCCCACAATAAACATTGACGCCATGAGCGTGATCGCCGTCTTGCGGCCGATCATGTCCGAGATGCGCCCGCCAGTCAGCGCACCCACGGCGCTGGCGAAGAGCAGGGAACTGACCGCGATGCCCAGGCCGAAGTCGGTCAGGTCCAGCTGATCGGGCCTGACCATGAAGCTCTGGGCACCATTGATGACGCTGGTGTCGTAGCCGAAGAGCAGACCGCCCAGGGTGGCGATCAGGGCGACGACAGTCAGCCGGGCGCGGTAGGGACCCGGCGTCAGCGGGGGCAGCTTAGTCGCTCCGGGAGGGGCGCTGGCGGTTGGACTGTGTGACACGTTGACTCCTTTGTCGACTCATACGGTGGGCTTCACGGTAGCACAATTACCACGAAATTGTCAGGACAAATTGTGCGAGGGAATCGTCCCACGTGTGAGGATCGGGTTGATGAGGGATTTGAGATATGCGCCTGGCGACCTGTCAGCGCAGTGCCTCCAGGCGCTAGCGGACCTGGGCCGCGCCGCCGCAGCGGGCGGCAGCCCCGCACACTGCGGGGTGCGGGCGGGGCGGCTGCTGGGCGCGCAGCGCAGCAGCCGCCCCCGGATCAGCCGCCGAGCTCCTGGGTCAGGCGCTCCAGCGCGGCCTTGTTGTACTCGTCGGCCCGCTCGTGCCAGCCGAAGATGCACACGGATACCACACCGTCGAAGCCGACCTCACGCAGTGTGCCGAACACCTGGTCCCAGGGGACCTCGCCGTTACCGATGGCATTGTGCTGGTGGACGGTCACATCTGCTCCCGGCGGATTGATGATGTACCGGTTGCCGTCGTTGATGCGGTGGTTGAAGCCGTCGGAGACGTGCACCTCACGGAGCTTGCCCGCTGCGGCGGCGGTGCGGATCATGCGGTCGGCGTCGCCGGCGCCGTCGGACAGGTGGAAGGTGTGCGGGCAGCAGTACTCGTAGCCGAGCCAGTCCTTGTCCACCGAGCGGACGATTTCGAGCGCCCGGTCGTGCAGCTCGACGAAGTCGTAGGGGTGCGCCTCCATGTTCAGGCGGATGCCGTACTTCTCGAAGTGCGGGATCAGCTCCTCAATGGACTTGTACCACTGCTGCTCGGAACGGCTGGCGAGGTTGCGGTCGCCGGAGAACTCCGAGACGATGTCGCGCACGTCCAGGGCGTCCGCGAGTTCTAGCAGGCGCCGCCAGTTGCGCACCTGCGCCTGGCGCTCGGCCTCATCGGGCGAGGACCAGTTGAACACCGGGTTCAAGGTGCGCACCTTGACGCCGGAGTCCTTCTCCGCCTGCTTGAGCTCGGAGATGAAGGCGCGGTCGGCCTTGGGGTAGTGGTGCCAGAGGTGGAACTCGTTGTTGGGCGAGAGCTCCACGTACTTGAACCCGAGCTGCGCGGCCTTGTGCAGGGTGTCCGCAGTGGACATGCTCAGGTAGTACATGTTCGGATCCAGGGCGATATCGACCATGAGGCCTCTCCTTTCGGTGGTTGCGTCCCGGCCAGCGTCAGGCGTAGAAGTCCGGCTTGTCGATGAGGGTGACGTCAACCAGAGGTGAGGAGGCGTCCTCCAGCGAGGCGACGGCGGCGTCGACCACGGAGGTGGCCGCGTAGCCGTCCCAGGAGGTTGAGCCGGTGTGCTCGTCGCGGGCGACGGCGTTGATCCACTCCTGGAACTCGCGGTTGAAGGCACCCTGGAAGCGGTCGATGTGCGACTGGCACATGGCGTTGCGGTTGCCGTAGGCGTCGCGGATGTGGATCTTCTCCTGGTCGCCCAGGCGCACCGCCGCGGTCTCGAGCACGAGCTCGCACTCGATGGAGTATGCCCACTGCAGGTTGACGTTGACCTCGTCGTCGATGCGCACGCCGGACTCGGTGTACATGACCACCACGACCGGGTCGATCAGGTGGTCGAAGCGGTGGGTGGTGGACTTCGGGCGCTCGACGCGCACCTTGACGATCTCCTCCCCCAGCAGCCAGCGCATGGTGTCGATCTCGTGGATGGCGGTGTCGTCGATGGCCATGCGCGAGGTGTAGGACTCCGGCACCGACGGGTTGCGGTGGCGGTTGTGGACCAGCAGCGCCTGCCCGTTCTCCCCCGCATCCAGGACGGCCTTCATCTCGTTGTAGGCGGCGTCGAAGCGGCGCATGAAGCCGACGGTGACCAGCTTCTTGCCGGCCTTCTGCTCGGCCTGCATGATCTTGAGGCAGTCCTCGGCGGTGGTGGCCAGCGGCTTCTCGCACAGGACGTACTTGCCGGCCTCGATGCACTTGATGACGTCAGGAGCGTGCACCTTGCCGAAGGTGGCGATGACGACGGCGTCGACCTCGGGGTCATTGATCAGCTCGTCGGAGGTGTGGTAGGCCTTCGCCCCGTAGGGCTCGGCGGCCGAGACTGCGGCGTCGTGGTTGATGTCCGCCACGGCGACGATCTTGCCGCCGGACAGGTCGTTGGTGATGCGGGCGAGGTGGGCGCGGCCCATGCCGCCGGCGCCGATGAGACCAATGCGAACGGTCATTACTTCTCTCTCTTCCTTGAGACTTCGCTGAGGCTTCGTTGTGGCTGAGGCTTTGCGGGCGGGCTCGGCAGCGCCGCTCAGGCCAGGCCCAGGCCGCACTCGGCCAGGTACTTGCGCATGTTGATGGCGTTGGGCTTGGGGAAGGACGGGTCACAGGGGTAGCAGTCCTGCTCGCAGATGCAGTAGATCGGCTTGTCCAGCTCGGCGAGCGCGTCCACGAAGGCGTGCATCTCCGGCAGGCCCGCCGGCGGGCAGACCGAGGCGCCCTTGGTGACCGCCTCGCCGAAGGGCCAGTCCTTCTCATGGGCCTCACGAGTGATGTCCTCATCGAAGGCCTTGATGTGCACGTAGGTGATGCGCTCGGGGTACTTCTTGCACAGCTCCACCGGGTCGCCGCCGCCGTAGACCACGTGACCGGAGTCCAGGCACAGGTTGACGTACCTGGGGTCGGTGGCGTCGAAGATGCGGGCGATCTCCTCGGGCGTCTCAATGTGGGAGTCGCCGTGGGGGTGCAGCACCATCTTCAGGCCGTAGTCCTCCAGCAGCATCTGGCCGAGCGCGTTGGCGTGCTCGACGTACAGCTTCCAGGCGTCGTCGCTCAGGACGCGGTCGTCGGTCCACTCCCAGGTCTTGTCATCGCGGTAGAGCGGGGGCAGGTGAACCATGTACTCGGCGCCGACGGCGGCGTGGGTCTCGGCGATCTCCCGGAAGTGCCTGACCGTCTCGGGCCAGGCCTCGGCCTTGTGCAGAATGCCCCAGCCGGTTCCTGCGACGACCCGCATGCCGTACTCGTCGCACCACTTCTGGAGCTCCTTGGGGTCGGTGGGGAAGTAGCCCCAGGGGCCGGTCTCGATGACCTCGAAGCCGGCCTCGGCCATCTCCTCCCACGCCTGGCGGGGCGGCATCTGCTTGGGATCGTCGGCGAACCAGACACCCCACTGGTCCGGACACACTCCGATGGTGAGCTTGGAGTACTTCGGGTCGTTGGTGTTGACGGCCTTGGAGGCGGTAGACGTCATTGTCACTCCTAGGAGTTCAGCTGGATCGCTCGGACCGGTGGCGGCCGACCCGAGCGTCCGAATCGTTTCGGACAACTACGAGTGTAACGGTCGGCACCCGAAAACACCAGAGATTTGTACTGACAAATTTGGGGACGAGCTTGGCCCGACGCAGCGCGCGCCGTGCGCCCCCGCAGCCATGGCACTGCAGGGGCGCACGCGCGGGGACCGCGCCGTCTAGCCGCGCCTACTCCTCGCGCTGGAAGGACATCGTGGCCGCGTAGGTCTTCTCACTGGGCCAGCGGGAGGTGATCGCCTTGGCCCTGGTGTAGAACTTCACGCCCTCCGGACCGTGAATGTGCGTGTCCCCGAGCAGGGACTCCTTCCAGCCACCGAAGGAGTAGTAGGCCACCGGGGTCGGGATCGGGACGTTGATGCCGACCATGCCAGCCTCGACGTCCAGCTGGAAGCGGCGGGCGACGCCGCCGTCGTTGGTGAAGATGGCCGAGCCATTGCCGTAGGGCGAGGAGTTGACGATCTCGATGGCCTCCTCGTAGGTGTCGGCGTGCACAATGGAGAGCACCGGCCCGAATACCTCCTGCTGGTACAGCTCGGAGTCCAGCGGCACGTTGTCAACAATGGTGGGGCCCAGGAAGTGTCCGTTCTCGTGCCCGGGAACCACTAGCCCCCGGCCGTCCAGGACCACGTCACCGCCCTTGGACTCGCCCTCATTGATCAGCCCGATGATGTTCTCCTTGGACTTCGCGTCGATGACCGGCCCCATCTCCACGCCCTCGTCCATGCCGTAGCCAACCTTGATCTTCTCGGCGTGCGCCTTGACGCGCCGGGCGAGGTCCGGACCGATCCCGCCGACGGCGACGACGACGGGCAGCGCCATGCAGCGCTCGCCGGCGGCGCCGAAGGCGGCGGCCGAGATGTGCTGGGCGGCGAAGTCCAGGTCGGCGTCGGGCATGACGATGGCGTGGTTGTTGGCCCCGCCGAGGGCCTGCACCCGCTTGCCGTGGGTTACGCCGGTGTCCTGCACGATATGGGCCACCGGGGTGGATCCCACGAAGGAGATGGCGTTGATCCCCGGGTGCTCCAGCACCTTGGTGACCATCTTCCGGTTGCCGGCGACGACGTTGAACACGCCGTCGGGCAGGCCGGCCTCCTTGTACAGCTGGGCGGTCAGCAGGGCCGCCGACGGCGTCATGGATGCGGGCTTGAGAATGAAGGCGTTGCCGGTGGCGATGGCGATCGGGTGCATCCACATGGGCACCATGGCCGGGAAGTTGAAGGGGCAGATACCCGCGACCACGCCGACTGGCTGGCGCAGGGTGTGGATGTCCACACCCGTGGAGATGTCGTAGGAGTACTCCCCCTTCAGGGCGAGGTTGATCGCGGTGGCGAAGTCGAGGGTCTCCCGGCCGCGCTGGATCTCCCCGATGGCGTCGGAGTAGTTCTTGCCGTGCTCGGCCACGATCAGCCGGGCCATCTCATCCTGGTGCTCCAGGACGAGGTCCCGCATACGGAACATGATGGCGGTGCGCTTGGCCAGGGAGTACTTGGCCCACTCCTTCTGCGCCCGGGTGGCCACCTCGACGGCGTAGTCGAGGTCGGCGTCCGAGGCCTGCAGCAACTCGGCCTCTACCTCGCCGGTGCCCGGGTTCTCCACCGGGAAGCGGCCGATCGGGCTGCCCTCGTAGGGCTTGCCGTCAACCCAGTGGGTGATCGTCCGCAGGTCGGGCGCTGAGGTGCTCTGTGTCATCACTGACTCCTTCGTGTGTTCTCGGTTCAGGCTCGTTCAGGTAGGGGCCGCCGCTCACAGGTAGTGGCGCTGCGGCTTGCGGTCCTCGACGTACTGCTCGTAGGCCTTCTGGGTGGACTCCAGGTTGGAGACGCCGGAGACCACCACGTCCCACCAGGAGGAGGACGGCGGGTTCGGGCCGTACAGATCGGTCTCGATGTGGATCATGGCGGCCTCGTCCCCGGCGTGCGCCTGGGCGTAGGCCTCCTTGAACTCCGCAATCGTGGAGACCCGGTAGACCTTCAGGCCCCAGGACTCGGCGTTCGCGGCAATGTCCACCCCGGCGATCTTGTCCTCGTCCTGCAGGTGGCCGCCCTGGCCGCGGCGGCGGTACTTGGTGCCGAAGCGCTGGGAGCCGTGGGACTCGGACAGCGACCCGATGGAGGCGAAGCCATAGTTCTGCAGCAGTACGTAAATGACCTTGATGCCCTCCTGGGCCACCGTGGCCAGCTCCATGGGGAGCATCTGGTAGGTGCCGTCCCCGACGATGGAGACGACCTCGCTCTCCGGCCTTGCCAGCTTCACGCCCAGCGCCGCCGGGATCTCGTAGCCCATGCAGGAGAAGGCGTACTCCACGTGGTACTGGACGGGGGTCTTGGCCTGCCACAGGGCCTGGAGGTCGCCGGGCATGGAGCCGGCGGCGTTGATAACCACGTCCTCGTCGCCGAGCAGCTCGTTGAGGGCGCCGAATACCTCCGTCTGCGCCGGCAGCGGCTGGTGGTCCAGGTGGTAGCACTTGTCGGTGGCGGCGAACCAGGCCTCGCGCTCGCGGGCGATCTCCGCGGTGTAAGCGGGCTCCACGTGGTAGTCGGCCAGGGCCTCAGTCAGCGCCACCAGTGCCTCGCGGGCGTCGGCCACGACCATCTCCGCGCTCTCCTTGGCTGCGTCGAAGGCGGCGACGTTAACGTTGACGAACTTGACGTCGGGGTTCTTGAACTGGGTCTTGGATGCCGTGGTGAAGTCGGAGTAGCGGGTGCCGACGCCAATGATCAGGTCGGCCTTGTCCGCCAAGTGGTTGGCGGAGTCGCCGCCGGTGGAGCCGACCCCGCCCACGGCGCAGGGGTGGTCGAAGTTAATGGCCCCCTTGCCGGCCTGCGTGTCAGCCACCGGGATGCCCGTGGCGGTGGCGAAGGCGCGCAGCTCCTCGGAGGCCTCGGAGTAGATCGCTCCGCCGCCGGCGATCACCAGTGGCCGCTTGGCGGCGCGGATCAGGGCTACGGCGCGCCCCAGGGCGGCCGGCTCGGGCACGGGGCGGCGCACGTGCCACACGCGCTTGCGGAAGAACTCGATCGGCCAGTCGTGGGCCTCGGCCTGGACATCCTGCGGCATGGCGATGGTGACGGCGCCGGTATCGGCCGGGTCGGTGAGCACGCGCATGGCGTTCAGCAGCGAGGGGATGAGCTGCTCGGGGCGGTTGATGCGGTCGAAGAACCGGGACACCGGCCGGAAGGCGTCGTTAACGGTGATGTCCAGCGTGGTGGGGTCCTCCAGCTGCTGGAGGACCGGGTCGGGCACGCGGGTGGCGAACTGGTCGGAGGGGAACAGCAGCACGGGCAGGCGGTTGGTGGTGGCCAGGGCGGCGCCGGTGACCATGTTGAGCGAGCCGGGGCCGATGGAGGCGGTGCACATGTAGGTCTGCAGCCGGTTCTTGGTCTTGGCGAAGGCGGCGGCCGCGTGCACCTGCCCCTGCTCGTTGCGGGGCATGATGTAGGGCATCGGCTCCTCGCCCTCCAGGGGGGCGACCTCGTTCTGCAGCAGCGCCTGACCGATACCGGCCACGTTGCCGTGGCCGAAGATGCCGAAGGCGCCGGCAATCAGGCGCTGCTCGACGCCGTCACGCTCGGAGTACTGGTTGGACAGGAAACGGATGGTGGCCTGGGCGACGGTAAGGCGGATGGTGCCCGCGTAGGCTTCATTGCTCATGGGTGGGTTCTCAATCTGTGCAGGTTTGCTGGCTGGTTTACTTGCTGGTTGCTTGATTGGCTTATCGGCGGGGCGCACGGGACGCAGGCCGGCCTGGACGTCAGTGGGTCATGGGTAGCCGCGGGTCGATCTCCTGCTCCTCCCAGGTGCCCCGGATCCAGTGGTGGGCGGGGTCGTCCGGGGCGAGCCAGACCAGGTCCTCGGCCGGGCCGGCCATGACGTTGAGGTAGTACATGTCATAGCCGGGCGCGGCCACGCAGGGGCCGTGGTAGCCGTATGGCACCAGGGCGACGTCCCCCTGGTGTACCTCGGTGCACAGGTCGATGGGACGGTCCGGGCTGGAGGCGTAGGTGCGGTGCAGCCCGAATCCGGCGGTCCCATCCGGGGCGTTGCGGATCTCGAAGTAGTAGATCTCCTCGAGCTCGCGCTCATCGGCGGAGGCGACGTCGTGCTTGTGGGCCGGGTAGGAGGACCAGTTGCCGCCGGGGGTGAGCACCTCGCAGCACAGCAGGTGAGAGGTCTCCACGCCGTTGTTCAGGGCGTAGTTGTTCACCTGCCGGGAGCAGTCCCCCGCACCGCGCAGGTCGGTGCGCACCTGGTCGCGCCCGTAGTAGGCCACCGGCAGGTCGCGGGAGGCCACGGCCGCCGGCAGGGCGAAGCGGCCGCGCCCGTGGGAGGTGATGGTGAAGGTCTTGCCGCGCGGCACGTACAGGTAGTCGGTGACCTCCTCGAACACGCCGGTGCGGCCGGTGAGCTCGTAGCTGCGACCGTCCACCAGGACGGTGGCGGCTCCCTCCAGCGGCAGTACCAGCAGCTCGCTCCCGCCGGTCTCCAGGGTGGTGGAGCGCTCGGGGGCGAGCACGCATACGCGCAGCCCGGAGTAGGTCCAGCCGGCGCGGGCGGGATCGACGTCGACAGTGAAGGTGTCATGGCCGGAGGTACCGGCGGGCACGTAAATGTCTGCAGCACTGGGGACGGTGGTGTTCATGAGAGCAGTCCTACGGTGTGGTCGACGGCGGCGGCGACGTCGTCGTCTGGCGGATACAGGAGGGAGCGGCCGATGACCAGCCCCTTGACGGTGGGCAGGGCGAGCGCCCTGGCCCAGGACTCACGGGCGGCGTCGGCGTCCGCGCAGACGGCCCCGCCCAGGATCAGGGCGGGGAGCGTGGAGGCCTCGACAACCCGTTCCATCTCCGGCACTGCCGGCAGCTTCAGCCAGGTGTAGGCGGAAGTGCGTCCCAGGCCGGAGGCGATGGCCATGGCCGTCATGACGGCGTCGGGGCTGAGGTCATTGACTACGCGTCCCGACTCCCAGCGGGAGATGAAGGGCTCCACCATGGCCATGACGCCGCGCTCGGCCAGGGCGTCAACGGCCTTGGCGCTGGCGGCGATGGTGTCAGCCGTGGCGGGGTCGGAGTAGTTGATGCGTAGCAGCATCTTGCCGCCGTCCAGGCCTGCGGACACCACCCCGGCGGCGTCGTAGCCGGTGAAGCGGTCATCCATCTCGAAGGCGGAGCCCGCAAGGCCGCCGCGGTTCATGGAGCCGTAGACGAGCTTGCCGTCCAGGGCGCCGAGCAGGGCCAGGTCCTCGATCAGGTCGGCGGTACCCAGGAAGCCGTTCACGCCGGGCCGCGACAGGGCGGTGACGCAGCGGGCGAGCACTTGCTCCCGCGAGGCCATGGCCATGGGGTCGTCACCGGCCGCGAGCGCCCCGCGGGCGGGGTGGTCGCAGGCGATGATCATGAGCTTGCCGTCCCCTTCGGGGAGGGTGCCGCGGGGGCGGTCGGCCAGGACCTGGGCGATGCGCTCGGGGGCGTGGGCGCGGATCTCAACGATCCGGTCGGTCAGCGGCGTTTCAGACATGCTCATCCCCTCCTCACAGGTCCTGCAGGGTGGGCACCAGGTCACGGTGCGTGCGCATCAGGGCGAGCAGCTCGGGCTCGGTCGGCATCGCCGTGGAGCACTCCAGGCGCGAGGAGACGATCGCGCCGGCCGTGGAGGCGGCGTAGATCGTCTTTTCCAGCGACCAGCCGGACAGCAGTCCGTGGCAGACGGCGCCGCCGAAGGCGTCACCCGCCCCCAGGCCGTTCTTGGTGACCACCGGGGTCACGGGGATCTCCACCCGCTCCTGCCGGGTCTTGGCCAGCGTGCCCTCCAGGCCCTGCTTGACGATGGCCAGCTCCACGCCCGCCTCCAGCAGGGCGTCGGCCGCCTTGTCCGGCTCGGTCTGGCCGACGGCGACGCGGCACTCCTCGCGGTTGCCGATCGCGACGGTGACCTTGGGCAGGACCGCGGCTACCTCCCGGTGCGCGGTGGCCTCGTCCTTCCAGAACATGGACCGGTAGTCCAGGTCGATGATGGTGTGCCGCTTGCGCCCGCGCAGGTCCAGGGCGGCGTGGTGGGCCGAGCGGGAGGGCTCCTTGCTCAGGCCCGTGGCGGAGATCCAGAAGATCGCGGCGTCACGTACGGCGTCGCCCGGGATGTCGTTATCCGTCAGCTCCAGGTCGGGGGCGGAGGGCTCACGGTAGAAGTACAGGGGGAAGTTGTCCGGGGGAAGATCTCGCAGAAGGTGACCGGGGTGTTGAAGTCCGACTTGGTGACTACGTAGTCGTCATACACGCCCAGCCGACGCATCTCCGAGCACACGAAGCGCCCGAAGGGATCGTCGCCCACCCCGGTTATAACCGCGGAGCGGTGCCGGTAGCGTGCCGCGGCCACGGCCACATTGGTAGGGCTTCCGCCCAGGAACTTGCCGAAGCTCTCCACGTCCTCCAGTCCGACGCCGACCTGGAGCGGGTAGATATCGATCCCACAGCGTCCGATCGTCAGTACATCGAGCGGCGGCGTGCTCGACGAAGCGGTCATGTTGGTCTCCCTTTCCACATCATCGGGGCGGGGCGCATCCAGGCGCCCGCGAGGGCCCGCTGCTCGAAGTCTGGCCCAGATCCGCTCCACCAGTCAAGCGGTTTGTCCGAACAAAATGAAGCAGTTTTGACTGCCCGCCCCGGCTGCGCCCGGGCCGCGCCAGCAAAGCCGCGACCCGAACGAGTCAAAGTCGATCCCCAGCCCCCGACCCGCAGACCACCCCGGCGCCGTACCATGTGTCTATCGATCGTCCTTTCAGAGAGCCTGCATGTCCGATACGCCCTTTCAGCCAGAGATCACCATTGATCGCTCCAGCGAGCTCCCGCTGTACGCCCAGATAGCGGAAGCTCTCGGCACGCTGATCCTGGAGGGCGAGCTGGCGCCGGGAACCCGCATCGAGGACGAGGTCTCCATGGCCAAGCGCCTGCAAGTGTCCCGCCCCACCGCCCGCCAGGCCATGCAGTCCCTGGCGGACCGCGGCCTGGTCTCCCGCCGGCGGGGCGCCGGCACGGTAGTCGCCTCACCGCACGTGCGCCGCCCCATGGAGCTGTCCAGCCTGCTGTCAGACCTGACTGCCGCCGGGCACAGAGTCGAGACCACGCTGCTGGAGTACACCACCGCGCCGGCCACCGAGGAGCAGGCCGAGCAGCTTGAGGTGGCCCCCGGCACCGAGGTCACTCATCTGCGCCGCCTGCGCAGCGCCGACGGCGAGCCGATCGCCCTGATGGACAATCTGCTGCCGGCCGCCATCGCACCGACTCGCGAAGAGCTCGAGCACGCGGGCCTGTACGACCTCCTGCGCGCGCGTGGAATCGTGCCGGCAACCGCCAAGCAGGTGATCGGCGCCCGCAACGCCACCGCCAAGGAGGCCGATGCCCTCGACGAGCGCCGCCGCGCCGCCCTGCTGACCGCCAAGCGCACCACCTATGACGCCACGGGCCGGGTAATCGAGTACGGCAACCACATCTACCGCGCCTCGCGCTACTCCTTCGAGACCTCCCTTTTCACCGGCTGAAGCCGCCCGCCCTCAAGCCACGCCCCGGGACGGCGTCGCGCAAGCTCCGCCGCCGCTACCGCGGGGCGCCTGGCGCCAGGCGCCGACCGGTTCGGGCCACCTGTGCCCGCGAGCTCCGCGGCGCGCAAGACGCAGCCCGCAGCCACCAAGACCTGCCGACGCCCGCCGGCACCCACCGCAACTGCCAGTACAAACCTCCCTAGATTTGTCATTACAAATGCTTGACAGCGGCGGCGCTCAGCGCTTGAATTGAGCCAACGGACCACACAGTCGAAGACGCCGGTGGCCCACCCCTCACCCAGGAGCACGCCGATGAGCACTGAATACACCCCCGGGCCCCTTCTCGAGGCCGCCCGCACCACCCCAACCGCACTGTGGAACGACTCCGCCGACCCCGACGAGCTGCGCCAGTCCATCTCCTTCGGCGGCGTAGGCGCCACCTGCAACCCTACGATCGCCTACACCTGCATCAACCAGAAGAAGGAGCGCTGGCTCCCCCGCATCGCCGAGCTCGCCGAGGAGATGCCCGAGGCCAGCGAGTCCGAGATCGGCTGGCAGGTGGTGCGCGAGCTGAGCATTGACGCCGCCAAGCTGCTGGAGCCGATCTTCGAGGAGCACAAGGGGCGCAACGGCCGCCTGTCGATGCAGACCGACCCGCGCCTGGCCCGCTCCGCCAAGGCCTTGGCCGACCAGGCGGAGGAGTTCTCCAAGCTAGCCAAGAACATCATCGTCAAGATCCCCGCCACCGCCACCGGCATCAAGGCCATCGAGGAGGCCACCTACCGCGGAGTGTCCGTGAACGTGACCGTGTCCTTCTCCGTGCCGCAGGCAGTCACCGCGGGCGAGGCGATTGAGCGCGGTCTCAAGCGGCGCGAGGCCGAGGGCAAGGACACCTCCACCATGGGTCCGGTCGTCACGCTCATGGGCGGCCGCCTGGACGACTGGCTCAAGATCGTCGCCAAGCGGGACAACCTGTTCATCGATCCCGGCCACCTGGAGTGGGGCGGCGTAGCCGCCCTGAAGCGCGCCTACCGGGAGTTCCAGTCCCGCGGGCTGCGCGCCCGGGTGCTCTCGGCCGCCTTCCGCAACGTCATGCACTGGTCGGAGCTGGTTGGCGGTGACCTGGTGGTCTCCCCGCCCTTCAAGTGGCAGAAGCTCATCAACGACTCCGGCTACAAGGTTGAGCCCCGGATCGACGTGCCCGTGGCCCCGGAGATCATGAAGACACTGATGTCGATCCCCGAGTTCGTGCGCGCCTACGAGCCGGACGGCATGACCCCGGAGGAGTTCGACTCCTACGGCGCCACGCGCCGCACACTGCGCGGGTTCCTCCAGGCCGACGCCGACCTGGACGCCCTGGTGCGCGACGTCATCATGCCGCAGCCGTGAGCCGACCGGTTCCGGGAGCCGAACGCGGGCGGCTCCCGGAACCGGCGCTCGCGCCGCCACCTCCTCCCGCACCGCCGGTTCTCACCCCGCTTCAATCACATCCGGGCCACCGCAGACCTGTTGCTAACGCGCGCGCTCAGACAGTGCCGCGGCCGCGCACCCACGACCCCGCGCCCACGACCAAGGAAGCTCTCAAAGGAAGTTCGCAGATGCTCAACATCGCCATCATCGGTGCCGGCCGCATCGGCCACGTCCACGCCCGCACCGTAGCCGCACACCCGCAGGCGAAGCTCGCACTGGTGTGCGACCCCTTCGGTGACGCCGCGGAGAAACTGGCCTCCCAGTACGGCGCCCGCTCCTGCAAGGACGCCGAGGAGGTCTTCTCCGACCCGGAGGTCGACGCCGTCGTCGTGGGCTCCCCGACGCCGCTGCACATCCCCCACCTGCTGGCGGCCGCGAAGGCGGGCAAGGCGGTCCTTTGCGAGAAGCCCATCGCCCTGGACATGCAGGACGTCGACGCCGCCCGCACCGAGCTTGACGCCGTAACCACGCCCGTCATGTTCGGCTTCAACCGGCGCTTCGACCCGTCCTTCGCCGCCGTCCGCGCCGCAGTGCGACAGGGGCGGATCGGGGAGCTGGAGCAGTTGACCATCATCTCCCGCGACCCGGCGGCCCCGCCGGCCGAGTACATCAAGGTCTCCGGCGGCATCTTCCGCGACATGACCATTCACGACTTCGACACCGCCCGCTTCTTCCTCGGCGACATCGTCGAGGTCCACGCCGTGGGCCAGCACCTGGATCCGGCCATCGCCGCGACCGGCGACTTCGACGCCGCCGTCGTCACCCTCAAGGCCGCCAGCGGCGCGGTGGCCACGATCATCAACAACCGGCACTGCGCCTCCGGCTACGACCAGCGCCTGGAGGCCTCCGGCCGAGAGGGCGCGCTGCTGGCGGAGAACGTGCGCGCCCACACGGTGCGCCTGTCCAACGCGGAGGTCACCGACGCCCAGGAGCCCTACCTGGACTTCTTCCTGGAGCGCTACGCCGACGCCTACCGGCTGGAGCTGTCGGCCTTCATCGAGGCGGTTGAGGCGGGTACCACTCCCCCGACCGGCATCGCCGACGCCGTCGCCGCCCTGCGCCTGGCCGAGGCCGCCACCGAGTCCGCCCACACCGGGCAGCCCGTGCGGCTGGCCTGACACTCCCGCCCCGCGTCGGCGCCTATCCCGCATCACGGCCTCACGCTTGACCCGGTCGCCCCTCGGGCGCGGCCGGGTCAAGCCGTGGACTCGCGCACGATCAGCTCAGGAGCCACCAGGTAGGCCCAACCGCCCTGCGGGCGCGGCTCGCGGATGACGCCGGCGGGCAGTGCCCCCGGCACCTGCCCAGCCGGGACCCCCGCCAGCTCCGGGTGCACCCGGGCCAGTAGCGTACGTACCGCCACCTCGGCGATCAGGGCGGCATCCTGACGCACGGTGGTCAAGTCGAATGCGGTGGCGGCGGTTACGGGGATGCCGTCATAGCCGCACACGGCCACGTCCTGCGGTACCCGGACGCCGCGTCGCCGCAGCTCCATAAGCGCGCCCACCGCGGCATGATCGTTGAAGCACACCAGCGCTTCAGGCAGCTCGGCCAGCGCCGCGGCGCCGCGAGCGCCGGCGTCCTCATCCGCCCCGCCGGGAACCACGCGCACCTCATCCGCCAGCCCGTGCGCCGCCATGGCGGCGCGGTAGGCGGCCGCGCGCAGCGCGGAGGCCGACTGCGCACCGCCGTCAAGGTAGACGATGCGGCGCCGTCCGGTTGCGACCAGGTGCTCGATCAGGGCGGTAATGCCGACATCGTCGCGTGAGCGCACCTCGTCGATGCCCGCCACCGCGGTGGTCTGGCACACGACTACAGTCCGCACCCGCGCGCCGGCGCGGCCGAGCTCATGGTCCGGGATGGCCGGATCCACCAGCACCAGCCCCTCGCAGTGATCGGCCAGCAGGGCCCTTACCCCCGCCACGCCGTCACGGTGGGCGGTCACGGCCGCGAGCGCCAGCGAGTGCTCCAGATCGGCACAGGCACGGTACAGGCCGTCAACGATCAGACCCTGGAATGCCTGCCCCACCGCGAAGCCCGCTCCGATTAGCCCGGAGTGGCTGCGCCGCAGCAGGCGCGCGCGAGGATCGGCCACGTAGCCCATCTCGTCGGCTACCCGCAGGATCTCCTCCCGGGTGGCGGCCGCCACACCCGGCGCACCGTTCAGCGCCGCGGACACCGTGGACACCGAGCGGCCGCAGCGTGCGGCGACCATGGCGATGGTCACCCGCGAGACGGCACCGGCGGGCATAGGGCTCCTCTCCACGAGCTACTTCCCTGATGCCAACCACGACCGGCGGCACCCGGCCAGCATTCTATGGGCCGGCCGAAGCCGGCAGGGGCGCACGTCCGGAGCGGCGGCGACAGACTCCACGCGCACACGATACCGGCGAATGTCCGGACTAATTTGAACTTCTTTCCCGCACCCCCTTGACTCCGACGCGCGGGCAGAACACACTTGTGACACCAATTCACGCGCGTGAATTGGTGTGGGTCCGTTCCCTTGGCCGACGTCACCGACCGCCTGCCGGCGTCCGGTGCGGCACCGCATGCGATACGGCATGCCATGCGCCCCACGGCCGGCACAGGGTGCAGCACCCGCTCTCACCACCACCGTCAACGAGGACACCAACCATGAATTCCAGCTCACCCCTGTCAGTCGCAGTCATCGGCGCCGGCATGGCCGGCACCACCCACGCCAACGCCTGGCGCCAGGTCGGCACCGTCTACGACCTGGGCCTGCCCAAGATCCGCCTGGCCGCCATCGCCGACGCCTACGAGCCCTTCGCCAAGGACGCCGCCGAGCGCTACGGCTACGAGAAGGCCGTCACCGACTGGCGCGACATCGCCGACGACCCCAACATCGACATCGTCTCCATCGTGGTGGGCAACGCCCTGCACCGCGAGATCGCCGAGGCCATGATCCGCGCCGGCAAGCACGTCCTGTGTGAGAAGCCCCTGGCTGACACCCTCGAGTCGGCCAAGGCGATGGCCGAGGCCGAGAAGGCCGCCGGCACCGTCACCTCCGTCGGCTTCACCTTCCGCCGCAACGCCGCCATCGCCGAGATCGCCAAGTTGGTCCGGGAGGGGCACCTGGGCGAGATCAACCACTTCGAGGGCCGCTACTGGTGCGACTACGGCGTCGACCCCAACACCCCCATGGCCTGGCGCTACTCCGGCCCCATGGGCTCCGGGGCGCTCGGCGACGTCGGCAGCCACCTGATCGACACCGCCGAGACCATTTGCGGCCCCCTGGTCTCCGTATCCGGAGGCGCCATGATGACCTCCATCAAGCAGCGCCCCGTAGCCAAGGGGCACGTCACCCGCGGCACCGCCCTGGACACCACGGATGTGGAGATGGCCGATGTCACCAACGACGACGTCGCCACCTTCACCGGGCACTTCGCCAGCGGCGCGGTGGGCACCTTCTCCTGCTCGCGCGTGGCCTGGAACATGCCCAACGCGCTGATGCTGGACGTGCTCGGCTCCAAGGGACGGGCCTCCTGGGACCTGGCCCGCGCCGGAGAGATCAAGGTCGACGACGTCAACTCCCCCGCCGGCCTGGGCGGCGCTCGCCAGGTGCTGGTCAACCCGACCTTCCCCTACTTCGAGCGCGGCTCCTCCATGGCCTTCGGCGGCGTGGGCCTGACCCAGATCGAGCAGTTCACCTACCAGGCCTACGCCTTCCTCCAGCAGGTAGCCGGCGTCACCGAAGGCGCCCTGCCTCCGTGCGCGACCTTCGCCGACGGCTACCGCGAGATGCTCATCGCCGATGCCGTGGCCACCTCGGCCGCCAATGGCGGTGCCGCCGTCGACATCACCCCCTTCAACAAGTGATCCCCGGGACGCCCGCTGCACCAGGCGGCTCGGCCCTCACCACCAGGTAGCCGAGATCCACACACCAGAACCACACCTAAGAGCCACACCCAAGAACTACAAGGAGAAAACCTCATGGCACTGAACTACGGCGCCTACACCGCCTGCCTTTCCGACCGCCCGCTTCCGGCCGCCCTGGACGTCCTGAAGGAGGCAGGGCTGACCGGCGCGGAGGTCAACGTCGGCGGCTTCATTCCCTCGCCCCACTGCCCCGTTGACGCGCTGCTCGCCTCCCAGGCCGCCCGGGAGGACTACCTGGGCATCTTCGCCGAGCGCGGCATGCGGCTGTCCGGCCTGAACACCTCCGGCAACCCGGTCTCGCCCCTGCCCGCCGAGGGCATCAAGCACGCCGCGGACATCCGCAACGCCATCAAGCTGGCGGGTCTGCTCGGCGTCGGCGAGATCGTCACCATGTCCGGCACCCCCGGCACCGACCCGACGGCGAAGTACCCCACCTGGGTGGTCAACCCCTGGAACGGCATCGACATGGAGATCCTCGAATACCAGTGGAGCGTGGTCGTGCCCTTCTTCAAGGAGATTGACGCCCTGGCACGGGACAACGACGTGCAGGTCTGCCTTGAGCTGCACCCCCGCAACCTGGTGTTCAACATCCCCGCCTTCGAGCGTCTGATTGAGGAGACCGGGGCCACGAACATCAAGGTGAACATGGACCCCTCGCACCTGTTCTGGCAGCAGATGGACCCGATCGCCGCCACCAAGCGGCTGGGGAACCTGGTCGGCCACGTCCACGCCAAAGACACCAAGGTGTTCCCCGGTGTGGCCTACCGCGGGGTGCTGGACACCGACTTCGGGCACGTCCCCGCCGAGGCGGAGAACAAGACGCCGGTGGCCTACGGCTACTGGACCACCGCCTGGCCGCAGGATCCCGCCTGGCGCTTCGTCGCCTTCGGCCTGGGGCATGACACGGACTACTGGGCCGAGTTCCTGCGGGCCATCGCGGCGGTGAACCCGGACATGAACGTCAACATCGAGCACGAGGACGCCGAGTACGGCAACGTCGAGGGCCTGCGGCTGTCGGCCACCAACCTGCTTGCGGCGGCCGCCAAGCTCTGAGCACCGAGAGCCAAACACGACCGCCCAAGAACGGGCGGGAGGAGGCGGGTCGAAGGTGTGGTCGGCCTGCCTCCTCCCGCCCGCTCCCTCGCCCGCCACGTGACCAAAAAGTCGGACATAAACACCCGCCGTCCGTCTCTGCGGCCCCCACAATCGCGCCAGTTGGGGCAGACTTGTACCAGGCGCGCAGCGGCCACCCGCGGCGCACCCCACTCGACGTCGAGACGCAGACAAAGGACAGCTACACCGTGGCGCGCAGTATTTACATCGCCTCCCCCAATGCCAGCACCGGCAAGTCGACCGTGGCCCTGGGCCTGGTCGCCTCCCTCACCAAGGTTGTGGCTAAGGTCGGCGTCTTCCGGCCCTTTGTCGCCTCCCGCGAGGACGAGCCCTTCCTTGAGCTGCTGCTGCGCCGCTGCGGCTCGAATACCCCGGCGGCGCAGTGCATCGGGGTGACCTGGGAGGAGTTCCACGCCGATCCCGATGAGTCGTTGTCACGCATCGTCGCCGCCTACCGGGCGGTGGCCCGCGACCACGACGTCGTCATCATCGACGGCTCGGACTTCTCCGACGTGGTCGGCAACCCCGAGCTGTCCCTCAACGCCCGCGTAGCCGCGAACATCGGCGTGCCCGTGCTGCTGGTGGTCTCCGGGCAGGGCGACCCCGAGGACGTGCGCGGCAGCGTGGAGGTCTCCATGGCCGAGATCGCCGACAACCACGCCCGCACCGTCGCCGTAGTGGCCAACAAGTGCCCCGCGGGCACGCGTGCGGAGGTGGCCGCGGCGCTGGCGGGGCTGGAGGGCGTGGCCACCACGACCCTGCCCGAGGTGCCGCTGCTGGGCGCCCCCTCGGTGCGCGAGGTCATGAACGCCGTCGAGGGCACTCTCATCAGCGGGGATGACGCCCTGCTCGAGCGCGAGGCCGAGGGCGTGCTCATCGCCGCCATGGACGTCTCCCACGTGCTTGAGCGCCTGAATGAGGGCCAGGTGGTCATCGTCCCCGCCGACCGCTCCGCCGCACTGATCTCCCTGGCCGCCGCCCAGGCCTCCACCGGCTTCCCGAACCTGGCCGGGCTGGTGCTCAACGGCGGCTTCGAGGTGGCGGAGCACGCACTGCGCCTGATCCGGGGACTGCGGCTGCCGCTGCCGGTCATGACCTCCCCGCTGGACACCTTCGCCGCCGCGTCGGTGGCCGGCTCCTTGCAGGGCGGGCTGGGGCAGGCCTCTTCCCGCAAGCTCGACGTCGCGGTGACCACCTTCGAGCAGGAGGCCGACGTCGACGCCCTACTGGCCGCCCTGGAGGTGGAGCCCAGTGAGGTCGTCACCCCCATCATGTTCCAGGCCGAGCTGATCGAGCGCTCCCGCGCCGACCGCCGCACCATTGTCCTGCCCGAGCCCGACGACGACCGCATCCTGCGCGCGGCCGACGTCATCGCCCGCCGCGGCATCGCGGACCTGATCCTGCTGGGAGACGAGACCACGGTGCGGGCGCGGGCCGCCGAGCTGGGACTGGATATCTCCGCGGCCCGCGTAGTGCCCACCGACAGCCCCGAGCTACTGGAGAAGTACGCCGCGGAGTTCGCCCGCCTGCGCGCCAAGAAGGGCGTCACGCTGGAGCAGGCCCGTGAGCGGGTCCAGGACGTGTCCTACTTCGGCACCATGATGGTGCACATGGGCGACGCTGACGGCATGGTCTCGGGCGCAGCCCACACCACCGCCCACACCATCGTCCCCTCCTTCCAGATCATCAAGACCAAGCCGGGCACCTCCATCGTCTCCTCGGTGTTCCTGATGCTGCTGGAGGACCGGGTGCTGGTGTACGGCGACTGCGCCGTCAACCCCGACCCCACCGCCGAGCAGCTGGCCGATATCGCCATCTCCTCCGCCGAGACCGCTCGCCAGTTCGGCGTGGAGCCGCGCGTGGCCATGCTGTCCTTCTCCACCGGCACCTCCGGCAAGGGCGCGGACGTGGACAAGGTGCGCGAGGCCACCGAGATCGTGCGGGAGAAGGCGCCGGAGCTCGCCGTCGAGGGGCCGATCCAGTATGACGCCGCCATCGATCCGACCGTCGCCGCGAAAAAGGCCCCCGGTTCGGAGGTGGCCGGCCGCGCCAACGTATTCATCTTCCCGGATCTGTCCAGTGGCAACATCGGCTACAAGGCCGTGCAGCGCTCGTCCGGCGCCGTCGCCATCGGACCGGTGCTGCAGGGCCTGAACAAGCCTGTCAATGACCTCTCCCGCGGCGCGCTGGTGGAGGACATCGTCAACACGGTGGCCATCACCGCCGTCCAGGCCCAGGCCTGACCCGGGAGGGGCCGCGGCACTGCGCCGGCCCCGCCCCTCGAGTTTCGTCTCTTCCGACCCGCAGAAAGGCTCATTGTGACCACCCGGACCGTCCTCGTCATCAACTCCGGCTCCTCCTCCATCAAGTACCAGCTCGTCGACCCCGACTCCGGCCGCTCCCTGGCGTCCGGACTCGTCGAGCGCATCGGTGAGGAGACCGGCACGATCATCCACCGCCATGCCGGTGAGAAGACCCAGCTGGACGAGCCGGTGCCCGATCACGGCTTCGGCCTGTCGGAGGTGCTGCGCCTATTCGACGAGGAGGGTCCGGCCCTGTCCGAGGCGAACATTGTGGCCGTGGGCCACCGGGTGGTCCAGGGCGGCCGCTACTTCTCCGGCCCCGCCCTGGTGGATGAGGACGTAATCACCAAGATCAGCGAGCTGGTGCCGCTCGGTCCGCTGCACAACCCCGCTCACCTGAAGGGCATCGAAGTCGGCCTGGAGCTGCTGTCCGACGTACCGCACGTGGCCGTGTTCGACACCGCCTTCTTCCAGGACCTGCCGGAGGAGGCGGCCCGCTACGCCCTCAAGCGCGAGGTCGCCGACAAGTACTCCATTCGCCGCTACGGCGCGCACGGCACCAGCCACCAGTTCGTCTCCGGCGAGGTATCCCGGCTGCTGGGTCGCGATGATCTAAAGCAGATCGTGCTGCACCTGGGCAATGGGGCCTCCGCCTCCGCCGTCGTGGCCGGACGGGCCGTGGATACCTCCATGGGCCTGACCCCGCTTGAGGGCCTGGTCATGGGCGGGCGCACCGGCGACATCGACCCGGCGGCCGTGTTCCACCTGGGGCGTGTGGCCGGCATGAGCGTGGATGAGATCGACTACCTGTTCAACCGCGAGTCCGGCATGAAGGGCCTGGCCGGGGACAACGACATGCGGGAGGTGTGGAAGCGCGTCGACGCCGGCGAGCAGGACGCCCGCGACGCCATGGACATCTACCTGCACCGCCTGGTGAAGTATGTAGGCGCGTACACCGCCGTCATGGGTGGCCTAGACGCGCTCACCTTCACGGCCGGCATCGGTGAGAATGATGCCCGCCTGCGCGCCGAGCTGGTTGAGCGCCTGGGCTTCATGGGCATGCGGCTCGACGCCGAGAAGAACGCCGCCCGCTCCGACGAGGGGCGTGTGGTGTCTACCCCGGACTCGGCCATCGCCGTGCTGGTCTACCCCACCAACGAGGAGCTGGCCATCGCCCGCCAGGCCATGACCCTCATCTGACCCTCATCTGACGCTCGTCTGAAGCTCATGCACTGCTGGGACGTTACCCAGCACCCCTGGTGCATTCCTGCCGCACGTATGCCTTTTCGGAGCTTCTCCCCTAGTGGTTCTGGGGCTCGCGCGCCTAGGCGGCCTGCCAGGGGAGGCGGCGACGCCCATGCGGTTGTCAAAATCGATGACAATCGCCTCCCACGCCCACTAGGAGTTATGCGGCGCCCGCATGATTCCAAGGCTTTGTCCGCTGGGCTCGACACCGTCCGCGGCGTTTGTCATCATTTTTGACACCCCGGGCGCTCGCCCGGCACCCACCCCCAACTGCTTGTGTCCGATCAGCTGGTAGGACCGACGGGACCAGCCCGGTGAACACCCGGCTGCACCGCGGCGGCACCACCACAGCACCCGGCCAGCTCCCACGCCGCAAACCCTGCCTGACGACAACCCACGGGGTCAGTCATCCAGAAGCCGGAGGCCTGACTCGTACGCGAGAACCGAAGCCGTCCCCACGGTTAAAAGAGCGTCCCGGTCTCCGCAGACGCTTGCTGCTCACGCCCGGGAACCGGACCAGCCGCGTCAGTGAGCTGCTGCGCACCGGCGGTTCCGCCTAGGTTGGGCGACACGTCGCCGGGCCGAGTCCAGCCGGGGCCGGCGGGAACGGCCGTGCCCCGCTGGTAGGCGGTGGCGGCGGCGCGGGCGCGCTGGTCGGCGGCCTCGTTCATGGGGTGGCCGACGTGACCGCGCACCCACTCGAAGCGCACCTCGCGCCCCCGCATGGCCGCATCCAGCTGCTTCATGAGGTCATCATTGAGGACCGGCTTGCCGTCGCCCTTGCGCCAGCCGCGGCGCTTCCAGCCGTGAATCCACTTGGTCAGGGAGTTGATGACGTACTGGGAGTCCGCCTGGATGAGCAGCTCCTCCCCGGCCAGGCCCGCCTGCGCCGTCGCCCGCAGCAACTCCAGCACGGCGGTGAGCTCACCGCGGTTGTTGGTGGAGTTCTCCCAGCCGCCCGCCGCCCAGCAGTCCTCATCAACGTACCAGGCCCAGCCGGCCGGTCCGGGGTTTCCCAAGGCGGAGCCGTCCGCCGCGGCGATGATCGTCATAGGCCGCACCCTACCGGCTCCCGCAAATACCGGACGCGCCACCCGTGCCCGCCTCGGGGAGGCGGACGGCAGGTGGCGCGTCCGGTATTGCTGCTACTTCAGGCGTCGAGGTCGGTCTCGAGGAGGGCCTTGAGCTCCTCCAGGGCACCGTCGGCGCCGTCGGCGTCGGAGGCGAGAGTGACGACGTCGCCGAAGCCGGCGCCGAGCGTCATAACGCCCAGGATGGAGGAGGCGTCAACGGGAGCGCCGCCCTCCTTGGCGATGGTGACGGGCACACCCTTCTCGGCGACAGCCTTGACGAAGGTTGCGGCGGGGCGGGCGTGAAGGCCGACCTTGGAGGCGATTGTGGCGGTGACCTGGGCCATATGTACTCCTTAGAGAGAACCGGGATCAGCACCCGGGATGCAGGGATTGCACCTGTGCACTGATATGAACCAGCACGACGGCTGATGTCAGGCTCACACTACCCGACTTCGCCGCCCCGTGGCTGCGAATAACGCCACGAATACGGTCCGCGCGCCAATTACCGCCCGGATCGCCGTGCCACTCGCCTGCCATTCGCCGCTTCGCCGACCTGCAACTGGCCGCTCAATCACCGTGCGCGGACGTCTCGAACAGCAGATTGACCTGATCGTTGTAGCTGCTCAGCGTGGACGCCGGCACGCGATCCACCCAGACCGCATCCACCGCCGGGGTGATGATCGCACTGACGTCGGCACCGAAATAGGTAAGCGGGAAGAAGAAGGTCTGCCCGCCCTCCTCCAGGTGCACCGTGAAGGCGTCGGTTGACAGCCCGGTCTCCTCAAACACCTCGATGGCCTTCTCCGTGGAGGAGGAGATCGCCGGGAACACGATCCCGTAGGAGGCGACAATGTCCTGCGCCTCAGCGGTCCCCAGGAATGCCACCCACTGGGAGGCCAGGTCCACCTTGTCGGAGTCCTTCACGATGGAGTCTCCCAGGCCGTTGAACAGCGAGGCCCGGTTGCCGTTCGGCCCGATCGGGGTCGGGGCGATGCCCACATTGATGTCCAGGCCCGCGAAGGTGTTGAACATCCACGCCCCATGGATGGCCATCGCGATCGATCCGGAGCCGAGCTGGATGTCCGTGCTGGTGGCGTCCGAGAAGGCACCGTTGGGGTTCAGATACCCCTTGTCCACTAGGCCGAAGTACCAGTCCAGGGTGCGCTGGAAGTCGTCCTCGTCGTAGCGGTAGTGGGTGCCCCAGGTCTCCTGGTCCGTGTAGTGCCAGTCCCCCACCGTGGCAGTGAAGGGGCTCCACTGGGTCTGTCCGTCGCTGGAGCCGGAGTCCTGAATGCCCAGGCCGTAGACCGCCACATGCTTGGGATCGAAGCCCTCCTCGTCACCACGCACCCCGTTGCGGTCCACGGTGAGCCGGGCGAGGATACGCTCGAAGCTGCCGCCGTCGTCGGGATTCCACTGGCAGGCCTGGATCTCCTCCTCGGAGACTCCGGCCTGGGCGAGCATGTCCTGGTTGTAGAACAACGCCACCGTGTCCCAGTCCTTGGGACAGCCGTACTGGCGACCGTCCTCTCCCTTCCACAGGTCCAGTAGGCCCTCCTGGAAGGCGGACTCGTCGACGCCGGACCAGGCGGGCTGCTCGTCGAGCGGAACCAGCACGTCCAGATCGACGAACTGCGCGAACTTCGCGATGTGGTCCACGAATACGTCCGGGCCGGTGCCGGCAATGAAGCCGGCCGTGAGCTTGGTCCAGTAGTCGCCCCAACCGATCTGGGTGATGTTGACGGTTATGCCCGTCTTCTCCTTGAAGCGGTCCGCGCAGGCCTGGTACGCCGGTTCCTGGCTGGCATCCCACATCCAGTAGTCGATGGTGTTGGACTTGGCCTGCTCGTCATTGCCGGAGCAGGCCGCGAGCGTCAGCGCCGCAGCTCCGGCGAATGCGCCTGTGAACAGGCCGCGGCGAGTGAGCATGAGCTTGTTGTTCATCTGGTCCCTCACTTGATTCCGGTGAAGCCGATGGAGTTGACGACGCGCTTGGCCGCCGCCATGAACAGCAGCAGCATCGGCAGGGCGGCCACGAGCGTGGCGGCCATAAGGCCGGACCAGTCGGTGCCGGAGGTGGGTGCCTGGGAGCGGAATACGGCCACGGCCACGGTAAGTACCCGGGAGGAATCCGTGTAGGAGACCAGCAGTGGCCAGAAGTAGTCATTCCAGGCGGTGATGTAGGTGATGATCGCCAGGGTGGAGATGGGCGCGCTGGCCATCGGCAGGATGAGTTGGAAGAACACGCGGATCTTCGAGGCGCCGTCGAGCAGGGCCGCCTCCTCCAGCTCCCTGGGGATATTCATGAAGAACTGCCGCAGGAAGAACACCGCAAAAGGCGTCATGAACATGGTGGGCAGGGCGACGCCCAGCAGGTTGTCGATGAGCCCGATCTGCTTGACCAGCACGAAGTTGGGCAGCAGCGTGAAGATCGAGGGCACCATCAGCGCCGCCAGGAACAGTGTGAACACGGCGTCCCGGCCGCGCCAGCGCAGGCGGGCAAAGGAGTAGGCCGCCATGGCGGAGAAGAACACTTGGCCGGCGGTGACCAGCGTGGCCACGATTACCGAGTTGCGCAGGTAGATCCAGAAGTTCATGGACGCACCGGAGCCGCCGTCGGCCAGGGCCTCCTCGGTGGACTGCATGCCGAATACGCGGGCGAAGCCGCGCAGGTTGATGTCAACCGGCAGGATCGAGGTGGGGTCAGAGGTGATGCCGGCGTTGGAGGACAGCGCGGTGCGCAGCACCCAGTAGAAGGGCAGGATCGTGATGACCATGACCAGCGCCATGAAGATCCAGGCGATCACCCGGCCAACCGACAGGCCGCGCTTGTCCGAGCGTCGCTGCTCGGTCTTGGCGCCTGCTGTCACGCCGGTACTTGTGGTGGTGAGAGCGCTCATGGTTAGTCGTTCCTCTCAGTCCAGGTCCGTCTCGCCCGCACGGGTCATGCGGTACTGGAGAATCGTGATCGCGGCCAGGACGATCAGCAACCCCACCGCCATGGCGGAGGCGTAGCCGAACTGGAAGCGTCCGAAGGCCATGTCGTAGATGTAGTACTGCAGTACGCGGCTGGCATTGACCGGGCCACCCTGGGTGGTAACCGAAACGGTGTCGAACACCTGGAAGGACCCGATCATCGTCATGATCAGCACCAGGGCCAGGATGGGCCGCAGCAGTGGCACCGTGATCCTCCAGAACATGGTCCACTCGCTGGCGCCGTCCATCTTGCCGGCCTCGTAGACCGTGTTCGGGATCGACTGCAAGCCCGCGAAGATGAGCAGGGCGGTGTAGCCCACGTGCCGCCACACATTGATCATCGCGATCGTGGGGATCGCCAGGGACGAGGAGAAGAAGTTGACGCTCTCCCCGGTGATGGCGGAGATGATCTCATTGGAAATGCCCAGCGTATTATCCAGGATCCACAGCCACAGCATGGCGACGACGACGTTGGACACCAGGTAGGGGGTCAGCACGATCGAGCGCACCAGGGTGGACTGCGTCAACCGCTGCATGAGCACGGCAATGATCAGCGCCAGGACGGTCTGGAAGCCGATATTGATCAGCACGTACTCCAGGGTGACGCGCACGGCGTTCCAGAAGATCGAGTCGCCGACCATGCGCTGGTAGTTGGCCAGCCCCGTGAACTGCTCCGGGGTCAGCAGGTTGTACTCGGTGAATGACAGCCAGATGCCCCGGATGAGGGGCCAGATGTAGAAGGCGATCAGACCGATGCCGGCGGGAATGATGAAGGCGATGCCCAGCAGGCGGTCATCCTTCGGTTTCCTGCGCAGCGCCGGTGCAGCCGCGGCGGTCGCTGTGGACATGTACGGTGCTCCGTTCCTGGCGGTGAAATGGGATTGGGAATACAAGACGGACAACGGCTCGTGGGCGGGGGCGTCGCCCGCGCGCGCCGCGGTCCGCGGCGGATACGCAAGCGGGTCCGTGCCCGCTTCGCTGCCTCAGACGGCGGTGACGCGCACCAGCAGCGAGTGGTCGGGATGGATGACTGGCAGCGAGAGCCCGGTGGTCGCCAGGTACGAGCCCGGCAGCACCACGCCCTCCGGGCGGGTCCAGGCGGCCTGATACATGTGCCCCTCGTACAGGGGCGTTGCCAGCTGCACCCGGTAGGTGCGCTCCGGGTCCAGGCCGGGCAGGGGCCGAGGGGCGCCCGGCCAGGTGAGCGCCTGCCCCAGGCCGGTCAGTCCGAACAGGGCCTCTGAGCGGTCCGGGGCGACGACGCCCTGGATGCGCACGGCGTCGTCCTCATCGACGTCGGCGTGGACCACGGTGCCGGAGTGCAGCAGGGGGCGCAACTGCTTGTGCAGGGCGATCAGCTCGGCGAGGCCCCGCTTGTCCGCGTCGGTGGCGCTCAGCAGGTCCCACTCAACACCCATATGCCCCCACAGGGCGGTGGCGGCGCGGAAGGAGACGTCGAGGCTGCGCAGCGTGGTGTGGTCCCGGCCGGCACCGACGTGGGTGCCGATCAGCTCGGGAGGCAGCAGCGTCATGGTGCCGCGGTTGATGTTGGCGCGATCATGGGCGTCGTTGCAGTCGGAGGTCCACACGCGCTGGGTGTGCTCGATTATCCCCAGGTCGATGCGCCCACCGCCACCGCAGCAGGACTCGATCTCCAACCCCGGGAAGCGCTCGTGAAGGGCGTCCAGGAGGCGGTACAGGGCCAGGGTCTGCTCGTGGACGGCCGGGGCGCCGTAGCGGGTGCCGAGTGCGGCGTTGGGGGCCATGTGCCCGGCGGCGAGCACCGTGGAGTTGTGGTCCCACTTGATGTAGGCCAGGTCCAGCCGCTCCACCAGGTCGCTGATGGCCTGATACAGGTAGTCCCAGGCGCCGGGTGCGGTCAGGTCCAGGACCCGCTGGTTGCGGTGCTCCACCGCGCCGCCGGCGCCGTCGGACAGGACCCAGTCCGGGTGGGCGCGGGCCAGGTCGGAGTCGAGGTTGACCATCTCCGGCTCGAACCACAGCCCCAGCTCCATGCCGAGGGAGCGCACGTGCTGCGCCAGCGGTTCCAGCCCGGTGGGCCAGACCTCCGCGGAGACCTGCCAGTCCCCCAGGCCGGAGGTGTCGTCGCGGCGGGACCCGAACCAGCCGTCGTCAATGACGAAGCGCTCAATGCCGATTGCCGCGGCCTCGTCGGCCAGGGCCTTGAGGGTGTTCAGGTCGTGTTTGAAGTAGACGGCCTCCCAGATATTGAGCAGGACCGGCCGGGGCCGCGACGGATAGGAGGGCAAGGCACGCACGTGGGCATGCGAGCGGGCGGCCAGGGCGTCCAGGCCCTCACCCCAGGAGCCGACTACCCACGGGCTGGTGTAGCTCTGGCCGGGGCCGAGCACGACCTCGCCGGGTTGGAGCAGCTCCCCCGCCCCGAGCAGCCGGTAGCCCTGCTGCGGATGGGACGCCAATGCGCGGGTATTGCCCGACCAGGCGAGGTGAACGGCGTGTACTCGGCCGCGGTGCCAGCCGAAGCCGGGCGTGCCCGCGGCCAACCAGGTTGCGGCGTCGTGCCCCGTGCGCCCCTCCCAGGACTCACGCAGGCGGGTGCCGGGGGCGAAGGGGGTGCGGACCGGCTGGCGCTCAAAGGCGTGGTGCCCGGTGAAGTCCAGCAGCTCGGTGGCATCGGAGGGAACCGGCAGCACGGGGGTGATCTCGTCGACCTCCAGCGGCGCGGCGCCGGGGCCTGCGGTATCGGCGACCTCGGCGCGCAGGCGGACGATACCGGTCGGCTCCAGCCGCAGCACGGTGGTCAGCTCGATCCCGTGGACCGGATCGGTGGCGGTGGAGGTGACGACGTCGGCCCACCCGCCGGGCGCCTCGACGGTCTCGACGCTGTGGTTGACGGACTCGGGGTGCACGGAGAAGGCGGAGCCGTCCGCGCGGTGCAGCAGGACGGCCGGGCGAGCCGACCAGCCCAGGTGCGGCAGCGGCAGCACGGGCAGGTCCGGCGTGGTCCAAGTCTGGTTGGAGCCGGTGCTCGTGTTCTGGGCGATGCCGACATCGGCCAGCGCCGCGCCGTCGAGCTCGCCCAGGTCCTCACCCCAGTGGCGGACCACCGGGTGACGGTCGGGTAGGAGGCTCAGGACCAGCGAGGTGCCGCCGCGGCGCAGGTGGACGATGGGGGAATCGGGCACGGGGTCTCCTTTGACATGGGCAGAATCGCGGACGAGTTACGAGTGCAGCCCGATTGGTGGGGTGCCGCGACGCCGCGGCGCGGGATGCGAGATTATTTTATAGTCGAAGAAATACGTGACGTCAAGCATGCGCAGCCTGACCGTAACCTCCACCGCGACACGCTCCACAAACCGGATGCGGTGCCGCCGACCCGCCCCAACGGCCCCCGCCGCCGGCTGCGTCAGCTCGGCTCGTATGGGGCCACCACGATCTCAACCCGCTGCAGCTCCTTGACATCGGCGTATCCGGTGGTGGCGAGCGTGCGCCGCAGGGCACCCATGAGGTTCAGGGTGCCGTCGGCGCGGTCCGAGGGTCCGGACAGGATCTGCTCCATGGTGCCCACCGTGCCCACGTGGCTGCGGTAGCCTCGGGGCAGCCGCTCATGGCGGGCCTCGGCACCCCAGTGGTAGCCGCCGCCGGGGGCCTCCTGGGCACGGGCGAGTGCGGCGCCGAGCATAACGGCGTCGGCACCGCAGGCGATGGCCTTGACGACGTCGCCGGAGTTGCCGACCGAGCCGTCGGCAATGACATGCACGTAGCGCCCGCCGGACTCGTCCATGTAGTCACGGCGAGCCGCTGCGACGTCGGCGACGGCAGTGGCCATGGGCATGTGGAGGCCGAGGACCTGCCGCACGGAGGAGGAGGCACCTCCGCCCTGGCCAACCAGCACACCCGCCGCGCCGGTGCGCATCAGGTGCAGGGCCGCGGTGTAGGTGGTCACGCCGCCGACCACCACGGGCACGTCCAGCTCGTAGATGAAGCGCTTGAGGTTCAGGGGCTCGACCGACCCGGAGACGTGCTCGGCGGAGACGACCGAGCCGCGGATGACCAGCAGGTCGACGCCGGCGTCGACGACGGTGCGCCAGTGCCGCTGGGTCTGGGAGGGGCTGAGGCGCCCGGCGACGACAACTCCTGCCTGCCGGATCTCCTCCAGGCGGGAGGCGATGAGCTCGGGGCGCACCGGGGGACGATAGACGTCCTGAAGCACGGCGGTGGCCTGCTCGGGTGCGGCGGAGCGGATGCGCTCAAGGGCGGGGGTCGGGTCCTCGTAGCGGGTCCACAGCCCTTCCAGGTCCAGGACGCCGATGCCGCCGAGCCGCCCAACCAGAATCGCCGTCTCGGGGCTCATCACCGAGTCCATGGGCGAGGCCATCACCGGCAGGTCCACGTGGTAGGCGTCCAGCTGCCAGCCGACGCGCACATCGCGCACGTCACGGGTGCGGCGCGCCGGAACCAGTGCAATGTCATCGAAGGAATAGGCCTGGCGGGCGCGCTTGTCCCGCCCGATCTCGATCTCACCGCTCACGAAGAGCATCGTAGCTGGCACGCAGCGCGGACAACCGCCGCGAACTCCGGTGAGCTGCTCCCCATTCTCCGCGGCTTGCAGGCGCGGTGGTTGCGCGAGGTCGGCTACTACGCCCGTTGGGCGTTAACAACGCTACTTAACGGCCTGCTGTATACCTCCCAGCCCTTCAGCAGGCCGTTAACAGGCGTTGTTAACCCCGAAGTGGCGTAGCAGATGGCCCCGCTTCCGGGCACGAGGATCAGGTGGCTAGGTGGGGTGGGGGCTGGTTGTGCGTTGGCGACCTTGACGGGGTCCACTGTCCGCTTCGCCGGCCCGTCGTGCCCGCGCCCGGCATGCGACGCGGCGCTCTGGCACGGACCCGGCCGGGTCCCGGCACTCCACTTGGAGCGGGTTTCCGCGGTTGGACGGATTCCCGCAGTTGGAGCGTCTGAAAGTGCGTTTCAGGCGGCCAACGGCGCGCGGGCGGTCCCACTGCGGGCCGCTCCTGTTTCCAAGCCTGTCCCGACCGCAGAATCATGTTCACACCGGCGCGGCCTGTGCCGGTCGCGCTATTCGTGTCAGTGGGCGGTGGCACACTCGGCATATGAGCGAGCAACCAGTATCCAATCCGGCCACGGCGCCCGACTCCTGGGCCGACGGCCCACTGCTCGGGTTCGACACCGAGACCACCGGCGTCTCCCCCACCACGGACCGGCTGGTGACGGCTGCACTGGTCGCCCGCGGCCCGCGTGGCGCGGACGGCGCCCGCCCGCAGCGCATCACCACCTGGCTTGCGGACCCGGGCGTGGAGATCCCCGACTCCGCCTCCGCCGTACACGGCATCTCCACTGCGCGCGCCCGCGCCGAGGGCCGCCCGGTTGACCAGGTGCTGGAGGAGGTGGCAGCGGCGCTGACCCAGGCGATGTCGGCCGGCACGCCTGTGGTTGCATACAACGCGGCCTATGACTTGGCCCTGCTGGAGACGGAGCTAGTCCGCCACGGCCTGCCCACCGTGCGCCAGCGGCTCGGCAGAGAGCTGGGCCCCGTGGTGGATCCACTCGTGATCGACCGGAGGGTGAACCGCTATCGCAAGGGCAAGCGGCGTCTGACGGACCTGTGCGCGTTCTACGGCGTGGATCCCCAGGCGGGCGGCCTGCACACGGCCGAGGTGGACGTGGTGGCCACGCTGGACGTACTGGACGCCATGGCCTGCGCCCACCCGGAGATCGCCCGTATTCCGCGCACGGAGCTGATGTCCTGGCAAGCGGCGGCGCACCGTGACTGGGCGGTTTCCTTCAACGAGTTCCTGCGCCGCCGTGGCCGCACGCCCGACGTCAACACCTCCTGGCCACTGCCCGACGGCATGTGAAGGCGCCGCCGGCGGACCGGCTCCCCAGGGCTCCGGCACGCCCGGTGAAGGCGCGCGGCGCGCCCAGCCAGCGCCCAGCCCAGTCAGGGCCCACCGCGTGCACGGCGATACCTCACGGCGTGCCCAGCGAAGACGCGCAGCGCGCCCAGCCAGCGCCCGCCGCGAGCGCAGTGATTCCTCACGGAACGCCCAGGTCAGGACTCGCGGCCGGTGTAGTTGGGGGCCTCGACGGTCATCTTCACGTCGTGCGGGTGGGACTCCTTGAGCCCGGCCGCCGTGATGCGCACGAACTGGCCGTTGGCCTTCAGCTCGGGGATGGTGCGCGCCCCCACGTAGAACATCGACTGGTGCAGCCCGCCGACCAGCTGGTAGACGACGTCGGCCAGCGCCCCGGAGAAGGGCACCTGCCCCTCGATGCCCTCGGGGATGATCTTGTCATCCCCGGAGACGTCGGCCTGGAAGTAGCGGTCCTTGGAGTAGGACTTGCGGCCGCGCGAGCTCATCGCCCCGAGCGACCCCATGCCCCGGTAGCGCTTCCACTGCTTGCCGTTGACAAATACGAGGTCCCCCGGGGACTCGGCACAGCCGGCCAGCAGGGAGCCCAGCATGACGGTGTCAGCCCCGGCCACCAGCGCCTTGGCGATATCGCCGGAGTACTGCAGGCCGCCGTCGGCGATCAGCGGCACGCCTGCGGGAGTGCAGGCGCGGGCAGCCTCGTACACGGCAGTCACCTGGGGCACGCCGACGCCGGCCACCACCCGGGTGGTGCAGATCGAGCCCGGCCCAACCCCCACCTTGACGGCGTCAACACCGGCGTCGATGAGCGCCTGCGCGCCCTCACGGGTGGCCACATTGCCGCCGATCACCTCGATGCCGGAGAAGGCCGGGTCGTGCTTGATCCGGGAGATCATCTCCAGGGCCAGCTTGGCACCACCGTTGGCGGTGTCCACCACGATCACGTCCACGCCGGCCTCGGCCAGGGCGCCGGCACGCTCCCAGGTGTCGCCCCAGTAGCCGACGGCGGCGCCGACCACCAGGCGGCCCGCCTCGTCCTTGGTGGCGTTGGGGTACTGCTCGGTCTTGACGAAGTCCTTAACGGTGATCAGCCCGGACAGGCGGCCGTCGGCGTCGATGATCGGCAGCTTCTCGATGCGGTGCTCGGCCAGCAGCGCCTTGGCGTCCTCGCGGGAGATGCCGGCCGGGCCGGTGATCAGCCGTTCGCGCGGGGTCATGCACTCGCGCACCGTCAGGGTGTCCCAGCGCTCGGTAGGCACGAAGCGCAGGTCACGGTTAGTGATGATGCCCAGCAGGTTCCCGGCGTCGTCGACGACCGGCAATCCGGACACCTTGTATTGGCCGCACAGCTCGTCCAGCTGGGAAATGGTGGCGTCCGGGCCCACCGTGACCGGATCGGAGACCATGCCGGACTCCGAGCGCTTAACCCGACGCACGTGCTGGGCCTGCTCCTCGATCGACAGGTTGCGGTGCAGGATGCCGATGCCGCCCTGCCGGGCCATGGCGATGGCCATGTCGGACTCGGTGACGGTGTCCATGGCGGCGCTCAGCAGCGGGGTGGCCAACGAGATCTTACGGGTCAGGCGGGAGGTCGTATCGACTTCGGAGGGGATGACGTCGGTGAGCCTGGGCAGCAGGAGGACGTCGTCGTAAGTCAGGCCGGTGGGTGCGAAGATGTCGGGGCTGGTGATCGGGTCGCTCACGGAATCATCGTAGAACCCGCGCGGCGAGCGACGCACGTCGAGATCCGCCACACGCCGCCGCCATCCTCGACGCGCCGGATACGGCTGTGGGGTGGCAGGCACGTGCCTGCCACCCCACAACGAGCTATGGCGAAACGCCGGCGAGCTACCGGTCAGCGGGTGACGACCGCCAGGACGTCGCGGGCGGACAGGATCAGGTAGTCCTCGCCGTCGTACTTGACCTCGGTGCCGCCGTACTTGGAGTAGATGACGACGTCGCCCTCTGCGACGTCGACGGGGATGCGCTTGCCGGAGTCGTCGACACGGCCCGGGCCCACGGCCACGACCTTGCCCTCCTGCGGCTTCTCCTTGGCGGTGTCCGGAATGACCAGACCGGACGCGGTGGTCTGCTCGGCCTCGACCGTCTGCACGACGATGCGGTCCTCGAGCGGCTTGATGGAGATCGACATGTCGTTCTCCCCTTCTCGCTTCTTGATTGGCGGGTAAATGACTGGTTGCCGCATCCCGGGGTGTCGAGCCGCCGTCGCGGGGGTCGGTCCGGCACGGATGATGCGGGTCACGCGGGGTCGCCTAAGCGCCTCGCGCACCACAGCAGAATCTACGCGCGGCTTTAGCACTCAGTCAACGCGAGTGCTAAAGCAGTCATGGCGGTTCGCCGTAGGCGTGCTCCGCCAGGCGCCCGCCACCCAACACGTCCTGCCCCTAGCCGAACCACCTTCGGCATTGCGGCAATGCGCCGGGCCGACGGGCGGCCCCGCTGCCTCTCCCAGCCTACCCGCGGGCGGCTCACGCCGCCCTGGCGGCCCGTGTCCAGGCGATGGCCTCGTCCACGCTGGTCTCCCGGTCCCCTAGCAGCGGGGTGCGATCGGTGAGTACGTCCCAGCCGGCCTTCACCGCCGCCCCGCGCTCCCGCAGCCAGCTGTATGCCCAGGTGGAGCGGTTGGCGCGGGCGCGCACGTCACCCACTCCGGATGCATCCACGCCCACGGCCCGGCACACCGCCACCGCACGCGCCTCGTGGAAGTCCTGGCTGACCACAATCGCCTCGGAGACGCCAAACACCTTCCGGGCCCGCACGCAGGTGGCGTAGGTGTCGAAACCTGCATAGTCCACGGCGATCGCCCCGCTCGGAATCCCTATGGACACCAGGTACTCGTACATGGCGATGGGCTCGTTGTAGCTGGCCTGGCCGTTGTCGCCGGACACGAGGATGGCCTCCACCCGCCCGGACTCGTACAGGTCAGCGGCCACGTCCAGCCGGTAGCGCAGCCACGGAGACGGCTCCCCGGAGGAGTACACCGACGCGCCCAGGACGACGGCGACCGGCGCGACCGCATCATCATCCGCGGCCCCGTGGTCCGTCACGTGCCCCGCGGCTGCAGCCCATACCCAGGCATTGGGCAGCGCCACCACCGCCACCGCGAGCGCAACCAGCCCGCCCAGGGCCCAGCGCCAGCGGCGTCGTCTGTCGCGTCGTGCCACGCGATTCCTCCTTCGTCTGCCCCGGTTCGCCCAGCCAGCGGCTAGGGAGTGGGGCTTTTGTGGTGTGCCAGTGATGCCCTGCAGGCGTCACCCCGTACGGACGTGTCAGCGTAGCGGCATAGGGAGCCGGCGTCGGGGATGTTCGCCTCCGGCAGCGCATCGGGACCGTGCGCGCAGCGGAGCGCCGCCACCTGGAGCCCCGGGGGAGGTAGCATTCACCAGGCAGGCCGCGGCGGGGGGCGCCGGTCCACGAACCGTGAGGCGTCTCTAACCGTGAGACGCCTCTCCGGATGCGGCGCGCGGGCAGGCAGGCATGTCATGATTCTCGGCGATGGACGGCTTCGACCTCGCCCCGCTGCTGACTCCCGAAGGTTGGCGGCTGCTCGAATCTCTGCCACCGTACGATCCCGACCAGGCACTCGCCCTGGGCGAGTCCCTGCGCCGCGAGGGTTATTCCTCCGCGCTGGTCGCCGCTGCGCTGACACAACAGCGTCTGCGCCAACGCGCCGCCTCCAAGTTCGGCCCCTTCGCGGAGCGCATGCTGTTCACCTCCGACACCCTGGAGCAAGCCACCCGGCTGACGGTCGCCGCCCATCACGCCTCCCGCTACGCGCGCGCCGGCATTCAGTACGTGGCCGACCTAGGCTGCGGCATCGGCGGCGACGCACTGGCACTGGCGTCATTGTGCCCTCGCGTACTGGCAGTGGACGGGGACGAGCCGACGGCGGCGCTCGCCACCGTCAACCTCTCCCCCTTCCCGAACACCGAGGTGCGCTGCGCCGATGCGCTGGAAGTGGATCTGGCGGCCGCTGGCGTGGACGCGGTCTTCGCTGATCCGGCGCGCCGCTCCGGCGGGCGGCGCATCACCGACCCCGAGCGCTGGTCCCCGCCGCTGGGACGGGTACTGGCTCTGCGCGAGCAGGTGGCGGCGCTCGGCGTCAAGGTTGCCCCGGGGATCGACCATGCGCTGCTGCCGGAAGACGCCCAAGTGCAGTGGGTGAGCGTAGACGGCGAGGTGGTCGAGGCCGGTATCTGGTGCGGCCCCCTGGCTCCGGAGGGACCCGGCCGCTCCGCCCTGGTCCTGCGCTCCGGCGGAGACGGCAATCCCGCCGCCCACGTACTGACCGACCCCGACTGCACGGACCCCACGGCCCCGCCCGCTCAAGTCGAGCCTGTAACCGGAGTGGAGGACCTGGGCGCTGTCATTCACGAGCCGGACGGCGCGGCCATCCGTGCGGGCCTGGTAGCCCACCTCGCGGGCCGCCTGGATGCACGCCCAGTCGGGCACCGCATCGCCTACCTGACGGGTGCGCGGCCCGCCGGGCCGGAGCTGGCCCCCTTCGTACGCTCCTGGAGGCTGGTGGAGGTGCTCCCCCTGCACCTAAAGGCGCTGCGGGCCCGCGTGCGCGATCGCGGCATCGGCCACCTGGAGATTCACTCCCGCGGCGTGGAGATCTCCCCCGACGCGCTGCGCGCCTCCCTGCGCCCGCGGGGCGACACCGGAGAGGTCTGGCTGTTGACCCGTATCGGCCCACGCGGCGAGGGCGGGCGCGGCCGCTCCCCGAGGGGCGCCGTGCTCGTCGTCGAACCGCTCAGCCGGCCGGAGGCCGACGCGCAGGCCCCTGCGCACGCATCGCCTCCCCCAGCACGTGTCCAGGTACGTAACGATCATCCTTCACCGTAAACGTACGCAAGTGTCCCTGCTCAACGCCTCCGAGAGGAGCTCCGTCATGACACCTACTACCCCCGCATTCACCCGGACGCCGCGCGCACATCTGCTGCATCGCACGGATCTGCCCTTCGCCCGCTCCGCCCGCTCCACGCTCGGGATCGAGTGGGAGCTGCAGCTGGTGGACAGCGACAGCCTGGACCTGCGCCAGTGCGCCGCAGACGTGCTGCGCCTGGTTGGCCAGGATCCGAATATCCACGGCGAGATGATGCTCAACACCGTGGAGCTGGTCTCCGGGGCCCGCCGCACCGTCGCACAGTGCATTGAGGACATTGCGCTCGCCTATGACCGGCTGCTTCCCGTCGTCGAGCCGCTGCGGGTGCAGCTGGCCAGCGCCGGCACGCACCCCTTCGCCGACCCGCTGGTGCAGAAGGTCACCGACGCCGAGCGCTATGCGCGGCTCGTGGAACGCACCCGGCTGTGGGGGCACCAGATGCTCATCTTCGGCACGCATGTGCACGTGGGCATAGAGGACCGCAGCAAGGTGCTGCCCATCTTGTCCGCCCTGCTCACGCGCGCCGCGCACCTGCAGTGCCTGAGCGCCTCTTCGCCCTTCTGGGCGGGTGCCTCCACCGGCTATGCGGATAACCGCGCCATGATGTTCCAGCAGTTGCCGACGGCGGGAGCCCCCCACCAGCTGAACTCCTGGGATGAGCTGGAGGGCTTCGTGGGCGATATGGTTCACACCGGCGTCATTGAGGACTTCACGGAGGTCCGCTGGGATGTGCGCCCGTCGCCGCGGCTGGGCACCATCGAAGTCCGGTCCTGCGACGCCGCCACCAACCTCACAGAGCTGGGCGGCATCGCCGCCCTCACCCAGTGCCTGGTCGAGGACTTCTCCCGCCGCCTGGATCGCGGTGAGCAATTGGACGCGCTGCCGCCCTGGTACGTCAATGAGAATAAGTGGCGCTCCGCCCGCTACGGCATGGACGCCATTTTGATCACGGACTCAGCCGGCACGGAGGAGCTGGTGACGGAGACGGTCGAGCGGATGCTCACCGAGTTGGAGCCGGTGGCGAGCGACTTGGGCTGCGAGTCCGAACTGGACAGCGTCCGGGTGACCTTGGAGGCCGGCGCCTCCTACCAGCGCCAGCTCGCCGCCGCCGAGGCGACCAACAGCAACGAGGCCGCTATGCGCCTGCTGCTGGAGGAGGTGCGCGCCGGACGGCCACTGGCCCCCGCAGAGGTCACCGCCCTGGTTTCTGACGGCATCCACCCCGGCCCCGCCACCCCTCCCCGGCGCCACTTGCGAAACCGGCACAAGTAACGCACCGAGGTCGGTTATATCTACCGACCTCGGTGAGAAGAGGGGCGAGGTAGGCGGGGCAGGCGGGAGGCCGACCTATAGCGCCTGTAGCGCCCTATGGGCTCAGTGGGCCACGGGGATGTCCAGGGGCATGCCGGAGTCGGGGCCGAAGTCCATGGGGCTCGGCTCCACTCCCGCGCGCACGGCCGCCGCGCCCAGGGCGGCGATCTGGGCGCCGTTGTCCGTGCAGTACTTCAGCGGCGGCAGCCGCAGGGTAATGCCGGCCGCCTCGCAGCGCTGCGCCGCGAGCGCCCGCAGCCGCGAATTGGCGGAGAAGCCACCGCCGATCACCAGGGTGTCGCAGCCAGTGTCCTGGCAGGCGCGCACCGCCTTTGCGGTCAGCGAGTCATTGACCGCCTCGGAGAAGGCGGCGCACACGTCTGCGGCGGGCACCTCCTGGCCGGCGTCCGCCATGGACTCCACGTAGCGGGCGACCGCCGTCTTCAGCCCGGAGAAGGAGAAGTCGTAGCGGTGGCGCTCACGGTCCTTGGCGGCGGCCAGTCCGCGGGGGAAGCGGATCGCCTCGACGTCTCCCTGCTGCGAGAGCCGGTCGACGTGCGGGCCGCCCGGGTAGGGCAGGCCGAGCAGGCGGCCGACCTTGTCGAAGGCCTCCCCGGCGGCGTCGTCGAGGGTGCCGCCCAGCTCGACGACGTCGGTGGCCAGGTCGTGGATGTCCAGCAGGCTGGAGTGGCCGCCGGAGACGATCAGGCCGATGAAGTGCTCGGGCGCGGGCCCGTCGATGAGTTCGTCGACGGCAATGTGCCCGATGACGTGGTTGACGCCGTAGATGGGCTTGGCGAGGGACGCGGCCAGCGCCTTGGCGGCGCTTACGCCGACGGTGAGGGAGCCGATCAGCCCGGGGCCGGCGCTGACGGCTATGGCGTCAACGTCGCCCAGATCCACTCCGGCCCGCTCCAGCGCGGCGTCCAGGGTGGGCAGGAAGGACTCCAGGTGGGCGCGGGAGGCGATCTCGGGGATGATGCCGCCGAAGCGGGCGTACTCGTCCATGGAGGTGGCCACGACGTCGCCGAGCAGTTCACGGCCACGCACCAGGGCGACGCCGGTCTCGTCGCAGGTGGACTCGATGCCGAGGATCAGTGGTTCACTCACGGCGCCCAAGCGTAGCCCGCCCGCAGCCCGGGTGGGGCAGGGCCGGTCAGTAGTGGCTGACTACGGTGGTGCCGGTCTCGGCCCAGTCGTAGTACCAGTGGGCCTCGTCCTCGGGCAGGTTGATGCAGCCGTGCGAGCCGGCGTCGGCCCCGACGCCGAAGTACTTGGCCCAGGGGGCGGAGTGGATCGCGTAGTTGCCCTGCCAGTAGGTCACCCAGGCGACGTCCTTCTGGCAGTAGGACCAGCCGGCGCTGCAACCCAGGTCCTGCTTCGCGTAGCTCAGGTATACCTCGTAGGTGCCGGTGATGGTCTCATTCCCGGGGCCGCCGTGGTTCATGAGAACCGGGCCGTGCACCTGCTCGTAGCCCTCATAGGCGGTGATGGTGGAGTCGGTGAGGTTGATGTCGATCCACTTCTCGTCGGCCTCGGCGGCGTAGGCGAAGCGGTCAGTGCCGGAGGAGACCACCCGCTGCTCAGCGTCTGCCTCCACCTCCTGTACGGCCAGCTCACCGCTGTAGGAGTCGTGCGCCTCCAAGGCGGCAATGATGGAGTCGGTGACCGCATCGCGGTTGGTGACCTCCAGGCCCGCCTGGGCGGGCCTGGCGGGCTCGAGCAGGTTGCCGTCGGCGTCGACGTTATCGATCGCACTGATCGGGTCCAGTTCGACCGAGGCGGCCGCCTGGTCAACCCAGGCGGCGACGCTCTCCTTCAGCAGCACGGCAACAAGTTCGCCGTCGACGGCGGTCGTGCCCACCCAGGAGGCGCGGGTGGCGGCATCGGCCTGGATGGTCTCCCCCGCGCCGGTGACCGTCACCTCGGGAGCGATGAGCGCGTCGGCGTCGGCCGCTGCCGCCTCGGCAGCGGCGTAGGAGACGCTCGGGGCGACGTCGGTCAGGGGCAGCTGCGTGCTCTGGGAGGTCAGGGTGGTGGCGGCGGACTCGACTAATGCTGTCAGTGAGGCCAGGTCCACGCCCCTCCCGTCGCTGCCGGCGACAGCCTCAAAGGCGTCCCCGTCGGCGCTGGGCTGGATGGATGCGTTGACTGCCGGAGTACCCACCTGGGTGTTGATGCGCTCAGCGAGCGCAGCCACGGCCTCAGCGTCCACAGAGACAGCCGGAGCCGCCCCGGCGTGGTCCACGAGGGCGAAGGACACCGACTGCGCGATATCGCCACCGTCCACCAGGGCATCGGCCAGGGACAATGCGTCGACGCGGCCGCCTGCTTGATCCAGCGGTACCTCGACGGTCTGCCCGGCGACGGTGACGGAGACAGTGGTGCTGGCAGCCCGGGTGGCGACGACGTCGGCGACCTCATCACGGGTCATGCCGGCCACGCTCTGCCCGCCAATGCTGGTTCCGGCGGGGGCGAGGTCGGCCGCGTAGGCGGCGTGCCCTGAGACTCCGGCCAGCGGGGCCGCCAGGACGAGCGCAAGCAGCAGTGACAGCACTCGCCTGCGGGCGCGCAGACTGTTAGCTGCATGTCTGGGCGTATGCGCAGCGTCATCGCGTCGCCACTGCGGGAACCTCTTCACCATACCTCCGGCCAAGGAAGTGTAACGGAGCCTGACGGGGAGAAAGTAACGATACAGCCGTCACCTGTGGGAGGCCACCGGCAGCCGCTGTGGCACACGCCGCCCGGAAGCACGCCGCCCGGCGTTATCGCCCGTGCACAGGGGTGTCCGGCCCGCCCTGATTCATACGACGCCGCGCAGCAGCTCTGAGCTGAGCTGCTGCGCGGCGCGAGTGTGGGGCCTCAGCCGGAGCCGAGCGCCTCAGGCGGTGGCCTTCTGCCCCTTCCACAGGGCGTGGCCGAGGTCGCGGTTCAGCCGGGTGATGACCTCCAGCGGCACCGACTTGGGGCACACGGCCGCGCACTCACCGATGTTGGTGCAGCCGCCGAAGCCCTCGGCATCGTGCTGGTTCAGCATGTTGACCACGCGGGCGAGGCGCTCCGGCTGGCCCTGCGGCAGCAGGCCCAGGTGGGAGATCTTCGCGCCGGTGAACAGCATGGCTGAGGCGTTCGGGCAGGCAGCCACGCAGGCGCCGCAGCCGATGCAGGCGGCGGCCTCGAAGGCGGCGTCGGCCTTGTCCTTCTGCACGGGCACGGAGTGCGCCTCCGGGGCGGCGCCGGTGTTGACCGAGATGTACCCGCCGGCCTGGACAATGCGGTCCAGCGCGGAGCGGTCCACGATCAGGTCCTTGAGCACCGGGAATCCCGTGGAGCGCCAGGGCTCGATGGTGATGGTGGAACCGTCCTTGAAGGAGGGGTCCTCCGCCAGGTGGCGCATGTGCAGCTGGCAGGTGGTGGAGCGGATCGGCCCGTGGGCCTGCCCGTTGATGACCACGCCGCACTGCCCGCAAATGCCCTCACGGCAGTCCGAGTCGAAGGCTACGGGTTCCTTGCCCTCGGCGAAGAGCTGCTCGTTGAGCAGGTCGAGGACCTCGAGGAAGCTCATGTGCTCCTCGATGCCAGTCATCGAGTACTCCTCGAAGTGGCCCTCCGAGTTCTGGTTCTTCTGGCGCCAGATCTTCAGCTTGATGTTCACTTGTAACTCCGCTGCTTGAGCTCGATGTCCTTGTAGATGAGGTCCTCCTTGTGGAGGATCGGGGGCTGGTTCTCGCCGCCCCACTCCCAGGCCGCCACGTAGAGGAACTCGTCGTCGTGGCGCAGCGCCTCGCCCTCGGGGGTCTGGGACTCGGCGCGGAAGTGACCACCGCAGGATTCGCGGCGGTGCAGGGCGTCGATGCACATCAGCTCGGCCAGCTCGAAGAAGTCGAGCAGTCGGCCCGCCTTCTCCAGCGCCTGGTTGAGCTCCATGGCCTCGCCGGTGACGCGGGCGTCCCGCCAGAACTCCTCCTTGAGGGCGCGGATCTGACGGATCGCCTCCCGCAGTCCCTCGTCGCGGCGCTCCATACCGCAGTACTCCCACATGATGCGGCCCAGCGCCATGTGGAAGTCGTCCACGGAGCGGGTACCACGCAGCGCCATGAGCCGCTCAATGCGGTCCTCCACACTTCTGCGGGCCTCGGCTACCTCCGGGGCGTCCGGATCCGCCTTGCCCTCGCGAAGCATGTCCGCCAGGTAGTCGTTGAGCGTGTCCGGCAGCACGAAGTATCCGTCGGCCAGCCCCTGCATGAGGGCGGAGGCCCCCAGGCGGTTCGCGCCGTGGTCGGAGAAGTTGGCCTCGCCGGCCACGTACAGGCCCGGGATGTTGGACTCCAGGTCATAGTCGACCCACAGTCCGCCCATGGTGTAGTGCACCGCCGGGTAGATGCGCATGGGGACCTCGTAAGGATCGTCTCCCGTGATGCGCTGGTACATCTCGAACAGGTTCCCGTAGCGGGCGGAGACGGCGTCCCGGCCAAGTCGGCCGATGGCCTCGGAGAAGTCCAGGTAGACGCCGCGGCGCATCATGCGCTCGTTGCCCTGCGCGTCCCGCTCCTTGATGGCGGGGCCGACGCCACGCCCCTCGTCGCACATGTTCTTCGCCTGCCGGGAGGCGATGTCGCGCGGGACCAGGTTGCCGAAGGCCGGGTAGATGCGCTCCAGGTAGTAGTCGCGGTCCTCCTCCGGGATGTCGCGCGGGTCCTTGTCGCAGTCCTCGGCCTTCTTGGGCACCCAGATGCGGCCGTCGTTGCGCAGCGACTCACTCATCAGGGTCAGCTTGGACTGGAAGTCGCCGGACTGGGGATGCAGGTCGGGTGGATCTGCGTGTAGCAGGGGTTGGCGAAGTAGGCGCCCTTGCGGTGCGCCCGCCAGATGGCCGTGGCGTTGCAGCCCATGGCGTTGGTGGACAGGAAGAACACGTTGCCGTAGCCGCCGGTGCACAGTACGACGGCGTCAGCCAGGTGGGTGTCGATCTCACCGGTGACCATGTCGCGGGTCACGATGCCGCGGGCGCGGCCGTCGATCACGATCAGCTCGACCATCTCGTGGCGGCGGTACTCCTTGACGGTGCCCGCGTGGACCTGCCGCTCCAGGGCCTGGTAGGCGCCGATCAGCAGCTGCTGTCCGGTCTGGCCGCGGGCGTAGAAGGTACGGGAGACCTGCACGCCACCGAATGACCGGTTGTCCAGCAAGCCGCCGTACTCGCGGGCGAAGGGCACGCCCTGGGCGACGCACTGGTCGATGATGTTGGCACTGACCTCGGCCAGCCGGTAGACGTTGTCCTCCCGGGCGCGGTAGTCACCGCCCTTGACGGTGTCGTAGAACAGGCGGTAGACGGAGTCGCCGTCGTTGCGGTAGTTCTTCGCGGCGTTGATGCCGCCCTGGGCGGCGATGGAGTGCGCCCGGCGGGCGGAGTCCTGGTAGAAGAAGCACTTGACGTTGTAGCCCTGCTCCCCCAGTGACGCGGCGGCGGCGCCGCCGGCCAGGCCGGAGCCGACCACGATCACGTCGAGCTTGCGGCGGTTGGCGGGGTTGACCAGCTGGGCGTTGAACTTGCGCTGCTCCCAGCGCTGAGCAATCGGGACGTCGTGCGGCGCCTTGGTGTCGGCGATCTTCTCGCCCTCGAGGTACAGGCCTTCGATGAGTTCAGTCATCATTCACTCGCTCTCGATCAGTGGGCGGCGCAGTGGGCGAACTGCTCGGAGGCCGAGCCGATCGCGTCGCAGAACTGGGGGTAGTAGTCGGCCGCGGCCATCGGGGCGTCGACCCAGCCGAACAGGATCGCCGTCGGCACGGACATGAACACGGCGAACAGGCCGAAGGCAACGACGAAGGCGATCAGGCGGATGAGGGGGACGGTGTTGCCGCGGGTGGCGCCGAGGGTCTGCAGCGCCGACCAGACGCCGTGCCACACGTGCAGGCACAGGGCCGCGAGCGCCACCAGGTAGATCAGGTAGACCCACCACAGCTGGAAGCCGTAGTACATGTTGGCGTAGGCGCGCCCGTGGACGTACTCGCCGCCTGGGGTCAGCGTCAGGGTGGTGAACTGCAGGATGTGCCAGATGATGAACAGCAGCAGGATGACACCGCCCCACCGCATGGTGCGCATGGCGTAGCGGGAGGCGAAGTAGTCGGCTCCCGGCTTCTTGACCTCGTACTTGTCATTCCCGCGGGCCTTGCGGTTGCGGTACCAAAGGTGGAAGGCACTACCCGCGTGCGCCAGCAGGCACGCCAGGAGTACAGCGCGCAGGATCCACAGCACGCCGCCGTAGGGCATGAGGGGCTCAAGCAGGGTGCGCAGCCAGACCGCGTAGTGGTCATAGGCCATCTCACCGTCGAAGTAGTGGGTGTTGCCGTAGGCGTGCAGCACCAGATAGACGATGAAGACGATGCCCGACCAGGCCATCAGGCGCTTAATGAAGACCGTCGTCGTGTACGCGGCCTTCTTCTTGGGGGGAGCAGACGTTTTGACCACGGCAGCAGTTTACGAACCACCATCAGCCCTTGGTCCCAATCCTCCGCGCCACTCTTGAGCAGATATAAGACATCCTTGCTACGACGCGGAAAACCTGGAGTCTGCGTGCGGCAATCGGCCTCCGCCGAGCGGCCGCATCCGACCTGCCGCGGCCCGCGGACGCCCCCATTTCGTCACATCATTGTCAGACAAATATCAGGGCCCGCGGGAATCTCCCGCACTCCGCACAGGCCCCTTGCAGCTTCAGGCGCCCGTCGCGGCGTCCTGCAGGCCGCGACGCATGACGATGGCGTCCTCCACCGGCGCCAGGTAGTAGCGCCGCCGTCGCCCGATCGGGGCGAAGCCGTGGTTCGTGTACAGCCGCTGGGCACCCGCGTTGGAGGCGCGCACCTCCAACAGCACGGCGCGGCAGCCCGCTTCCGCCGCTACCCGCACCAGCGCCTCCAGCAGGGCCGAGGCCACTCCCCGACGCCGCGCGGCGGGGACGGTGGCGATGGTGAGCAGGTCGGCGTCCCCGCGGCCGTCCCCGTACCACAGGCCGGCATAGCCGACGATGCCCAGGTGACCGGCGGGCTCCTCAGTCGCCTCAGCGATCAGGTAGGCGCGGTCGGCACCCGGACCGGTGGTGCGGTCCAGCTCGGCGGCGAGCGCGGCCGGGCTCCAGGCCTCAGCGCCGAACAGCTCGGGCTCCAGGCGAGAGATCATCTCCAGGTCGGTGGGCGTCATGGGACGCAGCCGCACCCCCGGCGGGGCGGAGCCCACGGCGGATACGGGCGGGTTCACCGGGCGGGCCCCGCGGACATGTGCACGTCAGGCCGCCGCAGGTAGAGCGGTTGTACGCCCAGCCCGGCCTCCCGTAGCGCCTCCTCCTCAGAATTCGGAAGCACACCCAGGCGGGCTAGGGCGACACGCACCTGTGCCGCGGCGTCACCGGAGACGAGGGCCAGCGCCTCACGGCCGGCGACCAGCTCGGGATACAGGGCGGCCCCGGATCCGGCCACGGCGTCGGCGGGGGGCCGCACGCCGTTGTTCTCGCGATCGCGCAGCGCTGCGGGGGTGAGGACCTCGTACTCACCCAGGCGCTCGACGTCGTCGCGGCCCCGGGCCCGGTAGCGGGCGGTGTAGACCTCCTTGCGGCGCGCATCGGTGGCGACCAGGACGGTGGCCGTACTTGCCGCTTCCCGGTCGCGCCGCACGAGCTCGTCAAGAGCGGTGCGGGCCACGGCGTCGAGGCTGGGGACGCCGTAGACGGGTATGCCGCGGGCGCGTGCCACGGCGCGGGCGGTGACCAGCCCGGCGCGCAGACCGGTGAAGGGCGCCGGACCGGTGGCGGCGACGACGGCGTCGAGCGGGGCGGCGGCCACCTCCGGGTCGGCGAGCGCGTCGGCGAGCATGGGGCCGAGGGACTCGGCGTGACGGCGGGGGCTGTCCTGCTGCGCCGCGACCAGGATGTTCAGGCCCATGCCGGCGGCGGTTGCGTCGGGAGTGCCGCCGCCTGCGGCGTCGGCTACAAGCAGCTGCGTTCCCAACGATGAGTCGATGGAGAGGATGCGCACGGGCGCAAGCCTAGATGAGTGATCCCGGCTGTGCGATCGGCCGCCGGGGCGTCAGCCGGCCAGCGGGCCGAGGTCGACGCCGGCCCAGCGGGGGCCGACGGCGGTGACGGTGATGGTGCGGCGGCCGTCGTCGGCCTGCTCCAGGTCGGTGACCGATCCGGGGCCGACGGCGGGTGCGGCCAGTCCGCCGTGGGGGCGCGCGACGGTGATCTCCAGGCGATCGCGCGACAGCGCCTCCGCCTTGCCCTCCCCCCACTCCATGAGGGTGACCGAGTCGGCGACGGAGGAGTCCAGGTCGAGGGCGTCGAGCTCCTCCAGAGAGGAGATCCGGTAGGCGTCCACGTGAATGAGATCGGGCCCGTCGCCCGTGGCGGGGTGAACGCGGGCGATGACGAAGGTCGGTGAGGAAATGCGCCCGCGCACGCCCATGGCGGCACCGACCCCCTGGGCTAGGGTGGTCTTGCCGGCCCCCAGTCCCCCGGTGAGTACGACGACGTCGCCGGCTCGGAGCAGCGAGGCCAGGCGACCGCCCAGAGCCCGGGTGGCCTCGGCGGAGTCGGTGGGGATGCTGATTGAGGCGGCCGGGCCCGCGGGCCGGGCGGCGTCGACGCTCATGCGCGTGTCTCCTGGTAGTGCGGGGCTGGGAGCCGGGTGGCGTCGCGGCCGGTGAGCACGCGGGGGACGCGCTCACCCAGGCGGGTGACGATCTCGTAGTTAATGGTGGAGCAGACCTGGGCCCAGTCATCGGCTGTGGGGGTGGTGGCGTCGTCGCCCGCGCCCCACAGCACGACGGTGTCCCCGGCTGCGGCGGGCGGGGGCACCGGGGCGCCCTCGGGGGTGGTGGCCGGGCCGAGGTCGATGACCACCTGGTCCATGCACACGCGGCCGACGATGGCGGAGCGGATGCCGTTGACTGCGGCCGGACCGCCGTTGGAGGCGGCGCGGGGGATGCCGTCGCCGTAGCCGAGGGGGACCAGGCCGAGCCAGCGGTCGGTGGGAGCGCGCCAGGTGCCGCCGTAGGAGACCGCCTGTCCCGCCGGGATGCGCCTGACCTGGGTCAGCGGCGCCTCCAGGCGCATGGCGGGGCGCAGGTCGAGGGCCGCGGAGGTGGCAACGGCGGGGTCCGGGGACAGGCCATACAGTCCGATACCGATGCGCACCAGGTCCAGGCGGGTGTCGGGCTGCCAGAGCAGGCCGGCGGTGGCCGCCAGGTGCCGCACACGCGGGTTCAGCCCCGCTTCGGCCACAACACGCTCGGCAGCCAGGAAGCGGGACAGGTGCTTCTCGGTGGAACCGGAGGCCGGCTCATCGGCGCGAGACAAGTGGCTCCACAGTCCGACCATGGCGATGGTTCCCGACTGCTCAGCGAGTTTGATCGCTTCGGCCAGCGCAGGCAGATCAGTGGGAGTGGCGCCGCCCCGGGACATGCCGGTGTCCACCTTGAGGTGGATACGGGCCGGTCCTGGTGCGGGTTGGCCGTCGGCAGAGTCGTCCAGTTCGGCGCGGGCGGCCGCCACAATCGCGTCGAGTTGGGCGCGGGTGGACACCGACAGGTCCAGGCCGGACGCAAGCGCCGCCCGCAGCGGTGAGCCCGGCGCGGCGGCCTGCTCCGGGGTGAGCACGGGCAGCAGCCAGCACAGCAGGCGGGGCCGCTCGGGCGTGGGCACGGAGTCGGGATTGCGCGAAGGACGGGCGACGCCGGCGGCGTCGAGCAGGGCGCGCAGGCGCAGGGCCTCGGCGAGCTGGGCAACGCCGAGCCAGGTTGCGCCGGCGCGCAGGCAGGTGCGCGCCACCGGGCCGATGCCGTGGCCGTAGGCGTCGGCCTTTACCACCGCCATCCAGGGCACGCCGCCGACAGCGGCAAGCACATGGGCGTTGTGGGCGATGGCGTCGAGGTCAATGACGGCGCGGGATGTCGTCGCTGGAAGCGGAGTGCCGGTGGACGCGTTCACGGTGGCGATTGTTCCACTCCAAGCGTTCCGGCGCCTGGATGCGGCGGTGGGAAGCCGATTGGAGTCGGCGAGGGGTGGTCCCCCACGGGGGACAGTTGCGGCGCTGGAGGAGAGCGCGCAGACCCCGGCGCGGTCCCATAGTGGCATGAGCACAGCACTGAATGGGGCGGCGCCGACTGCAGGGTCAGCGCACCTCACCGCGAACATGCACGACCTGGTCGTGTCCACCGATGGCCTGACAAAGATCTACGGCGGCACGCCCGCTGTGGACCACGTGGACCTGCGCGTGCCGCGCGGCGGCGTCTACGGCTTCCTGGGCCCGAACGGCGCTGGGAAGTCCACCACCATGAAGCTGCTGCTGGGGCTGACCCGTCCCAGTTCCGGCAGCATGCAGGTGCTCGGACACCCGGTGAGCGCCCGCTCCCCGCTTCCCGCCGGCACGATCGGATCCCTGATCGAGGGGCCCTCCTTCTATCCGCGGCTGACCGGACCGGAGAACCTCGCCATGGTGTCCGACTACCTCGGCCTGCCCCGTGACCGCGTCCAGCGCGCCCTGGCCACAGTATCGCTCACCGGCCAGGACAAGAAGCTGGTCAAGGACTACTCGCTGGGTATGAAACAGCGCCTCGGACTGGCCATGGCGCTGCTGGCCCACCCACCACTCATGCTCCTGGATGAGCCCACCAACGGCCTGGACCCGGCCGGCGTCGCCGAGATCCGCGAGCTGATCGTGGACCTGGCCCGGCAAGAGGGCACCACCGTCATCGTCTCCTCCCACATCCTGTCCGAAATCGAGCAGATGGCCGACGTGGTCGGCATCATCTGCGCCGGACAGCTGCGCTACCAGGGACCGCTTGCCGGTCTGCAGGATGCCGGGGTCATCGACTTCACCGTCTCCGACCCGTCGCGTGTCGCAGGCCTCTTCGCCGAGCAGCGCATCCGGTACCAGGTTCATGGCCGGACCGTGCGCACGCCGATGCTCCCCGAGGGCGTGGTGGGCGAGCTGGTGACTCGCATCGTGCACGGCGGCGGCACCGTGTTCCGGGTGCAGACCGTCCGCAAGACACTGGAGCAGGCATTCCTGGAGCTGACCGATCCGCTCGGTTCGCCGTCGCTCCCGGTGCCCACCGCTGCTGTTCCCTCCACCGCGGTAGGAGGCAACCGATGACCGCGATCGTCATGGAGTCGCGCAAGCTCCGACGGCGTCATTTCTGGTTGATGGCGGCGGCCCTGGGCGGGCTGGTGGTGCTGTGGTCGGCGGGCCTGCTTTCAGCACGTGCAACCGGTGTGGAGCAGATGCGCCTGCTGAGCCTCGGCCTGGCCGACTCGATCAACATGACCAGCATGCTGCTTCCCCTCATTGCGGCACTGTTGGCGTCCCGTTTGGCCACGGTCGATTCCGAGGAGCGCATGGACCAGTTGCTCACCGCCCTTGGCCAGACCGAGCGCTCCCGGTTCGGCGGGAAACTGATCCTGGGCTCCTGCGCCGCCGCCGTCGGCCAGTTGGCGATGCTTGGACTCATCGCCTTGGCCGGGCCGGGCATGGGCTTACGGACCACCCCCACGGACCGGGAGCTGGTCTGGTCCATCGCCGTCGTCATGGTCGCGGCCTGCGTCGCCGCGATGGCGGCGCAACTGATATTGGCGATCTATGTGTCCAAGCAGGCGGTGGGTCTGGGCGTCGGAGCGGTGGCATCACTGTTGTGCTCCGCGCTGCCATTCATGCACCTGGGAGCGGTGGATTGGCTGTTTCCGTGGGGCATCGCCGGTGCCGCGGCGCCGCTTTCACAGGCGTCGCAGCAGGCAGGAACGGTGATTCTGGTCGAACACCCCTGGCTCAACGCCCTGTGGGCGGTATTGTCCGCGGCCGTTTGGAGCGCGCTGGCCGGATTCGTCATCAACTACCGGGAGAACCACCGATGAGCACAGCGATCACCCCTTCATTCGCCATGCCCCTGCCCCACCCACCGGCGCCCGCGTCGCCGCCGCCGAGTTCCACCGCCGCGGCGCCTTCGGTATGGGCGGCCTGGCGGTGGGAGAACCGCAAGGCCAAGGCGCCGTGGTACTGGGTGGCCCTGGTAGCGCTGTGCGGCGTCGGCATGGCCAACGGGGCAAGTAACTACCTCGACTACCGTGCGGAGTTCGCTGACCAGGGAGTCACCTGGCTGGCGGTATGGGGACAGGCGACGCTGCTGACAACCATGCTGGTCTTTCCCCTGCTGGTAGGCTCCCTGATCGCTCAGATCTGCGCGGGTGAGCACGGTGGCCGCAACTGGCAGCGCATGCACGCCAACCGGTTCCAGGGTGCCATGCTGCTGGGCAAGCTCATGCACATGGCGCAAGTCGCCTTACTGACCACGCTGGTGCTCCTGGGGGAGTTCACCATCACCGGGCTGCTGCTCGGGTTCGATCTGGCGGGCATCGGTCCCTTCCTGCTGCGGGGGATTCCCATCGCGTTGGCCGTATTCGCCACCGAGGTATTCGTCGCCTGGCTCGGCGTGATCATGACTTCCTTCGCCTCCGTCATGACCCTGGTGCTGCTGGGAAGCGTGATCGGCAGCGTCCTCGTGCTGCTGGCTCCGCAGCTCGCCCCGTACTACCCGCTGTCGGTCATGACGGCGGCGTGCAGCCCTAGAGATCTTTATAGCGTTGCCTCCGTGGGCTCGATCCTCTTCACCGCCGTGGTGAGCGCCGTCTGGACCTGCGTGTGGACAATGGCGTTGCGCCGCGCCGTTGCTAGGGTCGTCTGATGGCCGCCGCATCACAGGGGGCGCCGCAGGTGCCCCGAACCCTGATCGATCGGTTCACCGCCTGGTGGCGCACCAGCGCGCTGGGCTTGTGGGCCGTCGTCGTCGGGATGGGGCTGTTCGAGCTGGTTCTGCTGGCTCATCTGCTGGCCGAGGGACCGGTGCCCGGAGTACGTGTGTGGGCTGCGGTTAGCCTGCTCGTCGTCCTTGCCCTGCTCGGGCGGCGGCGTTGGCCGCTGGCGGTGGTGATCCTGACTGCCATGGCCTCCGCCGCCGCGGAGCTGTGGGGTCCGGGTGCGATTCTCAGTCTGCCTCCGCTGGTCGCCCTGTATTCGCTGTTCGTAAGCGCCGGAACGATCCACCGCCTGATCGGTGCGTCGGCACTGCTCGTCGGCTGGGTACTGCCACCGGCATTCAGGGGTCTGGCATATCCGCTGAGCGCTCGACTCACGCCGTACATCTTCTTCTCCGTGGCCGTGATCGCGGCTGCGGCTATCTCACGGGCCCGGCGGGAGGCCCTGGAACACGGCGACGCTCAGCTCGCCGCCCAGGCCGCCGAGCATCGACTGACGGCGCAGCGTGACGCCGCCCGCCGCCAGGCACGGGTTGCCGGGGAGCTGCACGACTCGGTGGGGCATGATCTGACCGCCATCATCGCCCTGTCGGAGGGACTGGCGGGGGCAACCGGCAGGGACGAAGTCGACGAGGCCATTGAGGTCATCAACACCCTTGCCCGCGAGGGACTCGCCGACACGCGCCGCGCCGTCAACGCCCTCCAGCCCACGCATGTGGAAACCGGCCCTCTTGACCCGGTACCCCTTAACGGCGGCTCCCACCGCGACACTTCCGGCGCCGTGGCGCCCGAGCACGGCCGGGAGGGACTGTCCGGATTGTTGGACACGGTTCGCCGGACTGGCATTGCCGTCGCCCTGACCGAGACCGGGCATCGCCCCGAGGACGCTGGAACAGGAGCGTTGGTCTTCACGGTCGTGCGTGAGGCCCTGACCAATGTCATGCGGCATGCGGATGGGGCCACGCGCGTCGTGATCTCCCTGGATCATGCCGCTGCGCTAACCCAAGTCACCGTGTCCGACGACGGCCCGACCACCCTGGGCGCCGGCACCGAGACAACAACGGTCAATCCCCGCAGCTCGGGACATGGGCTCGCACACTTGGCGGATGTGTTGGGCGAGGCCGGCGGAACCCTGAACGCCGGTCCCGGACCCGGAGGCTGGCGGCTGCGGGCCCTCATCCCCCATCGGGAGGCCGCATGAGGCCATCCACCGCCCCACGTATCAACCAGACCGGCAGGGTCATCACCGTCATGGTGGTCGATGATCAGCGCGCCGCCCACATGGGCCTATCGCTGATCATCAATCGGGCAGAAGACCTACAGGTCATCGCCCAGGCCACCGACGGGCAAGACGCACTAGATCAGCTCACGCACCTGGAAACGGACCGTCGCTCCCTCCCGGACGTGGTGCTGATGGACATCCGCATGCCCGTCCTGAACGGTGTGGAGGCCATTGCACGCATCAGCCAGCTCCATCCCTCCGTGAAGACGCTCGCCTTGACCACCTACGACCAGGACGACTACGCCTTCGGCGCCCTGTCCGCTGGGGCCTCCGGTTTCCTGCTCAAGGACACGCGCACGGCGCAGCTGCATCAGGCGATCCGGGCGGTCGCCTCCGGAGACGCCGTACTCACCCCGCGCATCACCAGGGAGCTGCTCAGGCGCCATGCCTTCCGCCCCGTCGCTTCGCCGCAGCAGCGCGCCGCCCAGGAGCGCCTCGAGCGGCTGAGTCCACGCGAACGTGAGGTCGCCGAGCTCGTGGCCCAGGGGCTGACCAACTCGGAGATCGCTCAGCGCCTGGTCATCGCCACCGACTCGGTGAAGAAGAACGTCACCCGTATCTTGGCCAAGCTGGACCTGCGCGACCGAGTGCAGCTAGTCATCCTCATGCGTGACATTGAGTCCCAGTGAAGGGGCCAATGCCGCAAAAAGTGTCCAACTAACGCCACTTTCAGCTACGGACCCACTTGACGCCCGAGTGGTAAACGGCCCCATAACAGCGAAAGGTCCGAGCCGTCCCGGCGGACGGATGGCGGCAGCAGGGCCAAAGTGGCGAAAAATGGACACTTTTCCGCTGATGCCCGCAGTCGGCCCCCGGTCGAGGCCCGAGAACTCATGCGGTGGCTTGTTCTGGTCTCTGGTCGGCGCTCCAGAGTTGTTCCCAGGCGGCCGGAAGCGCCTCGGTCAGGTCCAGCGCGGCAAGTGGATGGCCCGAGCGCGCAAACAGCCGGCCGGCCCCGGCGGAAACTGCACGCTCATGCGCTGCGCGGTCGGTGTCAACCAGGCCCGCCGCCCGCATCGCCGCGAGCGCATGCAGCCGCACCCCCAGGGCGGCGCAGCTGGCCGGGGCGGCACCCGCACCCCCGCCGCCCCGGGCCACGTCGTTATCGGCATCGGCCCGGCCGGCCGCCAGCAGAGCACCGATGATCCCGGCCAGTACGTCCCCGCTGCCGGCGGTCGCGAGCCAGCCCGGACCGGAGTGGACCGACAGCAGCGTCCCGCCCGGGGATGCGATCAGCGTCGGAGTCGTCTTCAGCAGCACGGTGGCTCCGGTCAGCTCCACCAGGCGCCGCGCCGCCGCGGCCGGGGCCGCCTCGACCGCATCCCGCGAGGCCCGCTCACCCAGCTCGCCGAGCAGGGCGGCGGCCTCCCCGGCGTGTGGGGTGAGCACGTGCCGCGGCGAGCAGCGGCCGCCGGAGGCGACTCGGGCGGCGAGCAGGGGCAGCGCCCCGGCATCAATCACCGCATCGACCGGCTCTCCGGCCTCACCGAGTACCCGTCCCAGCGCCGCGTCGAGTTCGGCGGCACGCGGGGCATCGGCGGGGTCGGTGCCGGGGCCGATCACCAGTGCCTGGCAGCGTCCGTCGGCGGGCACGACCTCGGGCCGGCGGGCGAGCACCAGGTCGACCACCCGCGCCGGCGCCGCCAGCCGCACCATGCCGGCGCCCGTGCGCACCGCAGCCGACGCGGCCAGCACCGCGGCCCCCGGGTAGGTCTGGCTGCCGGCCCACAGCCCGACCACGCCCCGGGTGTACTTGTGGTCCTGGTCCCCGGGCACGCGCAGCAGGCGGCCCAGTTCCGCATCCGCGGGCCGACGCGCCAACACCGCAGCATCCGGCACCGGCAGCCCCAGGTCGGCGACCTCAACGCGCCCGCACAGGGATGCGGCCGGCGGTAGCAGGTGGGCCGCCTTGAAGCAGGTGAAGGTGATGGTGCGGTCGGCGGCCAGCACGGGCCCGGGCAGGGTGCCGTCGTCCACGCCTACACCGGAGGGCAGGTCCACGGCCAGCACCCGGAAGGGCCGCTCCCCCGGCTCCCCGGCAGCGCGCAGCGGGGCAATGAGCCCGGCCGCGGCCGGGCGCAACGGCCCCGTGGCACCAATGCCGGTGAGGCCGTCGATCACCAGGTCGGCACCGGCCGCTCCCCCGGCAGCCGCTCGGGCCGCGGCCCGCGGGTCGGCGGCGAGACGCACACCTGCGGCGCGGGCGGCCGCCAGGGCCGTGACGTGCAGCCGGGATATCTCGGCGGCGGGGGCGGCGGTGACGGCGCAACCGCGACGCGCCAGCAGGGCGCCGGCGATCAGGGCGTCACCGCCGTTGTGGCCACCACCCACGAGCAGCAGCACACGCGTGCCAGGCACGGCGCCGCGCGCAGCCCGGATCTCCTCCACCGCTGCCCGAGCCAGCGCGCCGGCCGCGGCATGCATGTAGCGGTCGGTACCCGCGGTCAGCGGCGCCTCGGCTCCGGCGACGGCACGGGCGGGATACGCCACGGCGGCGACCGAAGTGCTGTCGGGGGAGGGTGGGCGCGGTGCGGTGTTCACTGCCCCATCATGACCCCGGCGAGCCGGCTTACTCCACGGTGACGGACTTGGCCAGGTTGCGGGGCTGGTCCACATCCAGGCCCCTGGCCTTGGCCAGGGCAGCAGCGAAGATCTGCAGCGGCACCACCGTCAGCAGCGGCCACATCAGGGTCGGGGCGGCCGGGATGCGAATCACCGTGTCGGCGAAGGGCGTGACCGCCTCATCGCCCTCCTCCGCGATGACGATGGTGCGGGCGCCGCGGGCACGCACCTCCTGAATGTTGGAGATGACCTTGTCATGCAGGACGGGGCGGCGCGGGGTCGGCACGATGACGAACACCGGTAGTCCCTCCTCCACCAGGGCGATGGGACCGTGCTTGAGCTCGCCGGCGGCGAAGCCCTCGGCGTGCACGTAGGCGACCTCCTTCAGCTTCAGCGCGCCCTCCAGGGCGACCGGGTAGCCCACGTGGCGTCCCAGGAACAGGAAGGAGGTCTGGTCGGCGAGCTGCTCCCCCAGCTCGCGCACCATGTCCTCCTGCTCGGCAAGCAGGCGCTCGATCTTCGCGGGCATCTTGCCAAGGTTCTCCAGGTAGTCGGCGACCTCGTCGGGCCACTTGTTGCCGCGCAGCTGCGCCAGGTACAGGCCCAGCAGGTAGCAGGCGGTGATCTGGGCGAGGAAGGCCTTAGTGGAGGCCACGGCCACCTCCGGGCCGGCGTGCGTGTACAGGACGGCGTCGGCCTCGCGGGCGATCGTGGAGCCATAGGTGTTGACGATCGCCAGCGCCCGACTGCCCTGCTCGCGGGCGTGGCGGACCGCGTGAATGGTGTCCATGGTCTCCCCGGACTGGGAGATGGCCACGGTCAGGGTCTTCTCGGAGACAATGGGGTCGCGGTAGCGGAACTCGTGAGCGAGCTCAATCTCCACCGGGATGCGGCACCAGTGCTCGATCGCGTACTTGGCCACGTGCCCGGCATAGGCGGCCGTACCGCAGGCGACCACGATGATCTTGTCGATGCTGCGCAGCACAGCTGGGTCGATGCGCATCTCATCCAGCACCAGCTCGCCGCGGTCGTTGACGCGCCCGAGCAGGGTGTCGGCGACGGCGGTGGGCTGGTCATGGATCTCCTTGTCCATGAAGGTCTCGTACCCGCCCTTGACGGCCGCGGAGGCGTCCCAGGAGACCTCCCAGGTGTTCGGGGTGACGACGTTGCCGGCGGCATCCCACACGGTGACGGCGTCGGCGGTCAGCAACAGGACCTGGTCGTCGTCGACCTCGGCGGCGTGGGTGGTGAAGGCGACGAAGGCGGCCACGTCAGAGCCGAGGAAGTTCTCCCCCTCCCCCAGGCCGATCACCAGCGGGCTGGAGCGGCGGGCGGCGATTATCGCGCCGGGGGCGAGCTCGGTGACGGCCAGCAGCGCGAAGGTGCCCTCCAGGCGGTCGGTGACGGCACGCATGGACTCCACCAACAACGCGGCGGCCGCGTCCGGGCCCACGGTGCCGGCCTCACCCGCGGCGAGCCGGGCGCTGAAGTCGAGGTCGAGCAGGTGCGCGACCACCTCGGTGTCAGTGGCGGAGAGCAGGGTACGGCCCGCCTCCTCAACCTCGGCGCGCAGGGCGCGGAAGTTCTCAATAATGCCGTTGTGGACCACCGCGAGGGTGCCGGCGCGGTGCGGGTGGGCGTTTTCGGTGGTGGGGCCGCCGTGGGTGGCCCAGCGGGTGTGGCCGATGCCGGCGGTGGCCGGGGCCGGGCCGGCCTCGTCCAGGGCGGCGCGCAGGTTGTCCAGCTTGCCGGCGGCCTTGACGACGGTGAGCCGCTCGCCGTCGTCAGGGCGTACCAGGGCGATGCCGGCGGAGTCGTACCCGCGGTACTCCAGGCGGGACAGTCCGTCCAGCAGGACCTCCAGGGAGCGGCCGCTTCCGGGGGCGCCTGCGGGGTTGATTGAGTTCAGGGGGCCTACATGGCCGACGATTCCACACATGAGCCAGATAGAACCACCAACCTGCCTCCCAGATCAACGTGCGCGGCATACGCGGACCGGGACGCAGTTCGGCTACAGCAGTGAGGCGCCGGCTGGGTCACGGACTGGAGCTCCGGCTGAGAATCCAGTTGAGAGGTGCACCCTCACAGGGTCTCGGAGGCGTCCGCACGTGCCAATGCAGTGACAATGCGTCACACTGGTGCGGTGAACATCCCCGTCTCCCCTGCGGCATTGGCGTCCCGGTCCGGGACCGCGCCCTCGCCGTATATCGAGCTGCACCGCGACCAGTGGCGTGCGCTCGCCTCCTCCGCGCCGCTGCCGCTGACCCAGGCGGATGTCGAGAAGCTGCGCGGCCTAGGTGATCCAATCGACCTGCCTGAGGTCGACGTCGTCTACCGGCCGCTGACGGCGCTGCTGGAGCACTTCATCGCCACCGCCCGCGAGCGCGCCCGCCGCACCGCGGACTTCCTGGGGGTGGATGAGCGGCCGACGCCGTTCGTCGTCGCGGTGGCAGGCTCGGTTGCGGTCGGTAAGTCGACAACGGCGCGGCTGCTGGCCCACCTGCTGGCCCGCTTCCCGGACACCCCGCGCGTGGACCTGGTGACCACCGACGGCTTCCTGCTACCCAACGCCGTGCTGGAGGCACGCGGCCTGACCGCCCGCAAGGGCTTCCCGGAGTCCTACGACCAGAAGGCCCTGCTGGACTTCGTCACCGCAGTGAAGTCCGGGGCGCCCCGGGTGGAGGCGCCGGTGTACTCGCACACCGTCTACGACATCGTGCCGGGCAGGAAGCTCGTGATTGAGCAGCCGGATGTGGTGGTGCTGGAGGGGCTGAACGTGCTGCAGCCCGCCCCGCGGGTACGTCACACCCACGGTGGCGCCGACCGTCCGGTGGACTCGGCGCTGGCGGTGAGTGATTTCATCGACTTCTCCATCTATGTGGATGCCGACCCGGAGGACATCCGCCGCTGGTACCTGGACCGCTTCCTCACGCTCAAGCACACTGCCTTCAAGGACCCCAACTCCTACTTCCGGCGCTATGCGGCCATCCCGGACGACATCGCGCTGGCGGCGGCGAACGAGGTATGGGAGAGCATCAACCTGGTGAACCTGCGGGAGAACATTGCCCCCACCCGGGGGCGGGCGACCCTGGTGCTGCGCAAGGACGCCGACCATCACATGAGCCGGGTGCTGCTGCGCAAGGCCTGAGTTCCGCGGGAGGTGAGGTAGGCGATTCTTCGACCATTGGCGCGGCGCTCCTGTTCGATCACATCGTCGGGGACCGGATAGTAGGTGCCGTCGTCGTGGGCGACTGCGCGGGAGACTCCCCACTCCCAGATGGTTTGTGCCGCGGCCGCAGCGGCCAGCAGGGCCTGATCCTCATCCTTAGAGAAACGCGCCGTGCCGGGCATACGCAGCGCTAATCCGGCAGGGTCGAGCAGCCACGCGGAGGCCTCGGCGTGCCCGAAGTAGCGCCGGCTTCGTACGAAGAAGTACGAGCTCGACGGCGGCCACGCCACTCGACGGGTTAGCCATCCCACCAGCGCCAGACCTTCCCGCGAGAGGATCGTGCGTTCCCGAACAATCCGGTGCACGCTGACCACGAGACCGCCCGCGGGTGCGACCAGCAGTATCCAGAAACCGCTGGAAAGGCGCAGCGTCCCGTCCTCCCGGAATACTCCGGCAAAGGCCTGCGGCGTCCGCTCCGGGCCGAGCACGGCCGGCAGCGCCAGGATGCAGAGGAACACGAGGATGACGATGTTGGGGATGAGACCGTGCCAGTTCGGCTTGTCTTTGAGGATTAGGGGCTCGCGGGCGAGCAGTGTCTGGTCGACGGGCAAGGCGCGCGGCGCCGTTACCGGTGGGGGTGCGGCCTGCGCGATATGGGGACCTGGGCCTTGCAGGGCGGGCATCGTCTCGCGGGCGTAGCCGCGGGCCAGCGCCCAGGCCCAGATCGCATCGACCTCGGCCTCGAGTCGCGTCTGGGATGACATACGCGGGGCGGACAGTCTGATCCTGCGGCCTGCCGTTCCTACCTCGACCACGGGCACCGAGCCCCGCTCGCCAGCAGCCAGGACGACGATGAATCCGGCACGGGAGTCGGGCCAGGACAGGTGCACCGTACGCAGCAGGCCGCGGGAGTGGATGCCGCGGGCATCGAAAACAGTGCGGCGTCGCAGCATCGCAATACCGAGGAACAGCCCTAGTGCCCCAACCACGCATAGGGGTACGGCCACCAGCAACGCGGGATCGAGGACATGCAGCATGTAGCCGACGTACAGCAGCATAAGACCGGCAAACAGGAAGACGAAGCCGGCCAGCATCCTGGAGGCAGCCGGTCGGCGCACCAGCGACTCCCGGGGCTGCGCCGACGCACTCGTTCCGGGTGTGGGGACGTTACCGCGAGAATAGGGCAGGTCGCCGTGAACGGAAGCAGGCATGTCAAGTCCTTCAAGCAGCTCGCGAGCGGGGCCCAGAATGCCCCAGATCGGTTCCGGACCAGCAGTAGCACGCACCACTACCGTATCCATACCGTTATTTTCAGCCTAGCAGAGCCGCCGCACCGTCTCGCGCATTAGCAGGAGGCCCATCTCACAGCCACCGCCGCACGTAACCTCGCACGGCTCGTCTCAAGCCGGAACTCCGAAGGCATGGTTCATCCCTGGGCAGAGAGGTACTCGATCCGGCGCGCGACGGCGACGCGTCGGCGTTCGAACTCCGGGTCGGCGGTCGGCTGGTAACCGCCATCGTCCACCGCGAAACCGGAGGCAGCGCCCATTTCCCAAATAGAATCGGCTGCCGCCGCCGCGGCCAGAAGCGCGCGGTCGCCGCCTCCCACCCACCGCAGTCCGGGAACCGCCACCGACAGTCCCGCGACGGCGAGGATTCTCACCTCCACCACGGTCCTGCGGTACTCCTCGGTCTCCGCAACGAAGATGGACGAGCACGAAGTGGGCCAGTCGATCCAGAAGGAGTGCCTGCCGCTGAAATAATCCATGCCCTCCGCATACACGGTCAGGCGGGCACGGGCGGTTTCAAGGAGGTCTGGCAATGTCCGCACCGCGACAATCAACATGAGTAGCCCAATCGCGAAGCCCAGCTTGCCGGCCACGAAGTCAATGCCACTCCGGCTGAGCGCGTAGAAGGCGTAGCCCACACCGCCGCCACCGAGCGCGAGGGTGCCGAGAATGTGCCCGATGATCTCCCAGCGCTGCCCGGACCAAGCGGAGAACACCAGAGGTTCCTGCCATCGCAACGCCACGTCGCCGGAGGCCTCCGCGACGGGAACGTCCCCACGGCTGTTCACCGGATGCCCGGGCACACCCTCCCCGCGCTTATTGCGTCGCTTATGAACCCGATGCCGCGCGGCGCCACGTACGTAGCCGCGGTCAACCGCCCAGGCCCAGATCTCGTCGACCTCCGCCTCCGCTTGAGCCCTGATGCTGCCGACGAAGCCGCCGACCACTCGTGGCGCTCCCAGCTTGAAGCTGCCCACAGGCGAGGGCGCAACGACATACGCCGTATTGAAGTATTTCCCGTACGCCTGACGTACGACGAAGGCCGCACGCGAGTCGGGCCAGGGTGCGTCGATGTCACGCAGCGTGGTGTGGGAGTGAATACCGTCGGCGTCGAAAATCGTGTACTCCCGCCAGGGCGCCGTGCCGAGGAAAACCACCAGCGCCCCGATGGCAGTCAGGAGCAGGCCGCCCTCGATCTCACCGATCGCCAACAGCGCGATGCCGGCGGCGATCGGCAGCAGCCCCATGAAGACGATCAGACCGCCTCTGATGCGAGCCCTGCGGTTAGGACGCGCCACGATGCGCTCGGGCCGTGGCACCGCTCGTGACGCAGTGGAGGTGCCGGCGTCGTACTGGTTGAGAGCCGGCCGGGACCTGCGGAACACGGCTAGTCCGCGCGTTCGGCGTCGTAGGCCTCGCGGGCGGCGAGCACGTCGTCCATGTGCCCAACGGCCCAGTTCTCCACGGCATCCATGACGTCGGCGAGGTCCCGCCCCAGTGCGGTCAACTCGTAGGTGACCCGCGGCGGCGTCTCGGTGTAGTACTCGCGCCTGACCAGGCCGTCACGTTCCAGGGTGCGCAACGTCTGGGTGAGCATCTTGGTGGAGATACCGTCCACCCGCCGGGAGATCTCGGTGAAGCGCAGCGGCCCCTCGTACAGGGCGCCAATGACCAGCACACTCCACAGCTCACCGAGCTCCCGCAACAGGCGTCGCGAGGGGCAGGACCGACTGTAGGGGTTGTAGGCGTGCTCGCCCTCACCTGCCGCACTCATGCGCGGTCCCTCCCTTCGCCTTGCCGTCGGCACCCGACCCATGGGGCTCCGCCGATCCCTGACGAGGGCACAGCGTACAGGGCTGCGCCCGCCGCCCCGAGTGGGGGCGGCGGGCGCACGCGTCACACGGTTGGTGGGTTGCCCGGCGGACGGGTTCACTTGATGACGGCGGAGCCGATGGCACCGGCTCCGAAGACGGTAACGGACGGGAGGGATGCAGCAGCCACGATGTTCTCCATACTGCGTTCTGTGGTGCCGACAGGTATTACCCTCTCGCGGTAACCCACTTCCCGTAAGAGAGTTCATAAGTGAGTAGAGCCACATCCCCCGCCGACGCGGACGACTCGCCCGCCACCACCTCGCACCGCTCCAAGGGCCGCGGCGGTGAGACGCCGCGTGACAGCCACCGCTAGGCGTTCTACTGTTACGCGAGTCACCCCCGTGTGCCCGCCCTCCCTATAACGCGCTCCAGCGCGCCGAGGCGTCGGGCGCGCCCGCTGAAAGGAGCTTCTATGCGTCTTGGAATCCCCTGCCAGCCTCCGGACCGCTCCATGACCGCGGCCACGCCGCAGACCGTCGAGCGGCTGATCCGCCTGGGCTACGACGTCGTCGTCCAGCGCGGAGCCGGAGAGCCGGCCCGCTTCCCCGACGCCGCCTATGAGGCAGCCGGCGCCCAGCTCGCAGATCGGGCCGAAACCTGGGGCTGCAACGTCGTCGTCACCGCCTACGCGCCCGACGCCACCGAGCTGGACCTGATGCACCCGGGCGCCACCCTCATCGGCCGGCTCGACCCCGCCCGCCATCCCGAGCTCGTCCAGGCGCTGCAGGACCATTCCCTCACCGCCCTGGCGATCGACACCGTGCCGCGCATCTCCCGGGCACAGTCCATGGATGTGCTCTCCTCCCAGGCGAACCTGGCCGGCTACCGGGCCGTCATTGAGGCCGCCGCGCACTTCGGCCGTCTGCTCAACGGCCAGGTGACCGCCGCCGGCAAGTTCCCGCCCGCCTCCGTGTATGTGATCGGCGCGGGCGTGGCCGGACTGGCCGCCATCGGCACCGCCTACTCCCTGGGCGCCGTCGTCAAGGGCACCGACGTGCGCCCGGAGGTCGCCGACCAGGTCAAGTCGGTGGGGGCCGAGTTCGTGCCCGTGCCCACCGCCCAGGAGGTGTCCGCCGACGGCTACGCCAAGGAGATGACCACCGACCAGGCGGCCCTGGCGAACGCCCTGTATGCCGAGCAGTCGGCCGCCGCGGACATCGTGATCACGACGGCGAACATCCCCGGCCGCCGCGCCCCGCTGCTGCTGGACCGGGCCGCCGTGGAGGCCATGCGCCCCGGCTCGGTGATCGTGGACATGGCGGCGGCGAATGGCGGCAACACCGAGTTGACCGTGCCCGGGGAAGTCGTCACCACCCCCGGCGGAGTGACGATCATCGGCTACACCGACTTGGCCGAGCGCCTGCCCGCCCAGGCATCCCAGCTGTACGGCCGCAACATTCTCAACCTGCTCACGCTGGTCACGCCCGCCAAGGACGGCGACCTCGCGCTGGACCTGGACGACCAGGTGGTGCGGGCGATCACCGTGTGCCAGGCCGGCGAGCTGCTGTGGCCGCCGCCGCCCGTGGCGGTCTCGGCCGCCCCCAAGCCGCCGGCCGCCCCGGCCCCGGAACGTTCCGTCGCCGATGCGCAGGCCGACGCCGAGGCCGAGGCCGCCGCCCGGGCCCGCTCGCGCCGACGCATGACGATAGGGCTCGCGCTGGCCGCCGTCGCTGCCGCCGTACTCGTGCTGATCACCCCCGCCGCGGCGACCAGTCACTACATCGTGCTGGCCCTGGCGATCATCCTGGGCTTCCACGTTATCTCCAACGTGACCCCCGCGCTGCACACGCCACTGATGTCGGTGACGAACGCGATCTCCGGCATCATCCTGCTCGGCGCCATCGCGCAGGTCGGCAACGCCAACCCGGCGATCAGCGCGGTCGCCTTCGTTGCGATCCTGCTCGCGTCCATCAACGTCTTCGGCGGCTTCGCGGTCACCAACCGCATGCTCGCCATGTTCAGGAAGGAGTGAGGGCATGTCTTGCGCAGCTGTTTCCTCCCTGCCCGCATTCACGTCAATGGTCGCGCCGGCCGTGCCCCCTGCGGCCTCCGCCGACGCCGTCGGCCTGACCCTGCCCTCGCCGGTGGCCCTGGCCTACGTTGCCGCGGCGGTGCTGTTCATCGCGGCCGCCGCCGGGCTGTCCCGCCACGAGACGGCGGTGGCCGGAAATGTTGCCGGCGCCGTCGGCATGGGGATCGCCATTGCGGCCGCCATCGGCCTGGCACTCACCTCCGCCCCCGGTCAAGGGGTGGTCACGACGGCGATCCTGATAGCCCTGGCCCTGGGTATCGGCGCCGTAATCGGCATGCTGCTGGCCGGGCGGGTCGCCATGACCGGCATGCCGCAGCTGATCGCAGTCCTCAACGGGCTAGTGGGTCTGGCCGCCGTGCTCGTGGGCTACAGCTCCTACGCCTCCCCCGATGCGATGTCGGAGTTGCTGGGGGGATTCCACCTGGGCGAAGTGTTCCTGGGCGTGTTCGTGGGCGCAGTGACCTTCACCGGGTCGGTGCTGGCAGCACTCAAGCTGGCCGGACGGGTGCCGGGCAGGCCGATCACCCTGCCGGGCCGCAATAAGCTCAATCTCGCCGCGCTGCTCGTCAGCCTCGTGCTCATGGTCGCCTTCATCCTGCTGCCGGCAGGCTCGCCGGCGGCCTGGGCGTGCCTGGCGGTTATGACGGTGATCGCCCTGGCCCTGGGCGCCCACCTGGTGATCGCCATCGGCGGCGGTGACATGCCCGTGGTCGTGGCCATCATGAACTCCTACTCCGGCTGGGCCTCCGCCTTCACCGGCTTCATGGTCAACAACGACCTGCTGATCATCACCGGCGCGCTGGTGGGCTCCTCCGGCGCCTACCTGTCCTACCTGATGTGCCAGGCGATGAACCGGTCCTTCGTGTCCGTGCTGCTTGGCGGCTACGGCACCGAGGGCGCAGTGTCCGCCCCGGTGGAGGGCGAGCAGGGCACCATCCAGCAGACCGATGTGGGTACCGTGGCGCGTGCCCTCCAGGACGCCAAGCGCGTGGTCATCACCCCCGGCTACGGCATGGCGGTGGCGCAGGCCCAGTACCCCGTGTCCACGCTCACGGAGATGCTGCGCGGGGAGGGCGTGGACGTCACCTTCGGCATCCACCCCGTGGCCGGCCGCCTGCCCGGGCACATGAACGTGCTGCTGGCGGAGGCGAAGGTCCCCTACGACCTGGTGCTGGAGATGGACGAGGTCAACGACGACTTCTCCGACGTCGACGTCGTCCTGGTCATCGGCGCGAATGACACGGTCAACCCCGCCGCCGAGGAGCCCGGCTCCCCCATCGCCGGCATGCCGGTGCTGCGGGTGTGGGACGCCAAGCGGGTCGTGGTGTTCAAGCGGTCCATGGCCACCGGCTACGCGGGCGTGCAGAACCCGCTGTTCTTCAAGGACAACACCGCCATGCTGTTCGGCGACGCCAAGGCGACCGTGGAGGAAGTCATCCGCGCCATGGAGTGAGCCGTAGGGCCCGGGCCTCCGGATCTGTCACGTACGCATTCGCCTCTCACGTACGCGTTCTGAAGTTCTCCGCCGTCCTGGCGCGGGGAAACCTTCGGAACGCGTACGTGTGGCAAGAAGTCCTAAGGCAGCGGCCCCGAAGTATGGGGTGAAAGCGCGGTGAAAGCGGCGACTGCCAGCCTTGACGCATGAGCACCGCATCAGCAACTCAACCTCCTGTCCTTAAGCCGCCTCGGGATGCGCAGACCTCCCCCGCGATCCACGCCACCGGCCTGCGCCGCGACTTCGGCTCCTTGATCGCCGTTGACGCACTGGATTTGGACATCGCTGTCGGCAGCGTCTACGGGCTGCTCGGCCCCAACGGAGCTGGTAAGTCCACCGTCGTCAAGTTGCTGACGACGCTGCTGCGCCCGAGCTCCGGCAACGCCGCCGTCATGGGCCACGACCTGGTTCATTCTCCGCACCGAGTGCGCTCCGTAATCGGTGTCGCCGGACAGTACGCGAGCGTGGACGAGACACTCACCGGACGTGAAAACCTGCGGCTGTTCGCGCGTTTGACAGGGATGTCCCGGACCGCCGGCAAACGCCGCGCCGACGAGCTGCTCGAGGCCTTCGCCCTGACCGACGCCGCCGGGCGCCGCGTGGGCAGGTACTCGGGGGGTATGCGACGGCGCCTCGATCTGGCCGTGTCCATGGTCGCCGCACCTCCTGTGCTCTTCCTCGACGAGCCCACCACGGGTTTGGATCCGCGTAACCGTGAGCAGATGTGGCGGGTGATCGAAGACCTGGTGGCACGCGGCACGACAATCCTGCTGACAACTCAGTACCTGGATGAGGCCGATCGCCTGGCGGACAGAATCGGCATCATGAACCACGGTCGCAAGGTAGCCGAAGGTAGTCCCGACCAGCTCAAGGACCGGATCGGCTCCTCGAGCCTGGTGATCACTCCCGCGGATCCCGAAGACATAGCACCCGCCCTCGACGTCATCATGTCTGTCCTGTCTCCGGGCGGGGAGCCGACCACTCGGGGCGGGCGCATACACGTGCCGATCGAGAACACCGCAGACGCCACGGAGGTCCTTGTGGCGCTGCGTGAGCGGGGATTGTCTCCTGCGGCGCTCTCGGTCGACCGCCCCAGCCTCGATTCCGTATTCCTCACCTTAACGCAGTCCCGTGTGGCGGAGCGATCCACGACCGACCACCCGGGCGCCGAAGGCCCCACCGATGCATCCGCTCACCCTGCGGACCCGGAGACCAAGGAGAACCAGTGACCACCGCAAGCACTTCCGGCAACGCCTCTGCATCTGCTCCCAGACGTTTCAGCGAGTCCCGACTGCTGCCGGACACCGCCGCGATGGCGTGGCGATCCGCGCTGACCATGCTGCGCAATCCGACGGAGTCCTTCGACGTCCTCATCCAGCCCATCCTGTTCACCGTCATGTTCGGGCAGCTGCTCGGCGGTGCGATCTCCGGGGACGTCCGCTCCTACCTGCCGATCCTGGTCCCGGGACTGGTTGTCGTCAACGTGCTGTCCACCGCCCAGAGCGTCGGCGTCGATCTGCGTGAGGATATGACCAAGGGAGTGTTCGACCGCTTCCGTGCGCTGCCCATGTCCCGCCTGGCACCGCTTCTGGGCCCGATGGCGACGGATCTACTGCGGTATGCCGTGTGCGCCGCGCTGACGCTGGCCACAGGCGTCGCGCTCGGCTACCGGCCGGACAACGGCTGGATCGGAGCGATCGGAGTCGTGTTGTCGGCCGCCGCATGCGGTTGGGCGATCTCCTGGGTGTTCTTGATGCTGAGTACCCTGTTCAACTCGGCGCAGGCGGTGACCTCCTTCAACATCATCGTCCTGTTCCCCCTGTGCTATCTGTCCAACGCACTAGTGCCCACAGCTACCCTGCCGCACTGGCTGAGGGTCTTCGCCGAGCACAATCCGGTCTCCTATGTGGTCAGCGGCCTGCGCTACCTGCTCGACGGCGCCGCCGGGACGGGGACCGCCGCAGACGTCGGCCGGGCCCTGCTGGGGTCCCTCATCATTGTGGCCGTAGCGGCGCCGATCACGGTGAAGCGCTACCAACGCTCCACCTCCTGAAACGACCGCCGGTGGTCTCCCCGGTGGCCGAAGGCCGGCAGGGAGACCACCGCGGATTCAGGGCAGCTCGATCAGTGAGGCGGTGAGTGTCGTCATACGCTCTACGAGCGCCTCGGCACCGGCGGAGCCGACTCGCCGCGAGAACTCGTCGACGCGGCCGGCGTCAATACCACGCGCGGCCTCCAGCAGGCGCGGCCGCGACAACAGGCGTGATGTCTGATTGGGCCCGCAGGCCAGGGCCGTGCAGAACAGTTCCAGCCCCAACTCGATCGCCCGGGCGTGATCCGTATCGCGGCTCTCCTCGCGCACCGACGGGTTCGTGCCCGCGTCTTGCCGTTGTCCATCGGCGGCCGTCGCTGCGGACAGGCCGACGGCGCAGGCGAGTGATGCCGTAGTCGGCAAATCGAAGCGGGAGGCACCGGCCTGCTGCAGCGCCTGCCGCAGGCTCAGCAGGCCGCGCCGCAGCATCGCGGTTGCCTCGGGACCACGGTTCCGAGGCACGTTGTTTCGCGTCGCGTGCTCCGTCGCGCCGCGCACGGCGATCTCAACATCGATCAGCAGGCAGGTGGCCAGACCGTAGAGCTCCCACGGGCTGCCCGCGGGCACGTCAGCACCGGCCATGCGCTCTAGCAGAGTCCGCGCCGCCGCGAGGGCCTCCCGGGGGCGGCCGCGCAGAAGCTCCATCTCCCCGCCGAGGAACCCAGTGATGAACATCGCCATCCCGGGTACCGGCATGTTCTCGGCATCCGCCAGTAGCGCAGCGGCCCGCTCCGGGGACGGCGCCAGATAGACCCGACAGCAGTCCCGTTGCAGGCGCAGTGCACTGCGGAGCGCCTCCTGAATTGAACTGCTCTCGGCCGCCTGAAGCAGGCGGGAGCACTCTCTCAGCCCACCGTGGTAATCCCCCAGCTCCAGAAGCAGCCGCAGACCGTCTGTCTCAAGTTCGAACAGGCGGCCGGGCGGCAGATCTGAGTCGCGCAGTCGTTGCCGCAGACCGCGGTTTAGTTCCAGCGCACCGACCACGTCACCGCGGTTCTCCAGCTCCATGACCACACAGCTGCCGGCCGCCCAGGCGGTCCAGGGCTCCGGGTCATTGACTAAACCGGGCCAGTCCTCGTGTCTGGTGCGGACCAACCGACGAATCGCGGCGACATGGGCATCCTCCTGCGGATATGACGCCGGGATACGGACACGGAGCCGGTCCGGCAGAGGACCCAGCAGCCAGGAGTTGGCCACCGCCCGATGAAGCACAAGCATCCGGGCGGTGTTTCCGGCGGAATCCGGCGCCGCGGTGACGGCATGCCCCAGCAGGCGGGGCACCCAGGCGGCGGTCTGGCTGTAGCCCCAACTCGTCGACCAGCCGGTCAGCAGTGCCGCGCCGAGCACCAGGGCGTCCTCCGGAGCCGGGCGCCCACCATCATCGCCCAATGCTCGCCCCAACTCGGCAACCACTCCGCGTTCCTCCGCCAGCAGGACGTCGATCGCCGGAGCGACTTCATCCATGCGACTTCCGCCCATGACAGCCAGCACGGGACGAGCCAGGCCCAGTGCCCATTGACGCACGGCGTGGTACGCGTCCATCCCATCGGAGGTGCCGTTGATACGCTCACGAACCAGTGCGCGCACCGAGGAGAGCATGTGGAAGCGCGGCGGGTCGTCCCCGTCCGCGGTCAGGAGCGACTGGGCGAGGAGTTGGTCCAGCATGACGGCGGCGCCGGGACCGATAACGGCCTCGGCGGTCTCCAGGGTGAAGCCGTCGGCCAGCAGGGCCACACGGATCAGGGCGTGACGCTGCGGGGCATCCAGCAGCGACCAGGACCATTCGATGACCGCGCTGAGGGTGCGCTGACGCTCGGGCAGATCCCGCGGACCGGTCATGCTCTTCAGATCGTGGGGAAGGCGCTGCGCCACTTGTCTCACCGACATCACGCGGGTGCGGGCCGCCGCCAGCTCAATGGCCAGCGGAAGCCCCTCCAGGGCGGGCAACAGGCGAGCCAGATCGCCGTCGCCGAGGCTCTGGTGCGGCCGTGCCGCCAAAGCCCGATCGCGGAAGAGGGCAGCCGCCGCCGTGTCCGTGAGGGGGGACAGCCGATGCACGTACTCGGTTGACAATTCCAGAACACTGCGGGACGTCACCACCACGTGCAGCCCCGGCAGTGAGGCGAGCATCGGGCCGAGCAGGTCCCCAAGCACGTCGGCCACGTGCTCACAGTCGTCCAGTATCAGCAACGTGCCGGGGGCCGCCAGGGCCTGCGCCAGAACGGTGCGGGGCGGCTGTGCGGCCGAGGCGCGCAGTCCGATGGCGGCCAGGAGTCCGCGAGCGAGCCGCTCCACGGCGGCCGCGCGCCCGAATGCGTCCGTCTCCATCGTGTCGCGTCCGCGCGGAGACACCTCCGTCATGGAGAGCACTCTGATTACGGGGAACGGGCTGCGGGAGGCGACGACTTGCGCCAGGCTCGTCTTGCCGATCCCTCCCGGCCCGGTGATGGTCACTAGGCGGTTGGTGGCGACCGCGTCCTCCACCTCACGCAAGTCGTCGTCGCGCCCGATCAAGGCGATCGGCACCCGCAGACCTTGGCGAACCGGGTGCTCGGCGGCCAGCGCATGCTCATGCGCAGCGCGCAGCAGCGGCCCCGGCACGGCACCGGCATTGTGCAGACGACGACGATACCGCTCGTAACGAGCCAACGCGGCGGCCGGCGAACGGGTCCAGGCCTCGCCTCGGATCAGAGCGCCCAGCACCGCCTCATCCGAGGGGTACTGCTCGGCCAGGAACGTAAGCAGCTCCATGGCCTGCGAGTAACGCCCCAACTCGTCGAGGGCTAGTGCGCGCAGACGACGGGCGCGTGTGTTCAGATCCGTCGCCTGTTTCAGAAGCCGCTGGTGGGGCGGACTCATACCCGTCCCCGGCACCTCTCCCATGGCCTCGGTCAGGTCGACCACGTCGGCCGGGCGATGGGCGGACGCCGCGGCCTCGGCCTCCCGCTGTCGTCGCACCAGGTCGAGGTGATCCACCTGGGTGCACGGCAGGGTGAGGGCGTATCCCTCACCCCGCCGTTGCAGGGCCCCGGGCCCGAGTCGGCTGCGGGTCCGGGAAACAACTACCTGCAGCGCCTGACGGGGACGTGACGGCGGCGTGGAGCCCCACAATTCCTCGGCCAGCCGCTCCTCTCCGCCGTGGGCACCGGGCAGGGCGGCGAGCACGCAGAGCAGATCGAGTACTCTCCCGCTCAGCGGCTCGCCGTTCCAGCTCGGCGCGGCGTCCAGCAGTCGCAGGCCGCCGCCCCCGGCGTCGGGCCGCGTCACAGGGCGAGGTTGTCCTTGACGACGGCGGCCAGGCCGGCGGCCACGCGGTCGGCCTCCTCCTGGCTGGCGGCCTCCACCATGACGCGGACCAGCGGCTCGGTGCCGGACGGCCGCAGGAGCACGCGGCCGGTCTCCCCCAGCTGCTTCTCGGCGTCGGCGACGGCATCCTGCACCGCCTTGTTGGTGCCGGCGGCGGCCTTGTCGACCCCGCGAACATTGACGAGCGTCTGCGGCAGCCGCTGCACGATGCTGGCCAGCTCGGCCAGGGACTTGCCGGTGCGCTTCATGCGGGCGGCCACGCGCAGGGAGGTGAGCACGCCGTCGCCGGTGGTGGCGTGGAGGGTGTCGATGACGTGCCCGGACTGCTCACCGCCGAGGGTGTAGCCGCCCTGCAGCATCTTCTCCAGCACGTAGCGGTCGCCCACGCCGGTCTGCACGATGCGGATGCCGTGCTCGCGCATGGCCAGGATCAGGCCGAGGTTGCTCATCACGGTGACTACGAGCGTGTCGGAGCCGAGGGTGCCGTCGGCCTTCATGCCCACGGCCAGCAGGCCCATGATCTGGTCGCCGTCCACGAGGTTGCCCTCGGCGTCCACTGCCAGGCAGCGGTCGGCGTCGCCGTCGTAGGCGACCCCCATGTCCGCCCCGACACTGCGCACGTAGGCCTGCAGCTGCTCGGGGTGGGTGGAGCCGCAGTCGGCGTTGATGTTCAGCCCGTCCGGGGAGGCGTTGATGGCGATCACCTCGGCGCCGGCGTTGCGCAGCGCGGCGGGGCCGACGCTGCTGGCGGCGCCGTTGGAGGCGTCCACCACGATGCGCAGGCCGGACAGGTCGGTAGCCACGGAGTCCACCAGGTGGTTGATGTAGGTCTGGTCGGCCACCGTCTCACCCTTGATGACGCGGCCCACGTCGGCGCCGGTGGGGCGGGGCAGGTCCTCGCTCAGGGCCGCCTCAATGCGGTCCTCCACGGCATCCTCCAGCTTGTAGCCGCCGCGGGCGAAGAACTTGATTCCGTTGTCCGGGAAGGGGTTGTGGGAGGCTGAGATGACCACGCCCAGGCTGACGTCCTGGCTGGCGGTCAGATGCGCGATGGCGGGGGTGGGCAGTACGCCCACGCGGGTGACATCCATGCCGGAGGCGGCCAGGCCGGCGCTGATGGCGTGGTCGAGGAACTCACCACTGGCGCGGGTGTCGCGGCCGACGACAGCGCGTGGGCGGCGACCCAGCCGGTGGGGGGAGTCATCCGAGCCGACCAGGACGCTTGCTGCTGCGCGGCCGAGGCTGACTGCGAGATCAGGGGTAAGCAGTTCGTTAGCGAGCCCGCGGACACCGTCGGTGCCGAAGAGTCGTGTCATGGGATCCTCCTGTTGGTTGACAACGGCCCCATCATTTCACGCCCATATGTAATCCGGCGGTCACCTCCGCATGGGAGGTAACCGCCGGAATCGCGCAATACGGTTCGGCGCGGCCCGGCTGGGCGGCGCCGCCGTGATCAGCGCTTGGAGTACTGCGGGGCGCGGCGGGCCTTGTGCAGACCGGCCTTCTTGCGCTCAACAATGCGCGCGTCGCGAGTGAGGAAGCCGGCCTTCTTCAGGGTCGGCCGGTTGGCCTCGCGGTCGATCTCGTTCAGGGCACGGGCGATGCCCAGGCGCAGAGCACCTGCCTGCCCGGAGATCCCGCCGCCGTTGATGCGGGCGATCACGTCGAAGCGGCCCTCGAGCTCGAGGATGGTGAAGGGGGCGCGCACGAGCTGCTGGTGCAGCTTGTTGGGGAAGTAGTCCTCCAGGGTGCGGCCGTTGATCTTCCACTGACCGGTACCGGGAATCAGGCGGACGCGGGCGACGGCCTCCTTGCGGCGGCCCAGGCCCATGCCGGGCGCGGTGATGGACTGGCCGCGGCCCTCGGTGGGAGTGGATTCGGTGGTGTAGCTGGCGGGGGCGTTGTCCTCGTCCAGCGCGTCGATGTCGACGGTGGTCTCAGCCACGATGTGTCCTTTGCTTGTCGGGTGCCGGGCGCTGGAGCGCTTACTGGGCGACCTGGGTGATCTCGAAGGTCTGCGGGTTCTGGGAGGCGTGCGGGTGCTCTTCGCCCGCGTACACCCTGAGCTTCTTCAGCTGGGCGCGGCCCAGCTTGTTGTGGGGAAGCATGCCCTTGACGGCCTTCTGGATGGCCCGCTCGGGGTTCTTGGCCAGCAGCTCCCGGTAGGAGACGGCGGTGAGGCCACCCGGGTAGCCGGAATGGCGGTAGGCGAACTTCTTGTCTGCCTTACCACGGGTGAGGACGACCTTGTCGGCATTAATGATGACGACGTAGTCGCCGCAGTCCTCGTTCGGAGCGAACTGCGGCTTGTGCTTCCCACGGAGCAGGGTTGCAGCCTTGGCTGCCAGCTGGCCGAGCACGACGTCGCTGGCATCGATGACGTACCAGTTCTTCTCAACGTCGCCTGGCTTCGGTGTGTACGTGCGCACGGGCGTTGCCTTCGTTTCTCTTGGCGGGCGGGCACGCGGATGCAACGCGAGCGCTGGCATCCTGCGGGACCGCCATGGTCAGATGAGGTGGTCGGAGCACCGGCCGCAAGTGGCGAGTGGGATGGCACCACAAGCGTGATCGCGTGCTGCACGACGATTCCCTACATTACCGGCGGCTCCGGGGACGGTCAAAGCGCCCGGAGGGTTGGCGGCCGTGAAACCTGACACGCCACGTACCCGTATGCGGACAGCGCAGTGGTACCGCGCACCCTCCGGTGCTACGTGCCGCCTGGCACGCCGTGCAGCCAGACGCGGGTCAGTCCCCGTAATTCACTCACAGCAGGGTTCCCGGCGCAGGGTGCGGGCCCGTTCGGCCTGAGCGGCGAGACCGGCGTCGTCCGGATACACGACCTCCTGAAGGGTGAGGCCGTGAGCGGGGGCGACGGGTGCCGCCTGCTCACGGCTGCGGGCCGCCAGTAGCCGGGCGGGCCAGTCGACGTCGCGCCGCCCGATCCCGACTGCGAGGGCGGCCCCCACCAGGGATCGCACCATGGAGTGGCAGAAGGCGTCGGCGACCACGGTGAGGGTGACCAGGCCGCCGTCGGGGCCGGGGGCGTCGGCGGGCAGGCGCCGCCAGGACAGTTCTTTCAGGGTGCGGATGGTGGTGGCGCCCGCGCGGGGGCGGCAGTAGGACAGGAAGTCGTGCTCGCCCAGCAGAGGGCGGGCGGCGGCCTGCATGGCGGCGACGTCGAGCCGCTCGTTCACCCAGAGGACCTGACCACGACGGGCGGGGTCGCGTGGGGCACCGGTGGGGCCGCCGTCGGCGATGCGGTAGCGGTAGCGGCGGGTCAGGGCGGAGAACCGGGCGTCGAAGGCGGCAGGGACCAGGCGCGCACCGTGCACTACCAGGTCCCCGGTGCCGCGCGGGGCAGGGACGGGCCCGTGCTGAGCCTCGCGGGCGAGCACGCCGGCGAGTCGGTCCAACAGGGCCTGCTCTGGGGTTCGCGTGGAGCGGCCGGGCAGTGCCCGCCAGGCCGCGGTGGGCACATCAAGGTGGGCGACCTGCCCGCTCGCGTGTACGCCGGCGTCGGTACGCCCGGCCACCGTCAGCCGCACTGGGGCGCGCAGCACGGTGGCCAGGGCGTCGGTCAGCACGCCCTCCACGGTGCGCTGTCCGGGCTGGGCCGCCCAGCCGTGAAAACCGGTGCCGTCGTAGGCGAGGTCCAGGCGCACGCGCACCGTGTCGGTGCGAGCGGGGTCGGCGTCGTACGTTGGGTCAGCATGGCGCGTGGGCTCGGCGTCGGTCATGGCAACCATGAGACCACAAGCCCGGGTGCCGCCTTGGCCCGTCCGCCTCGGTGCTAGACGTCGGGCCGCGTCTCACTTGCACGACCTTGGTGCCATTGCACGACCTTGGTGTGCGTTCCACGACCACCCCGGGGTCGTGCAACACACCCGGAGGTCGTGCAACGTGGCCCAGGGTCGTGCAAAAGCAAACAGCAGCACAGCCCGACACCTGCAAGAGTGCAAACCCACTCCCCCGGCTAGCTTCGCCGAGCTTACCACCGGCATTATCCAGCTCACGTTCCGAGATGACACCCGCGTGCTCGTCTCGATCCTCACCGCGCCACCAACGCATACGGAGAACTGCGCCAGCCCTGGCCAAAGCGGTAGCGTCGGAGCGTGAGCACTACGACCACCCTCAGCGTCGACTGCGGCGGCGGCGGCATCAAGGCCTCCGTGCTCGACGCCGACGGCGCCATCATCTCCCGCGCCCTGCGCACCCCCACCCCATATCCGCTGCCGCCGGAGCTACTGGTGGACACCATCAAGGACCTGGCCGACCAGCTTCCGTCCGCCGACCGGGTGACCGTCGGCATGCCCGGCATGATCCGCCACGGAGTCGTCATTGCCACCCCTCACTACATCACCAAGGACGGACCGCGCTCACGCGTCCTGCCAGAACTGGCGGATGCGTGGGCGCGCTTCGACATGGGCGGGCGCCTGCAGGCTACTCTCGGCCGCCCGGTACTGGTGCTCAACGACGCCGAGGTCGCCGGCGCCGGCGTCGTCACCGGGCACGGCCTGGAAATGATCGTGACCCTGGGCACGGGCCTGGGCAACGCCGTCTTCGACAACGGCGTGCTCGCCCCGCATGTGGAGGTCTCCCAGGGCCCGGTCCGCTGGGGGCTCACCTATGACGACTACATCGGCGAGCATGAGCGGCTGCGCCTGGGCGACGCCCACTGGTCGCGCCGGGTGCGGCGCGTAGTCGAGGCGCTGCGCCCAATGTACATGTGGGACCGGCTCTACCTGGGCGGGGGCAACTCCCGCCGCATCACCGCCTTCCAGCTCGACAAGATCGGCGACGACGTCGTCGTCGTGCCCAATGAGGCGGGCATGACCGGCGGGGCCCGCTGCTGGGAGATGGCCCGCCCCTGACGGTGCCAGCGCCGTCACCGCTGGCGCGCGACCGTCGCCCGGGTACGCGCCGCCGCCGTGGAACGCGGGGAGGGCCGGTCACCTCACGGCGACCGGCCCTCCCCGAATGCGTTGTTACACGCGCACCTAATGGGAGGTCACTTCTTGACCTTCTGCGCGGCGGCACCGCCGGCGGGGGCGAAGCCCGCGGCCTCGGCGTCCTCGGCGGAGGCGAACCAGACCTCGGCAACCGTGTTGTCGTACCAGCGGGAGCCGGGCACGTGATACTTCATGGAGTCCTCGTTGCCCTTGACCTCGTGGTCGGTGTCGGGTGCCTCGGTCGAGCCCTGCTCCAGGCGCACCGAGCCGGCGTAGACCGGCTTGCCGGAAGCCTCGTCGGCAGCGGTCGCGTCGGCAGCCTCGGTCTCCTCCGCGGCAACCTCGGCGGCGTCGTCGGCCGGAGTCTCCGCGACCTCGGCGACGGCCTCCTCAACCTCGGCGACGGCCTTCTCAGCCGCGCGCTTGGCGGTGCGGACGGCGTCGTCGACGATCTCCTTCTTGGCGACCGGCTCCAGCACCAGCGAGATCTGGGCCATGGGGGCATTGTCGCCCCGGCGCGGCGCGGTCTTGATGATGCGGGTGTAGCCGCCTTCGCGCTCGGCCATCTGCGGGGCGATCTCGTCGAAGAGGCGGTAGACGGCATACTTGTCCGTCACCTTCTTCATCACGGTGCGGCGGGCGTGAAGGTCACCGCGCTTGCCCTTGGTGATGAGCTTCTCGACGTAGGGGCGCAGGCGCCGGGCGCGGGCCTCCGTGGTCGTGATCGACTCGTGGATGATGAGCTGCGTAGCCAGGTTGGCCAGCATGTGGCGCTCGTGCTGGGGGGATCCGCCCAGCCGGGGACCCTTGGTGGGGCGAGGCATGTTGTCTCCTAGTGGAATGGCGAGCCGGCGTCAGGCCTGCTGCTCGTCGCTGAAGGTGGGGTTGGTGTAGTCGCCCTCCGGGGCGTAGTCGACCGGGGACCCCTTGAGGGACAGCCCGAGCTCGGCCAGCTTGTCCTTGATCTCGGAGATCGACTTGGCACCGAAGTTGCGAATGTCGAGGAGGTCAGCCTCGCTGCGCGCGACGAGCTCACCGACGGTGTGGATGCCCTCGCGCTTGAGGGCGTTGGAGGAGCGGGCCTGCAGGTCCAGCTCGTCGATCATCATGGCCAGGTCCTGCTGCAAGGCCTGGTCCATCGGCGAGGGGCCGACCTCGATGCCCTCGGCCTCGACGTTGAGCTCCCGGGCCAGCCCAAACAGCTCCACGAGCGTCTTGCCGGCGGAGGCGAGCGCGTCGCGCGGGGTCATGGACGCCTTGGTCTCCACGTCCACCACCAGGCGGTCGAAGTCCGTACGCTGCTCCACACGAGTGGCCTCAACCGCGTAGGAGACCTTCTTGACCGGCGAGTAGATCGAGTCCACCGGAATCCGGGAGATCTCGGCGTTCGGGTCCTTGTTCTGGTTGGCGGACACGTAGCCGCGGCCACGCTCGACCGTCAGCTCGATCTCCAGCTTGCCCTTCTCGTTGAGGGTGGCGATCACCAGGTCGGGGTTGTGGATCTCCACGCCCGCCGGCGGGGTGATGTCGCCGGCGACGACGACGCCCGGGCCGGACTTGCGCAGGTACATGACCACCGGCTCGTCGTTCTCCGAGGACAGGACGATCTCCTTGATGTTCAGGATGATCTGGGCGACGTCCTCCTTGACCCCGGCGATCGTGCGGAACTCGTGGGGCACGCCCTCAATGCGGACGGAGGTCACAGCCGCGCCCGGAATGGACGACAGCAGCGTGCGGCGCAGTGAGTTGCCGAGCGTGTAGCCGAAGCCGGGCTCCAGGGGCTCGAGGACGAACCGCGAGCGGCGGTCCTCCTCAATGACCTCCTCGGAGAGTGTGGGTCGCTGTGCAATGAGCACTAGAGGTTTCCTTTCGTCGCGGCGCCCGCTATATGACGCCGTTCCTCATGGTGTTGGCCGCCGACGTGCGCCGGCGGCCGGCCCGTCGTGTCCGGGCGGGCCGATGGGCCGGCGCCTTCCCCTTATGCGCAGGGAGTAGGCCGACCGGTGGTCGGGTCAGACGCGGCGCCGCTTCGGCGGGCGGCAGCCGTTGTGCGCCTGGGGGTGACGTCCGTGATCGAGCCGACCTCGAGGCCGGCCGCCTGCAGGGACCGGATAGCGGTCTCGCGACCGGAGCCGGGGCCCTTGACGAAGACGTCTACCTTCTTCATACCGTGGTCCTGCGCGCGCCGGGCGGCGGCCTCGGCGGCGAGCTGGGCGGCGTACGGCGTGGACTTGCGGGAGCCCTTGAAGCCAACCTGGCCGGAGGACGCCCAGGCGATCACGGCGCCGTTGGGGTCGGTCAGGGAAACGATCGTGTTGTTGAACGTGGACTTGATGTAGGCGTGACCGTGGGTAACGTTCTTCCGGTCCTTGCGGCGCGGCTTGCGCGCGGTGGAACGAGTCTTGGGGGCATGCTTCCTTCTTCAGATGAGATCTAGTTCCCGGGTCTCCGGACCCGGGTGAGCGGGCTGTTACTTGGCCTTCTTCTTGCCGGCCACGGTGCGCTTGGGCCCCTTGCGGGTGCGGGCATTCGTCTTGGTGCGCTGGCCGCGGACCGGCAGGTGCCGGCGGTGGCGCAGGCCCTGGTAGCAGCCGATCTCGATCTTGCGGCGGATGTCTGCCTGGACCTCACGACGCAGGTCACCCTCAACCTGGTAGCTGGAGTCGATGTGGTTGCGCAGCGCAACCAGCTCGGCCTCGGTGAGGTCCTTCACGCGGGTGTCCGGGTTGACGCCGGTGGCCTCGAGGGTCTTGACGGCGCGGGTGCGCCCGATCCCGTAAATGTAGGTGAGCGCGATCTCCACTCGCTTCTCGCGAGGCAGGTCGACGCCGGAAATGCGTGCCACTGTGTGGTTCTCCTGTGTGTTCCCGGAGGTCGTCACCCATCCCCTCCACCGCCAACCGGTGGCCCCGGCCTCCAGGAACCGGGGGTTGTGGCGCACGGCGCCACTGAGGTGAGTGCTGTTGATTCTGCCGCCTGCCCGTGGCCGACGGCGCGCGGGATTCAGCCCTGACGCTGCTTGTGCCGCGGGTTGTCGCAGATGACCATGACACGACCGTGGCGACGAATCACCTTGCAGTTGTCACAGATCTTCTTGACGCTCGGCTTGACCTTCATGATGTTCCTCCGTCCTCCCGGCTAGGAGGACTGTCACTTGTACCGGTAGACGATGCGGCCCCGGGACAGGTCGTAGGGGCTTAGCTCAACAACCACGCGGTCCTCTGGCAGGATGCGGATGTAGTGCTGCCGCATCTTCCCGGAGATGTGCGCGAGCACGACGTGCCCGTTGCTCAGCTCAACCCGGAACATCGCGTTCGGAAGGGCCTCGACGACCGATCCCTCGACCTCGATGACGCCGTCCTTCTTAGCCATGTTCCTCCATCGGTGCTTTCTCGCTGGATACTCCTGCCGACGACGACGCCGCCGACATGGCGCCCTACCCCTAACGCCCGCATCCCATCCGCCACCGTGAGTCCGACGGGCAAGTATGCCGGGCGCTGGTTCTAGGGCGCGCCGCCCGCCAACGATACGGCATATGCGCCACGGCTGACCACCGCGGAGGGGCATTATCCGGCGGTGTTTCCCGACACACTGCGTGCCCCGAGTGCGCGTGTCGGCTTGTGCGGCGTCGGCTCGTCGCCGCCTCAGACGTTCTCAGTACGTAAGATCGACCGACCTCGGCGGGTGGGCTGGGAGATGGGCTTCAGCCGAGGGGGCGGGGCTCCAGGCCGTAGGGGGCCAGCCCCTCCACTCCCCCGTCGGGAGCCGTGAGCACCCACACTCCCCCGGGCACGAGCGCAACCGTGTGCTCCCACTGCGCCGCGCGAGAGCCGTCCCGAGTCACCACGGTCCAGCCGTCGTCAAGCTCGTCCACCTCGGCCGATCCCGCCGTCAGCATGGGCTCGATGGCGAGCACCATGCCGGGCCGCAGCCTGGGGCCCTTGCGCTTGACCGAGTAGTTGAGCACGTCCGGGGACATGTGCATGGCGGTGCCGATGCCGTGCCCCACGTAGTCGTGCAGGATGCCCAGGCGCACACCCTCGCGCTTGACCGCAGCGCCGACCGCCGCCTCGACGGCGTCGCCGACCACATTCAGTCTTCCGGCCCGGCCTCCGGCGTCGTCCGCGACGGCGCGGGCCACGGCGGCGATGGCGTCCCACAGGGCCTGGCGGGTAGTGCCGTCCAGTACCCGGTCCGCGTCGGAGGCGTAGCTCCCGCCCACCACCGTGGTGAAGGCGGCATCGCCGTGCCACTGGGTGCCGTCGTCGTCGACGATATAGGCGCCGCAGTCGAAGGTGACCAGGTCGCCCGGCTCGAGCACCCGCTCGCCGGGGATACCGTGCACCACTTCGTCATTGACTGATACGCACACCGTCGCCGGGTAGTCGTAGTAGCCCAGGAAGTTGGAGTGCGCACCGGCACGGGCGATCACGTCGGCCGAGACTGCGTCCAGTTCTCCCGTGGTGACGCCGGGGCGTACCGCCTCCCGCAGCGCGGCGTGGATATCGGCAACCACGAGCCCGGCCTGCCGCATGCGCCGCACCTGATCGGGGCTCTTGAGCTGAATGCGTTCACGCGTCAGCATGCTGCTCCGCCCGTACTACCCCGCTCAGGCGGTCACGCCGCGGGACGCCAGCGCAGCCATGATGCGGTCAGTGACCTGGTCCAGCTCACCCACGCCGTCCACGCGCACCAGCAGGCCCCGCTGCTCGTAAAGGGCGGCCAGGGGCTCGGTCTGCTCGGCGTACACCTCCAGCCGCCGCCGAATCACCGGCTCGGTGTCATCGGCACGGCCCTGCTCGGCGGCGCGCCCCAGCAGCCGCTGCACCACCACCTCGGCATCGGCGGTGATCTCCAGAACAACGTCAAGGGCGATTCCGGCCGCGGCGAGCATGGCGTCCAGCTCGTGCACCTGCGCCTCGGTGCGGGGGTAGCCGTCCAGCAGGAAGCCGACGGCTGCGTCGTCGGCGGCAAGGCGGTCGGCGACCATGGCGTTGGTGACCGAGTCGGGCACGTACTCACCGGCATCCATGTACTCCTTGGCCTGCCGCCCCAGCTCCGTGCCCCCGGCTACGTTAGCGCGGAAGATGTCTCCCGTTGAGATCGCCGGCACGTCCAGTCGCTCGCAGATGCGGGCTGCCTGGGTGCCCTTGCCGGCACCGGGAGGACCGAGGATGACCATGCGTGCGCTCATGAGAGGAACCCTTCGTAGTGCCGCTGCTGCAGCTGGGAGTTGATTTCCTTAACCGTCTGCAGGCCGACCCCCACCATGATCAGGATGGTCGTCCCTCCGAACGGCAGATTCTGGGACAGCCCCAGCCACATCACGGCAAGCGTCGGCACCAGGGCCAGGATCAGCAGGTAGACGGCACCCGCCGCCGTGACCCGGTTGATGACGTAGCTGAGGTAGCGCACGGTCGGCTCTCCGGCGCGGATGCCGGGAATAAAGCCGCCGTAGCGCTTCATGTTGTCAGCGATCTCCTCCGCGTTGAAGGTGATCGCCGTGTAGAAGAAGGTGAAGGCGAAGACCAGCAGTCCATAGCCAACCAGGTAGATCGTGTCCGTCTGCCGCAGGTTGGTGGCGATCCACTGCACCCAAGAGCTGGTGGGGCTGCCGAACTGCGCCACCAGCTGCGGCATGGCCAGCAGCGAGGAGGCGAAGATGACCGGGATCACGCCGGCGGTGTTGATCTTGATGGGGATGTAGGTGGTGGAGCCGCCATACTGGCGCCGCCCGACCATGCGCTTGGCGTACTGCACGGGAATGCGGCGGGTGGCCTGCTCCACGAACACCACCGCCAGCGTGGCCACCAGAATCACGGCCACCACCGCCAGGAATCGGGACGGGCCCCCGGAGCCGGCCAGGATGGAGAACAGGTTCTGCGGCATGCGGGCGACGATCGAGGTGAAGATCAGCAGGGACATGCCGTTGCCGATGCCGCGCTCGGTGATGAGCTCCCCCAGCCACATGATCAGGCCCGTGCCGGCTGTCATGGTCACGATCATCAGCGCCAGATTCGCCGGCGAGTCATCGGGAATCACCGGTACGGAGCAGCCGGTGAAGAGATTGCCATTGGCTGCGGTGGCGACGATGGTGGCGGACTGGAGTACGCCCAGACCGATCGTCAGGTAGCGGGTGTACTCGGTGAGCTTCGCCGTTCCGGACTGCCCCTCCTTGTACAGCTCCTCAAAGCGCGGAATCACCACGCGCAGCAGCTGAATGATGATGGAGGCGGTGATGTAGGGCATGATGCCCAGCGCGAATACGCTCAGCTGCAACAGCGCGCCGCCGGAGAAGATGTTGATCAGCCCGAGCAGACCCTCGTCCTGGCTCTCACCCACGCAGATCTGCACATTGGCCAGGTCAACGCCGGGGGTCGGCAGCACCGAGCCGAAGCGGAACAGCGCCATGATGCCCAGGGTGAACAGGAGCTTTCTCCTCAGGTCCGGCGTCTTGAACGCCTGGATGAACGCACTGAACACTCGGTCTCCTGTAACGGGCTGTGTCGGATGTTGATATCGGGTGAACCGGCGCGCCTATCACGCCGGCTGTTCGGGTCCGCCCGGGGACGCGTCTCTTGCCGGTCCGGGGCATACCCTGGGCTACCCTACCCCGCTCGGCCGACGCCACCCGACCTCAGCAGGCGCAGGCGGCGGGGTATCGGTCACGCACTGCGCACCCACCCGGCCGGCCCGCACGCCGGCCCGGCGGCTGCCGACGTGCGCGGGTTCCCGCCACGAGTACGCGTTCTGGAGCCCTGCGACGGCAGGGCACGGGAAAGCCTCCAGGAGGACGTACACGGCCACGCCCGTACCACAGACGGGCACGGAAACGGCGCTAAACGGCGCAGAAACACGGTTCCGGCCGGGCTAGGGGTATCCCCCCGCCCGGCCGGAACCGTGACACCTGCGCTGCTTGTCGGCCCCGCGCTAGCGGCAGCCGACCAGCGATCAGCGCGCGGCTAGCGTGCCGCCCGCGGCCTCGATCTTCTCCTTGGCGGAGTCGGACCAGGCGTCGACCGTGAGGTCCAGCTTGACCGCCACGTCGCCGCCGCCCAGCACCTTGACGAGGCTGCGCTTGCGGACCGCGCCCTTGGCAACCAGGTCCTCAACCGTGACCGCGCCGCCCTCCGGGAACAGCTCGGCGATGCGGCCTACGTTCACGGGCTGGTACTCAACGCGGTTGGGGTTACGGAACCCGCGCAGCTTGGGCAGGCGCATGTGCAGCGGCATCTGGCCGCCCTCAAAGCCAGGCCGTACCTGGTAGCGGGCCTTAGTGCCCTTGGTACCGCGACCGGCAGTCTTGCCCTTGGAGGCCTCACCGCGGCCGACCCGCGTCTTGGCCTTCTTGGCGCCCGGCGCCGGGCGGAGGTCGTGCAGGCGGATGATCTGACCCGCCTCCTGCTTGTTCGTGTCACCCATCTCAGGCCTCCTCAACGGTGACAAGGTGCGCCACCTTGGCGATCATGCCGCGCACGGACGGGTTGTCCGCACGGACCACTGAGTGGCGGATCCGGCGCAGGCCGAGTGCCTTCAGGGTCTCGCGCTGGCGGCGCGTGCCCCCGATGGTTGAACGGACCTGGGTCACCTTGATCTGCCGCGCGTCCTGCTGGGTCTTTTCGGTTGCGGCTTCAGCCATCACGCACCCACTCCTTCAGCGGCCTTCTCGGCCTCCTTCTTCTCGGCCTCGGCCCGCTTGGCGGCCTCGCCCTCGGCGCGGGCGCGCAGCATCGACTGCGGCGCGACCTCCTCCAGGGGCAGGCCACGGCGAACCGCGACCGACTCGGGCTGCTCGAGCTGCTTGAGCGCGGCCACCGTCGCGTGGACGATGTTGATCGCGTTCGAGGAGCCGAGCGACTTCGACAGGATGTCGTGCACGCCCGCGCACTCCAGCACGGCGCGCACCGGTCCACCGGCAATAACACCGGTACCGGGCGCGGCGGGGCGCAGCAGCACAACGCCGGCGGCGTCCTCGCCCTGCACCAGGTGCGGGATGGTGCGGCGGATCATCGGGACGTGGAAGAACTCCTTCTTCGCCGCCTCGACGGCCTTGGCGATGGCGGCGGGAACTTCCTTCGCCTTGCCGTAGCCGACGCCGACCGTGCCCTCGCCGTCTCCGACCACTACCAGCGCGGTGAAGGTGAAGCGGCGGCCGCCCTTGACGACCTTGGACACGCGGTTGATCGTGACGACGCGCTCGATGTACTTGTCGTCGTTGCCCCGACCACTGTTGCGGTCGCGGCGGTCAGTGTTGCGGTCACGGCGGCCGCGGCCCTCGCCGCGGTCGCTCTCGCGCCGGGCCGAGCCGTCGGACGACGCTGACCTGTCTCGCTGCGGTGCAGCCATCAGAAACTCCTTAGCTTTCTCGTCGTCTGGCTCAGAACTCCAGGCCGCCCTCGCGGGCGCCCTCGGCTACGGCCGCCACGCGACCGTGATACTTGTAACCGCCACGGTCGAATACGACCTTCTCGATGCCCAGTGCCTTGGCGCGCTCGGCAACCAGCTCGCCCACGCGGCGGGCGGCACCGACCTTGTGACCCTCGACACCCTGGGCCGCGGCCTCGTGGGTGGAGGCGGAGCACAGGGTGTGCCCGATGGTGTCGTCGATGACCTGCGCCACCATGTGCCGGTTGGAGCGGCTGACGACCAGCCGGGGGCGCTCGGCCGTGCCGGACACGTGCTTGCGCACGCGCTGGTGGCGGATCTTGCGGGCGACGCGCTTGGTCTTGTCCCTCTTGATCGCGTAAGCCATGGTCACTTACCAGCCTTTCCGACCTTGCGGCGCACGTTCTCGCCGGCGTAGCGCACGCCCTTGCCCTTGTAGGGCTCCGGCGGGCGGATCTTGCGAATGTTCGCGGCAACCTCGCCGACCTGCTCCTTGGAGATGCCGGAGACGATCACCTTGGAGGTGCCATCCACCTTCAGCTCGATGCCCTCGGGGGCGTCGACGACGACGGTGTGGGAGAAGCCGAGCGACAGCTCGACGCTGCTGCCCTTCTGCGCGGCGCGGTAACCGGTGCCTACGATCTCCAGCTGCTTGGAGTAGCCGTCCGTCACACCGATGACCATGTTGTTGATCAGCGTGCGGGACAGGCCGTGCAGCGACCGGGAACGGCGCTCGTCGTCGGGGCGGGTCACCAGGATGGAGCCGTCCTCCTGGCGCTCGACCTTCAGCGGCTGGGCGATGGTGCGGCTCAGGGTGCCCTTGGGACCCTTGACCGTCACGTCGTTGCCCTCGATGATGACGTCCACTCCGGCGGGTACCGGAACGGGAAGGCGTCCAATACGAGACATGGTTCTTCTCCGCTCCTTCTCTCACCAGACGTAGGCGAGCACTTCGCCGCCTACGCCCCGGGACTCGGCCTGCCGATCGGTCAGGAGGCCGGAGGAGGTGGACAGGATCGCCACCCCCAGGCCGCCGAGGACCTTGGGCAGGTTCGTGGACTTCGCGTATACCCGCAGACCGGGCTTGGAGACGCGCTTGAGGCCCTGGATGGCACGCTGCCGGTTGGCACCGTACTTCAGGTTAAGCGTGAGCGTCTTGCCGACCTGCGCGTCGGTCACCTCGTAGCCGTCGATGTAGCCCTCAGCCTGCAGCATCTTGGCGATATTCACCTTCAGCTTGCTGGAGGGCATCGAGACGGACTCGTGGTAGGCGTTGTTTGCGTTACGCAGACGAGTCAGCATGTCTGCGATTGGGTCTGTCATTGTCATTAGTGGGCCTGCGCCCTTCCTCGTCGCGGTTTCCTCCTCGGACCTGCGACGTAAGTTCTTACCAGCTGGACTTGCTCACGCCGGGGAGCTGGCCGTTCAGGGCCATCTCGCGCAGGCAGATGCGGCACAGGCCGAACTTGCGGTACACCGAGCGCGGCCGGCCGCAGCGCTGGCAGCGCGTGTAGGCCCTGACGCCGAACTTCGGCTTGCGGTTCGCCTTCGCGATCAGAGAGGTCTTTGCCATGTCACTTCTCCTTGAAGGGGAAGCCGAGCTGCTTCAGCAGCGAGCGGGCCTCCTCATCGGTCTTGGCCGTGGTTACAACAGTGATGTCCATGCCGCGCACGCGGTCGATGGCGTCCGGGTCGATCTCGTGGAAGACGGACTGCTCGGTCAGGCCGAAGGTGTAGTTGCCGTTGCCATCGAACTGCTTGGGGCTGAGCCCGCGGAAGTCACGGATGCGCGGCAGCGAGATCGAGATGAGCCGGTCCAGGAACTCCCACATCCGGTCCCCGCGCAGCGTCACGTGAGCGCCGATAGGCTGACCGGCGCGCAGCTTGAACTGTGCGATGGACTTGCGAGCACGCGTGACCTGCGGCTTCTGGCCGGTGATGGCTGCGAGGTCGCGCACGGCGCCCTCGATCAGCTTGGAGTCGTGAGCGGCCTCACCCACACCCATGTTCACGACGACCTTGACGACGCGCCCGGCCTCCATGACGTTGGAGTGGTTGAACTCCTCCAGCAGGGCCGGAAGCACCTGGTCGGTGTACTTCGCCTTCAGGCGGGGGCGACGGCGGTCGCCGTGGTCTCAACCGTGTTCTCAGCCATGGTCACAGATCCTCCCCGGACTTCTTGGCGTAACGCACGCGTACGGTGCGCTTGCGCCCGTTGGGACGCACGCCCTCCTCAACCCGGAAGCCGACGCGGGTGCGCTGCTTGGTCTTAGGGTCGATGGGCATGACATTGGAGATGTGGATGGGCGCCTCGACGGTCTCGATACCGCCGGCGGTGGCGCCCTGAGCGGTCTGGCGGGGCCGCGTGTGCTTGGTGACACGCTGCACACCCTCGACCACGACGCGGTCCTCCTTCGGGATTACCCGCAGCACGCGCCCGGTCTTGCCCTTGTCCTTGCCGGCGATGACGATGACCTGGTCGCCCTTCTTGATGCGTGCCATGGATCAGATCACCTCCGGTGCGAGCGAGACGATGCGCATGAACTTCTTGTCACGAAGCTCGCGGCCGACGGGGCCGAAGATGCGCGTGCCGCGCGGTTCCCCGTCGTTGTTCTTGATGATGACGGCCGCGTTCTCATCGAAGCGGATGTACGAGCCGTCCGGGCGGCGACGTTCCTTGGCAGCGCGCACGACCACCGCCCTGACGACCTCGCCCTTCTTGACGCTGCCGCCGGGGATGGCGTCCTTCACGGTGGCGACGATCTGGTCGCCGATGCCCGCATAGCGCCGACCCGAGCCGCCGAGCACACGGATGCACAGGATCTCCTTGGCACCGGTGTTGTCGGCGACCTTTAGTCGCGACTCCTGCTGGATCATTGAGTGTTCTCCTGTCGTCGAGCCGGTTCTCACTGCGCGCGGGGCGAAGCGAGCCTGGCCGAACGTTCCTTCTTCTTGTGCGCGCCGCCCGCCACTGGCGGGCCGATCAGGTGCGCGGGCCCCAGCAGACACAGGCGCACAGGCGCGAGGTCTCTGCCGGGCGCACCATTGCACGCAGCTCTACAACCTTAGTGCAACGCGGGGAATTGCCGGTAGTCATGCCACGATTCCCGCCCTGTGCCTTTGCTCACCGCCTTGGCAGCAGGGGCTGTCCCGGTCCGCCTGGACAGGCCGACCCCGCACGTCCCGGCACCCGGGGACGGCCGTCGCCGACACGCAGCGGCACATCAATTGTGATCTGGCACTCAGACTAGTAATCTTGGCGAGTCCTGCTATGACCCTGATCGAGGAGACCTTGAAATGACCGCTCAACTGTCCCGCCGTCGGATGCTGTCTGCCGCCACGGTCACCGCCCTAGCCGCGGTGGGCGCTCCGCTGCTGGCGCCCTCCCCCGCCTTCGCAGCCGATGGCAACGACCTGTACTTCATCAAGACCAACAACACCGGCCAGGGCAAGATCGAAGTCCACGCCCTCACCGCCGCCTCCAACTACACCTCCTTCTCCCGCCACAACATCACCACCCTGACCAACGGCGAACGCAACAACGGCACCTTCCACATGGTCGGCAACGACCTGTACTTCATCAAGACCAACAACACCGGCCAGGGCAAGATCGAAGTCCACGCCCTCACCGCCGCCTCCAACTACACCTCCTTCTCCCGCCACAACATCACCACCCTGACCAACGGCGAACGCAACAACGGCACCTTCCACATGGTCGGCAACGACCTGTACTTCATCAAGACCAACAACACCGGCCAGGGCAAGATCGAAGTCCACGCCCTCACCGCCGCCTCCAACTACACCTCCTTCTCCCGCCACAACATCACCACCCTGACCAACGGCGAACGCAACAACGGCACCTTCCACATGGTCGGCAACGACCTGTACTTCATCAAGACCAACAACACCGGCCAGGGCAAGATCGAAGTCCACGCCCTCACCGCCGCCTCCAACTACACCTCCTTCTCCCGCCACAACATCACCACCCTGACCAACGGCGAACGCAACAACGGCACCTTCCACATGGTCGGCAACGACCTGTACTTCATCAAGACCAACAACACCGGCCAGGGCAAGATCGAAGTCCACGCCCTCACCGCCGCCTCCAACTACACCTCCTTCTCCCGCCACAACATCACCACCCTGACCAACGGCGAACGCAACAACGGCACCTTCTGGGTGCCCTCATCCGTGGGCAACACGGCCGGCTCGGCTCCGACCGGCCGGCTGAACGCCAAGATAATTGCGGCGGCCCAGGCCTACGCGGAAGGTGACGTGGGAGGCCAGTGCGCGGCGTGGGTACAGACCGTGATCCGCGCGGCGGGCGGCACGCCGGTGTACCTGGAGAACTTCCCCTGGGGCTACAACGCCTCCTGGGCGAAGATCTGCACCGAGATCGTCGGTTGGGAGAATGTACAGCCGGGCGACATCTGCCAGTGGGTCTACCCGGACATCGCCAGCGGGCACACAGCCATCATCACGGCGGGAGGCTCCGCCTCCACGGCGCAGGTCATCGACTCCAACTACGGTTACGGCGAGCGCGTCCACCGCGGCAGCTTCGCCTCCCGCAACACGGGTGGCTACTACAAGATCTGGCGCCTGAACTGAGCCGCGCCGAACGGCCCGCCCGCCTCAGCATCGGGTGAGCGCGGCCCTGAATACGACGACATACGACGACGCCGCAGACCGGGTGATCCCGTGCCTGCGGCGTCGTCGTATATGCGGGTGAAGGGCTACCGGATGGTGCCCACTGGGCTCAGCGAGAGGTCACTTGGCCTTCTCGATGATCTCCACCAGCCGCCAGCGCTTGGTGGCGCTGAGCGGGCGGGTCTCCATGATGAGCACGAGATCGCCGGGATGGGCGTCATTGTGCTCGTCGTGGACCTTGTACTTCTTCGAACGACGCAGCACCTTGCCGTACAGGGAGTGCTTGTAGCGCTCCTCAACCTCGACGACGATCGTCTTCTGCATCTTGTCCGACACGACGTAGCCCCGCCGCACCTTGCGGTGGTTGCGCTCGGGGGCGCCGGGCTGATCCTGGGCGGTCTCGTTCTGAGTAGTCTGCTCGCTCACTTGGCCTCCTCCTGGGTGCTCGGAGCGGTGCGGATTCCGAGCTCACGCTCGCGCACGATGGTGTAGATGCGGGCAATATCGCGACGCACGGCCTTCATACGGCCGTGGTCCTCGAGCTGGCCGGTCGCGGAGGCGAACCGCAGGTTGAACAGCTCGGCCTTCGCCTTGGAGAGCTCCTCTTCAAGACGCTCATTGTCCATGGCGTCGAGGTCGGCCGGGGTCAGGCCCTTGGAACCGATAGCCATCAGACGTCACCACCCTCACGAGTCACGAAACGGGTTTTCATCGGAAGCTTGGCCTGAGCGCGCCGCATCGCCTCCCGGGCGAGGTCCACGTCAACGCCACCGAGCTCGAACATGACGCGTCCGGGCTTGACGTTGGCGACCCACCACTCCGGGGCACCCTTACCGGAACCCATGCGGGTCTCGGCGGGCTTCTTGGTCAGCGGACGGTCCGGGAAGATGTTGATCCAGACCTTCCCACCACGCTTGATGTGGCGGGTCATGGCAATACGGGCCGCCTCAATCTGCCGGTTGGTGACGTAGGCGGGCTCCAGGGCCTGGATGCCGTAGTCGCCGAAGGAGATCTGGTTGCCGCCCTTGGACATACCCGAACGGTGCGGACGGTGCTGCTTGCGGTACTTGGTACGGCGGGGAATGAGCACGGCTCAGGCCTCCGTTCCCTGGTCGGGGGCAGCGTTCTCGGTGGCCGGCGCCTGCTCGACCTGCTGCTCGCTTTGGCGCGGGGCGCGCTCACCACGACGACCGCGGCGCTCACCACGACCGCGACCGCGCGGGGCGGACTCGGCCTGCTGGCGGGCGAACTCGCGCTCGGTCATGTCGCCCTTGTAGATCCAGACCTTCACGCCAATGCGGCCGAAGGTCGTCCTGGCCTCGTAGAAGCCGTAGTCGATGTTGGCCCGCAGGGTGTGCAGTGGCACGCGGCCCTCGCGGTAGAACTCGCTGCGGCTCATCTCGGCGCCGCCCAGACGGCCCGAGCACTGCACGCGCACGCCCTTGGCACCGGCCCGCATGGCGGACTGCAGCCCGCGACGCATAGCGCGGCGGAAGGACACGCGGCTGGCGAGCTGCTCGGCGATGCCCTGGGCAACCAGCTGAGCGTCCAGGTCCGGGTTGCGGACCTCGAGGATGTTGAGCTGGACCTGCTTGCCGGTCAGCTTCTCCAGCGACGCGCGCAGGCGCTCGGCCTCCACGCCGCGCCGCCCGATCACGATGCCGGGGCGGGCGGTGTGCAGGTCGACGCGGACCCGGTCCCGGGTGCGCTCGATGTCTACCTTGGAGATGCCGGCCCGCTCCATGCCGTCCTCCATGAGGCGGCGGATCTTGACATCCTCATCCACGAAGTCGCGGTAACGCTGACCGGGCTTGGTGGAGTCGGCGAACCAGCGTGAGCGGTGGTCCGTAGTGATGCCCAGGCGGAACCCGGTCGGGTTGACCTTCTGCCCCATTACCGGGCTCCTTCCTGCTTGTTAGCGTCGGCGCGGTCGCCGACGACGACGGTGATGTGACTGGTGCGCTTCAGGATCCGGCCGGCGCGTCCCTGGGCGCGCGGGCGGAACCGCTTGAGGGTCGGGCCCTCGTCGGCGTACACCTCGGTGATGAAAAGGTCGTTCTCGTCGAAGCGCTCGCCGTCGCGCTCGGCCTGATACCGGGCGTTGGCGATGGCGGACTCGATTACCTTGCGGACTGGCACCGCAGCGGCCTGCGGTGCGAAACGCAGCACGCCCACGGCGTCGACGGCGCGCTTGCCGCGGACCACGTCCACGACACGGCGTGCCTTCATCGGCGTGCAGCGCACGTATTTGGCCTGCGCCTTGGCTTCCATGTTCTTCAGCCTCTCAAACTCTCCGGCGCCCGTCAGCGACGCGCCTTGCGGTCGTCCTTGACGTGCCCGCGGAAGGTGCGGGTCGGGGCGAACTCACCGAGCTTGTGCCCCACCATCGACTCGGTGACGAACACCGGGACGTGCTTGCGGCCGTCGTGGACAGCAAAGGTGTGGCCGATGAAGTCCGGCGTGATGACCGAACGACGTGACCAGGTCTTGATGACGTTCTTGGTGCCCTTCTCGTTCTGGACGTCCACCTTCTTCTGCAGGTGGTCGTCGACGAAGGGGCCCTTCTTCAAGCTTCGCGACATGATGGCTCCTATCAGCGCTTCTTGCCGGTCCGACGACGACGCACGATAAGCCGGTCGCTGGACTTGTTGGGACGGCGGGTACGGCCCTCAGGCTTGCCCCAGGGCGAGACGGGGTGGCGACCACCGGAGGTGCGGCCCTCACCACCACCGTGCGGGTGATCCACAGGGTTCATGACCACACCGCGGACGGTCGGGCGCACGCCCTTCCAGCGCATACGGCCAGCCTTACCCCAGTTGATGTTGGACTGCTCGGCGTTGCCGACCTCGCCCACGGTCGCCCGGCAGGCGGCCTCGACATTGCGGATCTCCCCGGAGGGCATGCGCAGCTGCGCGTACTTGCCCTCCTTGGCCACCAGCTGCACCGAGGTGCCGGCGCTGCGGGCGATCTTGGCGCCCCCGCCGGGGCGCAGCTCGACGGCGTGCACCACGGTACCGGTGGGGATGTTGCGCAGCGGCAGGCAGTTACCGGGCTTGATGTCGGCCCCGGGGCCGGCTTCCACGCGGTCGCCCTGGCGCAGCCCATTGGGAGCAAGGATGTAGCGCTTCTCGCCGTCCAGGTAGTGCAGCAGCGCGATGCGGGCAGTGCGGTTGGGGTCGTACTCGATGTGCGCGACCTTGGCGGGCACGCCGTCCTTGTCGTGGCGACGGAAGTCGATCAGCCGGTAGGCGCGCTTGTGCCCGCCGCCCTTGTGCCGGGTGGTGATGCGCCCGGAGGAGTTGCGGCCCCCGGACTTGCTCAGCGGCCGCACCAGCGACTTCTCGGGCCGGTTGCGAGTCAGCTCGCTGAAGTCGGCGACGGAGGCGCCGCGACGACCGGGGGTCGTCGGCTTGTACTTACGGATTCCCATCTCGGTCTTCTACCTTCCGTGTCAGTCCGTCACGTCGCCGAAGATGTCGATGGTGCCCTCGCGCAGCGTGACGATCGCGCGCTTGGTGTCCTTCGACTTGCCGATGCCCGTGCGGGTGCGGCGGGTCTTGCCGCGGCGGTTGATCGTGTTCACCGACTCGACCTTGACGTCAAAGATCGCCTCGACGGCAATCTTGATCTCGGTCTTGTTGGCGCCCGGGTCTACCAGGAAGGTGTACTGCCCACGGTCCATGCAGGTGTACGACTTCTCCGAGACGACCGGCGCGAGGATGACATCGCGGGGGTTCTTGCTCTTCTCGAGGCTCACTTGGACTCCTCCTCACCCTTGCCGAGGAATGCGTCCAGGGCGGCGGCGGTGAAGACGACGTCATCGGAGTTGAGGACGTCGTAGGTGTTCAGCTGGTCGGCCTGAAGCACATGCGCCTCGGGGGCGTTGCGCAGGCTGAGTCGGGTGAGCTCGTCACCGCGGGCGGCGACCACCAGGGACTTGGGACGGTCCGTGAGGTTGCGCAGTGCCGTGAGCGCCGACTTGGTGGACGGCTTCTCAGCGGTGACGAACTCGGTGATGACGTGGATGCGGCCGTGACGAGCGCGGTCCGAAAGGGCCGAGCGCAGGGCGGCTGCCTTCATCTTCTTCGGGGTGCGCTGGGAGTAGTCGCGCGGCTGCGGGCCGTGCACGGTGCCACCGCCGGTGAACTGGGGCGCGCGGATGGAGCCCTGACGTGCGCGGCCGGTGCCCTTCTGGCGGTAGGGCTTGCGGCCACCGCCCCGGACCATGCCACGGGTCTTGGTGGCGTGCGTGCCCTGGCGGGCCGCGGCCAGCTGGGCCACGACGACCTGGTGCATCAGCGGGATGTTGGGCTCGACGTCGAAGATCTCGCCGGGCAGCTCCGCGGTGCCGGTCTTAGCACCCTTGGAGTCGACGATGTCGACGGTGATGGTCTCTGCCATGGTGTCAGGCTCCCTTCACGGCGGTGCGGATGACGACCACCGAGCCCTTGGGGCCGGGGATGGCGCCGCCCATGAGCAGCACGCCCTTGTCGGTGTCGACGCCCCGGACCTTGAGGTTCTGGACGGTCGTGGTGGCGTGGCCCATGCGGCCGGCCATGCGCAGGCCCTTGAAGATTCGGCCCGGGGTGGCGCAGGCGCCCACGGAGCCGGGCTTGCGGTGGTTGCGGTGCGCACCGTGGGAGGCGCCGACGCCGGAGAAGCCGTGACGCTTCATGGTTCCGGCGAAGCCCTTGCCCTTGGAGGTGCCGGTGACATCGACCAGCTGGCCTACCTCGAAGGTGTCAACGTTGAGCTCCTGGCCGGGGGTGTAGTCCCCGGCGAGCGCCGTGCGGACCTCGGCGACGTGGCGGCGGGGCGCTACCCCGGCCTTGGCGAAGTGGCCGGCGAGCGGCTTGGTTACCTTGCGCTCGTCGATCTCGCCGAAGGCGAGCTGGACGGCCTCGTAGCCGTCGTTCTCTACGGTGCGGACCTGGGTGACGACGTTGGTGTCTACACGCACGACCGTGACCGGGCGCAGGACGCCGTTCTCGTCCCAGACCTGGGTCATGCCGAGCTTGGTGCCGAGCAGCGCCTTGGTGGGCGCGGTGGGCGGGTTGGTTGTCATGGCTTCAGTCCTCAGAGCTTGATCTCAATGTTGACGTCGGCCGGCAGGTCGAGCCGCATGAGCGAGTCGACGGCCTTCGGGGTCGGGTCGACGATGTCGATAAGCCGCTTGTGCGTGCGCATCTCGAAGTGCTCGCGGCTGTCCTTGTACTTGTGGGGCGACCGGATAACGCAGAACACGTTCTTCTCGGTCGGCAGCGGCACCGGACCCACGACCGTCGCGCCCGCGCGGGTCACGACGTCGACGATCTTGCGCGCCGAGGAGTCAATGACCTCGTGGTCGTAGGACTTGAGCCGGATGCGGATCTTCTGTCCCGCCATGGCGCCTAACCTCTCTTGCTTTCGGTTACCGGTCCACGCGCTCGGGCGTGTCGCGTTGCGACGCGCACCTCGGCCCCGTCAAGGGCTGGTGGGCCGGTCTGGACACACGGAAGCCCGATGGCAATCGGGTCCGTCAGACTGGATTCCGGGGTGGGCCCCCGGGGCGGCCGGGCAGGCTTACGCCTGTCGACCGGCCTACGTTATCAACGCCTCGGCCACCGGTGAAAGCCGGAAGCCGCCCGAAGCGCTGTGAGACCGCGCACGGGTCCACGCGCTCGGGCGTGTCGCCCCAGCCGCAACCCGCTCAGGCGGCTCGCCGGTGCTGCCGAGGCCGCGGAGAGCCGCTCCCGCCACGGCAGGTAATTACTACCAGCTGCAGGGATATGCCGGGAGGCCCGCCACCCCAAGGGCGACGGGCCTCCTGCGTGCATTCAGCGGGCGGTGAGCCCGCGGCGGACCAGCGTTACCGCTGGGACCGGGTCACTTGATGATCTTGGTGACGCGACCGGAGCCGACGGTGCGGCCACCCTCACGGATGGCGAAGCCGAGGCCCTCCTCCATGGCGATGGGCTGGATCAGCTCAACCGACATCTCGGTGGTGTCGCCGGGCATGACCATCTCGGTGCCCTCGGGCAGCGTGATGACGCCGGTGACGTCCGTGGTGCGGAAGTAGAACTGCGGACGGTAGTTGGAGTAGAAGGGGTTGTGACGGCCGCCCTCGTCCTTGGTCAGGATGTAGACGTGGCCCTCGAACTCGGTGTGCGGGGTGATGGAGCCCGGCTTGCAGACGACCTGACCGCGCTCGACGTCCTCGCGGCGGGTACCGCGCAGCAGCAGACCGCAGTTCTCACCGGCCCAGGCCTCGTCCATGGACTTGTGGAACATCTCGATGCCGGTGACGGTGGTCTTCTGCGGGTCGCGGATACCGAGGATCTCGACCTCGGAGTTGATCGGCAGCTTGCCGCGCTCAACACGACCGGTGACGACGGTGCCGCGACCGGTGATGGTGAAGACGTCCTCAATCGGCATGAGGAACGGCTTGTCCATGTCACGCTCGGGGGTCGGGATGTACTCGTCGACCGCGTCCATGAGCTCCTTGATCTTGCCGGTCCACTCGGGGTCGCCCTCGAGGGCCTTCAGCGCGGAGACGCGGATGACGGGGGCCTCGTCACCGTCGTAGTCCTGGGAGGACAGCAGCTCGCGGACCTCCATCTCGACGAGCTCGAGGAGCTCCTCGTCATCGACCATGTCGGACTTGTTCAGCGCCACCAGCAGGGCGGGGACGCCGACCTGGCGGGCCAGCAGCACGTGCTCGCGGGTCTGGGCCATGGGGCCGTCGGTGGCGGCGACCACCAGGATGGCGCCGTCCATCTGCGCGGCACCGGTGATCATGTTCTTGATGTAGTCGGCGTGACCGGGGGCGTCCACGTGGGCGTAGTGACGCTTGTCGGTCTCGTACTCGACGTGCGCGATGTTGATGGTGATACCGCGCTGGCGCTCCTCGGGAGCCTTGTCGATCTCGTCGAAGGGGGTGAAGGGGTTGAGGTCCGGGTACTCGTCGTGCAGGACCTTGGAGATCGCGGCGGTCAGCGTCGTCTTACCGTGGTCGACGTGACCGATCGTTCCGATGTTGACGTGCGGCTTGGTCCGCTCGAACTTGGCCTTGGCCACTGGTGTCCTCCTGGGACTCGGGTAGTTCTCTTCGTCGGGAGTCGACTAGCACATGTTAGCCGTACCGACTGCGAGAGTGTCTACGGGTGAATTGTTGGAAATCTTACTTGGATGGGTTGCCCCGGGCGCAATTCCGGGGCCGGGGCCGCCGGGGCGGGGCTGTTCGCCTCCGCCCCGGCGACTGCGCAGGCCGGGTTACTCGCCCTTGGCCTTGGCGATGACCTCGTCAGCGACGTTCTTGGGAACCTCGGCGTAGGAGTCGAACGCCATGGAGTACACGGCGCGGCCCTGCGTCTTGGAACGCAGGTCGCCGACGTAGCCGAACATCTCCGACAGCGGCACGGCGGCCTTGATGACCTTCACGCCCTGTGCATCCTCCATCGACTGGACCATGCCACGGCGGGAGTTCAGGTCGCCGATCACGTCGCCCATGTACTCCTCGGGGGTGCGCACCTCGACGGCCATGACCGGCTCGAGCAGAACCGGCTGAGCCCGCTTGGCGCCCTCCTTGAAGGCCATGGAGCCTGCGATCTTGAAGGCCATCTCGGAGGAGTCAACCTCGTGGTAGCCGCCGTCGACCAGGGTGGCCTTGACGTCCACCATGGGGTAGCCGGCCAGCACGCCGGTGGTCATGGCCTCCTGCACGCCGGCGTCGACGCTCGGGATGAACTCCCGGGGCACGCGCCCACCGGTGACGGCGTTGACGAACTCGTAGTGCGTGTTCTCGGCCTCGTCGTCGGCCTCGTCGGCCACGAGCGGCTCGAAGGACATGAGCACCTTCGCGAACTGGCCGGAGCCACCGGTCTGCTTCTTGTGCGTGTACTCGACCTTGTCGACCTTCTTGCGGATGGTCTCGCGGTAGGCGACCATCGGGTTACCGACGTTCGCCTCAACCTTGAACTCGCGCCGCATGCGGTCGACGAACACGTCCAGGTGCAGCTCGCCCATACCGCCGATGACGGTCTGGCCGGTCTCCTCGTCGAGCTCGACCGTGAAGGTCGGGTCCTCCTCGGAGAGCTTCTGGATGGCGACGCCGAGCTTCTCCTGGTCGCCCTTGGTCTTGGGCTCGATGGCCACGTGGATCACGGGGTCCGGGAAGGTCATCGACTCCAGGATGACCGGGTCGCCCTGGGCGCACAGGGTGTCACCGGTGGTCACGTCCTTCAGGCCGATGAAGGCGTAGATGTGGCCGGCGTGGGCCTCCTCCACCGGGTTCTCCTTGTTGGAGTGCATCTGGAAGAGCTTGCCGACGCGCTCCTTGCGGCCCTTGGTGGCGTTGAACACCGTGTCGCCCTGGGCGACCTTGCCGGAGTAGACGCGCACGTAAACCAGCTTGCCGTAGAACGGGTGGGTGGCGACCTTGAAGGCCAGGGCGGAGAAGGGCTCCTTCTCGTCGGCCTCGCGGGTCAGCACCTTGGACTCGTCGCCGGGGGCGTGGCCCTCGACCGCGGGCACGTCCAGCGGAGAGGGCAGGTAGTCGAGCACGCCGTCCAGAACCGGCTGAATGCCCTTGTTCTTGAAGGCGGAGCCGGCGAAGACCGGGAAGGCCTGGCCGGCGATGGTGAGCTTGCGGATACCGCGCTTGAGCTCGGCGACCGACAGCTCCTCCCCCTCCAGGTACTTCTCCATCAGCTCGTCGTCGGCCTCGGCGACCGTCTCCATGAGCTCGCCCCGCAGCTGCTCGGCCTTGGCCACCAGCTCGGCCGGGATCTCCTCGTACTCGACGATCGAGCCGCGGGTGTCCTTGCCATCGGCGTCCTTCTCCGGGAAGCGGATGGCCCGCATCTCGATGACGTCGACGACGCCGGAGAACTCGTTCTCGGCACCGATGGGGAAGTTCACGACGATCGGGGTGGCGTGGAGCCGGTCGCGGATCGTCTGCACGGAGAAGTCGAAGTCCGCACCCAGCTTGTCCATCTTGTTGATGTAGCAGATGCGGGGCACGTTGTACTTGTCCGCCTGGCGCCACACCGTCTCGGACTGGGGCTCAACGCCCTCCTTGCCGTCGAAGACGGCGACCGCGCCGTCGAGCACGCGCAGCGAGCGCTCGACCTCGACCGTGAAGTCGACGTGGCCGGGGGTGTCGATGATGTTGATCTGGTTGTCTTTCCAGAAGCAGGTGGTGGCCGCGGAGGTGATGGTGATACCGCGCTCCTGCTCCTGCTCCATCCAGTCCATCGTCGAGGCGCCGTCGTGCGTCTCGCCGATCTTGTAGTTGATACCCGTGTAGAACAGGATGCGCTCAGTCACGGTGGTCTTGCCGGCATCGATGTGAGCCATGATGCCGATGTTGCGGACCTTGGTGAGGTCGGTCAGCACGTCTAGTGCCACTAGTGATGTCCTTCGTTCGTTAGGTGAGGGAGTTGGGCCCGTACGAGCCGGCGGGCCCGGACGGCGTGGGGATGCTTACCAGCGGTAGTGAGCGAAGGCCTTGTTGGACTCGGCCATTCGGTGCATGTCCTCGCGCCGCTTGACAGCGGCGCCGAGGCCGTTGGAGGCGTCCAGAATCTCGTTCATCAGGCGCTCGGTCATGGTGTTCTCGCGGCGCTGGCGGGAGAAGTCCACCAGCCAGCGCAGCGCGAGGGTGGTGGCGCGGTTCGGGCGGACCTCGACGGGAACCTGGTAGGTGGCGCCGCCGACGCGGCGGGAGCGCACCTCCAGGGCCGGGCGGATGTTGTCCAGAGCACGCTTGAGCACCGAGACCGGGTCCTGGTCGGTCTTGGAGCGCACGCCCTCGAGGGCGCCGTAGACGATGCGCTCGGCGGTTGCCTTCTTGCCGTCGAGCAGTACGCGGTTGACGAGCTGGGTGACGACGGGCGAGCCGTAGACCGGGTCGACGGCAAGCGGGCGCCGGGGTGCGGGACCCTTACGGGGCATTAGTTCTTCTCCTTCTTGGCGCCGTACTTGGAGCGTGCCTGCTGACGACCCTTGACACCCTGGGTATCGAGGGAGCCGCGCACGATGTGGTAGCGGACACCGGGAAGGTCCTTCACACGACCCCCGCGGACGAGCACGATCGAGTGCTCCTGGAGGTTGTGGCCCTCACCGGGGATGTAGGCCGTGACCTCAATACCGGTGGACAGGCGCACGCGGGCGACCTTACGGAGGGCGGAGTTCGGCTTCTTCGGGGTCGTGGTGTACACACGGGTGCATACGCCACGACGCTGCGGGCTGGACTTGAGCGCCGGCGTCTTGGACGCCGCGCGCTTGGTTGAGCGGCCCTTGCGGACCAGCTGCTGAATTGTGGGCACTACTGATTCTCCATCTTGAAGTGCTTTGCGGGCTGTCGTTGCCCACGTGCCGACCCGCTCTTCCCCGACGGCGCACTCCGCCACGGAATGGGCCGGTCCGCAGGGAGTCGGCCGGGCCGACGGCGCTGCGTCCGGAGCCCCGTGACGGGGCCCGTCGGTTCCCACCGCGGCAGACCCGCGTCACCCCTCGACGTCTGGCGCCGATCGGCTGGGAACGGAATGGAGAACGGTAGCCCGCACACGGGCACCAGTGGGGCACACTACCCGGGCACGACGCCGCACGCCAGACGGGCTCAGGGTGTTCCTGGCCACGTAAAACCGCCCCACCAAAACCGGGAACTGCAACCGGCTCGCGCCCGGGGTGCGGTCGGCTTACTGGCGCGGGGACCGATCACTGGTGCGGGGCCGAGCGACGGACGCTGCGCGCGGATCCCGGTGCCACGGCCCGTACTGGGTGGGCGGGGCGCTCAGGATGGAGCCTAATGGGGGTTTTCGTGTTTGTGGGTGTGGAGGCAAGGACTCGGGCTGTTGCGTGGTGGTCGTGTTCGGGTTGACGAGGTCGTGTTCAGGGTGCCGAGGTCGTGTTCGGCGGGTGCCGGCCGCATCGGCTGGACGTTAACAACGCTACTTAACGGCCTGCTGTATACCTCCCAGCCCTTCAGCAGGCCGTTAACAGGCGTTGTTAACCCCGAAGTGGCGTTACAGATGATCCCGCGGGTCAAGTCTCTTGGTGTGGTGTAAATGTTCTAGGCGGTGATGGCCATGATGGGGTGGGTGGTTTCGGCTTGTTCGTGGAGGATCCGTGTGAGGTGGCGCAGGGAGGTCTCCGACAGGTAGCGGCGTTCGCCGTACTGCCATTCCTCGTGCTGCTCCTGTAGGACGGCACCGACCAGTCTGGTGACGGAGTCTCGGTCGGGGAAGACCTGGACCACATCCGCGCGGCGCCCGGTCTCACGGTTGAGACGCTCAATGGGGTTGTTGGACCAGATCTTGGGCCAGTGCTCCCTGGGGAAGGCGGCGAACGCGGTCAGGTCCGGCTCGGCCTCGGCCAGCATGTCGGCTATCTCAGGGAACGAGGAACGCAGAGAGGCTGTGACCTGCTTGTAAGTGTCCTTCACGGCCTCGCCAGTGGTCTGAGCGAAGATCGTCGTAATCAGGGCGTTTACGGGCTTGGAGCGGGCCGAGCCGAGCTTGGAGGCCGATGTTGCGGGCGAAGTGCACTCGGCACCGCTGCCACGAGGCGCCCGGCAGGATCGCCTTGACCGCGTTCTTGATGCCCCAGTGGGCATCGCTGGTTACCAGCACCACCCCCTGTGGGTCCTCCTGGGTAGGCACTTTCAGCCCCCGCTCGCGCAAGGACCGCAGAAAAGCGGTCCAAAAGTCCGTGGTCTCCGCGTCCCCGACGCCCCGTGCCCAGGATCTCCCTCCTGCCCTGGGCCGAGACCCCGGTGGCCACTACCAGGGCCTGGGAGACGACCCGGTGGCCCAGCCTTACGTCCACGTAGGTGGCGTCAACGAACAGGTAGGGGAACCAGGTGTGATCCAACGGTCGGGACAGGAACTCGTGCACGCCCTCGTCTATGTCCTTGCAGACCCGCGAGACGGTCGCCCTGCCAGATCCCGGACTCGTTGCCCAGGGCCTTAACCAGGTCATCGACCTTCCGGGTGGACACACCCTCGATCCAGGCCTGGCAGATCACTGCGTACAGGGCCTTGTCCACCCGCTTACGCGGGGACAGCAGGGACGGGAAGAACGAGCCCTGCCTCAGTTTGGGGATGGCCAGGTCAACCTCCCCGGCGGTGGTCGCCAGCCTTCTGGGACGGGTGCCGTTACGACGGTTGGTGCGCCTCTCGGTGCGCTCGTACCTGTCGGCACCGATCACCGCGGAGGCTTCGGCGTCCACGAGGTCCTGCAGGCCGGCCTGAAGCAGCCGGCGGAAGACATCATTGTGGGCCAGGTCGGGGTCCGCAAGGACTTCCGCGATCAGTGTGGACACGGCAGACTTGTTCTCGGGCATCGTGGGTGAACCTTCCTGGTGAATCTTGGTCGAGAATCTGGGCTCCCACGATGCCCCCTACCACAGGGAACCCCTCGCGGGAATTGCCACCACACTACGAGACCCACCCATCCCGCGCCGTCGACGACCGCCCGCCGGCAGCGAGGACGCTTCCGATGGGCGCGGGACGTGCTAGGGCCGGCGCCTGACGCACGTACGCCGTTGCGGGGCACTCCCGGGCGGACGGTCCGTGTATTGCGTCTGACCCGCAGCAGCGACGACCCGCCATGAACGGCAACGGTTCACGGGGGGCACCCGACAAACCGCCGCGGGCGACGCCCCAGCACCCAGGCAACATGACGAACCGTAAGGTCAACCCAAGAACTTGTTATGTGTCAGGACATCGGTGACAGTTCAGGGGTTGTTGGTGGTGACAGTTCTGGCGTGTTTTTGGATGCATGAGCCCAGTCAGGAAGTCCAACAGTGGTGGTGTTGATCCGCGTATGCGTCTGGCGATCACCCGGTGGCCTGATGACGCCCCGCGCGGGGCGGTGACCACGTTCTGCGAGCATGAGGGCATCTGCCGCAAGACCTTCTACGCGCTGCGGGCCAGAGCCCGAGCTGACGGGGAGGCCGCGATACTCGAGCCCCGCTCTCGCCGTCCTCGCACAAGTCCGGGACGTATAAGCGAACAGGTGCGCTACCAGGCCCTGGACGTGCGTGCCGCGCTAGAAGGCTCTGGCCTGGACTGCGGCCCGATTCAGCGTGCACGACAAGATGCGGGCCATGGGCCTTCAGGCGCCCTCGTCGGCGTCCCTGGCCCGGATCTTCCGCGCCGCCGGCGTGGCCCACGCCGAGCCGGCCAAGAGGCCCCGGGCGGCATGGCGCCGTTTCGTCTACCCCGCCCCGAACGCCTACTGACAGATGGACGCCACCGAATACGTACTGGCCGGCGGCCGCAAGGCCGTCATCTACCCGGCTCATCGACGACCACTCCCGCCTGGCGGTGGCGTCCCTGGTCGCCGCCTCCGAGACCAGCCAGGCAGCCATCGCCACCTCCGATAAGGCCGTCGCCCGCTACGGAGTGCCCCAGCGGCTGCTGACCGACAACCGGGTCGCTGTGAATCCCACCCGACGCGGCCGCAAAGGCGAGCTGGACGGGCCACGTGCGCGCCCTAGGGGTGGAACCCATCACCGGCAAGCCGTACAAGCCCACCCCCAGGACAAGAACGAGCGCCTCCACCAGACCCTGTTCCGCTACCTCGACGCCCCGCCCCTGGCCCGCGCCCGGCACCCGCTACGTCTCGACCCGCACACACCCAACCCCGCCAACCACCACACCCCACAAGACCCAGAACTGTCACCGATATCCTGACACACCAAGTGTCACCGATGTCCTGGCACAAAACTGTCACCGATCTCCTGAGACATCACAGCGACGGTTCGTACCTCGTGGTGACGGTTCGTACGTTCCGGTCGACGATTCGTACCCTGTGGTGACGGTTCGTACTGTAGGGGTACTGTGCTGTCTCCACACTTCTGGGACGGTTGAGTCTCATGACTTCTGGGACGGTTGAGTCTCATGACTTCTGGGACGGTTGAGTCTCATGGGTTTTGGGACGGTTGGGAGCGGGGTGAGCGGGGTGGCCTGCTGATGATTCTGTTGGGTGGTTTGGAAGCGTTGATGGTGGCCCGGCTGTGGGTCTGGGCCTGGGTGGGCTGGGGCCAGGGGATCGCGGCGAAGTGTGTTCCGGCCTGGTCGTAGAGGTCCAGGCGGGTGGGGTACTGGCGGAACTCGATTGTCTGGCCGGCCATGAAGGATCCGACGTAGATGATGCGGCCTTTGTAGGTCACGGTCCCGTTGCTCAGGGACTGTCTGCTGGTGATGGTGGGGTCGGTGCTGGCAGCCTGCGGCAGGCTCAGCGGCACAGGCCCGGATAGCGCGTCAAGGTTGATTGGGGAGGGATTGGGCAGGGCCCGGGGGACCTGGTGCCACACGCGTATGGGGGTTATGGATATTCCCAGCCCCTGGTGCTGGCGCTCGGTGTTGTAGTAGGCGGTGAAGTGCACCAGTCCGGCGTTTAGGTCCTCCAGGGTGGTGTAGGGGTGCGCTGCCAGCCACAGCTGGAGGGGCTTATGGGAGCTTTCGACCTTGCCCTGGGTCTGTGGGTGACCGATGGCGCCGCTGATCGGACGGATCCCCAGGCTGGCCAGCCACCTCTCTGTCCGCCCGAATCCGGTGGTGCGGTGAGTGTTGAAGGCCCTGCCGTTGTCGGTCAGGATGGCTGCGGGCCGCCCCCAGGAGTCGAACGCCTCGGACAGGATCTGGCGTGTGGCCTCATGCGTCTCCCCGCCCCAGGCCGCCTTGAGCGCCACCAGCACCCTGGAGCAGTCATCGATGACCTGGTAGATGGTCACCGCACGCCCCTGGATACTCCACTCGATACCGTCCAGCTGCCACAGCTCGTTAGCGCTGGTACGCGTGAACCGCTTGAAAGACACCCGCGGGCGCTTGCGTGGCGCCGGGACCACCAGCCCCATGGCCCGCATGCGCCTGGCAATAGTCGCCCGCGACGGGGCCGGGTTTGCCCCCGCCCCGGACAGCACCCACCACACCGACCACGGACCCGCATCCTTCCCGTCGGCAACCAGCTCCCGGCGTACCTGGGCGATACGCTCATCAACCCGCTCATCCCAACGGCGCGCCGGGTGCAGCGGCGCCCTGGAACGGGCGACCAGCGCCGCCCCCGGCCCCTCCTGCTTGGCCCGCTTACGGATCCGGTAGAACGAGGACTTCGAGACCCCCACCTGCCGGCAGAACTCCTCCACGCTCACACCCGCAACCCGCGAGTCGAACTCAATGATGCGCTGACGCTTGAACGGCGAAACTGCATAGCCCATCCCCCAACCCAACCCCACCCAGGGCCTCCCAGAATCTCACGACTTCTGACACTCCCAGATGTCATGAGATCCAACAGTCCCAGAAGTCATGAGACATCACAGTACCGTAGGGGTACGTAGCGTCACCGGAAAGTACGAAGCGTCGGTGCCAAGGTACGAACCGTCGCCGGAAGTGCCGAACCGTCATGCGAAGTGCCGAACCGTCACGGGAAGTGCCGAACCGTCACGCGGGGCGCACGAGCAGTTCCGTCCCCGACGTCGGCGCCCACCGTGCAGAAGATGTTCACATCAGCCCAGAACGTCCTCATCAACCCGAGTACGACTACCCGAACGCGACCCCCACACCACACCGCAGTCCGGGCCTTGCCCAGCGCCGGGTCCCGGCCCCGCACCCTCAAGCACGCAGAGGCCCTAATGGTCAGCCCTGGTCCCGACGCGACAGTCGGCGCCTTCACCCGCCCCGCGGACGCGTACCGCAGGCCGGGCTATGCGAGCGCAGCGATAGCGGCGTCATAGTCGGGCTCCTGGCGGATCTCCGGCACCTGCTCGGTGTACAGGACGGTGCCGTCGGTGTCGAGCACCACGATGGCACGGGACATCAGTCCGGCCGTGGGGCCGTCCACCAGCACAACGCCGTAGTCCTCGCCGAAGCTGGAGCGGAAGGTGGAGCCCGTCACGACCCGGTCCAGGCCCTCGGCACCGCAGAAGCGCGCGGCCGCATAGGGCAGGTCCGCGGAAACGCACACCACGGTGGTGTTATCCAGGCCGGCCGCAAGCTGATTGAACTGGCGCACCGACATGGCGCAGATGCCGGTGTCCACCGACGGGAAGATGTTCAGCACGACACGGCGGCCGGCGAGTTGCGCTGACGTGACCGGCCCTAGGTCCGCGCCCACCAGCTCGAAGTCGGGAGCCTTAGTGCCTACGGCGGGGAGGTTGCCGACGGTGTGTACCTGGACGCCTTCGCGAGTGATCGTAGCCATGCATTAATAATGGCATCTTCTCATTTCAGAGAACAACGCCCTGCGCAACCTATTTTCCGCCTCGGCGCTGAGCGCCCGGCCCACGTAGCAACCGCTACTCGCCCTTGGCGGCCCGCAGGACGCCAAGGATCTCCTGCTTACCGGGGACTTCCACCCCCAGCGCCTCCACCCGCGCGATAACGGCGTCGACTTGCGCCGCGTCAACCGAGGCCGCGTAGGTCCGGGCCTGGGCGGCCGTACGCTCCTTGAGTGCCTCGGCCCCGTAATAGGCGCCACCGACCGTTGCCGCCGTCGGTAGGGCGATTGAAGCCAGGAGCAGGAGCGTCGCAGCCGTCTTGGGACGGGCACGGACCACGGCGACCACCGCCACTATGAAGGCGACGAAGGCCAGCACCCCGCCCGCGCCGAAGGCCGCCAGCGCCGACGTATTGACGAACGAATCGCTGCCCAGAAACGCTGAGAACACGTCGACGGAGACCAGCAACCAGTAGATACCGCCACCCAGTAGCGCGCTGGCGAGGACAACCAGGACGCTGCCCAGGGGCAACGCCGCCGTGCGTCTGCGCCGCGGGGGCCGCGGCAGCCGTGGCGGCGCCGACCGGTATTGCGGCGCAACCGGCCAGGCAGCCGTAGGCGCCGGCTCTTGTGCAGCCTCCGGACTGGACCCGAAGACTGCCGCAGGCAATATCTGCGTCGCCGACGGCGGCTCAGGCTCGGTGGGCACGCCGAAGACGGGCGTCGTAGCCCGCTGCGGATAGGGCTCGTAATCGGGCGGGGTCGGGTTGGTCGGGGGATTGGACACGCTGAGGACTCCTTTCGGCCGCGGTCAGAACCTCAGTCCCACACGGTGAAGCCCCAGAGAATCGGGTCAAGGACCCGGAACGGGGAGATCCCGCGCTCGGTCAGTTGATCCGCGTGCTGCGGGCTCTCGCCAACCGCCGACACCGCGAAGTGCCGTACCTCGGCGAGGGCACCGTTTTGCTGTGCCGAGTCGGCGGAGAGCGTCACCGAGTCATCGCCAATGCGATTGAACAGGGAGCGGACCTCCGCGTCTAGGAAGACCACATCATTCTCAAAGGCAGTCATCGCGCTATCGATGTCCTGCCGCGCGCGCAGCATCGTGTCATCCCGGTTGAAGTGGGCGGCCGGGTTTGCCAGCAGCGGTGTCAGGGCGCTGTCCGCGTCGGTCATCTTGTGCAGTGAGTCGAACTTGGAGATCGTCAGCGCAAGTCGGGCCGAGCCGGAGGACAGCTGCAGCAGCACCTTCGGCAGCACCTCCCCAGGCATGTCCCCCAGCCGGTTGCGGTCGATCTCCGGGATGATTCCCGCCAGCACCTGCCTAACGGAGTCCAGCATGAGCGGGTCGAAGAGGAACACCACCAAGTCGGCCCGGTCCATGAAGCTGAAGTGAAGCGGCTTGCCTACAACCTTCTCGATGTCCTCACCGGCCACGTCGCGCATCACGATGTAGAAGCGCTCAATGTCATTACCGCGAAACTCCCAGATCAGGGGGTCCTGCTGGTATGCGCCACCACCCGCGATGGGAGGTGTGCCCTCCATGACCACGTTCTCCTTGAACAAGGGCTTGTAGTACCGCTGCGAGTACACCTCGTAGGTGCCGGTCGTGGTGGGGGTCATGGTGCATCCCCGGGACTGCGCGTAGCGCCTGAGCAGGTCCACGGCCACCGCGATGTAGACGGACTTGCCCGAGCCCCGCGCCCCGACCAGCGTCATGGTGAATACCCGCGCATCCTCCCATCCCGGCGGCAGATCCCGGTGGCATACGCTGCAGATCCGCTGCCGGCACGGCTGCCCGCACCGCCGGCACGGGACTGTGGTACGCACCGGCTCGTCCTCATTTTGAACGATGCGGTAGAAGGGAGTAGTTCTGGTTTCGTATCCGGCCAGAGCGGTGCCCTGCGGATCCGGGACGGGCTGGCACTGCCCCGTGCACCGCACGGTGATCTCTCCGCCGGGAATGGCGGAGTAGCAGTAAGGACAGGTACTCATACGTTTTCTCCGTTTCCGTGGTGTCCAGCGGGTGTCGACAGCCAAGTGAGCAAAGGTGCAAGAAGCTCCAGCGTGCGCGGCCCGAAACCGAGGTCCTCACGCATCAGCTCCGCCCACGCCGCACCATCCAGCGCGAGGGCTTCCGGGGCGGGGAGCACGCTGAGTACCTCCGTCGGCCCAGCCAGGAGCACGTCGGAGCGTGCCGGCTCAGGAGGCAGGTCGGTGACTACCGCCACCCGCGCGCCGGCGTCGTCGTCCGGAGCGGCCACCTGCCCGACGCCGTGGCTCTCCGCGCCCCCTACCGAGACCCGACGCACCGTCGGCGCCGGGACTCCGACGGTCCCGTACAGGTCGTCGAGGAACCGTAGCAGGGCATCCACCCGGTCCTGGTACTGCTGCATCGAGGCGGATGTATCGATCACCAGGGAGGTGACGCTCGGATGGAGCCTGTGCCCCTGCTCCTCCCAGCGCCGGGCGCACCATCCCCCCAGGCCGAGGGTGACCGTGCCGCCCTCGCCCGGTCGAACCGTGATGGTGCTGCCAGCTCGCGTCACCGAAAGCACCGCCACGACGGACCGTCCTGAAACCGGCACGGAGCGCAACAGGTAGGACTGTCCGCCGACGACGCCGATGGCGAGGTCCACCGTGTAGTCCCCGGGGAAGGGATCACCCGAGGCGGTCATGACACGCACTGTGGTGGGCGCGTCCTCCGCAACCGCCTGTGCGGGGAAGGCCACGGCTCCGCGTGCCGCCCCGAGGTACTTCGGGGCCCGGGTTGTGCCGACGACCTCAATCTGGGCGGGCACGGAGCGTGATACGAGGTTCAGCTCGACTGCGCCCTTGACCGCCAGCGCGAGCTCTTCCCACTGACCGTGGTCCAGGATGTCTGACACGAGGCTTCCTTTCGTAATTCCGCCGTTCAGCGGCTGCCGAAGAATTTGGATCGGATGTTGAAGCGGCTCGACTCCCCGAACACGTTCTTCGCGAGCCAACGCTCCGCACCCGGGGCGTCGTACAGCGCTTGTCCCAGTTTGCGGATGGCCTGCTGCCGCCTGTTCTCATCGAGCATTCCGACCCAGGCGCGCACGGCCGCCAGTGCGACGTCGTCGCGATCCGTCAGCTCGGGTGCCGAGCGCTCCTGCACGAAGTCGAATTCATCTAGCACCGCGTCGCTCCATGCACGCAGGTCCTCATGCACACGCCCCTCCCGCTCCCGCAGGAACAGCTTTGCCGCCAGGCGGCGTGCGGTGTTCCCCAGCGCGTAAGGCGGCTGCGGCGACAGGCTGTAGGGATTCCGCTCCACCCACTCGGCCAGCGTCTGCAAGGACCTGGACCAGTTCACTCCGTGCGGGAGCTGCGGGACGGATACCCCGGCCCACATGGCAATGACCAGCGCCGCCAGCGCCTTGTTCGTGGCCTCCGTAATCGGCAGGCGCGGAATGTCGACTCCGGGTCGGCCGCTGCGGATCTGCGCTATCCCTTTCAGGACGTTCACGGCCATATTCGCCACCTCGGTGGGCGGGGCGCTCATGAGCGGAGTCGAGTGAAAGACCACTGCTGTGCTAACCGCCTGCTGCCATGATGCGCATCTGACCGGCCCTGCCCCAGGCGGTGCTCGGAAAGACCGATAGAACCGAGGTGCCTGCGCGCGAACTCCACGGCGGCGGGCTCACCGGGATTCCGCATTAGGCAGGGCCCGGCAATCCGCCACCACCCGGGGAGGGACTCGGGAAGAGCCAGTGCCTGTCCCGCCGTGAGGTGCTCGGCGAGTGTGTTGAGTGCGTACTCGGGCAGCTGCGGACCGCCGGGCAGCCCCTGCAGCGCCTGTGCCAGGCCGACGGCGTTGCTCCTGTCCGGCTCGGCTTGCAGTCTCGCCAGCGCCGTCTCCAGGCGGACCTGTCGCAGAGTCCCCAGCTCTAGGCCGGGGACCAGCCAGGCCAACGCCGCCGGTGGCGCGGCCGGCAGCGTTCGCGCGGTGCCGTAGGCGTGCCGGTCGCGCAGCAGGTCATCCACCAGTATCGCCAGCTGCTTGCGCGTATCCGCGCACAGGTCCAGGGACAGCATCGCGGTGTGGCCGGGATCGGACTCGTTGAGCAGTGCGCCCGCCGCCGCCCCCAGCAGAGCGGGTGCCGTGGACTCGGGCAGGGTGAGGCCGTCTCGTACCAGTGAGTCCACCGCCTGCGCGCCTGCGGCCGGGCTGGCGGGGCGCCGTTGCTCGGCCGCGGTCGTGTATGCGGTGGTGAACGCGGCCGCCACTAGCGCCTGATTCGCCGGCATCGCGCTCCAGTCCCGGAGCAGCTGCGTGGCGTCCTCGCGGCCGGGCCGTTCAGCGGCCAGCCAGCGCGGGTTCCGGGAGGCGGTATCCAGGTACTTCCTGACCAGTCCGCCCGCGACGCCGTCGACCGGCGAGCCTGCCGGAACCGCCGAGAGCTTGTCATACCAGGACTCGGGATCATCCTGCGTCGATCCCAGCACCCGGTCATTGACAATGGCAGTCAGGTACGCGCTGGTCGCCAGCGCGCGGGGCTGGCAGGCAACCAGTTCTCGTTCCACCAGCGAGACGAAGTCCGTATCCGGCGTGGCCGAGAGCAGGTTCGGCTCGCAGGCCTCCGCCATCGCCAGTGGCCACGCCGGGCTGATATCCCGGTGATCCGAGAGCACTGACAGGACGTCACGCAGCGCCTCGGTGGCAGCAACCCATGCCCCCAGGTCATTCGCGCCGGCCCGTACCAGCCGCCCCCAGGCGCCGGTCGGCGGCGGCTGGTGCGCCTGCGCCGGGTCGATCACCACTACGTTGGACCGGCTGAGGCTCCCGCCGAGCACATCGCTGCGCGGCACGAAGGCCAGCCCAATACCCTGCTGCGCCAGCCCCTCGGCGTCGCCGACACCCGCAATGCGCTCCAGGGTCGACACGCCCAGACGGCGAAAAGTCGCGCCGGCACAGGTGCGGGCCAGTGCAGCAGCCCACAGCGCCGCTTCATCGGTGGAGTCGCAGGCCACCACCACTAGCCGCCGCGTTTGTGGCGGCACCGGCCCGAGCATGGGCTCAAGGGCATCGGCTATGGCGGCCAGGACCGGCCCTCTGTCGCCGGCGGCGATGAAGTCGGCGACGGCGTCGTCATCCAGGCCGCCCCGGGACAGGGAACCGGGATCGGGCAGCTGGGCCGCGCGGACGTTCTCGGCGCCGAAAGGAGCAACCCACCAGTCTGAACGCCACAGATCGGGCGCGGTCAGCGCGGGAGCAGCCTCTTCCCGTACCCGCAGCAGGTGGGTGAAGCTGTTCGGCCTGCCAGTAGTGTCGAGCCCGGCGGGGCAGTATGGATGAAGACAGTGTCACGCCCCACTGGTACCTGCGCGAGCCGGCGCTCGGCGCCCGCGATCTCCTCCGCTGTAGGGAAGGACGGCAGCGACCGGGCCGGGGAGAGCACCGGCTCGATCAGGCGGCTGAGCGACTGCGCCTCCTCCTCATCCAGGTCCCCGGATGCAGCCATGATCTGCCAGCCAGAGAACGTCCGGCCGTCGACTACGCGGTCGACATTCGTGTAGAGCAGCTGGGAGGACGTCGGCGCCGCGCTCGCGCCAGGCGGGATAGACGGCGGCAGCGCGTCTGCCCGGTAGGGGCGGGAACCTGTGTCCTGACTTCGAGGCGACATCCGCTCACCGCTCCTTGCGCAGATTCGCTAGCTCAGGGTCAATCAGCGCGTAGTGCTCAAGCGAGCGGGGGGAAGCCTCTTCGTCCGCCCGTACGGAGGCGGCGGCCGGGGAGTCGACCAGCAGCCTGAAGTACCCGGGTTGCCGCGTTGCGTGATCGAACCACAAGGACATGATGGACCCATCCGGTGGAATGAGCACTGAGCTGTGGGCCTGCTGCCCCCCATCCTTGGTGGGGCGCTCCAGGAAGAACTTCACCTTAGTGCCGT